>NZ_JBIRAW010000001.1:0-598659 GCF_044326315.1 Actinomadura sp. 9N407 | reverse complement strand
ACCGCGCCACGCTGGCCCGGCAATTGCTGCTGGAACGCTCGGACCTGCCGGTCGTGGAGGCCGTCGAGCACCTGGCGGGACTCCAGGCGCAGACACCGCATTCCTGGTACCTGGGCCTGGCGTCGCGGCTGGCGGACGTACGTCCCGGCCAGGTGGCCGAGCTGCTGGAGAGGCGGGAGATCGTCCGCATCGCGCTGATGCGCTCGACCATCCATCTGGTGAGCGCGCGCGACTGCCGCTGGATGCGGCCGCTCATCCAGCCCGTCCTGGATCGCGACCTGCTCTCCAATCACACGCACGGCAAGCCAGTCCAAGGCCTGGACCTGGACGAACTGGTGGCCGCGGCCCGGCCGCTGCTGGAGGGCACGCCCCTGACGTTCAAGCAGCTCGGCGCGCTGCTGGCCGAGCATGGCCGCGCGGCCGGATGGGGCGACCGCGCTCCGGCGTCGCTGGCCTACGCCGCGCGCAACCGGATGGCGCTGGTCCAGGTGCCGCCGCGCGGGCTCTGGGGGAGGAGCGGTCCGATCGCGCACCTGACGGCGGAGTCGTGGCTGGGCGCGCCGCTGGAGGAGGACCCTCCGCTGGAGGACCTGGTGCTGCGCTACCTGGCCGCCTTCGGGCCCGCCACGGTGAAGGACGTGCAGACCTGGTCGGGCCTGACCCGGCTGCGCGAGATCGTGGACCGGCTCCGGCTGGTCACGTTCACCGGCGAGGACGGCCAGGAGCTGTTCGACCTGCCGGACGCGCCGCGTCCCGGCGGCGACGTCCCGGCCCCGCCGAGGCTGCTGTACGACTTCGACAACCTGCTGCTCTCGCACGCCGACCGCGGCCGCGTGATCACCGAGGAGCACCGCGCGCGGAACACCGGCGACCGCCGGCCGCTGCCCGGCTGGGTCCTGGTGGACGGCCGCACCGGCGGGGAGTGGCGGATCGAGCGCGAGCGCGACTCGGCCGTTCTGACGATCAGGACGTTCGGCCCGCCGCCGGAAGGCCTGGCCGAGGAAGGCGCGCGGCTGCTGGACTTCGCCCACGCGGACGCCGCGGAGCACGACGTCCGCGTGGAGCGGATGCCTCGGGACTGACCTCTCGGAACGAGACGGTCGGCGACGAGACGATCAGCGGCGCAGGTCGCCGCGCAGGACGCGGTGGACGAGGTCGTCGCGGAGCTGGCCGTAGCCCGTCTCGGCCCAGATGTCCTTCTCGACCTCGAAGTAGGGGACGTCGCCGCCGTCCACCCGCGCGGCCAGGACCTCCGGGGTACGGTGCGCGCGGACGGCCCTGGCGCAGGCGGTGCACGTCCGGACGCGCAGCTGCTTGCGCTGGCCCAGGGGGCGCCAGTTGGCGCTCGTGGTGGAGTCGCCGTGCAGGGGGTTGAAGAAGCACAGCGGGCTGGGCGGGATCGCTCTGCCGCCGGCGGCGAGGGAACCGGCGGAGGCGAGGGCGTCGCGGCCGCGGTCGACCAGGACGAGAACGCCGGCGAGATCGGGAAGGCCGCGCGCGGAGTCGAGCACCTTGCCGGCGGCCTGGTAGGCGTCCAGGGCGCGGGTCATGGCGTCGTGCACCGCCTCGCTCGAGGTGTCGAGTTCCGTCCGGTCCAGCAGCTCGCCGAACGTCACCACCTCGTGGGCGGCCTGCTCGCGGAGCTCGTCCTCGCTCGCGCGGTCGGCGGTGGCCAGGACGGTGCGCGACAGCAGGAGGGGATTGGTGACGGGCTGGACGCGGCCGGTCCGGCGCCAGCGCCAGACGGCGAGCCCCGCCAGGGCGGCCACGCCCAGGCCCGCCGCGCCGAGGGGAAGGACGGGCAGGCCGCCGGAGTCCTCGGTGCGCGGCGCGTCCCTGCGAGCGTCCGTCCGGGGGCTCGCGCGGGGGCTCGTGCCCAGGTGGGCGGTGACCTTCTCGTACTCGGCCTTGCCGCGTCCCGCGGCGATCAGGTCGACGGCCCGCAGCAGCCGGTCGGTCAGGATCGCGTCCTTCATGTCCTTCTGGAAGAACGGGACGTTCGCGGCCGCGCGGGTGTTCTCCCTGGACTGCTCGGTACCGCCCCACTGCTCGGCCGACAGCTGACCGTCGTACTTGTCGAGGGTGAGGTACGCGCCGTCCGCGCCCAGCCGGTCGTGTACGACGGTGGCCAGCTCGTTCGGGTCGTCCCAGGTCCCGCCCTTCACCAGCGGGACGATCACGATGAAGATCGGGATCGGCGACCGGCGCATCCGGGCCAGCAGCTCCGCGCGCTTGGCCGGCGGTACGGCCGACGCGAGCGACGGGTCGACGTGGATCGGCGACCTGCGCAGCGCCGTGGCGATCCGCTCTCCGGGCGAGGGCTCCTTGATCGACGCCGGGTCGATCGACGCTGGGTTAATCGACACCGAGTGACTCCAGGACGTCAGAGGGCAGGTCGGTCCGCCGGGTCCCGAAGCTTCCGCGCTTCCAGCGGCCCGGCACGTCGTAGTGGGGACGGCCGTCGGGGACGCGCAGCACCCGTTTGGTCCAGGGGCCATTGGCGCAGTCCGCGCAGACCGGGAGTCTTCCCTGCCCGTGCAGCCTGCGGCGTCCGCTGGACGGCCCGTGCAGCGGGTGGACGAAGCACGGCGGGTCGGGCCTGTCCCGGGTGAGCGCGGCCCGTCCCTGCCGGACCAGGACGATCACGCCGACGAGATCGAGCACCGCGTCCGCGTCCTCGCGCGGCGGGCGGGGGCCCAGTTCGTCGAACAGGATCCGGGCGGCGTCGTAGGCGCGCATCGCGTAGCGCCGGTCGGGTGCGAGCTCCTGGCCGAGCGCGCTCAGCCCCTTGGCCGCGAGGGAATGCAGCGCCCGTACGGACGGCTTGACCGACGCGGACGCCGCCCTGGGCCGCCACCGCAGCGTCCACAGGGCCAGCCGGAACGCTCCGTACAGCAGCAGGACCGCGAGCGGCCCCAGGACCAGCAGGCCGGTGAGGAAGGGACCCCAGAAGGCGACCTTGAGCGGTGTCCGGACGTCCTCCTGGCCGATCTCCGGTACGGACCCCATCAGCGCGGGGCTGGTCGGCGGGCCGGCCGGGGCGGTGGCGGCGATGTCGAGTACCTGCGCCAGCCGCTGGGGGAAGTCGGCGAACGGCCTGTCGCCGTCGCCGCTCGTGCGCAGCTTCTCCGAGATGGCGCCGTACCGCGACAGCCGCCTCGGGACCCCGAACGGCACGGCCTCGATCCCGGCCCGGGAACCGGCGATCAGGTAGAGGCCGTCCCGCCCGACCCGTTCGCGCAGGCCGAACAGGAACGTCTCGTGCCGGCCGTACGACTCCGACTCCATGGTGTTGGGGATCACGACGATGTAGACCGGGACGCCCAGGCTCCGGGACGTCCTGGCCATCGCCGACCTGATCGTCGCGCGCTCCTGGCGGCCGAGCGTGTCGGCCAGGTCCATGTCCACGAAGAGCGGGTCCTCGGCCAGCCCGGCGGCGACCCTGGCCCACCGGTCCTGCGGCAGGGCCGCGTGCGCGAGGGGCGCGGGCAGAACGAGCGCCAGCGCGGTGACGATGACAGTGAGGATCCTCATCGCCGGGCCTTCCGCAGGCGCAGAACGGCCAGCAGGAGGATCACCGGCAGCGTGCCGATGGCCGTGCCGATCACCATCGCCCGCTGCTCCTTGCGGTCGCGTTCGCCGCCCAGGTCGCGGCGGGGCGGCTCGACGGCCTCGCGCCGCCGGGTGATCCGCGCGGCGATGTCGGGCGCTGTCATGATCTCCACGAAGCGTTCGACATGCGCGACCACATCGGCCTTGTAGGGCAGCTCGATCCGGGCGGTCAGCCAGGCCTGTTCGGCGGGCAGCGAGCCGCCGTACTGCCGGGCCGAGCCGTTCCCGCTCGCATTGGTGACGATGTAGACGCCGTCCTTGTTCAGCCGGTCGTGCAGCAGCGGGATCAGATCCCGGTTGTCGATCTGCGAGACCGGGAGTGAGGCGGGGCCGACGACGACGTAGGCGGGTACGCCCAGCCGCGCCACCAGGGCGCGGATCCTGGCACGCGCCGCGTCGGCGGGCACTTCGCGCGGCGCGTGGTCGGTGACGTGGATCGGGTCGGCGGCGAGCCGTTCGGCCAGCAGATCGGCGCGACTGGGCGGCGCGGGTGCCGCGTGCGCGGTCGCCGGTGCCAACAAAAGGGACAGAACGCCTAAGACCATCAGCAACCGCACGCGGGGAGTCTACTCACGTCCTGTCATGTCACGTCACGGGCCGGTGCTCCCCGTCCAGGTGGTAGGCGCCGGTGAGCTGTGCCTCGGCGTCGTCGAAGTACGACAGCAGTTCGCGCTCGGCGGCCGCGATCTCGCCCCGCGCCATCAGGTCGGCCAGCACCCGGTTGCGGGCCAGGTACGGCTCGTGGAACTCGCGCGGCGAGCCCATCTCGTGGAACACCAGCCGCAGCTCGGCCAGCAGGTGCCGCATCACCTCGTCCACCCGGGGGCTGCCGCACAGCGCCCCGATCGCCTGGTGGAACCGGATGTCGGCGGTGCCCACCGCGGACCAGCGCCCTGCCTCGGCGGCGCGTTCCCCCTCGGCCACCGCGGCGTCGAGCCGTTCCAGGGCCTCCGGCGACGCCTTGAGCGCGTCCCGTACGCCCGCCGCCTCCAGGATGCGCCGGACCCGGTAGAGGTCGGCGAGATCGGCGGCGGTGAGCCGGCGGACGAACACCCCGCTGTTGAACCGGTGCTCCAGCAGCCGCTCCTGGACCAGCAGCCGGAACGCCTCGCGCAGCGTGTTGCGCGACACCTGGGCGGCCCGGCACAGCTCGGCCTCGGGCAGCCGCTCGCCCGGTGCCAGCAGCCCGTCGGTGATCTGCTCGCGCAGCAGCCCGGCGACGCGGGCGGCGGTGCTCGACCTGTCGAGGTCGCCGCGGGCGGCCTCGATCCTGCCGATCCAGGTCTCCTGCGCGGGCATCGGGGTCCCTCCGGTCCGGGGGCGAACGTGACGGAAACGTCAGCGTATCGCTGAATTTATCAATTTGGGGATTGCTGGATTGTTGAACAATCCTTACTCTGCTGGAAACGACCCTCCAGGGGAGACCCACATGACCGATCACGTCACGCTCGACAAGGGCGGGGCACCGCCGGCGGCGCCACGCCGCGGCGCGCTCCTCGGCGCGATGTTCCTGATGGCCACCAGTGCCATCGGACCCGGCTTCATCACCCAGACCACGGTCTTCACCGCGGAGCTCGGCGCCGCGATGGCGTTCGCGATCCTGGTGTCGGTCCTGGTCGACATCGCGATCCAGCTGAACGTCTGGCGGGTGGTCGGGGTCGCCGGCCGCCGCGCCCAGGACCTGGCCAACAGCGTGGTCCCCGGTGGCGGCTACGCGCTGGCCGTGCTGGACGTGTTCGGCGGGATCATCTTCAACATCGGCAACGTCGCCGGCACCGCGCTCGGCCTGAACGCGCTGCTCGGCCTGGACGTCAAGATCGGCGGCACCCTCTCCGCGCTGGTCGCGGTGGGCATCTTCCTCAGCAAGCGGGCCGGCGTGGCGATGGACCGGATCGTGGTCGTGCTCGGCCTCGCCATGATCGTGATGACGCTGTACGTGGCGATCGTCTCCTCGCCGCCGATCGGCGAGGCGCTGGTCCAGACGGTCGCCCCCGACCAGGTCAAGTTCCTGGTCATCACCACCCTGATCGGCGGCACGGTCGGCGGCTACATCACCTACGCCGGGGCGCACCGCATGATCGACTCCGGGCTCACCGGCCCGGAGAACGTCCAGGGCATCACCCGCGCCTCCGTCACCGGCATCCTGGTCACCGCGGTGATGCGGGTGCTGCTGTTCCTGGCCGTACTCGGCGTGGTCGCCGGCGGTGCCAAGCTGGCCGCCGACAACCCCGCGCCGTCGGCCTTCGAGCACGCCGCGGGCGAGACCGGGCTGCGGGTCTTCGGCCTGATCATGTGGTCGGCCGCGATCACCTCGGTGATCGGCGCCTCCTACACCTCGGTCACGTTCCTGGTCTCGTTCCACCCGTGGATCAAGCGCAACCGCGACTACCTGGTGGTCGCCTTCATCGCCCTGTCCACGGTCATCTACCTGTCCCTCGGCACCACGCCGGTCACCCTGCTGATCCTGGCGGGCGCCCTGAACGGGCTGATCCTCCCGTTCGGCCTCGGCCTGCTGATGTGGGTCGCCGCCCGCCGCCGCGACCTGCTCGGCGGCTACCGCTACCCGAAGTGGCTGCTGCTGCTCGGCGTGGCCGCCTGGCTGCTGTCGCTCTACCTGGGCTGGAACTCCCTGACCGGAATCGCCGACCTCTGGAACTAAGGTGAATCCATGACCGACCGGCCGATCGACCCGGCCGCCCTCACCCCGGAACAGGCCAGGGGCCTGTTCCGGGCGGGGCTGCGGGTGCCCACCGCGGGCTGGTGCGCCGGCCGCACCCAGGCCAACCTGATCGCGGTGCCCCGCGAGCACGCCTACGACTTCCTGCTGTTCGCTCAGCGCAACCCCAAACCCTGCCCGATCCTGGACGTGACCGAGCCCGGGCAGACCTCCGCCGCCCTGTTCGGCGGCGACCTCCGTACCGACCTGCCCGGGTACGTGGTGTACGAGCACGGCGAGCCGGTGGCCGAGGTCGGCGACGCGACCGAGTACTGGCGCGACGACCTGGTCAGCTTCCTCATCGGCTGCAGCTTCACCTTCGAGGCCGCGCTGCTGGAGGCGGGCGTCCCCGTCCGGCACATCGAGCAGGGCCGCAACGTCCCGATGTACCGCACCGGCCGCCCGTGCCGCCGGGCCGGCGACGTCGGCGGCCCGCTGGTGGTCTCGATGCGCCCCGTCCCGGCCGAACGCGTCGCCGACGCCGTCCGCGTCACGTCCCGCTACCCGGCCGTCCACGGCGCACCCGTCCACGTCGGCGACCCGTCCGAGCTGGGCATCGCCGACCTGGACGCGCCCGACTTCGGCGATCCGGTCGACGTCCGGATGGGCGAGATCCCCGTCTTCTGGGCCTGCGGCGTGACTCCTCAGGCAGCCGTGATGGCCTCCCGCCCCAAGTTCGCCATCGGCCACGCCCCCGGCCACATGGCCATCACCGACGCCCGCGACACCGACTACCTCGTCCCCTGATCAGGGCGGGGTCAGAGGGGCGGTGAAGGCCCAGCCTTTCTCCAGGAGGGCTTCCACCGCGGTGGCGGCGGTGGCCAGGCGGGTCTCGGGGGAGCCGGTCACGGTGAGATGAGGGAGGTTGCGGGCTTCCAGCTCGTCGCGGAAGCGGGTGTGCATCCACTGGCGGACGGACTCGCCGTCGCGCCAGCCGTCCTGCTCGAACGGGACGTCCGACGGGTCGGTCAGGATCCAGAGGTGGTGGCGCCCGGTGTGGAGCGGGAAGCCGTCGGGGGCGGGCTCGCCCAGGTAGCGCTCGTACCAGAGGGCCGTGGCGAACGCGTCGGTGTCGCAGACCAGGACGGGCGAGCCTGAACGGGCCGCCGCCTCTTCCAGGGCCAGGTGGCGTTCGGCGATCAGGGTGAAGTCGCGCGGCTCCCAGGTGAGGTCGTCCAACCAGAGGGCCGGGTCGTTCGCGGCGCGGCGGGCGGCGGCGAGTTTCTCCTCCGTGTAAATGCGGCCGTATTCGGGGACGCAGCGGGTGGCCGGCCAGCGGCGGGCGTAGTGCTCGGCGAGGGCGCGGGCGAGCGTGGTCGTGCCGGTCGATTCGGCGCCCACGATGACGATCCGGCGGGCCAGGTGGCCGCGGACCGGGGGTGCGAGCCGGTGCCAGTGCGCGATCGGGTCGTCGCGTATCGCGGTGCCGCTGACCGGGAAGCGCGCGCGGGGCGGGTCGACCGGGACGTGGACGGCCGAGAAGCGGCGGGCGAGTTCGGGACCGTACGGCTCGGAGGAGAAGACCGCGTCGACCGGGGCCGCGTCACCCGGGAGGCCGGAACGGAACGCCGCGACATGGGCCGTCCAGGCGTCGTCGGAGCCGTAGTCGATCTCGTGGTCGTCCACCACCGGGACGATCTCCACATGCGGCTGCGGGTGGGCCTCGCGGAGCCAGGCGGCGCGGAGGGCGAGCGGGATGTTCTCCACGGTGGAGCCCGCGACGATCACGGTGAGCCGGGCGCAGGCCTGCGCGGCGGTGTCGATGAGGTGCTGATGGCCGGCGTGCGGAGGATAGAACTTGCCGATCACCATGCCGTGCGCGTAGTTCATGTGGGGCACCGTCATGCGGGCACTGGTGCGAGGCGGCCCCGCAGGTCCTTGCGCCAGGCGTTCAGGCCCAGGACGCACAGGGTCAGGAAGATGATGTACAGGGCGCTGGTGAGCTTGAGGTCCTTGTAGAAGTAGAGCGGGATGTACACCAGGTCGGCGGCGATCCAGATGTACCAGGACTCGACCAGCTTGCGGGACTGCCCGTAGATCGCCATCAGCGACAGCGCGGTGGTGAGGGCGTCCCAGAACGGCACCGTGGAGTCGGTCCAGGTGGTGAGCATCCAGGTCAGCACGGCCGTCGTGGCGGCGCCGGCGGCCAGCAGGGCGATCCAGGCGCCGCGGGTCGTCCGGGTCACGGGCAGGGCGTCGCGGGCGTCACCGCCGTACAGCCAGACCCACCAGCCGTACGCCTGGAGCCCGACGAAGACGATCTGGAGCCCGGCGTCGGCGTACAGGCCGCCGTCCAGGAACACCAGGCCGAGCAGGATCACGTTGGCGATCCCGATCGGCCAGTTGAGGATGTTCTGCCGGACGACGAGCCAGACGTTCACGCCGCCGGTGACGAAGCCGAGCAGTTCGGCCCAGGTGGTGGGGACCGTGCCCATGTGGAAGGCGGGCTGCAGCAGGGGGCCGAGCAGGTCGTGCAGCGTCATCGGCGTCTCCAGGGGGATCAAATATCGTCAGGGCGACGATAACAAACCCCGGGAGGCGCCCCGGCGGTCAGGTGCTCTCGCGGACGACCAGGTGCGGTTGCAGTATCACCACCGGATCGGCCACCGCCTCGCCCTGGATCCGGGAGATCAGCAGCCGGACCATCCGCCGGCCCATCTCCTCCACCGACTGGTGCACGGTCGTCAGCGGCGGATCGGCGACCGGGGCGCTGGCCGAGTCCTCGAACCCGATCACCGCCACGTCCTCCGGGATCCGCCGGCCGCGCTTCTTCAGCACCCGCATCGCGCCGAGCGCCATCGGGTCGTCGGCGGCGAACACCGCGTCCATCCCGGGCTCGCGCTCCAGCAGCTCGTGCGCCGCCTCGACCCCGCTGGCCTCGCTGAAGTCGCCGTACACGACCAGCTCGGGCAGCCCGGCCGCGGCCAGCGCCTCCCGGTAGCCGGTGAGCCGGTCGACGCCCACCCCCATGTCCTGCGGGCCCGCGATCGTCGCGATCCGGCGGCGGCCCCGGCTCAGCAGGTGCTCGACCGCCTGCCGGGCGCCGTAGCGGTTGTCGACGTCCACGTACGAGACGGGCGTCAGCCCGGCCGGGCGGCCGCCGAGCACGGTCGGCACCCCGCCCGCCTCCAGCTTGGCCGGCAGCGGATCCTCCCCGTGCAGCGAGGTCATCAGCACCCCGTCCACATGCTGCCCGGTCAGGTAGCTCTCCAGCCGCGCGTACTCCTGCGGCGACTGGGCCAGCGCGAGCAGCAGCTGCAGGCCGGTGTCGGTCAGCTCGGAACTGATCCCGCGGATGATCCCCGCGAAGAACGGCTCGTCGAACACCCGCTGCTCGGACTCGGCCACCACCAGCGCCACCGTGTCGGTACGCCGGGTCACCAGCGTCCGCGCCGCCCGGTTGGGGACGTACCCCAGCTCCTCGATCGCCCGCAGCACGGACTCGCGGGACTCCGCGCTCACCCGGGGCGAGCCGTTGATCACCCGCGAGACCGTGCCCCGGCCGACGCCGGCCCGGACCGCCACCTCTTCGAGGGTGGGACGCGCCGTGGAGCGCCTCACCTGTATCGCCTGTCCATCGTCGTACGCCGGCCCCTTCTCCCCGTACCGCCCTCCGCCGCGGGCTCAGGCGCGTTCCGGCAACCCGCCAAGCCGGATCACGCCCGCGTACCAGCGTGCGCTGTCCTTGGGCACCCGGCGCTGCGTGGCGTAGTCGACGTGCACCAGCCCGAAGCGCTTGGAGTACCCCCAAGACCATTCGAAATTATCCAGTAGCGACCACGTGAAGTAGCCGCGCAGCGGAACGCCGTCGGCGATGGCGTCGTGCGAGGCTCTCAGGTGCGCGTCGATATAGGCGATCCGGTCGCCGTCGTGTACCGTGCCCTCGCCGTTCAGCACCTCGTCGTAGCCCGCGCCGTTCTCGGTGATGTAGAGGTCGACCGGCGGGTAGTCGCGGTGCAGCCGGGTGAGGACCTCGTGCAGGCCGCCCTCGTCGATCTCCCAGCCCATCCCGGTGACCGGCCGCCCGCCGTCCACGAACCCGACGAACTCGCTGCCCACCCAGGGGGAGTCGCTGGAGAACGGCGACGACACCGCCTGCGCGGTCTCGCTCGCCTCGCCGGTAACCGTGAACCGCGAGTAGTAGTTGACGCCCAGCTGGTCGATCGGCTGGTTGATGATCGCCAGGTCGCCGTCCTGGACGCATTCATCGAAGCCCAGCTGCGCCACGTCCGCCAGCACGTCGGCGGGGTACGAGCCGCGCAGCAGCGGGTCCAGGAAGAAGCGGTTCTGCATCCCGTCGACGCGGCGCGCGGCGTCCACATCGGCGTCCGAGCCGCTCGCCGGCGTGATCGCGTACAGGTTGACGGCCGCGCCCAGCCGGTGCTCGGGATGCCGCGCCCGCATCGCCTGGACGGCCAGGCCGTGCCCGAGCATCAGGTGGTGGGCGGCGCGGAGCGCGGCGGCCGGCTCCCGGCGGCCGGGTGCGTGCTCGCCCGAGGCGTATCCGAGGAACGCCGCGCACCACGGCTCGTTCACCGTCATCCACTGCCCCACCCGGTCGCCGAGCGCCGCGTGGATCTGGTCGGCGTAGTCGGCGAACCGGTACGCGGTGTCGCGCTCCGGCCAGCCGCCCGCGTCCTCCAGCGACTGCGGCAGGTCCCAGTGGTAGAGCGTCGGCCACGGCTCGATGCCCGCTTCCAGCAGGCCGTCGGTCAGCCGCCGGTAGAAGTCCAGCCCGGCCTGGTTCAGCGGGCCCCCGCCGGTCGGCTGAACGCGCGGCCAGGAGATCGAGAAGCGGTACGCGGTCAGCCCGAGGTCGGACATCAGCGCGATGTCGTCCCGGAACCGGTGGTAGTGATCGACGGCGACGTCGCCGGTGTCGCCGCCGAGCACCTTGCCCGGCGTCCGGCTGAAGGTGTCCCAGATCGACGGCCCGCGCCCGTCCTCGGCCGCGCCGCCCTCGATCTGGTACGCGGCGGTCGCGGCGCCCCAGCGGAACCCGGCCGGGAACGACCGGGCGGCCGCCGGTGGCGTGCTGCTGCTGTGCTGTAGGGAGGTCACGCCTTGATCGCACCTTCCATGATTCCGCCGATGATCTGGCGGCCGAAAATGATGAACACCACCAGCAGCGGCAGGATCGCCACCGTGGTCCCGGCGAACATGAGCGTGTAGTCCTTGAAGTAGGCGTTGGCCAGGTTGTTGATCGACAGCTGCACGGTGGGGTTCTCGGGGTTGAGCACCGCCAGCGGCCACATGTACTCGTTCCAGGTCTGCATGAACGTGAAGAGGCCGAGCACGCCCGCCGCCGGCCGCAGGGCGGGCAGGACGACGCGCCAGTAGATGCCGAACGTCGTGCAGCCGTCGACGCGGGCGGCCTCGATCAGCTCGTCGGGGACGGCCTGCGCGGCGTACTGCCGCATCATGAAGACCCCGAAGCCGGTGACCAGGAACGGCACGATCACCGCCTGCAGCTGGCTCTGCCAGCCGATCTTCACCATCACCATGTAGAGCGGGATGATGCCCATCTGGACCGGGATCATCATGGTGGCGATGATCGTGAGCAGCAGCGCGTTCTTGCCCCGGAAGCGCAGCTTGGCGAACGCGAAGCCGGCCAGCGAGGCGAAGAACACGGTGGAGATCGTGACCACCGTCGCGGCGATCGCCGAGTTCAGCAGGCCCTTGGCGAAGTAGGCGTCGGGGTTGTCGAACAGCCGGCCCACGTTCTCGCCGATGTTGCCGCCCGGCAGCAGCGGCGGCGGCACGTCGGCCACCACCGCGTTGGTGCGGCTGGCGACCACGATCATCCAGTAGATGGGGAAGATCGACAGCGCGATCGCGACGATCAGCGTCAGGTAGGTGAGCGGGCTGGCCTGCCAGAGGCCGCGCAGCCGCCCGGTGCCGTCCTTGCCGCGGCGTCCGCCGCCCTTGCCGGTGCCCTTGCCGTCGGTGGGCCCGCTGCCGCGGACCGGGTTCAGCAGTGTCATTTCGTGCCCCCCGTGCGCCGCACGAACAGGAAGTTGAGCAGGGAGAACGCGATGATCATCAGGAACAGCGCCCAGGCCACCATGGCTCCGTAGCCGTACCGGTCATCGGTGAAGGCGTTGTCGTACATGTACATCGTGAGCGTCTGGAACTGGTGCAGCGAGCCGCCGTCCATCTTGTTGCTGGTGCCGACGCCGAACAGCACGGGCTCGGTGAACAGCTGCAGCCCGCCGATGGTGGCGATGATGACCGTGAAGATGATGGTCGGCTGGAGCAGCGGGACGGTGATCTGCCAGAACTGCCGGACCCGGGAGGCGCCGTCGATCGCGGCCGCCTCGTACAGGTCCTTGGGGATCGCCTGCATCGCGGCCAGGTAGATCAGCGCGTTGTAGCCGGTCCAGCGCCAGTCGACCATCAGCGCGATCGCGACCCAGGACCAGCCGCGGCTGGCCTGCCAGTCGATGTCGCCCATGCCGATGGCGCCGAGCGCCCAGTTGATCATGCCGAAGTCGCGGTCGAACATCTGCGTGAACACGATCGCGACCGCGGCGGTCGAGGTCACCAGGGGGGCGACCATGCCGATCCGGAACAGCGTGCTGCCGCGCATCCGGCGCGACAGCGTGTTGGCCAGGAACAGCGCCAGCAGCAGCTGCGGGATCGTCGCCAGCACGAAGATGCCGATGGTGTTGACGGTCGCGTGCCAGAAGTCCTCGTCCGTCAGCAGGTAACGGAAGTTCTCCAGGCCGGTGAACTCGCGGGTCCCGGAGGCCAGGCCCCAGTCGTGCAGCGACACCCAGAGCGTGAACAGCAGCGGGAACAGCCCGAAGAGGATGAAGACCAGGTAGAACGGCGAGATGAACAGGTACGGCGAGACCCGCAGGTCGAGCCGGGCGAGCCGGGCCCGCCACCCCGGCTTGCGGGGGCCGGGGGCCGGGGGCGGCGTCGCGGCCCCGGTCTCGGGTCGGACGTCGATGGTCATGCGCCTCCTTCCGGAGGATGAGCGGGGCGCGAGGGCGTCGACTCGTGGCGTGTTCGCCTCGTCCGGCGGCCGGCAGGGCGAACACGCCACGAGTCAACGGTCAGGAGAGGATCAGCGGGCGGCCTTCTTGGCCTCCTCGACCGCCTTGGTCCAGGCCTCCTCGGGCTTGACCTTGCCCTGGCCGACCGCGATCAGGATGTTCTCGACCGCCAGCCGGACCTCCTCGTTCTTCGGGCCGAGGTGCACCGGCTTCACCTGGGCGGCCATGTCGCCGAAGATCTTGCCGGTCGGGGCGTCGCTGAAGTACGCGCTCTTGGCGTCCGCGACCGCGGGGTCCTTGGCGGCCTGCGGCGACGACGGGAAGGTGTTCTTGGCCTTGAACGCGCCGACCTGCCCCTGCGGGCTGCTCAGGAACTTGGCCAGCTCGGCGGCCTCCTTGGGGTGCTTGGTCTGCTTGGGGACGGCCAGCCAGGAGCCGCCCCAGTAGCCGCTGCCGCCGGGTACCGCGGCCACGTCCCACTTGCCCTTGCCGGAGTCACCGGAGAACTCCTCGATGCCGCCGAGCATCCAGGACGGGCAGGGCAGGGTGGCGAACGTGTCGCGCTTCAGCGCCGTCTGCCACGGCGGGGTGAAGATCGACATGTCGGCCGTCATCTTGTTCTGCGAGAACTTCAGCGACGTGTCGAACGCCTGCTTCACGGCCGGGTTCGTGTCGAACACCAGCTTGTTGTCCTTGTCGAAGAAGCTGTAGCCCGGTCCCGCGCCGGCGTTCTGCAGCACGGTGGCACGGAAGATCGCGGTCGGCCCGTCCAGCCACTTGCTGCCGGACACCTTGTCCTGGTATTTCTGCCCGGTCTGCTGGAACGCGTCCCAGGTCGGCCAGAGCGCGGAGACCTCGTCCCGCTCGGTCGGCAGGCCCGCCTTCTTGAACAGGTCCTTGCGGTAGCACATGCCGAGCGGCCCGATGTCGGAGCCGAGCCCGACCAGCTGCTTGCCGTTCGGGGAGACGCCCATCTGCCACTTCCACGGCAGGAAGTTGTTCTGCAGTTCCTTGCCGCCGTGGTCGAACAGGTTCACGAACTTGCCGGCCTGCTGCATGTAGGTGGGCAGGATGCCCTCCTCCAGCGCGACGATGTCGCCGGCCCCGCTGTTGGTGGCGATCCACTGCTGCAGCCGCGGCTTGTAGTCGTCCAGGGTGGAGACCTTGCGCTGCTTGATCGTGACGCCCGGGTGGGACGCCTCGTACTGCTTGTAGAGCTCCTCGTAGCCGAACTCGCCGAACACGTCGACGGTCAGCTCGACGGGCCCCGAGCCGCTTTCGCCGTCGTCTCCGCCGCAGGCGGAGAGACCGGCGGCGGCCAGGACCCCGGCCAGCAGTGCGGCGGCGGTCCGTGCTGCCGGCCTGCGGCCGCGTCGCTTGTCAACCCTCATTCCGACCCCTCTCAGGTCGTGCCGGGTGGGTGGGGGAAACCTACGATGCCCGCACCGACCCGGGGGGAGGGTGACGGCCATCACTTGTGTGGGAGCGCTCCCACGAAGGAAAGACGGGTGGCCCCAGGGTTGTCAATGCTCGCAACACAACCGTTACGTTCGGCCCGGTCCGGCCTCGCCCGGCCCCGGCCGGGCTCGCGCCGCGGCGGGTTGACAGATGTCGCGCCGCCCGCGAAGCTGGCTATGGGAGCGCTCCCACAGCGCCGGTACGCGACACGGCGCGATCGCCTCCCGGAGACCTGGCGCGCTGGGCACTACCTCCCCCCGGCCGCGACGGACGTGCTCCGGGACGTGGAGCGTGCCCCCTCTCAAGGGGGCGCCGAGGGGCGCGGGCACGAGCCGCGCCCCTCGGCCTGGCGCCCTGTGCCTCAGCCACCGCGCGAGCGCGCTACCTGCCCGGGGAGGCGATGCCGAAGGCGAGCCTCACCGGGCAGATCGCGAAGCGATGTCGCGCTCGCACAGGGCCCGGTTAGACGCGAGCCGCTAGGCGAGTGTCGTAGGCCGGGACTTCGAAAACACCGCGGTGGAGCGCCTGACCACCAGCTCGGGGCGGTAGAGCAGTTCGGTGCTGGGTGCCCTCGTCCCGCCGATCTCCTCCAGCAGCGTGCTCACCGCGGCCAGTCCCATCTCGCGGACGGGCTGGCGCACGGTGGTGAGCGGCGGGTCGAGATAGGGCGCCATCAGGGAGTCGTCGAAGCCCACCACCGACACGTCCTCGGGGACCCGCAGATGCCGCTGCCTGGCGCCCCGGATCGCGCCGATCGCGATGATGTCGCTGCCGCAGCAGATGGCGGTGCAGCCGCGGTCCAGCAGCCGCTGCGCCGCCGCCTGCCCGCCCTCCACCGTGAACAGCGTGTTGACCACGAGCTCGTCGATGTCGGTGACGCCCAGATGCTCGGCCATCCCGCGCCGGAAGCCCTCGGTCTTGCGGATCGAGGGGACGAACCGGCCCTGGCCCATCGCCAGCCCGATCCGGCGGTGGCCGAGAGAGGCCAGATGCCCCACCGCCATCTCCAGCGACGCGGTGTCGTCGTTGGAGATGAACGGTGCCTCGATGTCGGGCCGGAACCCGTTGATCAGCACGATCGGCAGCCCGCGGTCGATCAGCCGGGTGTAGCGGGCCCGGTCGGACCGGGAGTCGGCGTGCAGGCCGTTCACGAACACGATCCCCGAGACCCCGCGCTCCAGCAGCAGCTCGGTGTAGTCGTCCTCGGTGATCCCGCCCGGGGTCTGGGTGCACAGCACCGCGGTGTACCCGGCCAGCGCCAGCGCGCTCTCGATGACCTGGGCGAACGCGGGGAAGATCGGGTTGGTCAGCTCCGGCACGATCAGCCCGATCAGCCCGGCGCGCTGCTGCCGGAGCCGGGCCGGCCGCTCGTACCCCAGCACGTCCAGGGCGGTGAGCACCGCCTGCCGGGTCCCGGTGGCCACGCCTGGTTTGCCGTTGAGCACGCGGCTCACCGTCGCCTCGCTGACTCCCGCATGGGCAGCGATGTCGGCCAGGCGCATCGTCATAGCCATGACTTTATCGGTCCCCGCTCGTCCGGCCGCTGTCCGTGACGTCGCACCACACGGCGGTATCGGGCGGCAGGACGAGGCATTCGCCGTCCGGCCGGATCGGGCCGCTGGCGAGCAGCGGCCGTCCGTACGACGGGATCCGCACCGTCCGGTCGCTCAGGTTCACCGCGCACGTGAGCCGCCCGCCGGTGCCGTCCTCGCCGGGGAGGGCCTCGCGGGAGAAGACGAGCGTGCCGGGCGGGCCGATCAGCCAGCGCAGCGTGCCGTCGCCCAGCGCCGGGTGCTCGCGCCGCAGGCGCAGCGCCGAACGGTAGAGCGCGAGCATCGACTCGGGGTCGGCGGCCTGGCGCTCGACCGTGAGGCCCGCCCAGTCCGCCGGCATCGGCAGCCAGCTCGTACCGCCCGGGCCGAACCCGAACGGCGGCTCGTCGCCGGACCAGGGGAGCGGTACGCGGCAGCCGTCGCGGCCCGACTCGGGGTCGCGGGCGCGCTGCGGGTCCTGCAGGTACTCCTCGGGCAGGTCGAGGACCTCGGACAGGCCGAGCTCCTCGCCCTGGTAGATGTAGGCCGAGCCGGGCAGCGCCAGCATCAGCAGCGCGGCGGCGCGGGCGCGCCGCTGCCCGACCTCGCCGTCGCCGTAGCGGGTGACGTGCCGCTTGACGTCGTGGTTGGACAGCACCCAGGTGGTGGGCGCGCCCACTTGCCCGGTGGTACGGAGCGACTCGTCGATGACGTCCCGCTTGGCGCGCGGCTCCCAGTCGACGCTGAGGTAGTGGAAGTTGAACGCCTGGTGCAGTTCGTCCGGGCGCACGTACAGCGAGAGGCGCTCGGCGGTCGGTGCCCACGCCTCGGCCACCGCGATGCGCTCGCCCTCGTACGAGTCGAGCAGCCGGCGCCAGGAACGGTGGATCCGGTGCACGCCGTCCTGGTCGAAGTACGGCAGGACCGTACGGCCGAGCATGGTGACCTGGTCGGAGAAGCCCACGTCCGGGAGGCCGGGGGCCTTGACCATGCCGTGCGCGACGTCCACCCGGAAGCCGTCCACGCCCAGGTCGAGCCAGAACCGCAGGACGTCCTCGAACTCGGCGTGGACCTCGGGGTTCTCCCAGTCCAGGTCGGGCTGCTCGGGGGCGAACAGGTGCAGGTACCACTGGCCGTCCGGTACGCGGGTCCACGCGGGCCCGCCGAAGACCGACTCCCAGTCGTTGGGCGGCAGCGAGCCGTCCGGGCCGCGGCCGTCGCGGAAGATGTAGCGGGCGCGCTCGGCGCCGCCCGGTGCCGCCTCCAGCGCGGCCTGGAACCAGGCGTGCCGGTCGGAGCTGTGGTTGGGGACGACGTCCACGATGATCCGGAGGCCGCGCTCGTGCGCGTCGGCCACCAGCGCGCGGGCGTCGTCCAGGGTTCCGAAGATCGGGTCGACGTCGCGGTAGTCGGCCACGTCGTATCCGAAGTCGGCCATGGGGGAGGTATAGAACGGGGTCAGCCAGAGGGCGTCCACGCCCAGTTCGGCCAGGTGCGGGAGCCGGGAGCGGACGCCGGCGAGGTCGCCGATGCCGTCTCCGTCGGAGTCGGCGAAGCTGCGGACGTACACCTGGTAGATGACCGCGTCGCGCCACCACTGGGTGGTGGCGCCGGGAGCGGGGGTGACGTCGACGATGTGCTGCGTCATGGGTTCCTTCTTGCGGTGCGGGTGACGTTCGGTGACCAGTGGTTCGGTGACCCAGTGTGCGCGGGATGGGGCGGCTACTTGACTCCCCCGGCGGTGAGACCCGCCACGATCCGGCGCTGGAAGATCAGCACCACCACGACCAGCGGAACGGTGACGATCACGCCGGCCGCCATCTGGGTACCGAACGGCTGGTCGAATCCCGACACCCCGGTGAACTTGGAGATCGCCACCGTGGCGGTCTGCATCTCCTTCTTGTTGACCACCGAGAGCGCGATGATGAACTCGTTCCACGCGGCGATGAACGTGATGATCGCCGTGGTGAACACCCCGGGGGCGGCCAGCGGCACCACCACCTTGCGGAACGCCTGGCCGCGGGTGCAGCCGTCCACCATCGCGGCCTGCTCCAGCTCGAACGGCAACTGCCGGAAGAAGGTGGTCAGCAGCCACACCGTCAGCGGCAGCGCGAAGCCGAGGCTGGGCAGGATCATCGCCTGGTAGGTGTTGATCCACTCGATGTCGGTGAAGAGTTTCAGCAACGGGACGAGCTGGGAGATTCCCGGGAACATGGTGGTGCCGATGATGATCCC
The DNA here is from genome assembly GCF_044326315.1 of Actinomadura sp. 9N407. Taxonomy (NCBI): domain Bacteria; kingdom Bacillati; phylum Actinomycetota; class Actinomycetes; order Streptosporangiales; family Thermomonosporaceae; genus Actinomadura; species Actinomadura sp. 9N407. The sequence goes on along the minus strand of NZ_JBIRAW010000001.1, from coordinate 580,105 downwards.
GAGCACCGCGTTCTTGAACGGGAAGTCCAGCCGGGCCAGCGCGTACGCGGTGAACACGCCGACGACCAGGGTCAGCGCGGTGGTGATCCCGGCCACCACGAAGCTGTTGAGCAGCGACCGGCCGAAGCCGTTGCCGCCGCCGAACACGGCGGTGAAGTTCTCCAGCGACCAGCGCACCGGGATGATCGAGTTGTCGAACTGGTCCTGCGGCCGCCGGAACGCCGACACGACCATCCAGTAGAACGGGACCAGGCAGTAGAGCACCACGGCGGCGATGCCCACGTACGGCAGGACCTTGCGGGCCCGCGCGGCGATGGCGGTCATGCCCGCCTCCTCCCCTTCTTCTTCTTGCCTCTGTGCACTTCGCGGGCCTCGCCGATGATGTCGGCGCCGAGCAGCTTGACGAACAGGTAGGAGATCACCGCGATGTAGAGGAACAGCACCGTGGCGTACGCGGCGGCCGAGCCGTACCGCAGGTTGTTCGCCTCGAACCAGGAGATCATCGTCAGCGTCTCGACCGAACGCTTGTTGACCCCGATCAGCACGGCGGGCAGGTCGAACATCCGCAGCACGTCCAGCATCCGGAACAGCACCGCGACCAGCAGCGCCGGCTTGACCAGCGGCAGCGTGATCCGCCAGAACTGCTGCACCGCGCTCGCGCCGTCCACGCGGGCCGCCTCGTACACGTCGCGCGGGATCAGCTGCAGCCCGGCCAGCACCAGCAGGCCGATGAACGGGGAGGTCTTCCAGACCTCGGCGATGATCACCGCGAGCTTGGACTCGAAGCCGTCGGCGGTCCACAGCACCTGGTGCCGGATCATCGCGTTGAACGCGCCGTCCGCCTGGAAGATCCAGCGCCACAGCAGCCCGGAGATCGCGGTGGGGATCGCCCACGGCACCAGCACGCTGGCCCGGACCAGGCCGCGGCCGCGGAACGCCCAGTGCATGATCAGCGCCATGCAGACGCCGATCACGGTCTCCAGGATCACGGTGGTGAAGGTGAAGAACGTGGTGTTGCCGAAGGCGTTCCAGAACGCGTCGGCGCGGTCGCCGGAGAAGATCGCGGTGTAGTTGTCCAGCCCGACGAACCGCTCGCCCTCGATCACGAAGCCGTCGGCGTCCAGGGCCTGGCCCTTGGTGAACAGCGACTCGCGGAAGCCGGCGATCACCGGGTAGCCGACGACGAGCGCCAGCACCAGCAGCGTCGGGGACAGCAGGATCGCGGCCAGCCGGCGCGAGCCCGACACGTCCTTCTTCGGTTTCCGCGCCCGCCCTCGCCTGCGGGCCGCGTCCGGCGCGGATCCCGCCGTCCGCTCGCCATCGAACGTGGTGGCCATCTGCCTCATCTCTCTGGACATCGCCGTGCCGTGGCGAGGGCGCGCAGGATCGTCCCCCTGCAGAAAAGAGAGCGCCCCGCCACGGCGGCCGGCGGTCTTGCGACGACAGGGTCCGGGCTACGGCGTCGTGGTCAGCGCGCCGAGCTTGCCCTGCAGGTCGGCGAGGGCCTTGTCGGTCGGGGTCTTGCCGTTGAGCGCGTCGTACACCGAGCCCTGGATCGCCGCGGTCACATCGCCGTACTTGACGGCGGCCGGGCGCGACTCGGCGTTCTCGATCGCGGTCTTCAGCGTCGGCAGGAACGGGTACTTCTTGATCATGTCCGGGTCGTCGTAGAGCGCGGCCACGGTCGGTGCCTGCGAGGTGGCCAGCGAGTTGGCCTTCTGCTGGGCGGCGTCGGCCATGTACGTGATGAAGTCGAGCGCGGTGGCCTTGTTCTCGGCGAACGAGGAGATCGCGTAGTTGTGGCCGCCGAGGGTGGCCGCGCCCGGGCCGTCCTGGCCGGGGATCGGTGCCACCTTGAACTTGCCCGCCACCTTGGAGGAGCCGTCGTCCTTGCCGGCCAGCTCGTACTGGTACGGCCACTGCCGGTGGAACAGCAGCTCGCCGGACTGGAAGTGGCGGCGCCCGCCCTCCCCGTCCAGGGTCAGCGCGGCCTTGGGCATCCGGCCGTCCTTGATGGCGTCGACCAGGAAGTCCACGCCCGCCTTGGCCTGCGGCGTGTTCACCGCGGGCTTGCCGTCGGCGCCGACGATCGCGCCGCCCGCGCTGTTGATCGCCTCGGAGGCGGACACGGTCAGGCCCTCGGTCTTGCCGACCTCGGTGAGGTAGCAGTCCACGTCCTTGCCCGCGGGGATCTTCCGCACCTTGTCGCAGGCCGCCCACATCTCCGGCCAGGTCTTGGGCGGCTCGGCGACGCCCGCCTTCTCCAGCAGGTCGTGCCGGTAGAACAGCAGCCCGGCGTCGGAGGTCAGCGGCATCGCGTACAGCTTGCCGCGGTACTCGCCGGTGGTGACGGTCGCGGGCAGCAGCTTGCCCGTGTCGACGCCGTTCGCGCCCTTGGGCAGCTCGACCAGCCAGCGGTTGGCGGCGAACTCGGCGGTCCACACGACGTCGAGGTTGAGGATCGTGTACGCGTCCGACTTGGTCGTGGCGTTCTGGATCATCTGCTGCCGCTGGTCGTTGGGCTCGTCCGGCAGCTCGATGACCCGGGCCTGCTCCTTCGGGTGCGCCTGGTTCCAGCTGTCGATCATCTTCTGCATGTTGCCGGAGCGGTCCTTGCCGGTCGCCAGCGTGATCGGCCCGCGCCCGGTGAGCGCCGCGCCGGCGGTGCCACCTTCGCCGCCGGACGAGTCGTCGCCGCACGCGACGAGTGAGAGCGTGAGCGCCAGGCCGGTCAGCGCGCCGGCCAGGGGTGTGCCCCGCATGGGTCCTCCTCGGTGGGGCCGCGATCGGCCCCGGGTCTGCGTCGCCCCGACGTGTCCGGCAGGGGCGTTCTGTGAGCCGGGACGTTAGCAAGGCTTTGCAGAACGGTAAATCCCTTGCAGAAACTTTCAGCAGGATCGTGGCTGTTCCGTTACCGCTGCGCCCGTGACCGGCACGTCCTTTAAAGTGGCGACGGTTCGCGGTGTGCGGGAGCTGCAACTTCTTGCTGAAGTCTTGCGGCTTTTCTGTAACTTCCCGGCAACATGGGAGGTCCCCCGCTCCCGTGGTGGAGGCATCCATGAGCATGCGCCGATGGGCCGCGGCATCCGCCGCCGCCCTCATCACCGCAGCACTCGGCCAGGCCGCCGTCCCGCCCGCGCAAGCCGCCCCGCCAGGCGCCAGGACCATGGTGGTCCAGCTCTTCCAGTGGAAGTGGACCGACGTGGCGAAGGAGTGCGAGAACGTCCTCGGCCCCAAGGGCTTCGGGGCCGTCCAAGTGTCGCCGCCGCAAGAGCACATCGTCCTGCCGGACGCGGGCCAGGGAGGTTACCCCTGGTGGCAGGACTACCAGCCGGTCGGCTACCCCGGCTCCGACATCGCGACCCTCACCACCCGGCGCGGCGATGCCGCCGCGTTCCGCGACATGATCGCCCGCTGTCACGCCTCGGGTGTCCGGATCTACGCCGATGCCGTCATCAACCACGCGACCGGCAGCGCGAGCGGGCGCGGCAGCGCGGGGACGACGTTCCAGAACCAGTACGTCTACCCGGGGACGTTCTCCGATGCCGACTTCCACACCTGCCGCCGCGACATCGCGGACTACGGCGACCGCTGGGACGTCCAGAACTGCGAGCTGGCCGGCCTCGCCGACCTCGAGACCGGGGACGCCGGCTACGTCCGCCCCCGCCTCGGCCGCTACCTCAAGGACCTGGCCTCCCTCGGCGTGGACGGCCCGGCAACAAGATCGCCTTCAGCCGGGGCGACCGCGGCTACGTCGTCATCAACCGGGACGAGTCGAGCGGCTGGAACCGCACGTACCGGACCCGGCTGGCCCCCGGCACGTACTGCAACGTGATCGGCGGCGCGTACGACCCGTCCGCCCGGACCTGCAAGGCCTCGCACACCATCACCGTCGCCTCCGACGGCACGTTCACGGCCGATGTCCCGGCGATGACGGCCCTCGCTCTCCATACGGGCGCCAGGCTCGGCTGATCCCGCCGAGGCCCACCCTGGTCACACGGCCGATGTTTCGGGCGCGGGCGGCCCGCTTGATAGAGGATCAGGCCAAGTCACCCCATTCCGGAACGCGATTATCTGGCGCGTGACGCAACCGTAGGGACGGACCTCTACGTACCAGGGGTGACGACCCGACGGTGACGAGGGGGAAGATGCGCGAGCACGCCATTGCCAACGAGGACATCGCGGAGGCCGATCTGGTGACGCGGCGCGGAACGTTCCGCGCCGTGGCGTTCCGGGATCCGGTGGACCGGCACGAGCACATGGCGCTCGTCCGGGGCCGGACCCGGGGGGAGGAGAACGTGCTCGTCCGGGTCCACTCGGAATGCATGACGGGAGACATCTTCGGGGCGACGCGCTGCGAGTGCGGTGACCAGCTCGGCGCGTCGCTGGACGCCATCGTCCGCGAGGGCGGTGGTGTCCTGGTGTATCTGCGCGGCCACGAGGGCCGGGGGATCGGCCTGGTCGCGAAGGTGCGCACCCACATCCTGCAGGACGAGCAGGGCCTGGACACGGTCGACTCGGCGACGGCGCTCGGGCTGCCGGTCGACATCCGGGACTACGGGCCGGCGGCGCGGGTGCTCGACCACCTCGGCGTCCGGTCGGTGCGGCTGCTGTCGAACAACCCGGAGAAGGTCGAGGCGCTGCAGTCCTTCGGCATCAAGGTGACCTCGCGGGTCCCGGTGCTCGTCCCGGCCAGTGACGACAACATCAGGTACCTGACCGCCAAGCGCGACCGCCTCGGCCACGACCTGCCGCAGCTCGACGCGTTCCCGCGGACGAGCTGCGGCGAGGCGAGCGGATGACGTCAGCCGGCCCGGCCGTGGCGCCGCAGCCAGGCGACGTCGCGGCCGAAGGACCACACGAGGGCCGCGAGGGCGGCGGCGCAGGCCAGGGCGGCCGGGACGTACGGAAGCGTCCCGGCGACGACCAGGACGACGCCCTGGAGAGCGGCGACGACCTTGCGGGCCAGGCGGGGCGGGAGCGCCCCGCCCAGCCACGGCAGGGCCCACGCCGCCGCGACGAACGCGTACCGCATCATCCCGATCGCCAGGACCCACGGGCCGGTGGACGCGGCGACGTGGACGCTCAGCGCGAGGATCAGGAAGGCGTCGACCTCCATGTCGAACCGCGCCCCGAACGGGGAGCACGTCCCGGTACGGCGCGCGACCTTGCCGTCGACGCCGTCCAGGAGCAGCGCCATGGCGGCCAGTGCGGTGAGGGCCAGCAGCGGTACGCCCGATTCGGCCCGTTCCACCACGAGTGCGGTCACGCCCCCGGCCAGGACGGCCCGGGCCAGCGTGACGCGATCGGCCGGTCCCAGCGTGCCGAGGCCCGCCCGGCGGAGCGCACGGGTGAGGATGGCCCACAGCGCGAAGGTGTGCAGGACCCCGGCCGCCCAGGCGGCCGGGCCCAGGCCGGCCGCCGCCCACAGCGTGCCCAGCAGCACGAGCTGGGCACCCGCCGCGGCGGCCGTCTCCCGGCCCGCCATGGCCGGCCGGGCCGGGGCCGGCGTGATCATCGGGCTCCGGGTCCCTGCGGCGGGCCGGGTCTTCGCGAGCTCGGTCATGGTGGTCTGCGTCATGGCCTGCCGTACGCGGCCGGGCCCGTGGAGCGTTCAGAAAGGACGAGGATGGAGCGCAGGGCGCGCGCGTTCTGGGTGCGGTCTCCCGGCGAGGGCGAGATCCGTTCGGTACGGCTTCCGGAGCCGGGACCGGGCGAGGTCCTGGTCCGCACGCTGCATTCGGGCGTGAGCCGCGGGACCGAGGCGCTCGTCTTCCGGGGCGGCGTGCCCGCGAGCCAGCGCGACCTCATGCGTGCCCCCTTCCAGGACGGCTCGTTCCCCGGGCCGGTCAAGTACGGCTATCTCAACGTGGGCGTCGTCGAGCACGGGCCCGGCGACCTGCTCGGGCGTACCGTCTTCTGCCTCTACCCACATCAGACCAGGTATGTGGTCCCCTCCGGCGCCGTTACGCCGGTACCGGACGGCGTGCCGCCGGAACGGGCCATCCTGGCGGGCACCGTGGAGACCGCCGTGAACGCGCTCTGGGACGCGGCGCCGCTGGTCGGTGACCGCATCGCGGTCGTCGGGGCCGGCATGGTCGGCTGCTCCGTCGCGGGCGTGCTCGCCGGATTCCCCGGTGCCCGGGTCGAGCTCGTCGACGTCGATCCGTCCCGCGCGGCCGTCGCCGAAGCGCTCGGCGTCGGGTTCGCGTCACCGGAACGGGCGGCGGGGGAGTGCGACCTGGTGGTGCACACCAGCGCCACCGAGGCCGGGCTCGCCCGTTCCCTGGAACTGCTCGCCCCGGACGGCGAGGTCATCGAGCTGAGCTGGTACGGCGACAAGCCCGTCCGCGTCCCGCTGGGCGAGTTCTTCCACTCCCGCCGGCTGTCCCTGCGCGGCAGCCAGGTGGGGGCCGTGGCGCCGTCCCGGCGGGCGAGCCGCGACTTCGCCGACCGGCTGGCGCTGGCGCTGCGGCTGCTCGCGAACCCCGCGTTCGACGCCCTGATCACCGGGGCCAGCGGCTTCGAGGAGCTGCCCGAGGTGCTGCCACCGCTCGCGTCCGGCGAGCTGCCCGCTCTCTGCCACCGCATCGACTACGCGACCGACTCCAAGGAGGACGTCCTTGTTCAGCGTCACCGTTCGTGATCACCTGATGGTCGCGCACAGCCTGCGCGGCGAGGTCTTCGGGCCGGCCCAGCGCCTGCACGGCGCGACGTTCCTGGTGGACGCCTCGTTCCGCCGGCCCGAGCTCGACGCCGACGGCATCGTGGTGGACATCGGGCTGGCCACCGTCGAGCTGGGCGCCGTGCTGGCGGCGTTCAACTACCGCAACCTCGACGACGAGGCCGCGTTCGCCGGGGTCAACACCTCGACCGAGTTCCTGGCCAAGGTGATCGCCGACCGGCTGGCCGACCGGGTACGGGCGGGCGCGCTCGGCGAGGGCGCGCGCGGGCTCACCGGGATCACCGTGACGCTGCACGAGTCGCACATCGCGTGGGCGAGTTACGAGTGCGCGCTGTGAGCCCGGTGGTGAACGGCCCGGTGGTGAACAGCGCGATGGTGACCGGGGCGGTGTACGTGGTCATGCCCGGCGACGTCGACCGGGTGGCCGTGCCCAGCGGCGGCAACGTCTACGACCGCCGGGTCTGCGAAGGCATGGCGCTGACCCGCCCGGTGCACGAGATCGCCGTCGCCGGGTCGTGGCCGCGCCCCGACACCGCCGCCCGGCAGCGGCTGGACGACGCGCTCGCGGCGGTCCCCGATGGGGCGGCCGTGCTGCTGGACGGCCTCGTGGCGTGCGGCGTACCGGAGATCGTCGTCCCCCATGCGCGGCGGCTGCGCCTCACGGTCCTGGTGCACCTGCCGCTCCGGGACGAGACGGACATGGAGGACCTGGCGGATCTGGACGCCGGCGAGCGCGAGACCCTGCACGCCGCCGGGGCCGTCGTGGCCACCAGCACGTGGGGCGCGCGCCGGCTGGTCGACCACCACGGGCTCGACACCGCCCGGGTCCATGTCGCCGCACCTGGCGTAGAGCCCGTTCCCGCGTCCGAACCCGGCGACGGGACGCGGCTGCTGTGCGTGGCCTCGGTCACCCGGCGCAAGGGGCACGACCTGCTCGTCCAGGCCCTCACCGACGTCGCCGACCTCCCCTGGACCTGCGAGTGCGTCGGGCCGATGCGGTACGACCTCACGCACGTCTCGCAGGTCCGCAAGCTCGTCGAGCAGCATGACCTGGACGACCGGATCTCGCTCGCGGGCCCGAGGATGGGCGAACGGCTCGCCGCCACGTACGCGGGCGCCGATCTGCTGGTGCTGCCGTCCCGCGCCGAGACGTACGGGATGGTCGTGACCGAGGCCCTGGCACGCGGGATCCCGGTGCTGGCGACGTCCGTGGGCGGCGTGCCGGAGGCCCTCGGACGGTCGCCGGACGGCCGCGTTCCGGGCATCCTCGTCCCGCCCGACGACGTCGCGGCGCTCGCGGCCGCGCTGCGCCGCTGGCTCACCGAACCCGCGCTGCGGCACGACCTGCGCGACGCGGCCCTCGAACGCCGGGGCACGCTCCACGACTGGGACGCGACCACGCGGGACCTCACCGCCGTACTGGACCGGGAGGCCCGTTGAGCACCCCCGGAACGTTCTCGCCCGACTGGCTGGCCCTGCGTGAGACCGCCGACGCCGCCGCCCGCGCCGTGGACCTCCTCGGCCCCCTGCGCGCCCACCTGGCCGACGCTCCGACGCCGCTGGTCATCAGGGACCTCGGCTGCGGTACGGGCTCCCTGGGCCGCTGGCTCACCGGGTGGCTGCCCCGGCCCCAGCACTGGATCCTGCACGACCGCGATCCGGAGTTGCTCGTACGGGCCGGCGCGACCATGACCGCCTCCGGTGCCTCCGTGGAGACGCGGCAGGGCGACATCACGTCCCTCACCGCCGCCGACCTCGCCGGTACCTCGCTGGTGACCGCGTCCGCCCTGCTCGACCTGCTCACCGCACCCGAGCTGGACGGCCTCGCCAACGCCATCGCCGGAGCCGGATGCCCGGCGCTGCTGGCCCTGTCGGTGGTCGGACGGATCGAGCTCGTACCGCCCGACCCGTTCGACGCCGCGTTCGCCGCCGCGTTCAACGCCCACCAGCACCGCGGCTCCCTGCTGGGCCCGGACGCCGTCACGGCCGCGACCCTGATGTTCGAACGGCTCGGCGCGACGGTCTGGAACAGCCCGAGCCCCTGGCGGCTCGGGCGTGACCAGGCCGCACTGGCCGAAGCGTGGCTGCGCGGCTGGGTCGGCGCGGCATGCGAGGAATCGCCGGACCTCCCCGGCGAGACCTACCTGCGGCAGCGGCTCGGCACGCTCGCGGCCGGTGAACTGAACGTGGTCGTCCAGCACCGCGACCTGCTCATCCTTCCGGGGGCGTCATGACGAGGTCACTATGGCCCTGGCTGCGGACGCTCATCGCCGTGGGCATTCTGGGCACGCTCGTGTGGTGGCACAGTACGGAAGCGTTCGTACGGGCGCTGCAAGCCGTCGACATGGAATCGATCCTCGTCGCCCTGGCGATCGGCCTGTTCACCACCCTCTGCAACGCCCAGCGATGGTGCCTGGTGGCACGCCGCCTCGGCCTGCGCCTTCCCTTGGGGGTGGCCGTGGGCGACTACTACCAGGCGCTTTTCCTCAACGCGGTGCTGCCCGCCGGCGTGCTCGGTGACGTTCACCGTGCGGTCAGCCATGGCAGAGACTCGGGCAACGTAGGCAAGGGCGTCCGCGCCGTCGTTCTCGAACGCGTCGCGGGCCAGGCGGTCATCATCGCCGCCGGAGTGCTCGTCCTGCTCACCCGGCCCGCCCTCCTACCCGACCCCACCACCGTGGCCCTGGTGGGCCTCGGCCTAGCAATCGTGACCGCGCTCGCATTCCGGTCCCGGCGGTGGCGTCGCGCCATCACGGCCGAGGTACGCCTCGTACGCGACATCTGGACGGGCATGGTGGTCCTGTCGGCGGCGGCGCTGGCGGGCTACGTCGCCCTGTTCTTCGTCGCGGCACGTACCGCGGGCTCGCACGCCCCGCTCACCGACCTCGTCCCGCTGGCGGTCCTCGCGCTGCTGGTGATGGGCCTGCCGGTGAACGTCGGCGGGTGGGGCCCCAGGGAAGCGGCCACCGCCCTGGCGTTCGGTGCCGTAGGGCTGGGCGCGGCGCAAGGGCTCACCGTCGCCGTCGTGTACGGGGTGCTCACGTTCGTCGCGAGCCTTCCCGGCGCGGGCGTCCTGCTGCTCCGCCCCCGCCTACGGGTCAAGGAGCCGCAGGTGCTCCTCGAACGATTCGACCAGCGAAGCCAGAAGGTCCCGGCCCTTGCCGGGCGACGCCAGTGACGGCCGCCCGACGACACCGGAATCGGTGTACGGCTCCAGCCCCAGCGTGAGCATGTGGCGCCGATCGCCCGAATCGTGGTCGGACGCCTCGTACCCGGGCTTCACCAGGCCCGGATGCGCGTGCAGCAGGATGGACGTCTCCAGCTCACCGGCGTGCATGTCGTCGGCGGCCGGGCTCCCCAGCCCCGCCCCCCGACCGCGCCGCCTCCCAGTCCGGCTCGGTCGGGAACAGCGCCATGTCCCCGCCCGCCTCCTGGACGACGTTGCCCAGCACGTAGTTGCCGCCATGCCCGTTCACCAGCACCAGCTTGGCGATCCCCGACCTGCGCAGCGACTCGGCGATGTCCCGTACGACCGCGTACAGCGTCACCGCCGAGATGCTCACGGTGCCCGGCCACGCCGCATGCTCGTGCGAGCAGGAGACCGTGACCGGCGGCAGGAGCATGACCGGATGGACGGCGGCGATCTCCCGCGCGATCGTGCACGCGATGACGGTGTCGGTCGCCAGCGGAAGGAACGAGCCGTGCTGCTCGAAACTCCCCACGGGCAGCAGCGCCACGGAGGCGTTCCGGTCCTGTTCGTCGTCGGTGGTGGTCAGCGGCAGGAGATACGCGGTCATTTCTGGCCCCATGGAACAGAGCATGTCGTATCGGGCTCAGGCAGGGACCCGTTCCCGCTCCCGAGACACCACTTCCGGCCCCTCGACCGGCTGCTCGGCAGGCACGAGCCGTACCGGAACCGCCTCTGCCGGCACCGGCCCGCGCCGGCGGGCCAGCGCCACGACGAGCACCGTGCCGCCCAGCAGCGCGGCGGCCACCATCCCATCCAGCCAGTAGTGATTGGCGGTCACGACCACCACCAGCACCGTGACCGGCGCGTGCAGGGCGAGAACCCAACGCCACGGACTCGGCGACACCCTCAGCACCGCCAGCGCCACCAGTAGCGCCCAGCCCACATGCAGGGAAGGCATCGCGGCGTACTGGTTGGCGAAACCGTCCGCCGCCGCCGGGTACGCGGACGGCCCCACCGACAGCATCGTGTCGGTCATGCCCAGCCCGGCCAGCCTGGGCGGCGCCAGGGGATACAGCATGTGAACGGCCATTCCGGCCGCCGTCAACACCACCAGCTCGTTCCGCACCCGGGTGTAGGCCGCCGGGTGCCGTACCCACAGCCAGACGAGAAGCAGCGCCGTGGCAGGGAAATGCACGCCGACGTAATACAGATTGGCCAGAAACGCCGCAGGCTCCCAGCTCAGAACGAAATCCTGAATCCAGATCTCGTCCGGCAGGGCCATCGCACGTTCCGTGTCCCAGACGGCCTTCGCGTTGGCCATCGCCGCACCGACACCGCCATCGACGAGCTGCCGGCCGAACTTGTACACCGCGAACAAGGCCAGCAGCAGCCCGGCCTCCGTGAGCAGGGGCCGTACCCGGCCCATCCACAGGACCGGCCTCATCGGAATCGCCTCGTTCGCCATGTCACCACCCTGTGTGCCCGGCGGCTACAACACAGGCGGCCGATCACCCCTTCCGAAGGGACGGAGATCCCCGTTCATGGTGGACTTAAGCCCACCATCGACAACGGAGGCATTTGTGGACCGGTTCGCTTGGGACGACGGCCAGTGGCTCAACCTCCCGCCGTCGTCCGCCCGCGAGGGCGGTGACCTGCTCGTCACCGCTGAACGCGGCAGCGACTTCTGGCGGACGACCTCCTACGGTTACGACCGCGATTCCGGTCACGCACTGCTCGGCCCGCTGGGCCCCGACGCCGCCGTGGAGGTCGCGTTCGCCGCCGATTTCACCGAGCAGTTCGATCAGGCCGGCCTTCTGGTGCGGCTGGACGAGCGCACCTGGATCAAGGCCGGGGTCGAGTACGCCGACGGAGTCCTCCAGGCCGGCGCCGTCGTCACCCATGAACGCTCGGACTGGTCGACCAGCCCCGTACCGGAGTGGGCCGGGCGTACCGTCACGATCCGCGCCAGCCGTACCGGCGACGCCGTCACCGTCCGGGGCCGCGCCGATGAGGACGCCTGGCAGATGCTGCGCGTGGCGCCGTTCCCGCCGGGCCGTCCGGCGACCGCCGGCCCCTACTGCTGCGCTCCCGAACGTTCCGGGCTCACCGTACGGTTCACGCGCCTGGCGTTCGGTCCTCCGGATCGTTCCCTGCACTGACGTCCGCGAGGGCCTGCGAGAAGGCCTGCGTACGGGCGGTCCCGTGATCGCGGTGCCAGACGAGGCCGAGCACGGAGGCGTCGAGCCCGGTGACGTCCACGAAGGTGATGGCCCGGCGGCCGTGGTAATCGGCCGTGGGGTTGCACAGGAGCATGGCCCCGCGATCGGCCGCGACCAGGGCCAGGCCCTCCTGGAGAGTGCTCACGGTGGGACCGGCCGGGATCGCCAGCCCGCCAGGGGTGCTGCTGGGAGCCTGCGCGCGGCGCCAGTACTCCGGCGCCGGATCGTGGGCGCTGATGAGCGGGAGCCCGGCGAGGTCCTCCGCAGCAAGGTTGTCGCGCTTGGCGAAGGGGTGGCGGCTGGACAGGGCGAGAGCCTGCGGCTGCTCGGAGAACACCTGCCCGAGGACGAGATCGTCCTCCTCCACCGGCAGCAGGACCACCGCCGTGTCGACCTCGTTGCGGCGGACCGGGCCGAACGGGTCGGAGAACGGGACCTCCACGATCTCCGTGGCGCAGTCGGGATACCGGCTCTGGAACAGCACGATCGCGTTCATGACGTGGTCGTCGACCGTTCCCTGGAAGCCGATGCGGATGAGCCCGCCGACGCCCCGGGCGGTGGCGCGGGCGTCGTCGAGGGCCGCGAGAACGGTGTCGTACGCGGGACGGACATCGGCCAGCAGCTTCTCGCCGAGGGGCGTGAGGCGGACGCGGCGGCTGGTGCGCTCGACGAGGCGGGCGCCGATCCTGCTCTCCAGCGAACGGAGCAGCTGGCTGATCCGGCTCTGCGACAGGTACAGCCGATCGCCCGCCCGGCCGAAGTGGAGCTCGTCGGCCAGCGCGAGGAAGGCCTCCAGTTCGCGGACTTCCAGGCTGCTCACGGGCTTCCTCTCAACGGCGCTGACCTCGGTGGATGAGCCAGGCTAATAGAAGGATGACGGGTAGGCCGTTGTTCCCGCGCGGCCCCGCCGTTTCGCTGGGATCATGACGCGACTACAGGAAACACCGGTCACACCACGGACCCCCCGACGCGGCTGGCCGGGTGTGGTGGCCCTGGCGGCCGGTACGTTCACGGTGGTCACCTCCGAGATGCTGCCCGTCGGGCTGCTCACCCCGATGGGCGATGCGCTCGGGGTGGCGGAGGGCGTGGCCGGCCTCACGCTGACGATCACCGGGCTGGTCGCGGCGGTCTCGTCCCCGCTGCTGACCGCCCTGCTGAGACGGTACGACCGGCGCCCGGTGCTGTGCGCGCTGATGGCCGTCCTGATGATCGGCAACCTGGCGGCCGCGTGGGCGCCGGACTTCACGACCATGGTCGCGGCCCGCGTCCTGGTCGGCATCGGGATGGGCGGCGTGTGGGCGATCGCGGCGAGCCTCGCGGTACGTCTCGTACCGCCGGCGTCGGTGGGCTCCGCGACCTCGCTGGTGTTCAGCGGGATCGCCGTCGCGTCCGTACTGGGCGTCCCGGCCGGCGCCTACATCGGCGCGCTGGCGGGATGGCGGGCGGCGTTCATCGCGGCGGCCGGGCTGGCGTTCCTCGTGCTGGTCGCGTTCGCGGTGCTGCTGCCGAGCCTTCCCGCGGAACGGACCGTACCGCTGAGCGGCGTGCTCCGGTTGTTCGGCAACCCTCAGGTACGCGTCGGCCTGATCGTCGTGGGCCTCCTCGTCACCGGCCACTTCGCCGCGTACACCTACATCAGGCCGGTCCTGGAGGACGTCTCCGGAGTCGGACCGGCGATGGTCGGCACGCTGCTCCTGCTGTACGGAGTCGCGGGCGTGGCGGGCAACTTCATCGCGGGCGCCGGAGCGGCCCGTTCGCCGCGGGCGACGTTGCTGGTGATCAGCGCGGTTCTGGCGGGCACCGTCCTGCTGATCCCGGCACTTGGCGGCACGCTCTTGATGGCGGGCGTCCTGCTGGCCGTGTGGGGCCTCGCCTACGGCGGAGTGTCGGTGAGTACGCAGACGTGGATGCTGGCCGCGTCCCCCGATGCGCGCGAGGGCGCCTCCTCGCTGTTCGTCGGTGTCTTCAACGCCGCCATCGCAGCGGGCGCCCTGGCGGGCGGTCTCATGGCCGGTGGCATCGGCGTCACATCGGTGATGTGGCTGGCCGGAGCCCTCGCCATCGGCGCTCTGCTGACCACCGCGACCGGCCGAACACCCTGACGTGCCCGCCGGGTCAGCCCGCCGGGTCAGCCGGCCGGGGCTGGTGACAGGGCTGCGCTGGACGGCTCCGCTCGGGCTCCGAGGAGGGTGTCCAAGGCGGCGTCAAGGCGGTGCCGGAGCGCGGTCGTGTCCGGAGCGAGGGCCGTGCAGAGTACGCCGTTCCCGTGGAGTTCCATGAAGGCGGTGTCCGGGATCGGGAGGCCGGTGTACGTGGGTCGATCCGGGTCGACCAGGAGCAGCGTTCCGGCTGTACGGTGGCCGGCGGTCACGGCCGGGCCGTCCCAGCCGGGGGCCGACGGGCCCGTGCCCAGTTCCTGGTCGTACAGCGGGCCCTCGTCTGTGACGATCCGTACCCGCTGACGGTGGGAGCCGGGTGTCTCCCCGTGGCGGCCGAACAGGATCTCCTCGCGCAGGACGAGCCTGGCGCCGCGTTCCAGGGTGACGCGGATGTCGGTGATGTGGCGGCAGCCGTGGGCGGCGATCACCAGTTCCGGCAGCCAGGCGAGGGTCGCGCCGGCACCGATCCGGACGCGGATGTCGAAGCGCGACTCCTCGCCGCGCGGTCCCGGCAGGAGCAGGGTCGGGGAGACCTCACCGAACAGGAGTGTGCTTCCCGCGCCGACGTCGACCTCCAGCCGCAGCCGGTCTCCGCCGAGCGGTCCCGCACCGCCTGCCGCCAGGTGGACGCAGGCGGCAGGCGTGTCGCGGCAGGCCCACTTCGTGAGCGGCTCCGAAGCCGGGAACGCGGTCGTACGGAGCATCAGCGGCCAGGACGAGCGCAGGACGCTGATGTGCGTGCCTCCGGGGCTGGACGAGGTGGCCAGCCGGGCCGGCGCCCGTGTCATGGGCGCTGCGACGAGAGTTGCTTGCGTACCCAGGACGTGACCTCGTCGGCCATCGGATCGTCGGTCAGGGAGACGAAGGCGACGGGACGGTCGCCGCGCATCTTCTTCGCGTCCCGGTCCATCACCGACAGGTCGGAGCGGACCTGGGCGGCGAGGTCGGTCTTGTTGATGACGAGCAGGTCGGAGGCGGTGACGCCGGGACCGCCCTTGCGAGGGATCTTGTCGCCGCCCGCGACGTCGATCACGAAGATCTGGCGGTGCACCAGGCCCCGGCTGAACGTGGCGGTGAGGTTGTCGCCGCCGCTCTCGACGAGGATCAGGTCGAGCGGGGGCAGCCGGCGTTCGAGGTCCTCGACGGCCTCCAGGTTGGCGGAGATGTCGTCCCGGATGGCGGTGTGCGGGCAGCAGCCGGTCTCCACGGCCCGGACCCGTTCGGCGGGCAGGACGCCGTTGCGCAGCAGGAAGTCGGCGTCCTCGGTGGTGTAGATGTCGTTGGTGACCACGGCGATTTCGAGTTCGCGGCCGAGGGATCGGCACAGCGCGGCCACGAGCGAGGTCTTGCCGGATCCGACCGGCCCGCCGAGACCGATCCGCAGCGCTCGGCCGGGCGCGACGGATTCCCCGCTTGAGCTGAAGTCCGGTTCACGATGCAAAGAGACGCACCTCCCAGGTGGCGTGGTGTTCGGCTGAGATGTCGAGCATGGGGGAGCCGGGGGAGGGGAGGTCCGGCCGGCGGCGGTGCCCGGCGGCGCTCGCGAGGCGGTCGAGCCGGGGTGCCAGCCGTACGAGGACGGCGTGGACCGCGTACGGGTCGAGACCGAGCAGCCGCACGGCCGCGGTCGCGGGGCCGGCCACCGCTTCGTGCAGGGCGGCGGCAGCGGCATCGTGCGGGGACAGGCCCAGGACCTGGCCGGTCACGCCGAGAACGATCGGCTGGTGCGGGCCCTCGGGGAGCGCAGCGGCGAGCGCGTCGAGGCGGGCGTGCGGACGGATCTCCCGGGCCGCGCGGAGCAACTGCCGGCCGAGCGTCCGGGACGTGGCGCGCAAGGCGGGCGAGGGGGTGCGGGCGTCGAGTTCGACGTCCAGTGTCTTGGCTGTTTCCGGCCGTGCGCATGCGGCGGCGGCGAACGCGGCGGCGATGACACCGGTGGTGTGGACCCGGCCCGTGAGGAACGCCTCCAGCGTGCCGGTGTCTTTGACCCGGCCTGCGGCGACCGCCGCTTCCAGTCCGCCGGAGTGGGCGTGGCCTCCGGCGGGGAAACGGCCGTCCGCCAGCATCAGGAGGGCGGCCGGTCCGGAGCCTGGAACGGCGTCGTCGAGTGCGTTCGGCCGGCCTGTCAAAACAGGAAGTACCGCTGCGACATCGGCAGGTCCGTCGCCGGCTCGTGGTCGACCTCGACGCCGTCGATGTGCACGGCGAAGGTCCGGGGATCGACCTCGATGTGCGGGAGCGCGCCGTTCTCGGGCAGGTCGGCTTTGCTACGGCCGCGCATGTTCGCCACCGGGACGAGCCCGCGCTCGATGTCGACCCGGTCGGCGAGCCCGTCCTCGATCGCGGCCGGAGCGACGAACGCCACGCTGGTGGAGGCCGCCGATCGCGTCGCCACGTTGTAGCCGAGCCGGGGCAGGACGGGCTGCGGCGGCGGGACCGCGGCGCCGGGGTCGCCGAGCAGGGCCATCGCCGCCATGCCGCCCTTGTAGACGGTGTTGGGGCGTACCCCGAACAGGGCCGGCTCCCAGAGCACCAGATCCGCGAGCTTGCCCGGTTCCACGGAGCCCACCTCGCGCTCCATCCCATGGATGATGGCCGGGACGATGGTGTACTTCGCCACGTACCGGCGGGCGCGGTTGTTGTCCGCGCGGTCGTCGCCGGGCAGGGACCCGCGCAGCCGCTTCATGACGTGCGCGGTCTGCCAGGTACGGCGGACCACCTCGCCGAGCCGTCCCATCGCCTGGGCGTCGGACGACATCGCCGAGATCGCGCCGATGTCCTGCAGGATGTCCTCGGCCGCCATCGTGGAGGCGCGCACCCGGCTCTCGGCGAACGCCAGTTCCGTCGGGATCCGCGGGTTCAGATGGTGGGCGATCAGGCAGATGTCGAGCTGCTCGTCGGCGGTGTTGACCGTGTAGGGGCGGGTCGGCGTGGTCGAGGACGGCAGGACGTGCGGTTCGCCGGCGATCCGGATGATGTCGGGCGCGTGGCCGCCGCCGGCGCCCTCGGTGTGGAAGGCGTGGAAGGTGCGCCCCGCGACGGTACGGAGCAGGTCCTCGACGAAGCCGGCCTCGTTGAGGGTGTCGCTGTGGATCGCCACCTGGACCCCGGCGGCCTCCGCGACCCGCAGCGCGGTGTCGATCACGGCCGGGGTGGCGCCCCAGTCCTCATGGCACTTGAACCCGCCCATGCCGGAACGCAGCTGCTCCCACAGCGACTCCTCGGAGACCGTGGTGCCGCGGCCGAGGAACAGCACGTTCACCGGCCACGGCTCGAACGACTCCAGCATCCGCTCCATCCACCAGCCGCCCGGCGTCGTGAGCGCGGCCTTGGAGCCGTCGGTGGGACCGGTGCCGCCGCCGGCGAGCGTCGTGGTGCCGTTCTCCAGCGCCAGCACGCACATGTCGGGCGACACGAAATGCACATGCGTGTCGACGGTTCCCGCGGTCATGATCAGGCCGCTGGCGTTGACCAGCTCGGTCGAGGGCCCGATGACCAGATCGGGATGCACGCCGTCCATGATGTCGGGGTTTCCGGACTTTCCGAGCGCCACGATCCGGCCGTCGCGGATGCCGACGTCGGTCTTGACGACGCCCCAGTGGTCGAGGACGACCACGCCCGCGATGACCAGGTCAGGGGTGCCCTCCGCGCGGGTGGCGTGCGACTGCCCCTGCGACTCCCGGCCCGATTTGCCGCCGCCGAAGACGACCTCGTCGCCGCCGGCGCAGTGGTCCTCCTCGATCTCGATCAGCAGGTCCGTGTCGGCCAGCCGGATCCGGTCGCCCGTGCTCGGCCCCAGCGAGGCGTCGTACCGCTGCCGTTCGATCTCAGTCATCGAGCGACCCCCCGCACTTGCCGCGCAGGCCCCGTACGACGCGCCGGCCGCCCAGCGGGATGAGCTCCACCTCCACCGTGGCGCCCGGGTCGAAGCGCTTCATGGCTCCGGCGAGGATGTTCATCCGGTGTCCCCAGGCGAGGTCGCGGTCGAACTCCAGCGCCTCGTTCGCCTCCGCGAAGTGGTAGTGCGAGCCGACGCTGATCGGCCGGTCGGCCGTGTTGACGACCGTGACCGTGACCACCGGGCGGCCCGCGTTGATCACCACCGGATCGGGGTGGTAGATGATCTGCCCCGGCGCTCCCGGCTCGGTACCGGACTCGGCGCCGGGCTGGACGAGCCCGCTGGTCTTGCCCTTGCCGGAGCCGGGGATGATCTCCTTGCCGGTTCCCGGGCGCCGCTGCCGCTCGCTCAACCGATCGGCCTCTGCACCGCGATCAGCTTCGTGCCGTCGGGGAACGTCGCCTCGACCTGCACCTCGCCGAGCATCTCCGGGACTCCGTCCAGCACGTCGTCCCGGCCGAGCATCGTCCGTCCGGCGTCCTGGAGGTCGGCCTTCGTACGGCCGTCCCTGGCGCCCTCCAGCAGCCGCCACGAGATCAGCGCCGTGGCCTCGGGAAGGTTGAGCTTCAGCCCGCGCGCCCGGCGCTCCTCGGCGAGCTTGGCCGCCGTATAGATCATCAGGCGTTCCCTCTCCTGCAAGCCGAGGAGCATCGCCCCATCACCCCGTCCCGTGTGCGAGCCGCGCGTACGCCCCCGATGGCGGACACGGAGCAGCACTTACCCCACCAGTGATGAGTCACACACGGGCATGGATCGATCGCGGACCGTGTCAGCTCTCCAGTGAGCGGAGCCTGCCGCTGAGGAAGGCGCGTTCGGCGGCGTTGCCGGTACGGGTGAGGGCAGCCTCGTACGCCTGCGCGGCCTCCGACGTACGGCCAAGGCGGCGCAGCAGATCGGCGCGGATGGCATGGAAGAGGTGATGGCGGTCGAGATCGAGGCCGTCGACGAGGGCGAGGGCGGCCTCGGGTCCCTCCACCTCGGCCACCGCGACGGCGCGGTTGAGGGCGGCGACCGGCGTGGGCGCGATGGCCATGAGCCGGTCGTACAGCCGCAGGATCTGCCGCCAGTCGGTGGGCGGGGACTCGCTGTGCACGGCGCTGATCGCCGCCTGGATCTGGTACAGGCCGGGCCGCCCAAGGCGCAGGCAGCGGCGGACGAGGGCCTGGCCTTCGACGATCAGATCGCGGTCCCACAGGCCGCGGTCCTGGTCGGCCAGCAGGACGAGGTCGCCGGACGGTGCCGTCCGGGCCGGGCGGCGCGACTCCTGCAGGAGCATGAGCGCGAGCAGGCCCATGACCTCGGGCTCGTCCGGCATCAGACCGTCCAGGATGCGGCCGAGGCGGATGGCCTCGGCGCACAGGTCCGCGCGGATCAGGGCGTCGCCCGAGCCGGCGGTGTAGCCCTCGTTGAAGACCAGGTACAGCACGGCCAGCACGGCACCGAGGCGGGCGGGCAGGTCGGCGTCCTGGGGGATCCGGTACGGGATCCGGGCGTCGCGGATCTTGCCCTTGGCCCGGACGAGTCGCTGCGCCATGGTCGGTTCGGGGACCAGGAATGCGCGCGCGATCTCGCCGGTGGTGAGGCCGCCGAGCAGCCGCAGCGTCAGCGCGACCCGCACGTCCGGTGCCAGCGCCGGATGGCAGCAGGTGAAGATCAGCCGGAGCCGTTCGTCGCGCACGGGGCCCTCCTCGGCGGGCTCGCCGCCGTCGTGCAGGAGGGCGGCCTCGGCCTGGCGGTCCGCGCGGGACGCCTCGCGGCGGAGCCGGTCGATCGCGCGGTTGCGGGCGGTGGTGATGATCCACCCGGCCGGGCTCGGCGGCGGCCCCTCGGTCCAGGTGCGGAGCGCGACGGCGAACGCGTCCTGGACCGCCTCCTCGGCGAGGTCGATATCGCCGAAACGCCGCACCAGGACGGCCACCGCGCGGCCGTACTCCTCGCGGAAGACGCGCTCGATCTCCAGCAGGGCGACCCCTCCTTTACGCGTCCCCCTGGAACGGGCGAACCTCGACCGGCAGTGTCGTCGCGCGCGACAGCCTGCGCCCCCACTCGAGCGCCTCGTCCAGGTCGGCCGCCCGGATGACGGTGATCCCGCCGAGGACCTCCTTGCCCTCGGTGAACGGGCCGTCGGTCATCAGGACCTCGCCCTCCCTGGCGCGCAGGACGGTCGCCGTACCGGGTTCGTGCAGGCCACCGGCGAAGACCCAGGCGCCGGCCTCCCGCATCTCCTCGTTCAGCTCGGCGAGGTCCCGCATGATCGGCTCGAGGAACTCCGGGGACGGGGCGCCGCCGCCGGCGGGCTGGTAGATGCTGAGCAGGTAGTGCTGCATGCCTCCACCTTCTCTCACCCTCGCTCAGCGCCGGCGGAGGACGCCCTCGGCAGGGGGCATCCCGTTGCGCCCGCGGAACTCGACGGACAGGTCGCCGTCGTCGCGCGGCCTCAGCCGGGCGTCACCGAGGTCGCATTCCTCCGACTCGCGGGTGACCTCGGCCTTGAGGACCAGGGTGCCGCCGCTGAGGGCGAGGGGGGCGGCGGTGCCCGAGCAGCTGCCGTCCAGGTAGCTGACCCTCCCGCCGTCCCGGCGCAGGGTGAGTTCCGCGCTCCAGGACTCCTGGTACGTGCGGAAGCGGCCGAAGGACATCGGCGCGTGCAGGTGGGTGACCGTTCCGCCCCAGGAGCCGATCATGCTCGCGGGCACCGTCACCGGCTCGTTCGAAGGCCGCAGGAGGAGCGTCACCAGCAGTGCCAGCGCACCCCACCCGAGAACCGAGAACAGCGCGATACGGCCGTTCTTGCGCGGCCCGCCCTGTCCGCGCGGTCGGCGCCACCAGGGCGGCGGCGGGGCGGGCCGGGACGCGTCGTACTCGATACGGCGGGTGATCAGGACCTGGCGCGCGGCGTTGAGCAGCCGCGTGCGGGCGGCGGCCTCCGCCTGGCGCTCGGGATCGGTGAACCGGTCGGGATGGTTCTCCTTGATCAGGTCACGGTGCGCCCGGCGGATCTCCTCGCCGGTCGCGGTGGGGCGGACGTCGAGCAGGGCGTAGGCGTCGTTCCCGGCCAGTTCGGGGAATGGCACGCGCGGACCTCCTGAGCGGCGGAGATCAGGCTAGCGACGAGCGGGTCTCCCAGGGGGACGAATCGCGCGATAGCGCCGCGTCCACGGCCTCGGGGGCGAGGACGTGGTCCAGGACGAGCGCCGCGCAGCCGGTCAGTCCCGCCGCGTCGCCCAGCCGGCTCGGCTCGATCCGGAGCCCGCGGGTGGCCAGCGCCGTGGCGCGCTGGTAGACGACCTCCCGTACGCCCGCCATCAGGGGCTCGTAGGCGCCGGTGAGGTCGCCGCCGAGGACGACGACCGCAGGGTTGAGGAGGTTGACGGCCCCGGCGACGACCTCGCCGATGCGGCGGCCGGCCTCGCGGACGAGGGTCACGGTCGCGGGGTCGCCCGCGCGCGCCAGTTCGGCGAGCCCGGCGAGGTCGGCGGCGGGGGAGCGGGCCAGCAGCGCCGCGCCGCCGGCGACCGCCTCCACGCAGTCGCGGTTGCCGCAGCGGCAGACGACGCCGTCTCCCCCGGATATGGGGATGTGCGCGATCTCGCCGGCCGCCCCCAGCGCGCCCCGCTGGACCCGGCCGCCGAGGATCAGGCCCGCGCCGATGCCGGTGGAGAGCTTGACGAAGAGCAGGTCGTCGACGTCCCGGCTGAACCTGGCCCGGTACTCGCCCAGCGCGGCGATGTTGACGTCGTTGTCGAGGTACGCGGGGACGCCGAAGCGCTCGGCGATGGGAGGCCCGACGGCCGTCCCGTCCCACAGCGCGGTCGCGGACTCGACCGGGTCGGGGACGCCGATGCCCGCGCCTCGTACGGGCGGTGCCCCGATCTCGGCGAGCAGGACGTCCCAGGCGTCCAGGAGGGCGTCCAGTCCCGGGGTGATGTCGCTCCGCGCGAGGACCTCGCCGGCCAGATCGCAGACGGCCGCCTGCCCTCGCGACCGGCCCAGGTTGGCGACCAGGATCGCCCCGCCGGAGGCGTTGAACGACAGCCGCGCCGGCGGGCGGCCACCGGTGGACGGGCCGTCGGCGCGCTCGACGACCAGGCCGTTCGTCATCAGCTCGGTCACCCGCAGGGCCACCGCCGGACGGGACAGCCCGGTGATCCGGCCGAGTTCGGCGCGGGTGGCCACGCCCTCCCGGATCAGCCGCAGGACATCACCGCTGGACGACGGGCGTCTGGTCATCCGGCCAGTGAAGCATGGCAGCTCACTTGCCACAAGATACGGACTTTTGTCATCTATCGTGCTTAAGTAGGGGGGATCATTATCTGAAGAGCGCGAGGAGCGTCCCGATGACCGGCTCACCCCATCCCGTCGTCGCGCGGGTCACCCGGCGCATCGCCGAACGCGGCGCCGCCCGCCGCGCGGCGTACCTGCGGCGGATCGGCGAGGCCGCCTCCGTGGGGCCCGCCCGCGCGTCGCTCGGCTGCGCCAACCTCGCGCACGGCTTCGCCGCCTGCGGCCCCGCCGAGAAGCTCCAGCTCAAGGGCGGCACGGCGAAGAACATCGCGATCGTGTCCGCGTACAACGACATGCTCTCGGCGCACCAGCCGCTGAAGGACTATCCCGACATCCTCAAGGCAGCGATCCGCGCGGCGGGCGGTACGGCCCAGTTCGCCGGCGGCGTGCCCGCGATGTGCGACGGCATCACGCAGGGCCGCGCGGGCATGGAGCTGTCCCTGTTCAGCCGGGACGTCGTCGCCATGGCCGCAGCGATCGCGCTCTCGCACGAGATGTTCGACGGGGCCCTGATGCTGGGCGTCTGCGACAAGATCGTGCCCGGCCTGGTCATCGGCGCGCTGTCCTTCGGCCACCTGCCGACGATCCTGATCCCCGCCGGGCCGATGGCCTCCGGCCTGCCGAACACCGAGAAGTCCCAGGTCCGCAAGCGGTTCGCCGCCGGCGAGGTCGGCCGCGAGGACCTGCTGGCCGCCGAGTCCGCCTCGTACCACTCGGCCGGGACCTGCACCTTCTACGGGACGGCCAACTCCAACCAGATGCTGATGGAGGTCATGGGCCTGCATCTGCCCGGCGCGAGCTTCATACCGCCGGGAACCGAACTGCGCGACGCGCTCACCGAGGAGGCCGCCCGCCGGATCCTGCGCCTGACCACCCCGGTCGGCGAGATGCTGGACGAGCGCTCCTTCGTGAACGGCGTCGTCGCCCTGCTGGCCACCGGCGGCTCCACCAACCACACCCTGCATCTGGTCGCCATGGCCGCGGCCGCCGGGATCGAGCTGACCTGGGACGACTTCGACGAGCTGTCCGCTGTCACCCCGCTGCTGACCCGGCTCTACCCCAACGGCTCGGCCGACGTGAACCACTTCCACGCCGCCGGCGGGACCGCGTTCCTCATCGGCGAACTGATGGACGCCGGACTCCTGCACGGCGACGCCCTCACCGTCGGTGGCGAGACCCTGGCCGCGTACCGCGAGTACCCGATCCTCACCGAAGAGGGCCTGGCCTGGCGTCCCTCCAGCGGGACGTCCGGTGACCTCGGCGTCCTGCGTCCGGTGAACGAGCCGTTCGACGAGCAGGGCGGCCTGCACACCGTCCGGGGCAACCTCGGCCGCGCCGTCGTCAAGGTGTCGGCCGTACGGCCGGAGCACCGCACGATCGAGGCGCCCGCCCGCGTCTTCGCCTCCCAGCACGAACTCCAGGACGCCTTCGCCGCCGGAGACCTCGACGGCGACGTCGTCGCCGTGGTCCGCTTCCAGGGCCCGCAGGCCAACGGCATGCCCGAGCTGCACAAGCTCACCCCGCCCCTGTCGGTCCTGCAGGACCGCGGCCACCGCGTCGCCCTGGTCACCGACGGCCGGATGTCCGGTGCCTCGGGCGCCGTGCCCGCCGCCATCCACGTCTCGCCCGAAGCCGCCTCCGGTGGCCCGCTGGCCCGCGTACGGGACGGCGACACGATCCGCCTCGACACCGGCAAGGGCCTGCTCGAAGTCCTCGTCCCGGACGAGGAGTTCGCCGCCCGCGCACCGGCCGAGACTCCCGCCCCCGAGCCGGGCACCGGCCGGGAGCTCTTCGCCGCGTTCCGCAACGCCGTGGGCCCGGCCGAATCCGGCGCCGGGGTCTTCTCGTGAGCTTCCCCTGGCTGGTCGCCGACGTCGGCGGCACCAATGCGCGGTTCGCGCTGATCGAAGGGCCGGGCCGGCCTCCCGGCCGGGTACGGGCGCTGCCGACACGCGATCACGCCGGGCTGGGCGAGGCGGCCGCCGCCTACCTCGCGACACTCGGCGTACGTCCGGGCGCCTGCTGCCTCGCGGTGGCCGGTCCTGTTTCGGACGGGCGCTACCACCTCACGAACGCGGGCTGGGCCCCCGGCTCGGCCGAGCGGATCGACCTGCCGAACCTCCGGATCATCAACGACTTCGAGGCGCTGGCCCTGGCCCTGCCGCACCTGGAGCGGGACGGACTGCGCCCGATCGGCGGCGGCGCCCTGCCCGCGCCCGATGGGACGGCGCCGCTGGCGGTGCTGGGTCCAGGGACCGGGCTCGGCGTGGCCGGGCTCGTTCCGGTGGACGGCCGCTGGACGCCGATACCGGGGGAGGGCGGGCAGGTGGACCTGCCCGC
Source organism: Actinomadura sp. 9N407 (assembly GCF_044326315.1). Classification (NCBI taxonomy): domain Bacteria; kingdom Bacillati; phylum Actinomycetota; class Actinomycetes; order Streptosporangiales; family Thermomonosporaceae; genus Actinomadura; species Actinomadura sp. 9N407. The sequence continues at coordinate 555,330 of NZ_JBIRAW010000001.1, read as the reverse complement.
CGGGACCGACCTGGAGATCGAGGTCATGCGCCTGCTGCGCGCCGAGATGGGCACCGGAAACGCCGAGTACATCCTGTCGGGGAACGGGCTCGTCCGGCTGCGCCGGCTGCTGGCGCTGATACACGGGAAACAGGTGGACCCGCTCACGGCCGCCGACATCTGCGCGATGGACGACGACCCGTTGTGCGCCGAGACCGTGCGGACCTTCTGCGGCCTGCTGGGATCGTTCGCGGGGAACGTGGCGCTCACGCTGGGCGCGCGCGGTGGCGTCTACCTGGGCGGCGGCATCCTGCCGCGCATCGCGGACGCCCTCGGCCGCAGTGATTTCCGGCGCCGCTTCGAGGGCAAGCCACCGGTCGAGGACTTCCTGCGGGCGGTCCCCGCAGCCCTGATCGTCCACCCGTACCCGGCGCTGACCGGCGCCGCGGCCCTGCTCGAAACAGCGATGGAGCCTTCATGAAAGCCGGCGAACTCCTCGACCTCGCCCCCGTCATCCCCGTCGTGGTCCTGGACGACCCGGACGCCGCCGTACCGATGGCGCGGGCCCTCGTGGCGGGCGGCCTGCCGGTCATCGAAGTCACGCTGCGTACCGCGAAGGCACTGGCCGTCATCGAACGGATCGCCGCCGCCGTACCGGACGCCGTCGTGGGCGCGGGCACCGTCGTCGGTCCCGAGGACGCGCGGCGTGCTGCGGCGGCGGGCGCGAAGTTCCTGGTCAGCCCCGGCTGCACGGACAGGCTGCGGGAGGCGATGACCGCCATCGACCTGCCGTTCCTGCCGGGTGTCTCCAGTGCCTCCGAGGCGATGGCGCTGCTGGAGTACGACATCACCGCGATGAAGTTCTTCCCGGCGGGCCCGGCCGGAGGCCCGGACTACCTGAAGGGGCTCGGCGGTCCGCTGCCCCAGATCCGGTTCTGCCCCACCGGCGGCGTCACCCAGGACAACGCGTCCCGCTACCTGGCCCTGCCCAACGTCGCCTGCGTGGGCGGCACCTGGCTGACCCCGGCGGACGCCGTACGGGACCGCGACTGGGCCCACATCGAGAACTTGGCGAGCAAGGCCGCCGGGCTGGTCTGAGACCGGGAAGCCCGCGATGTCAGTGGGCGGCCAGGGCTCGGGCGACGGATTCGGTCAGCTGGGTCGCGTCGGCGACGCAGCGGTAGTCGACGTTCTCCGGCAGGTCGGTCGGCAGGTGGTAGTGCGGGATGAGCCGCTGGTCGTCGAGCGAGACCAGGCAGGCGGTGCGGTAGCCGTGCCGGTGCGGGACGATCGCGTCGGTGCCGGCGCGTGCGCGCAGCCCGCGCTCGACGGGGATGTCCTGCTCGATGGCGCAGCGCGCGACGAGGTCGCCGAAGCCCGTGTCGTACGGCTCCGTGCGCAGCGGGCCCTCCCCGTCCAGGAGCACGAGGTTGCCGGAGCCGACGGTGTCCAGGTTGAGGAACCACGTACTGCTCGTGGGCAGGCCGGGGAAGTGCCGGCGGGCGAAGCCCCGGACGCCCTCCTGCATGGCCTCCTCCGCGCCGGCCGAGAACAGCAGGACGCGCAGGCCCGGCAGCGGACGGCGTTCCAGCGACTCGGCCAGGGCGACCAGGACCGACACACCGCTGAGGTCGTCGTTCGCGCCGGGGACGGCCCGGCGGCTCGCGATGTCGGCCATCGCGGCCACGGTCAGGGCGCTCAGGGCGGTGCCGGTACGGCGCAGCCAGGCGACCCCGGTGGCGCTGCCCAGCGCGACGCAGACCGGGCCCGCCAGGACGGGCCACCAGATCGGGGGCCGCTCGGCGATCCTGTCGAGCAGCCCGGGCCAGCGGCGGGCGAGCCGGCGGGCGGCCGTCTGGGCGAAGACGCGGCCGGTCGGGGCGGCGTCGTGGTGGGCCATGACCACCAGCGTCCGGGGCGCGTCCGGATCGCCGATGCCGGCCACGACGTTGCAGGCCGTACGGCGCGCGCTCAGGACCGCACGGGCGTACTGGCGGCCGCAGGAGACCTCGTCGGCGATCCCGGCGGCGGCCACCGCGCCGCCGAGGGCGCCGAGCGCGCGCACCCGGCCGCCGGCCGTCCCCGCGAGGACCGCCAGCCCGGCCAGCGCTCCGACCGGCCGGGCGTACGACCCGTACGCGGGGACCTCCTCGACCTCGGCCGCCGCGCCCGCCGCGCGCAGCCGGTCGGCGATGAGGTGCGCGGCCTCGCGCTCGCCGGGCGAGCACGGCGGCCGCTCGATGGCGGCGAGCCGTTCGACCGTGGCCCGCAGCGCCGCCTCGTCGGGACGGGCCACCGGCGAGACCGGATGCAGGAACCGCTCGGGGTTCATGAATCAGACGTTCTCACCCCTGCCCGGCCCGGTCCATACCCGCAGGTATCCGGCCTCCTAGCGTGGCCGGGCGCGGCGGGCGCCGACGGCCAGCGTCACCGCGCGGACGATCCAGACCAGCATCGCCACCTGGAGCACGGTCAGCATCGCGGCCCCGATCCCCACGGCGAACGTCATGAAGATGAAGACGCCCAGCATGAGCGGGAACGCCGGGAACGGCCCGCGATGGTGGACCCGCGCGGGATGCCCGTACCGCTGCGCATGCGCGAAGGCGTGCGCGTGCGCGTGCGTCCAGTGCGCGGGTACGGGGCGTTCCGTCCCCGGCAGGCCGTTGGGGCCGGGCAGGTCCTTCACGATCGTCCGCAGGGCGCCCTGCGTCTTGGCGGCCAGCGCGGTGCCGAGCCGCTCGTCGAGTTCCTCGCGGTCCAGCCGGCCCGCCGCGAAGTGCTCGTGCAGGGCCGACGTCACCGCGTCCCGCTCGGCGTCGCCGATGCGCATCTCGTCCGGTGCGGTCACCATCACTCCTGTGGGGCGTCGGGGCCCGGGTCGTCCTCGGGGGCCGGTTCGTCGTCGGCCAGGATCAGGTAGAGGCGGCGCCGGGTGTCGGCGATCACGTCCTTGGCCTTGGCGACCTGCTCGGGCGAGCCCGAGTGGACGATCTGCATCACCGCGGCGCCGGTCTGCGCCACCTGCTTGAACAGGTCGGGTACGCCCTCGCCGAAGTCGGGCGCCATCGCCGCCCACGGCTCGGAGACCTCGTCGGCGTGCTCCTCGACGTAGGCCCGGCCCTCGTCGGTCAGCTGGAACGTCCGGCGGCCCGCGGACTCCTCGCCGCGGATCAGGCCCTCGTCCGCCAGCTGCTGCAGCGCCGGGTAGATCGCGCCGGGGCTGGGCTTCCAGCCGCCGTCGCTGCGCTCGTTGATCTCCTGGATGATCTGGTAGCCGTTGCGCGGCTGCTCGGCCAGCAGCGCGAGGATGGCCGCGCGCACGTTCCCCTTGCGCGCCCTCGGACCCCGGCCGCTCGTACCGCGGCCCCACGGGCCGCCCCGGCCGCGCGCCCACGGAGGTCCGGGCGGGCCCCACGGGCCGGGCCCCGGTCCGCCGCCGCCGAACATCCAGCCGAACTGCGGTCCGGCCTCGGTGCGGGGGCCGCAGCCGCCGCGCTGCTCGTGCCCGCGCGCCGCGTGCGCCGCGACGTGGGCCGCCTTGGCGCCCAGCGCCGCCGCGGCGAAGGCCCAGCGCAGATCAGCCCCGTGACCATGCGTCGTCCCCATGTTCTCCACCGCCTTCCGAGATCATTCTTTGATCTCTCGCGATACGACAACGATATATCGAAAACGCGCGAGGCGGCCAGAGGGTTCCCGGCCTTCGTTCCGTCCCTGGGTCTACTTGCAAGTAACTTGATGTCGAGATAAATCGGGGATAGCTTGACGTCAAGAGAAAAGGCCGGGAAGTTAGCCGCCCCCGGGTCCCGAGCAAGACCACGACTAGGGCAGGATTCAGGGAGAGTTCCGCCCGCCAGGATTCGGCCGCAGGGCCCGCCGCGCAGAGCGGCGGCCCGGCGGGCCGGCATATCGAACATGACGCGAGCGTCGCGCGACACACGTCTCGGACCGGACGCGCGACGGCGATGGAGGAGGAGTCCGTGTCCGCGAACAGCTTCGGCAGCCGCAACACGCTGCAGGTGGGCGACAAGTCGTACGAGATCTACCGGCTGGACGCCGTCGAGGGCTCGGCCCGGCTCCCGTACAGCCTCAAGGTGCTGCTGGAGAACCTGCTGCGCACCGAGGACGGCGCGAACGTGACCGACGCGCACATCCGCGCGCTGGCCGGCTGGGAGTCCCAGGCCCAGCCCAGCAAGGAGATCCAGTTCACCCCGGCCCGGGTGATCATGCAGGACTTCACCGGCGTGCCCTGCGTGGTCGACCTGGCCACCATGCGCGAGGCGGTACGCGACCTGGGCGGCGACGCGGCCCAGATCAACCCGCTCGCCCCGGCCGAGATGGTCATCGACCACTCCGTCATCGTCGACTACTTCGGCTCGCCCGACGCGTTCGAGCGCAACGTGCAGCGCGAGTACGAGCGCAACGGCGAGCGCTACCAGTTCCTGCGCTGGGGCCAGACCGCGTTCGACGAGTTCAAGGTCGTCCCGCCCGGCACCGGCATCGTGCACCAGGTCAACATCGAGCACCTGGCCCGCGTGGTCTTCGACCGTGACGGCACGGCCTACCCCGACACCTGCGTCGGCACCGACTCGCACACCACGATGCAGAACGGCATCGGCGTGCTCGGCTGGGGCGTCGGCGGCATCGAGGCCGAGGCCGCGATGCTCGGCCAGCCCATCTCGATGCTCATCCCGCGGGTGGTCGGCTTCAAGCTGACCGGCAAGATGCCCGCCGGCACCACCGCCACCGACCTGGTGCTGACCATCACCGAGGCGCTGCGCAAGCACGGTGTGGTCGGCAAGTTCGTGGAGTTCTACGGCGAGGGCGTGGCCGCGCTGCCGGTCGCCGACCGGGCCACCATCGGCAACATGAGCCCCGAGTTCGGCTCCACCTGCGCGATCTTCCCGATCGACGGCGAGACCCTGACCTACCTGCGCCTCACCGGCCGCAGCGAGGAGCAGATCGCGCTGACCGAGGCGTACGCCAAGGCCCAGGGCATGTGGCTCGACCCGTCCGTCGAGCCCGAGTTCTCCGAGTACCTGGAGCTCGACCTCAACACCGTCGTGCCGTCCATCGCCGGCCCCAAGCGCCCGCAGGACCGCATCTCGGTGTCGGACGCCAAGCCGACCTGGCGCCGCGACGTGCGCAACTACGTCGCCGGCGACGGCATCAAGGGCCCGATCGACGAGGCGTCGGCCGAGTCGTTCCCGGCCTCGGACTCGCCGGCGATCGGCCACGGCGGCAACGGCGACAAGCCGCGCGTGCCGGGCACCAACGGCGGCGGCCGCCCGCACGCCCCGACCCCGGTCACGCTCTCGGACGGCACCACGTTCGAGCTCGACCACGGCGCGGTCGTGATCGCCGCGATCACCTCCTGCACCAACACGTCCAACCCGTACGTGATGGTCGCCGCCGGCCTGCTGGCCAAGAAGGCGGTCGAGAAGGGCCTGACCCGCAAGCCGTGGGTCAAGACCTCGCTCGCCCCCGGCTCCCAGGTCGTCACCGGCTACCTGGAGCGCGCGGGCCTCGCCCCGTACCTGGACAAGATCGGCTACAACCTGGTCGGGTACGGCTGCACCACCTGCATCGGCAACTCCGGCCCGCTGCAGGACGAGATCTCCCAGGCGGTCAACGACGCCGACCTCGCCGTCACCTCGGTGCTGTCGGGCAACCGCAACTTCGAGGGCCGGATCAACCCCGACGTGAAGATGAACTACCTGGCCTCGCCGCCGCTGGTGGTCGCCTACGCGCTCGCGGGCACGATGGACATCGACATCCTCAACGACCCGATCGCCGAGGGCACCGACGGCCCGGTCATGCTCAGCGACCTGTGGCCGTCGCTGGAGGAGATCAAGACGATCGTCGAGGGCTCGATCGGCCAGGAGATGTTCCTGAAGGACTACGCCGACGTCTTCGAGGGCGACGCCCGCTGGAAGGAACTGGCGATCCCGACCGGCAACACCTTCGAGTGGGACGAGGCCTCCACCTACGTCCGCAAGGCCCCGTACTTCGACGGCATGGGCATGGACCCCGACCCGGTCACCGACATCCACGGCGCCCGCGTGCTGGCCCTGCTGGGCGACTCGGTCACCACCGACCACATCTCCCCGGCCGGCGCCATCAAGGTCGGGACCCCGGCCGCGGAGTACCTCAAGGACAACGGCGTCACCGCCAAGGACTTCAACTCCTACGGTTCCCGCCGCGGCAACCACGAGGTCATGATCCGCGGCACGTTCGCCAACATCCGGCTCCGCAACCAGCTCCTGGACGACGTCGAGGGCGGCTACACCCGCGACTTCACCCAGGACGGCTCGCCCCAGTCGTTCATCTACGACGCCGCGCAGAACTACGCCGCGCAGGGCACCCCGCTGGTCGTCCTGGCCGGCAAGGAGTACGGCTCCGGCTCGTCCCGCGACTGGGCCGCCAAGGGCACCGCGCTCCTCGGCGTCCGCGCCGTGATCGCCGAGTCGTACGAGCGGATCCACCGCTCCAACCTCATCGGCATGGGCGTGCTCCCGCTCCAGTACCAGGACGGCGACACCGCCGCCTCCCTCGGCCTCACCGGCACCGAGACGTTCGACATCACCGGCGTCGACAAGCTCAACGAGGGCGGCGTCACCGAGGTCACCGTCAAGGCCACGGATCCTGCCGCGCACGGAGCTGGTAAGGAGTTCACCGCCGTCGTCCGCATCGACACCCCGGGCGAGGCGGACTACTACCGCAACGGAGGCATCATGCAGTACGTCCTCCGCAACCTCATCCGCAAGTAACCCCAGCAGAACCCACGGGCCGCCTCCCACTCAAGGGGAGGCGGCCCGTTCCGCTTCAAGCGGCCGCGTCCGGACTCTCCGGCCCGGCCACGTGCCGGGTGTGATCGCTGAACTCCGCCACCACCTTGAGCCGCCCGCCCAGCGCCTCCACGTACTGTGCGATCGCGGCGAGGGTCGACACCTTGCCCTGCTCGATCTGCGACACGCGCCCCTTGGTCACGCCCATCCGCTCGGCCAGCCGCGCCTGCGTCAGCCCTTGGGACGTCCGCTCCTGCGCCAGGTGATGCCCTTGGACACGGGCATCGAGCTTCCGCTCCGACTCGGCCTCGAGCCGGCGGACGGCCTCTTCCCCGATCTCCTCCACCATCTCGGCCCGCCGGGCATCGCGCACCTCGGACCACCTGACGAAGCCCATCAGGCCCCCTCTTCCTCGATCGCACGTTCCTTCGGATACAGCTCGTACAACTCCTCGGCGCGCTGGACGGCGCCGGAATACCATCGCTTCCAATCGCCGCTCTTGTCCCCGGCGACCAGCAGGATCGCCGAGCGCCACGGATCGAAGACGAACAGCACCCGGATCTCCGACCGCCCCGCCGAGCCAGGCCGTAACTCCTTCAGGTTATGGATCCGCGAACCTTCGATGCGGTCGACCAGCGGTCGCCCGAGACCCGGCCCGGCCGCGGCCAGCCTGTCGATCGCCCTGGCGACGAGATCATAGGTCACATGGTCCAGGCCGTCGGCCCACTCGCGGACCTCATCGGTGGCGAAGATCTCCCACTCTTCTACTTCCTTCACCTGCGAAGGTATAGCTTATCCTATACAGATCAAGCCGCTGGACACCAGAAGCCGACCGTTTTGAGAAGGAAGTCCGCCCGGTGAGTCCTGTGAGGGAAGCCCGTGGAATCGGGGCCGCCGGTGGGGTCAGTGTTGGGTGGCCAGGCGGAGGCCGAAGGCGATGAAGGCCAGGCCGGTGATCTGCTGGACGCGGCGCATGACGGCGGGACGGGACAGGGCGCGGCGGGCGGCGCCGGCGGCCAGGACGACGAGTCCGAACCACAGCAGGCCGAGGACGGCGTGGATCAGCGCGAACAGCAGGCTCGTCCAGAACACCGGCGCCTCGGCCGGGACGAACTGCGGCAGCAGGCTCATGTAGAAGACGCCGATCTTGGGGTTGAGGAGATTGGTGACCAGTCCCGTCCGTACCGCGGAACGGGGCGCGGCCTCGTCGGCCTCCGAGGCGCGCCCGGCCGTACGGAGGGCCTGGACGCCCAGCCACAGCAGGTAGCAGGCTCCCGCGACGCGCAGGACGTCGAACGCCGTCCGGGACGCGGCCAGTAGCGCGGTCAGCCCGGCGGCACTGGCGACCGCCCAGGTCAGGCAGCCGGCGGTGATGCCGAGTGCGGCCAGGTGACCGGAGCGCCGGCCGCCGGTCACGGTGGTGCGCAGCACCAGCATCGTGTCCAGGCCGGGGGTGACCGTGATCAGGGCGGCCATCGCGGCGAAGGCCAGGGCGGCGGTCAGCATGCCTCATATGTTCGCATCGGGAGTGTGCGCCGCTGGTCAAAGGGGTGGGGGCGGCGGAACGGGCCGGACGCGGGCGCGATTGGATCTTCCCATGACCAACCTCACGAACAAGATCGGCGCGCTGGACGTCTTCCCGCTGGCGCTGGGCGGCAACGTGTTCGGCTGGACGGCCGACCGGGACGGGTCGTTCGCGGTCCTGGACGCCTACGCGGCGGGCGGCGGCAACTTCGTCGACACGGCGGACGTGTACTCGGCGTGGGTCGGTGGCAACCAGGGCGGGGAGTCCGAGGAGCTCATCGGGGAGTGGTTCGCCGCCCGTGGCACGCGCGAGCAGATCGTGCTGGCGACCAAGGCCGGGTCGCATCCCGCGCACAAGGGGCTGAAGGCGGAGACGATCAAGGCGGCGGCCGAGGACTCGCTGCGCCGGCTGCGTACCGACTACATCGACCTGTACTACACGCACTACGACGACCCGACGGTGCCGGCCGAGGAGATCATCACCGCGCTGGACGCGCTGGTGCGCGAGGGCAAGGTACGCGAGATCGCGGTGTCCAACATCGAGCCCGGCCGGCTGGAGGAGCAACTGGCCTTCAGCGACCGCGAGGGGACGGCGAAGTACGCCGCCATCCAGCCCCAGTACAACCTGGTCTCGCGCGACACCTATGAGGGCGAGCGGATGCGGATCGCCGAACGGCACGGGCTCGCGGCGGTGCCCTACTACGCGCTCGCCTCCGGCTTCCTGACCGGCAAGTACCGTCCGGGCGGTACGGTCGACAGCCCCCGCGCGGGCAAGGCGGGCGAGTACCTGAAGTCCGAGCGCGGACCCCGGGTGCTGGCCGCGCTGGACGAGATCGCCCAGGCTCGCGATGTCTCGGTGGCGACCGTGGCGCTGGCCTGGCTGCGCGGCCGCCCGACGGTGGCCGCGCCGATCGCCAGCGCCCGCACGGTCCAGCAGCTGCCCGCCCTGATGGCGATCGCCGAGCTGGAGCTCACCGCCGAGGAGACCGAACGGCTCACCGCCGCCTCCGAGTGAGCGGCCGGGAATGCCGGGATGTATCGTTCCACCCCGTGCCTGGACTCGATTTCCTCCTCTTCGGGGGACTGGCCGCGCTCTTCGGAGCCATCGTGCAGGGCAGCGTCGGGCTCGGGGTGGGCCTGGTGGCGACGCCGATCGTCACGATGCTGTTCCCGTCCCTGATGCCGGGCTCGATCCTGGTGGCCGCGACCGTACTGCCGCTGGCCACGCTGGCGCAGGAGGTCAGGCACGCCGATCTGAAGGGGCTGGGCTGGGCCTTCGGCGGCCGGCTGGCCGGGACCCCGCTCGGCGTCTGGGTGGTCGCGGTCGTTCCCGTCCGCGTCCTCGGCGCGGTGATCGGCGCGATGGTCCTGGCCGCGCTCGGCGCCGGGCTGTGGCGCGGCCGGGTACCGCGCAACCGGGCCACGCTGACGACCGCCGGCATGATCGCGGGCGCCACCGGCAGCGCGTCCGCGATCGGCGGGCCGCCCATCGCGCTGCTCTACCAGCACGAGAGCGGTCCCAAGGTCCGCGCCACGCTCGCGGTCTTCTTCACCGGCGGCGCCCTGCTGTCCCTGGTCACCCTCGCCGCCGCCGGCCAGCTCCCGGGCGAGCAGGTGACGGCCGGGCTGGTGCTGACCCCGTTCGTCCTGGCGGGCTTCGTGCTGGCCGGTCCCGTGCGCCGGTACGTCGACGACGGCCGGATGCGCACGGCCATCCTCGTCGTCGTGGGCGCCTCGGCCATCACCCTGATCGTGCGTAGCCTGATGTGATGGCTCCTTCTAAATCCGAGCTGGAAGCGGCCCGAGACCGTGTCGTCCCCGACGTCCTGCCCGCGGACGGCGAGGCGCTGCGCGTCCTGTTCTGCGGCATCAACCCGGGCCTGTACTCGGGCGCCACCGGGCACCACTTCGCCCGTCCCGGCAACCGCTTCTGGCCCGCACTGCACCGCTCGGGCTTCACTCCCCGCCTGCTCTCACCGGCCGAGGAGGACCTGCTGCCCTCGTACGGCCTGGGCATCACCAACCTCGTACCCCGCACCACGGCCCGCGCCGACGAGCTGACCACCGAGCAACTGCGCGAGGGCGGCCGGCGCCTCACCGCCCTGGTCGAACGGCACCGCCCCGCCTACCTGGCCGTCGCGGGCGTCACCGCCTACCGCACGGCGTTCGGCAGGCCCCGTACCCAGATCGGTCCCCAGGACGAGACGTTCGGTCCCGCCCGGCTCTGGGTGCTGCCCAACCCCAGCGGCCTGAACGCGAGCTGGACCATCGACAGGCTCGCCGCCGAGTTCGCCCGCCTCCGCGACGCCGCCCGCTAGAACTCGATCATGATCCGCGGGTCGAACCGGATCTCGATCGGCTTGTCGGCCTGGAGCACGGTCTCGACCAGCGCCCCTTCCATCACCATGTGCTGGGAACGGTAGACGGCCGCGTCATCGTCCAGCGCCATGACATGCACCTTGGGGCGTGGCGTGAACTCGGCGAGCCAGTACTGGGGGATGCCCAGGTCCGCGTACTCCCTCAGCTTGCGTACGCGGTCGCTGCGCTCGGAGACAGCTCGATCAGCCACCCGTCCTCAAGCTCCAGGCCCTTGCCATCGTCCTCGCGGGCGTGCAGGTCCTCGATGGTGTACGGGCCGAATCCGCCGTGGTCATGCGTCGACGCAATGCTCATGGCCCGCTCCCGTCGGTGGCGTGACGGATCAACGTGCCACCACGTTACCCCGATCGTCGCGAGGACTCAGAGTAGCTGACCGAACACCGTCAGGGGAGGCGGTTGATGGCGGCTGAGGCGGTGGTGAGCATGGTCTGGACCTCGGTCAGCAGGGCGGTGGAGGGCTGCCAGAGGTCCGTGCGGCCGAGGGCGATGATGGGGCGGGGCAGGGCCCGTACGGAGGTCAGCCGCCAGTGGTGCGCGGCCGGCTGGGCCCAGGGGCCGCAGTCGCAGCCGCCGTCGCGTACGGCGGCGGAGCAGACGTCGTCGAGGTCGGCCATGGCGATGATCGCGCCGATGGTGGCGAGCGGGTCGCGGGGGTCCCAGCCCGCGGCCTGGATGAGCGGGGAGTCGCAGGCCTTCAGATCGACCCGCAGGGAGGCGTGGATCAGCAGCGGACCGCGGTAGGCGGTCGGCAGCGCCTGGTTCGAGACGGCCTTGCCGCCCCGCGCGATCGCGAAGGCCCAGGGCTGCTGAACGCTGATCGCCTGCACGCGGTCACCTCCGTGCTCCTGCGGTCTCCGGATGGACGGACCGTTCGGAGCGTGGTGCCCGGTTTCCGATGGAGTATCCGGCCCGGTGAGCCGGATTCCACCGTTCTGCCAGGCGACCATGACCCTGGGGTCAGCCGGCCGGCCGAACGGTCCAGTAAGCGATTTTCCCTGATTTGTCGTGATCGGCAACTCGGCCGCACCGGATCCGGGCCGTCCCCGTTCCGGAAGGGGGAACGGGAACGGTCCGAACCGGGATCAGACGGACTGGACGAGCTTCGCGTAGGCGATGAGGTTGTCGCGGTAGTGACCGCTCGCCGCATCGAACGCGCCACCGCAGGTGACCAGGCGCAGCGACGAGTAGTCGATCTCCTCGCCGAACACCTTCTTGTGCGGGAACGCGTTCTTGTCCACGCTCTGCAGCCGGGTCACCGCGAACGTCGCGGTGGAACCGTCCTGGCGGACCACCTGGATGGTGTCGCCGGCCTTCAGGTCCTTGAGCCGGGCGAAGACGGCCGCCTTCTTGTTGGCGTCGACATGGCCCAGGATCACCGAGGGCCCGGCCTCGCCGGGTGTGACCCCCTCCTTGTACCAGCCGGTCAGGTTGGGGCGGCTCAGCGGCGGCTCCTCGATCTCGCCGTTGGGGCGCAGACCGATGAGGGACACCGGCGCGGAGACGCCGATCTTCGGGATCTTGATCGTCTTGGGCCGCGACTCCGTCATCGGCGCCGCGTCCTTCGCGGCCTTCACCCCGGCGGACGCCGAGGGTGAGGGTGAGGCGGCCGTGGGGGCCGACGCCGGCTCCTGCTCATCGCCGCAGGCGGTGAGCAGGAGCCCGGAGAGCAGCACGCCGGCCGCCGCGGCGAACACGCGGCGGCCGGCGGGCATGGTGGAACGCACAGGTGATTACCGCTCCTGCCCGATTCTGCGGCGCAGCATCATGGCGCCGAGGCCCGCGCCGGCCAGCGCGGTGGCCGCGCCGCCCGCCAGCAGGCTCGTACCGGGGCCGCCGCCGGCCACGGTGCTGCCGTCACCGGTGTCGATCCGGCCGGTCGGGATCTTCCCGGTCGGCTTCTTCGGCGTCATCTCGCCCTTCTCCGGGCTGGTGGAGTACTTCACCGAGCCGTACCCCTTGCACGCCACGGTGGCGAGCGTGGGGTCGGGCAGCGACGACTTGAACGTGCCGTTCGCGGTCCAGGTGTTCTTGCCGCTCTTGGTCACCGGCAGCGGGTTCTTGGTGTAGCCGTTGCTGGTGATGGTGACCTCGGTCGGGCAGGTCACGGTGAACGCGGTCTTCCCGTTGGGGGCGACCTTGGTCGTCGACATCTTCACGTCGTCATAGCCGAACTGGAACTTCGGCGGCTCGGGCTTCTCGTCCTCCTTGGGGTTGACCGTGAGGGTGAGCTCGAACTTCTTGTCCTCGAAGTTGCAGGTGAACTTGGCCACGTAGGTGTGGCCCGGGGCGACCTTGTTGGTCTTGGCGGCGGCCGTCCAGGCGCCTTCGGCGGCACCCTTCGTCCAGCTCGGAGCCGTCGCGAACAGCCCGTCGTCGTCGACCTGCACCGGCTTGTCGGTACAGTCCTTCACCCCGAGCGTGAGGGTGCTGCCGGGGACGAAGGGGTTGGGGCTGGCCGAAATGCTCGGGTCCGCGTACGCGGGTCCAGCGGTCAGGGCGAGAGTGGCGAAGCCCATGGCTCCGGCGGCTCCCGCTGCGGCCAGTCGTCTGAGGGTCATGACATTCCCTGTGATCAGGCGGGGTGCTTGGATCTGGCCTTTATGTGACGCTTATGTGTCGCGAGTGGTTGCCGTGGTTCGCGAATTTTTCATCCCTTGAGCGCCCCGGCCATGAGCCCGCGCATGAAGAACCGGCCGAGCAGCAGATAGACCAGCAGCGTCGGCAGGGAGGCCAGCAGGGCCGAGGCCATCTGCTGGTTGTACTGGACGGCGACCGCCCCCGAACCGGCGGTGTTGTTCAGCATCACCGTGACCGGCCAGCTGTCGGGGGCGCCCAGGAAGACGGCGAACAGGAAGTCGTTCCACAGCGAGGTGAACTGCCAGATCAGCGTGACGGCGAACGCGGGTCCGGACACCGGGAGCACGATGGAGCCGTAGGTACGGAACATGCCGGCGCCGTCGACCCGGGCCGCCTCGATCAGCTCGTTCGGGATGGTCACGTAGTAGTTCCGGAAGATCAAGGTGCAGATCGGGATGCCGTAGACCACATGCACCAGGACCAGCCCGCGAATGGTGCCGACCAGCTCGATGTCGGTCAGCAATCCGGCCAGCGGGATCATGACCGCTTGATAAGGGATGAACATCCCGAAAAGGAACAGTGTGAACACGGCGTCCGCGCCGGGGAAACGCCATTTGGACAGCACGTAGCCGTTCAGCGAACCCAGCACGGCCGCGATCAGCGACCCGGAAACGGCGATCTTGACGCTGTTGGCCAGGCCGGGGCGCAGCGTCTCCCAGGCGGCCGACCAGCCGTCGGTGCTCCATTCGCCGGGCAGGCTCCACGCGGTGCTCGGGTCGGCCTCCTGGATGGATTTGAAGCTGGTGACGATCAGTACGTACACCGGCATCAGGAACAGCAGCGCGAAGGCCAGCAGGAGCGCGAACCGCACCATCCGCATGGCGCGCGGCCCCCTCGGCCTGGCGCGCGCGCCGCCGTGCAGCGCGGTCATGCCCGTCCCTGCCGATCCGCCCGTACGGACCAGACCAGATACGGGACCACCAGCAGCGCCACCGCCAGCAGCAGGTAGGTGGCGATGGTGGCGCCGTTGGCCGGGTCGTGCGAGTCGAACACCTCGACGTACGTGGCGATCGCCGGGACGTACGTGATGATCTGCTTGCCCGCGATCGCCATGATCAGGTCGAACACCTTCATCGAGATATGGCCCAGGATGATCAGCGCGGACAGCGTCACCGGCCGCAGTTGCGGGAAGACGACGTACCGGTAGACCTTCCATTCCGAGGCGCCGTCCACCCGGGCCGCCTCGCGCAGGTCCTCCGGTACGCCGCGGAAACCGGCGAGGTAGAGGGCCATCACGTACCCAGACATCTGCCAGATCGCGGGCAGCGCCATCGCCGCCATGCCCCACTGCGGGTGCTGCCACCAGTTGTTGGCCAGCGCGTCGAGCCCGGTCTTGCCGAACAGCTGGTTGAGGCCGACGGCGCGTTCGGGGGGAGCGGGGTTCATCAGCCAGCGCCACACGACCCCGCTGGCGATGAACGAGATGGCCATCGGGAACAGGTAGACGGCGCGGAAGCCCGCCTCCGCCTTGATGCCCTTCTCCATCAGGAACGCCAGGAACGCGCCGAGCAGCAGCGCGCCCCCCACGAACACGACGGTGAACAGCAGCGCGTGCCGTACGGCGGGCGGCCAGCTGGGGTCGTCCCACAGGTCGACGAAGTTCTTCCCCTTGTCGAACCCGTACGGCGTCACGGCGTCGTGCGAGCCGCTCACCGCGACGCGGACGTTCCAGAAGATCAGCCCGTACACGAACAGGCCGATCAGCGCGATCGACGGCGAGACCAGCAGCAGTCCGGGAAGCCACCGCCGGGCGCGCCGGGGCACCCACCGGCGGCGGCTCGTCTGGTACTTCACCCGGGCCCTACTGGGCGTTGTTCTTGGCGGCGCCCACCAGCGCCTCCTGCAGCTTGGCCACGTCCTTGCTCTGCAGGAAGAGGCCTACCGCGGTGTCGATGTCGGTGTGCCACTTCTTGTTCGCGTACACGCCGTGCCAGAACGAGCCCGCCAGCTTCACGCCCGGCTTGTTCCACTCGTTGAACGCGTACTCCAGATAGCCCTTGTAAAGGCTCTTGTCCGCGTCCTTGCGCGCCGGGATGGAGCCCTTCTTGGGATTGAAGGCGTCCTGGCCCTCCTTGCTGGAGGCGACCTTGAGCCAGGCCAGCGCCCCACCGCGGTGCGGTGCGTTCTTGGGCAGCGTGAAGCTGTCCGAGAGCCACATGTACGTGCCGCCGGTGCCCGGGGAAGCCGCGTAGTCGAAGTCGGTGCCGAGCTTCTTGGCGAGCCCGTTCGGCGCGGGACCGGTGAAGTAGCCGTACGCCCAGTCGCCCATGATGTTGAACGCGGCCTTGCCGTCCACGACCGCCTTGGCCGCGCCCTGCCAGTCGGTGGAGGCGGCCTCCGCCGTCGTGTACTTGATGATCTCGGCGAAGTCGGTCAGCGCCTTGGTGACACCGGGGCTGCTCCAGTCGGCCCCCGGCTTCCACAGCGCGTTGTACGCGTCGGTGCCGAGATCGCCGAGCAGCACGTTCTCCAGCAGGTGGTCGGCGGTCCACTGGGCGCCCAGCGACAGCGGGACCTTGCCCGTCTCGTCCTTGACCGCCTTGAGCGCGGTGATGAACTCGGCGATGGACTCGGGCGGGCCCTCGATCCCGGCGTCCTTCAGGATCCCGGGGTTGTACCAGAGCATGTTGGAGCGGTGGATGTTCACCGGCACCGAGTAGATCTTGCCCTGGTAGGTGATCTGCTCCAGCAGCTGCTGCGGGTAGGCCTGCTTGAGGTTGTTCTCCTCGTAGAACGAGTCCAGCGGCTCGATCTGGCCGGCCTTGATGTAGTCGAGCAGCTCCGCGCCCGCGTGCCCCTGGAAGGAGTCCGGCGGCTTCCGGTTCTGCAGCCGGCTGGCCAGGACCGCCTGCGCCTGGGTGCCCGAGCCGCCCGCGATGGCCGCGTTGACGAATGTGGTCCCGGGGTTCTTCTGCTCGAACAGGGCCTGCATCGCCTTCAGCCCGTCGGCCTCGCCGGGACCCGTCCACCAGGAGAAGACCTCCACCTGGGACGCGTCACCGCCGCCGTCGTCGCCGCCACCGCAGCCGGAAGCGGCCAGGACGCCGCTGAGAGCCACGGCGACGACCGCCTTCCATCGTCCACGCATCGTCGGTCCCTTCGCTCACCCCCGGGACCACCACCGTCCGTTCGGGTGGTGGGAGAAGCAACAGCCGGAACGGAAAAGTGATCTCGTGGTTATCCGGCGGGTGAGCGGACCGTCACCAGGCCAGCGACGGCGGCAGCCCGGCGGTGCCGGCGTCCGGCCAGGCCGGCGGCGGTCCGAGCGGGGCGAGCTCGGCGATCTGCAGCCGGTACCAGGGGGACGATTCGGGCAGGTCAGCCAGCGCGACGCACCGCTCCCAGGTCCACCACTCGGCGTCCTCGACCTCGTCGGGATTGCTCCGTACGGGCGCACCGGACGGCACCAGCGCCCGGACGACCGGGCACCGCTCGTTCTCCAGGGTGCCGTCGTCGGCCGTGGCCTGGTAGCGGAATCCGGGCAGGATCGGGGTCAGTGTGCTTCCCGTCACGCCCAGCTCGTCGTGCAGCCGGCGGATCACCGCGTCCCGCAGGCCCTCGCCCGGACCGGGGTGCCCGCAGCAGCTTCCGGTCCACACGCCGGGGAACGTGCGCTTGCCCAGCGCGCGCCGGGTGATCAGCACCTTGCCCTCGGTGTCCACGAGGAAGCACGAGAAGGCCAGGTGGTACGGCGTGTCACGATGGTGGCTGGGCACCTTGGGCGCCGTACCGATGGCCTCGTCCGACGCGTTGAGCAGCACGATCTCTTCGACACCCATGCGTCCCTTCCTACCCCATCGCCCCATGGCCGTCGCGTGCGGGTTTCGTGGCGGGAATGTGCAGACGATCGACCCCTGGCGCGGGGCGGGCCATCCGGGACTAAACTCGGAACGGCCCGACGAGCAGGGGCTCTGGAGCCCCTGATGGAGGAGTTGACGCGCGTGTCTCTGCTGGAGTCGATCAAGGGTCCGCGAGACCTCAAGCGACTGGACGCCACGCAGATGCCGCGGCTCGCCGGGGAGATCCGGGAGTTCCTGGTGGCGGCCGTGGCCAAGACCGGTGGACACCTGGGGCCCAACCTGGGGGTCGTCGAGCTCACCATCGCGCTGCACCGGGTCTTCGACTCGCCGCGCGACAAGATCCTTTTCGATACCGGACACCAGGCCTACGTGCACAAGCTGCTCACCGGCCGGCACGACTTCGCCGGGCTCAAGCAGCGCGGCGGGCTGTCCGGCTACCCGAGCCAGGCCGAGTCCGACCACGACATCATCGAGAACTCGCACGCCTCCACCGCCCTGTCGTACGCCGACGGGCTGGCCAAGGCGTTCGAGCTGCGCGGCGAGAGCGACCGCGTGGTGGTGCCCGTGGTCGGCGACGGGGCGCTCACCGGCGGCATGTGCTGGGAGGCCCTCAACAACATCGCCGAGGGCAAAGAGCGCCGCGTCATCATGGTCGTCAACGACAACGGCCGCTCGTACTCCCCGACCATCGGCGGGCTGGCCAGCCACCTGGCCCACCTGCGGGTCACCCCGACCTACGAGCACGCGCTGGAGCTGGTCAAGAAGACCGTCCCGCGCGCGCCCGTCGTCGGCGGCGTCGCGTACGAGGCGCTGCACGGCATCAAGAAGGGCCTCAAGGACATCCTGCAGCCGCAGGCCATGTTCGAGGACCTCGGCCTGAAGTACATCGGCCCCATCGACGGCCACGACGAGCAGGCCGTCGAGCACGCGCTGCGCAAGGCGCACGACTTCGGCGGCCCCGTGATCGTGCACTGCATCACCAAGAAGGGCCACGGCTACGCCCCCGCGGAGAACGACGAGGAAGAGCAGTTCCACTCGCCCGGGCCGTACGACCGCGAGACCGGCGTGCAGAAGCCCAAGGGCCGGATCTGGACCAACGTCTTCAGCGAGGAGATGGTCGCGCTCGGCGCGGAGCGTTCCGACATCGTCGGGATCACCGCGGCGATGCTGCATCCGGTCGGGCTGGCCGACTTCGCCGAGGCCTACCCCGACCGCGTCTACGACGTGGGCATCGCCGAGCAGCACGCGGTCACCTCGGCCGCCGGCCTGGCGATGGGCGGCATGCACCCGGTGGTGGCGGTCTACGCCACGTTCCTCAACCGGGCCTTCGACCAGGTGCTGATGGACGTCGCGCTGCACCGCCAGCCCGTCACGTTCGTTTTGGACCGCGCCGGCGTGACCGGTGACGACGGGCCCAGCCACAACGGCATGTGGGACCTGTCG
This sequence comes from Actinomadura sp. 9N407, assembly GCF_044326315.1. NCBI lineage: Bacteria > Bacillati > Actinomycetota > Actinomycetes > Streptosporangiales > Thermomonosporaceae > Actinomadura > Actinomadura sp. 9N407. Next base: position 536,783 of record NZ_JBIRAW010000001.1, on the reverse strand, counting down.
ATCCTGCAGCTGGTCCCCGGCATGCGGGTCGCGGTGCCGCGCGACGGCGCCCGCGTCCGCGAGCTGCTGCGCGAGGCGGTGGCCGTCGACGACGGGCCGACCGCGCTGCGCTTCCCCAAGGGCCCGGTGGCCGAGGACATCGAAGCGATCGACCAGCTGGGCGGCATGGACGTGCTCGCCCGGCACGACGGCGCCAACGGCGCCCGGGTGCTGGTCGTCGGGGCCGGCGCGATGGCCACCCCGGCGGTGGAGGTCGGCGAGCGGCTGGCCGCCCAGGGCATCGGCGCGACCGTGGTCGACCCGCGCTGGGTCAAGCCGCTCGACCCGGCCCTCGTCGAGGCCGCCGCCCAGCACAGCATGGTCGCGGTCATCGAGGACAACGGCCGGGTCGGAGCCGTCGGCGACGCCGTGGCGCGGCTGCTGCGCGACGCCGGAGCCGACACCCCGGTCCGTACGTTCGGCATCCCGCAGGAGTTCCTCGACCACGCCAAGCGCGCCATGATCCTCGCCGACATCGGCCTCACCCCGCAGGATTTGGCCCGCGACATCATCGAGGCCGTCTCCCGTGCCACGTCGGTGGAGGCCCACGAGCCCGCCCCTTCGGACTGAACCGGCTTCAGGAAGATCCGTCCAGCCGACTCCGAAGCCGGAGCCGGCCCGCTCGTCCGGCGTTCCGCGCTCCGGAGCGGGCCGGCCCGGCCCATCGCGTGCCTGGCACCCGCCGGTGCGCAGGGCAGGGCAGGGTCAGCGGGCGAGGCGGTCGACTCGCCGGATGGAGGCGGAGCCGGCTCCGGCCCAGTAGTAGCTGTCGCGGACGTAGGCACGGCCGTCATCGGCGACGAAGCCGGAGCGCACATGCAGGAAGGCGCCGCTCTTTTCCGTCTTGATGCCGGTGTCGCTGTGGGACGCGTCGGCGATGGCCGCGGCCGGTGCGGCGGCCAGGAACGCGAAGGCGGCCAGGCCGGTGAAGGTGAGCCGGTGCAGTGAGTGGGTCACGGACGTCCTTGCTGGTTCGATGGTGTGGTCGTCAAATGCAGGAGAGGTCCCGCCCGCGGATGCGGGCGGGACCGGTGATATCACCTTGCGGCGACGGAGTCGTTAGTCTCCGGCCGCGCTCTTGGTGGCCCAGAGGGCCGCACCGTGCGGGCCGACGACCATGCTGTACTTCTTGAAGAAGACATGGTCGCCGTGGTGCCCGTCGTCGCCGGCGTGCGCCTTGACACCGTGTGCCGCCGCACCGTGCGGGCCCGCGGCCAGCGCGTCGTGCTGGTGGTAAGCGTCGGCCGATGCGGCCGCGGCCCCGAAGAGTGCCATCCCGGCGGACGCGAAGCCCACGATGGTGATGCGCTGCAGGTTGTTCATTCGACTCTTCTCTCCCCTCGTGCCGTGGTCGGGAGTGCCCCCTCCCACGGCGCAAGTGTCGATGCGGAACTTTCCACGCGGTCCATTACCCCGCCGAACAAGACGAACACTGTGAGTAATTAAAGAGTGGTTTTGCTGGTCATTGGTACCCCGTCGACCTGCGGCTTCGGTTTGAAGCGTCGCGGATTGGTAACTGTGTGTAGTTGATCGTAGTGATCAACCGAGCAACGGGGGAAGAGCATGCGAGACAGGATCGGGATCGGATCGGCGCTGCGGGGCATGGTCCCCGCGGTCGCGCTGGTGGCGGCGCTGCCCGCGCTGCCCGCCGCGGCGACCGTGGCGGCGCCGGTGCCTTGCCCGGACGGCCGCGGGAACGAGGCCGCGCTGGTACGGGCCTTCAAGGCCGGCGGCACCATCACGCTCGCCGAGGAGTGCACGTACACCGTGACCAAGCGGCACGGGTCGGGCTCCGCGCTGCCGGCGGTCACCAAGGACCTCATCATCGAGGGGAACCGATCCACGATCGCCTGGGGCGGCACCGAGCAGGTCAGGACGCTGATCGAGCTGGCGGGGCGGCCGCGGGTCAAGCTGGTGCTGAAGGACGTGCGGCTGCGGGCGGGCAAGGGGATGTCGACGCTCCGGGTCCGCCGGAACACCTCCGCCTCGATCTCCTCGTCGGGCGGCATGGGCCCGCGGGTCTCCAAGCAGCTCGACTCCGAGCAGCTCGACTCCACGAAGGTCGACGGTGAGCGCGCGGTCGAGGACACCAGCGCCGCCGAGCCCGTACCGCCGTCGGGCGGGCCGGTCCCGACCACGCCCGAGCCCGGCACCCCTGCCGGCACATCGCCCAGTACTTCGGCCGACAGCTCCGCCGAGCCCGGCACGGCGCCCGCGCCCGCCGTCGAGGACGGGTACGACGTGGGGCACCTGATCGAAGCCGATCACTACGTCGACCGGTGGCTGCCGGCGCTTCTCAACGGCCCGCTCAGCGGCCTGCTGGGGCTGGCGCCCGCGAGCCGGGACGGCGGCCGGAACGGCGCGCACCGGGCCCCGGTGATCTGGATGCGCTGAGCGGTCAGACGCCCTCGGCCGATCCCAGCTGCCAGAAGTGGGTGATCGAGGCGGCGGCGGTGCCGAGGTCGCGGCCGGAGTAGGTCCACCGGCCGCGCAGCCGCCAGGGGCGGCCCGCCCCGTCCTGGACGAAGACCTGCAGCGGGAACGTCGCGTCGTGCGCCCGGATGACGCCGGACGGATCGACCTGCGGCCGCAGCTCGGGGTCGCCCTCGCAGCGCACGCCCATGACACGCGTGCCCGGATCCTGGCGCAGCAGGCCCTGCGTCAGGTCGTAGACGAGCACCGACACGTAATCGGGGCCGAGCCACCTGAGGTCGGGCAGCCGGCCGGGCAGGGGGAATCCGTACAGCTCTGGACCGCCGCTCACACGCGCACCGTAGCGCCCCGGTCCGGTCTGCGTCACTAGTTCGCCATCGGGTTCTCGGGCGACCCGCGCTTTTCGCCGGGATGAGCGGGGCCGGGCTAGTGGTCCGGACGGCAGGCCGAACGCATGGCCTCCCAGCGGGCCAGCTTGACCCGCTCGCCGCGGCCGAGCGAGCGGGCCAGCTCGATCTCCGCGGCGTCCAGGTGGAGCCAGTCGGCGTAGGTGATGACCGGCAGCCCGCGCGACTCCAGCAGCTCCTCGACGGTCCGGGCGGGCCGGGGACCGTCCGGATCGTGGTCCTCCAGCAGGTTCCGTACGGTCTCGGCCGCGTCGGACTTGTTGGTGCCCACGACGCCGCTCGGGCCGCGCTTGATCCAGCCCGCGACGTACTCGCGCGGGACCGCGGCGCCGTCCGGGCCGAGGATCCGGCCGCCCTCGTTGGGGACGACGTAGGCGCGCTCGTCGAACGGGACCCCGTCCAGCGGGACGCTCTGGTAGCCCACCGAGCGCATCACGATGCCGACCGGGAGCGTCTCGTACTCGCCGGTGCCCGTGACCCGCCCGGACTCGTCCAGGCGGGTCCGCTCCACCCGCAGCCCCTCGACCCGCTCGGTGCCGAGGATCTCCACCGGGGCCCGCCAGAACCGCACGTCGATCCGGCGCGGGCGGCTCTCGTCGGGGTCACCGGTCCAGCCGTTCATGACCTTGACGTTGCCCCGCACGTGCCGGTCGGACTCGGCCACCTCCGCGCTCGCGGGGTCGAGGTCCATGTCCTCGGGCCGCACGTGCACGGCCACTCCGGGCAGCTCGCCCAGCTCGCGCAGCTCCTTGGTGGTGAACTTGGCCTGGGCCGGCCCGCGCCGCCCGATCATGTGGACGCGGCGTACCTTGCTGGCCGCCAGCGCCTCCATGACATGGACGGGGATGTCGGTCTCGCGCAGCTCGTCGACGGTCTTGGCCAGGATCCGCACGACGTCCACGGCCACGTTGCCCACGCCGATGACCGCGACCTCCTCGGCGGTCAGGTCGAAGGCGTGGTCGGCGGCGTCGGGGTGCCCGCAGTACCAGTTGACGAAGTCGGTGGCGGCGATGCTGCCGGGCAGGTCCTCACCGGGGATGCCCAGCTGCCGGTCCACCATCGCGCCGGTGGAGTAGATCACCGCGTCGTAGCAGTCGAGCAGGTCCGTCCGGGCCAGATCGCGGCCGAGCTCCACGCAGCCGAAGAACCGGACGGCCGGGTTCTCCAGGACGCGCTGCAGATAGCGGGCGATCGACTTGATGGACTTGTGGTCGGGCGCGACGCCGTACCGGACCAGCCCGTACGGCGACGGCAGCCGGTCGAAGACGTCCACCCGGACGTGGTCGTCGGTCTGCTTGACCAGGGCCTCGGCGGCGTAGAGGCCGGCGGGCCCGGAGCCGATCACTGCGACATGCGGGGGTACGGTCATGCGCGCCATTGTGCCCATCTCCGGTGGGAAACCGCACAGGGGCCCCGGCGAACCGGATGGTTTCCCAGGTCGGCGCGCGTCATCCGGCCTTGTGCCGGACGTCGGGGCGCAGCCGGCTGTGCCGGCGGCCGTACGCGAAGTAGACGACGATGCCGATCGCCATCCAGGCCAGGAACCGCAGCCAGGTGTCCAGCGGCAGGTTCAGCATCACGAACAGGCAGCCCAGCACCGACAGCACCGGGACCAGCGGCACCAGCGGGACGCGGAACGCGCGGGGCAGGTCGGGCCGCGTCCGGCGCAGGATCAGCACCGCGATCGAGACCACCAGGAACGCGAACAGCGTGCCGATGTTGACCAGCTCGGCCAGTGCCGACAGCGGGATGAACCCGGCCAGCACGGCCGCGATCACGCCCATCAGGACGGTCGAGCGGTACGGGGTACCGAACCGCGGATGCACGGCCGACAGCCAGGCCGGCAGCAGTCCGTCCCGGCTCATCGAGAAGAACACCCGGCTCTGCCCGAGCAGCAGGATCAGCACCACGGTGGTGAGCCCGGCCACCGCGCCGAAGCTGATGATCGTGGCGAACACCGGCTTGCCGACGGACTTGAACGCGTCCGCCAGCGGTGCCTCCTCGCTGAGCTGCGTGTAGTTCTGCATGCCGACCACGACCGTCGAGACCGCCGCGTACAGCACCGCCGTGATGGCCAGCGATCCGAGCAGGCCGATCGGCATGTCGCGCTGCGGCCTGCGGGCCTCCTCGGCGGCGGTCGCGACGATGTCGAAGCCGATGTAGGCGAAGAACACGATCGCGATCGCGGCGAAGATGCCGAGCCAGCCGAAGCTGACCGGCTCGATGCCGAACAGCACCTGCATCAGCGGTGCCTTGGCGCCCTCGACGGCCCCGGTGGGCTCGGACGGGGGAATGAACGGGGTGTAGTTGTCGCGCTTGACGAAGAACAGCCCGGCGATGATCACCAGCAGCACCACCGAGACCTTGATCGCGACGACCACGGCGTTGACCCGCGAGGAGATCTTCACGCCGAGCACGAGCACCGCGGTGACCGCCAGTACCAGCAGGATGGCGGGGACGTTGACCACGCCGCCCTCCTCGCCCGGTGGACTGACGATGGCCGCGGGCAGCGTGAGGCCGAGCGTGTCGAGCAGCGACGCCGCGTACCCGGACCAGCCGACCGACACCACCGCGGCGGCCAGCGCGAACTCCAGGATGAGGTCCCAGCCGATGATCCAGGCGGGCAGCTCGCCCAGCGTGGCGTAGGAGAAGGTGTAGGCCGATCCGGCCACCGGCACGGTCGAGGAGAACTCGGCGTAGCACAGCGCGGCGAGGCCGCAGACGACGGCGGCCAGGATGAACGAGATCGCGACCGCCGGCCCGGCCTTGTCCTTGGCGACCTGGCCGGTCAGCACGAAGATCCCGGTGCCGATGATCACGCCGACCCCGAAGACGACCAGGTCCAGCGCGGACAGCTCGCGGCGCAGCCGGTGCTCGGGAGCCTCGGCCTCGGTGTCGCGGATGGAATCCTCGACGGTCTTGGTACGGAACAGGCTCACGCCGTCCTCCTCGGCGGGGGTGCTGGTACGGACAGATGATCGCCGTTCGCGCACGCCCGAAACCACGGCGTGCGGGTTTGGGGGAAAGAAACGAAAGAGGCGTTCCGGAATGAACCCGGAACGCCTCTTTCGTCTGTTGTGATCGCTAGCGCGGCAGCGAAGCCGTGCCCGGCTCGAGGAAACGGTGGCCGTTGACCGCCTCGGCGATGCCGGCCCGGTCCAGGTACGGCGTGATGCCGCCCAGGTGGAACGGCCAGCCGGCGCCGAGGATCATGCACAGGTCGATGTCCTGCGCGGCGGCGACGACGCCCTCGTCCAGCATGATCCCGATCTCCTCGGCCAGCGCCCGCAGCGCCCGGTCGAGGACCTGCTCCTCGGTGGACGGCGACGTCCCGCCCGACAGCAGCGCGACCGCCTCGGGGTCGAGGGTGAAGTCGGGCCGGTAGACCCCGGTCTTGCCGGCCGCGACGAAAGCGGCGAACTTCTCCGACAACGGGAACCGGTTCGGGAACGCGCCGTGCAGCGTCTCGTTCACGTGCAGCGCGATCGCCGGGCCGACCAGCCCCATCAGCACGAACGGCGGCATCGGCAGCCCGAGCGGCGCCGCGGCCCGCTCGGCGACCTCGATCGGGGTGCCCTCGTCCACGGTCTGGACGATCTCGGCCAGCAGCCGCAGCAGGATCCGGTTGGCCACGAACGCGGGCGCGTCCTTGACCAGCACGCAGGACTTCTTCAGCCGCTTGCCGGCCGCGAACGCGGTGGCCAGGGCCGCGTCCCCGGTCTTCTCACCGCGGACGATCTCCAGCAGCGGCAGCACCGCGACCGGGTTGAAGAAGTGGAAGCCCACGACCCGCTCGGGATGCCGCAGCCCGGAGGCCATCTCGGTGACCGACAGCGAGGAGGTGTTGGTCGCCAGCACGCACTCGGGGGAGACGTACTCCTCCAGCTCGGCGAACACCTTCTGCTTGACCGACATCTCCTCGAACACGGCCTCGATCACGAAGTCGGCGTCGGCGAAGGCGTCCTTGGTCAGCGAGCCGCCGATCAGCGACTTGAGCCGGTTCGCCCTGTCGGCGCTGACCCGGCCCTTGACCTGCAGCTTGTCGATCTCGCCGTGCGCGTACGCGACGCCCCGGTCCAGCCGGTCCTGGTCGAGGTCGGTCAGCAGGACCGGGACCTCCAGCCGGCGCGCGAACAGCAGCGCCAGCTGCGAGGCCATCAGGCCCGCGCCGACCACGCCGACCTTGGTCACCGGGCGGGCCAGCTCCTTGCCGGGCGCCCCGGCGGGCCGCTTGGCGCGCTTCTGGGTGAGATCGAACGCGTACAGCCCGGCCCGCAGCTCATCGCTCATGATGAGGTCGGCCAGCGCCTCGTCCTCGGCGGCGAAGCCCTCGTCGCGGGTCCGGTCCTTGGCGGCGGCGACCAGATCGAGGGCGCGGGTGAACGACGGCGCGGCTCCGTGCAGCTTGCCCTCGACCGTCCAGCGCGCCTGCGCGACCGCGTCGTCCCAGGCCTTGCCGGTGTCGGCGGCGGGCCGCTCGATCCGCAGGTCGCCGTTCAGGACGCGGGCGGTCCAGGCCAGCGACTCCTCCAGGAAGTCGGCCGACTCGAAGATCGCGTCCGCGATGCCGAGGTCGTACGCCTGCCGGCCCTTGATCGCGCGGTTCTGCGCCAGCGGGTTGTCGATGATGACCTGGAGGGCCTTCTCGGCGCCGATCAGGCGGGGGAGCAGGTACGTACCGCCCCAGCCGGGCACCAGGCCGAGGAACGCCTCGGGCAGCGCCAGCGCCGGGACACCGGAGGAGATCGTCCGGTACGTGCAGTGCAGCGCCACCTCGACGCCGCCGCCCATCGCCGCGCCGTTCACGTACGCGAACGACGGCACGTCCAGCTCGCCCAGCCGCCGGAACACGTCGTGTCCCAGCTTGCCGATGAGCCGTGCCTCCTCATGTTCCTTCAAGGAGGAGACCCCCTTGAGATCGGCGCCCACGGCAAAGATGAACGGCTTGCCCGTGACCCCGACGGCCACGATGTCATCTCGCACCGCTACCTGATCGAGGGCGTCGTTCAGCGCGAGCAGGCCGCGCGGTCCGAACGTGTTCGGCTTGGTGTGATCGAAGCCGTTGTCCAGCGTGATGAGCGCGGCCCTGCCCGCGCCGAACGGCAACTCGACGTCACGTACGCGTGCGTGAGTGACGACCTCATCCGCATTGCGATCCTCGCTCGCCAGTAGCGAGCGCCACATTTCCACGCTACTCACTGTGTTCTCCCCGGAGGCGGTCCCCCGGACGACTCCGTCGCTCATTTGGTGCCTTCCCAGTTCACGTTCTCCCAGAGGACGGTCCCGCCCATGCCCATGCCGACGCACATCGTCGTCAGGCCGTACCGGACGTCGGTGCGCTCGCCGAAGAGGCGGGCCAGCTGGTTCATCAGCCGGACGCCGGAGGAGGCCAGCGGGTGGCCGAGCGCGATCGCGCCGCCCCACGGGTTCACCCGGACGTCGTCGTCGGCGATCTTGAAGTGCTCCAGGAACGCCAGCACCTGGACGGCGAACGCCTCGTTGATCTCGATCAGGCCGATGTCGTCCATGGTCAGCGCGTTGCGGCCGAGCAGCCGCTCGGTGGCCGGGACCGGCCCGATCCCCATCACCTCGGGCTCGACACCGGCGAAGGAGAAGTCGACCAGCCGCATCCGGGGCGTCAGCCCGAGTTCGGCGGCCACGTCCTCGGCGGCCAGCAGGCAGGCGGTGGCGCCGTCGTTCAGCCCGGCGGCATTGCCCGCGGTGACGCTGCCGGCGGCCCGGAACGGGGTCTTCAGCCCGGCCAGGCTCTCCATCGTGGTGCCCGGGCGCGGCGGCTCGTCCTCGGTGGCCAGGCCCCAGCCCTTCTCGGCGGAGCGGATCGCGGTCGGCACCAGGTCCGGCTGGATCTTCCCGGCGGCGTACGCGGCGGCGACCTTCCGCTGGCTGCGCACCGCGTAGGCGTCGGCGCGCTCCTTGGTGATCTCCGGGAACCGGTCGTGCAGGTTCTCGGCGGTCGAGCCCATGACCAGCGCGGACGGGTCCACCAGCTTGTCGGTCATGAAGCGCGGGTTCGGGTCGACGCCCTCGCCCATCGGGTGCCGGCCCATGTGCTCGACGCCGCCCGCGATGACGACGTCGTACGAGCCGAACGAGATCCCGGCGCCGGAGGTGGTCACGGCGGTCATCGCGCCCGCGCACATCCGGTCGATCGCGTACCCGGGCACGCTCTTGGGCAGCCCGGCCAGCACGGCGGCCGAGCGGCCGATGGTCAGGCCCTGGTCGCCGGTCTGGGTGGTGGCGGCGATCGCGACCTCGTCCACCCGTTCGGGCGGGAGGGACGGATTGCGGCGCATCAGCTCGCGGATCGCGCGGACCACCAGGTCATCGGCGCGGGTCTCCGCGTACAGGCCCTTCGGGCCCGCCTTGCCGAACGGCGTGCGTACGCCGTCGACGAACACGACGTCACGTGCGGTACGAGGCACGGTCGCCCCTCCTCTACTCGTCAGTAACAAGCAATCCTACTCGTCAGTAACCACTGACGAACCACGGACATCGCCGTACGGGAGGGGGCCCTCTTGTCCGCCTCCGGGACCGTAGGTAACGTGACCGGAAATCACCGGAGGAGGCGCGGTGGTACATGCGAGACCCGTGTACCGTCCCGGGCCGCGGCGACGGATCGGGCATGTCCGCGACCTCGCCGCCCTCTTCCTGCGCACCGGCGTGGTCTTCAGCGGATCACCGCGGCACGCGTTCGCCCAGGCCGCCGCGCTGCGCCGCTGGGGCACCACGCTCGCCGGGGTGGTGGCCGCCGCCGTCGCCCGCGGCCCCGACCGGCCCGCCGTGATCGACGAGTACGGCCGGATGACCTTCGCCGAACTCGACGACCGCACCACCCGGCTCGCCGTCGGGCTGCCCCTGGACGGCCCACGCCCGCGCGTCGGCGTGCTGTGCCGCAACCACCGCGGGATGGTCGAGACCCTGGTCGCCTGCAGCAAGCGCGGTGCCGAGGTCGTCCTGATCAACACCGGCTTCGGGGCCGGGCAGGTCCGGGCCGTGCTGAGCGAGCTGCGGATGGACCTGGTCGTCGCCGACGCCGAGTTCGCGCCGGTACTGGCGACCGTTCCCATCGCGCTGCGCCGCGTCGTGGTGTGGGCCGACCGCCCGCCGGGCTTCACCGGCCCGGACGGCGCCGGCCCGACCATCGACCAGATCGTGCACACCGCGCCCGCGCCCCCGCTGGCCCCGCCGCACGTCCAGAGCCGGACGATCGTGCTCAGCTCCGGGACGACCGGCCGCCCCAAGGGCGCCCGCCGGCCGCCGCGCCCCGGGCTGTGGTCGCTGGCCTCGATGACCTCCCGGATCCCGCTCCGCGCCCGGCACACCATGATCATCGAGGCGCCGCTGTTCCACACCTGGGGGTACGCGGCGCTGCAGATGGCCTGGGGCCTGCGCGCCCCGATCGTGCTGCGCCGCCGGTTCGACCCCGAGCAGACCCTGCGCTCCATCGCCGCGTACCGCGAGACCACCGTCTTCATGGTCCCGGTCATGCTGCAGCGGATCATGGAGCTGCCCGAGGCGGTCCGCCGCCGGTACGACACGTCCTCGCTGCGGATCGTCGCGCTCAGCGGGGCCGCCCTCCCCGGCGACCTCGCCACCCGCTTCATGGACGCCTTCGGCGACCGCCTCTACAACGTCTACGGCTCCACCGAGGTCTCCTGGGTCGCCATCGCCACCCCGCGCGACCTGCGGACCGACCCCCGTACGGCGGGACGGCCCCCGCGCAACACCTCGCTGGCGATCCTGGACGCGGACGGCCGCGCGGTCGGCCGCTCCACCCGGGGCCAGATCTTCGCCGCCAACGAGCTGCTCTTCGAGGGCTACACCAGCGGTGACCCGATGGAGGTCCACGACGGGATGCTGGCCACCGGCGACCTCGGCCACATCGACCATCGCGGGCTGCTGTTCGTGGACGGCCGCACGGACGGGATGGTGGTCTCGGGCGGCGAGAACGTCGTCCCCCGCGACGTCGAGGACGCCCTGCTCACCCTGCCCGCCGTCCACGAGGCCGCCGTCGTCGGCGTCCCCGACGACTCGTGGGGCCAGCGACTGGCCGCCTACATCGTGCTGCGTCCCGGCGCCCACCTCGACGCCGACGACGTCCGCGCGCACGTCCACGCCCAGCTGGCCCGGTACGCGGTCCCGCGCGACGTCCACTTCATCGACGAACTGCCGCGCAACGCCACCGGCAAGGTCGTCTACCGCTGGCTGACGGCCGAGCCCCGCCGCTCCCTGCCCGAAGGCCGGGTCAGGTGGGATCCGCCGGTACCGATGGCCGCCGCTCCCGTACCGGATCCGCCGGTTCCCGACCCGGCGGGCCCGCAATGACGGCACCGCACTCGGGGATCCGCACGGTGATCGCCAGCCCGCCGTCCGGGCGCGGGACCGTCTCCACCGTCCCGCCGTGCGCCTCCACCACCGCCCGGACGATCGACAACCCGAGCCCCGCCCCGTCCGCCGACCCCACCCGATCGGCCCGCAGCCGCCGGAACGGCTCGTAGATCCGCTCCACCTCGTACGACGGGACGGGCTTGCCCGTGTTGGCCACATGCAGGACCGCCATGCCGTCCCGCCGCCCGGTGCGCACCCACACCCGCCCGCCCTCGACGTTGTACTTCAGCGCGTTCTCCAGCAGGTTGGCCGCGCACCGTTCCAGCAGCACCGGATCGCCCTCGACCACCACGTCCGCCAGCCGCGCCTCCACCTCGACGTCGCCGTGCGGTCCGTCCACCTGGTCGAGCGCGCTGCGCACCACGTCCCGCAGCGGCGTCGCCACCCGTCCCTGCGGCTCCCGTTCGGACCGGGCCAGCAGCAGCAGGCCGTCGATCAGCCGCTCGTGCCGCGCGGTGTTACCCAGCAGCACGTCCGCCAGCGCCTTGGTCTCCGGCGGGCTCCGCCTGCTGGCCAGCGCCACCTCCAGCACGGTCCGATTGATCGTCAGCGGGGTCCGCAGCTCGTGCGAGGCGTTGGCGACGAACCTGCGCTGCGCGTCGAACACCCGGCCCAGCCGGTCCAGCATCCGGTCGAACGTGTCGGCCAGGTCCTTGATCTCGTCCTGCGGCCCGGCCAGCGCGATCCGCTCGTGCAGATTGCCCTCCGACAGCCGGCGCGCCGTCGCCGTCACCGTGTGGAGCGGGCGCAGCATCCGGCCCGCCACCACGTACCCGATCAGCACCGCGAGCACCCCGAACACCAGCAGCATGACCAGCGAGGTCTGCAGCAGCTGCGCCAGCACGTCCTGCTTCTGCTCCTCGAGCTGCCGATCGAGCGCGGCCTTGGCCTCCGCGATCGCCCGTATCCGGTCGGTCGAGGTCAGGATCGCCTCCAGCGAGCGGTTCCGGCCGGTCGTCGGGATCGTCCCGACCCCCTGGTCGATGGCCCGCGCCGTCAGCACGTAGCTCACCGCGACCAGCACGGCGATCGACACCAGGAACAGCGACCCGTACACCAGCGTCAGCCGGACCCGCACGCTCAGCCGCGCCCGCGCGTTCATCAGGGCCCTCATCGCGCCGCCTCCAGCCGGTAGCCGGACCCGGTGACCGTCTCGATCAGCGGCGGCTCGCCCAGCTTCTTGCGCAGCGTCGCCATCGTGACCCGCACGATGTTGCTGAACGGATCGATGTGCTCGTCCCACGCCCGATCCAGCAGCGTCTCCGCACTCACCACCCCGCCATCGGCCCGCAGCAGCTCCTCCAGGACCGTGAACTCCTTCTTGGTCAGCCGCAGCGCCCGCCCGTCCCGGACGACCGTCCGCCGGTGCGGGTCGAGCCGTACCCCGGCCCGCTCCAGCACCGGCGGTACGGCCGGTGCCGACCGGCGTCCCAGCGCCCGCACCCGCGCCACCAGCTCGCCGAACACGAACGGCTTGGGCAGGTAGTCGTCGGCGCCCAGCGCCAGCCCGTCCACCCGCTCCTCGACGTCCCCGGCCGCCGTCAGCATCAGGATGCGGCCCGGATGCCGCCCGGCCAGCTCCCGGCACACGTCATCGCCGTGCACGGTCGGCAGATCCCGGTCCAGGATCACCACGTCGTAGCCCGTGTGCGAGGCGCGCTCCAGGGCGTCGTCCCCGTCGTACACCACGTCCACGGCGATCGCCTCGTCCCGCAGCCCCTCGGCGATCGCGTCCGCGAGCACCCGCTCGTCCTCAACGATCAGTACGCGCATGCCCGAAGCATGCTCCACCCGGCGTTAAGCCCCGGTAAGCCGCCGATCAGGGGCGGATGGCCACCACGTCGTACGGGGTCGTCGGGGTGGGCGGTGTCGTGAACCTCGCGTTCGGCAGGTAGAGCCGGTGCCCGAAGCGCGCCACCGTCGCCGGCACGTCGAACCTCGGGTCGCCGATCCGTTCCACGACCCGCGCCTTGGAGCCGTCCCGGCTGATCTTCAGTACGGCGACGAGGTTGAGCCTGTTCTGGACGACGTACAGCGTGTCGCCGTTCAGCAGCATCCCATCGCCGTTGGGAAGGGACTCGCCGCCCAGATCGACCGCCTTGGTGTCGCCGCTCCGGGGGTCGACCGTGAACAGCTTGCCGGTGTTGGACTGCACGATCACCAGGGACTTGCGGTCGGGTGACTGCACGATCCCGTTGGCGTTGACGCCCGTTCCGTACGCGATCTCACCCTTCAGCGCCAGAGTCTCGGCCTTGCCCCTGGTCCCGAGCGGAAGCCGATACAGCACGGGATTGGTCGAGTCGGTCACCCACGCGGCGTCCCGGGTGAGGATGACGTCGTTCACGAACGCCGGACCCGCCGCGAGGGCGTACCGCTTGAGCACCCTCCCGTTCCGGGTGTCGATCACCCGGGCATCGCCGCCGCTGCCGCCCGCGACGTACAGCAGGCCCTTCCCGGTCTTCATACCGAGCGAGGGCGTGCCGGGTCCGGGGCTGAAGACGCGGCCCTGCCCGTTCCTCAGATCGACCCGGTAGACCCGGCCGTCCACCCGCGACCCGAAGTACGCCACCGGCCCGGGACCGATGGCGATCCCCTCCGGCTGGAACCCGTCCGGCAGCGAGAACCGATCGGGGAACGCGGGCTTGTCAACAGAGCCGGCCTGCGCCGCCCCGCCCGCGGGAACCAGCAGACCCACCATCAACGCGACACTCAGAAGTCGTGATCTCATGCCTCCCAACATCGCGCGTTTTCCGCCCGTGCGGCAGGCCCAAGATCAGCCCACCGCACGTACCGCCGAACGCGCCAGCACCGTCCCATCACTCCCGAGCGCCTCGACCGCCACATGACTCGCGCGCCCGATCCTGGCGGACGTCTCGAACCCGTCCCGCTCCACCGTCGCCGCCGTGGCCAGCGAGCCCTCAGCCGCGCCCGCAAGGAACCGCCACGAGGCCACACCTGTCGCCCCGTTCCAGCTCGCGTAGACCTCCACCCGATCGGTCCCCGCCGAACTCACGGCCACATCGGGCCTCGTCGTGGGGGAGCCTTCCCAAGCCAGGCGGTACGCACGGTACGAGGCGCTCTCGGCCACCTCGACCTCCATGACGGTCCTGCCGTCGGCCGAGAACTCGGTCGCCCCGGGTGTGGAGCCCCAGCCGATGAGCATGTTGCCCCCGGGTAGGTTCTGCAGGCTTCCCATGTACTGCCCGAACCGCGAGCCGACCGAATAGGCACTCACCAGCGACGCCTGGCGGCGAGTCTCGTCCACCTTGAGGACGATCCCGCGAGAGGGCCCGTCACCCGCGTTCGCGATGCTGTTGTCGAACAGCGAGATGTTCCCATCCCCACGCCGCCGCGCATCGTGCTGCCACGCGAACGACGCCCCCGTCCCCAGCGCGAAGTCGCCCTTCTTCCCACCGAGCCGCCAGCGCACCTTCCCGGTACGCCGATCGATCGAGTAGACGGCATGCGTATTGCGAGCCGAAAGAAGCAGCGTCTCCCCGTCGGCCTCCACCGAATTCACATGGAACGGATCGACCGTCCCCTCATCGACCTTGACGAAGCTCTCGTCCAGCTCAAGGTGATCGAGCGCACTCCAGTCCAGCAGCACGCGCCCGGTCCTGATGTCGATCTCCTGGATCCGGTTGTCCAGCATCCTTCCGCGCTCGTCCCCGCCGAGCACCCGCAGATCGGCCTTGACCTCCGGATAGGCGATGATCAGCGCGGTGCCGCGATCGGTGAGCCGGAACTCGTGCAGATCGCTGTGCACCCCGTTCGCGGCCCGTACCGTGGCCACCCTCCGGTAACTCCGATCCAGGACGACGCCGACCCCCGCCCCGTGCCCGCCCGTCTTGCGCTGTCCCTCCCAGTACGTGAGCACGGGCTCACCGTCGTACATCTGGGTCCGGAAGTCGGTGAGCAGCTGGTTCGACCGGTGGAACCAGACCGGCTCGCCCTGATCGTCGAAGATCAGCGCGTCGGCCAGTCCCGTCCCCCGATGCGGCGAAAGGAACAGCAGCCCGCTCGCGGTCGCCCCCGACTTCCGTACGCTCAGTTCCGGAATCTCGATGTCCGGCCTGGTCACGAACCTCTTGGGCCCGGTCGCCGGCGCACTCCGAGCCGGCTCCTGCCGGAACGAGGCCACCCCTCCCGCAACGACAGCGGCCCCGACCAGGCCGCCCCCCATCATGAATCCCCGCCGTGTCAGCCCCATGACCCTCTGTTCTAGGGCCCGTACCTGCAAGTACGCCGACAACACCCTGAAGATCTCCCACAAACCCCACCCGCCCCGGAAAGACGCGGAGGGGCGACGAGGTGGGAGCGCCTCGGGCTGATGCTGGTTTAACCCTGGGGGCGGTCTCATGAGCTCCGCTGGGGGTGTGGTGCCTCTGGCGGAGAGGATGGGATGCGGATCCGTGGATGGGCCCTGGTGGGGCTTGCCGTGCCGGTGCTGCTCGGGCTGGTCGGGTGTGGGGGTGGCCAGGAAGGAAGCGGGGTCGCCAGTGCTGGGGGAGCTGCGGCCACGGCTTCGGCTTCGCCGTCGAGGTCGCTGAGTCCTGAGGACGCGCAGCTGCAGTTCGCGCGGTGCATGCGGGAGAACGGAGTGGACGTTCCCGACCCCAAGCCCGGCCAGGACTTCCGGATGGAGATGAGGAAGGGCACCGATCGGGAGAAGCTGCAGACGGCGTTGGAGAAGTGCCGGCGGTTCCTGGAGGCGAGCGGAAAGCTGCCCGACCTGAACGATCCCAAGACGCGGGACCAGCTCGTCAAGTTCGCTCAGTGTGCGCGCAAGAACGGGATCGACATTCCCGATCCGACCGGGGAGGAAGGGCTCAAGGGCCTGGTGCAGGACGTTGACCGGGCGCAGCTGGAGAAGGCGCGGAAGGTCTGCGGGGAGCTCCTGCCAGGGCGGGCGAAGTGAAGCGGGTCCTGGTGGTGGGTGCCGCGGTGATCGTGGTGGCAGGTGGTGTGGCCTTCGCTGTCGGCGGCGACGGGGAGGCGAAGAGCGAGGGTGCTGTGCGGCCGGCCACGGCTGTGGTCACCAAGGGCGATCTCGTTGATACCGAGAAAGTGGACGGGACCCTCACTTATGACGGGGAGCAGTCCGTTTGGGTGGGCGCTTCGGGGGTTGTCACCTGGACGCCGGCTCAGGGGGCGACCGTTCGAAGGGGGAAGCCTCTTGTACGGGTGCAGGGCGAGCCTGTGGTGCTCATGTACGGGGGAACGCCCATGTATCGGACGCTTCAGGGCGGGGTTTCCGACGGCGCTGATGTCCGGCAATTGGAGAGCAACCTCAAGGCCCTCGGGTACGGCGATGAGTTGACCGTGGACAAGGAGTTCACCGGCGCGACGGATTCGGCCGTACGGGAGTGGCAGGACGATCTGGGGCTGGCCGTCAGCGGCGCGGTGGATTCGCGTCAGGTGGTCTTCCTGGCCGGGGCCGTACGGGTCAAGGAGGTCAAGGCTCCGGAGGGCGAGAAGGCCGGTCCCGGGCAGCCGGTGCTGACCGTCGCGGGTACGCGGCGGGTCGTTCATGTCGATCTGGAGGCCGACAAGCAGGACATGGCGCGCAAGGGCGCGAAGGTGTCGGTCGAGATGCCGGGCGGTACGACGGCGGCGGGACGGATCGCGTCCGTGGGCACGGTGGCCGAGAGCACCGGGACCGAGCAGAGTCCCAAGACCACGGTGGACGTGGAGATCACGCTCGGTGAGGGCGCCGAGACGAGGCTGGACCAGGCGCCCGTGACCGTGGAGCTGGAGAGCGAGCGGCGCAAGGGCGTGCTGTCGGTACCGATCGAGGCGCTGCTGGCGCTCAAGGAGGGCGGCTTCGGGGTCGAGGTCGTGGAGGGGACGGCGAAGCGGGTCGTTCCCGTCGAGACCGGGACGTTCGGGGGCGGGCGGGTCGAGGTCGGCGGGGGCGGGCTGGCCGAGGGCATGAAGGTCGGGGTGCCGTTCAGTGAGTGAGCGCATCGTGGAGCTCGAAGGGGTCGTCAAGCGGTACGCGGGCGGCGTGCAGGCGCTCAAGGGGGTCGATCTGGTGATCGGGCGGGGCGAGCTGACCGCGATCGTGGGGCCTTCCGGAACGGGGAAGTCCACGCTGCTGCACATGATCGGGACGCTGGACCGGCCGAGCGAGGGCACCGTGCGGATCGCGGGCCATGAGGTCGCCGGCCTGACCGATCGGGAGCTGTCGGCGCTGCGGGCGCGGCATATCGGGTTCGTGTTCCAGCAGTTCCATCTGGCGGTGGGCGTGAGCGCTCTCGACAACGTGGCCGACGGGATCCTCTACAGCGGCGCCGGGCTCGGGGAGCGCAGGGAGCGCGCGAGGGCCGCGCTGGAACGGGTCGGGCTCGGCAAGCGGGTCACGCATCGGCCCCACGAGTTGTCGGGCGGGGAGCAGCAGCGGGTGGCGGTGGCGCGCGCGGTGGTGGGGGAGCCGGACCTGCTGCTGGCGGACGAGCCGACCGGGAATCTGGACTCCGCGGCGGGCGCCGAGGTTCTGGAACTGCTGGAAGGGATGCACGGGACGGGGACGACCATCGCGATCATCACGCATGACATGGAGGTGGCGGGGCGGGCGCCCCGGCGGGTCCGGATGCGGGACGGGGCGATCATGGTGGAGGTCCGATGAGCGGGCTCGTACCGGCGCGGCTGAGCGGGCGGGACGTGCTGCGGGTCGGGCTCGCCGGGCTGCGCGCCCGGCCGGCCCGCGTGGTCCTGTCGGCGCTGGGCATCGCGATCGGGATCGCCACGATGGTCGCGGTCATCGGGATCTCCTCGTCCAGCAAGGAGGATCTGCTGCGCCGGCTCGACCGGCTCGGGACCAACCTGCTGACCGCCAAGCCGGGCGACACGCTCTTCGGTGCGGAGGCCCGACTGCCGCAGGGTGCCGTTTCGATGGTTTCGCGGATCGGTCCCGTCACGGCCGTGGGAGCCACCGGGACGGTCGAGGCCTCGGTGCGCAGGACCGACCGGATTCCCGAGGAGATCACGCACGGGATCGGGGTCGTGGCCGCTTCGGAGCAGCTCATCGGCACGCTGGGCGTGAGCGTACGGGAGGGGGTCTGGCTGAACGCGGGTACGGCTCGCTACCCGGGCGTGGTCCTCGGAGCGGAGGCGGCGGGGCGGCTCGGGTTCGACCGGCCGGGCGGGCAGGTGTGGATCGGCGGGCGGTGGTTCACGGTGCTGAGCGTCCTGGGACCGGCGGAGCTGGCGCCCGAGATCGACCGTTCCGCGATGGTCGGCTGGGACGCGGCGAAGCGCTACCTGGGCTTCGACGGGCATCCGACGACGCTGTACGAGCGGTCCACGGACGCGTCGGTCGAGGACGTGCGGGCGGTGCTGGCCCGTACGGTCAACCCGGAGAACCCCGAAGAGGTCGAGGTCAGCCGGCCATCGGACGCGCTGGAGGCCAAGGCCGCGGCGGCCGGAGCGTTCACCGGCCTGCTGCTCGGGCTCGGCGCGGTGGCGCTGCTGGTGGGCGGGGTCGGGGTGGCCAACACGATGGTGATCTCCGTACTGGAACGGCGCCGGGAGATCGGTCTGCGCCGCTCGCTGGGGGCCACCAGGGGCCAGGTGCGGGTGCAGTTCCTGGCGGAGTCGCTGCTGCTGTCGGCATTGGGGGGAGCCGTCGGGGTCGTCCTGGGCACGGGGGTGACCGCGGGGTTCGCGCTCTACCGGGGCTGGCCACCGGTCGTACCGCCGTGGGCCCTCGGCGGTGCCCTCGCGGCGACGCTGCTGATCGGTACGGTCGCGGGGCTCTACCCGGCGATGCGGGCGGCCCGGTTGTCGCCGACCATGGCTCTGGCCACGGTCTGAGGAACCGGTGCATGATTGGGACGGCCGACGACGCTCGTTCCCCGGAGGTTCCCGCCGCCATGCCGGTGCCACGCCCGATGCGCGACCGATGCCGCGAGTTCCTGGGCATCGAGGGGGAGATCCGCTACATCTTCCCCGCGATGACGTACGGGGGCGGCGCCGGTTTCATCTTCATCGTGACCGACGAGCAGATCGCCGTGATCTCCACCGGATCGCTCAGCGGCGCCAAGCCGCGCAGCGTGTGGGGCAGCTACCCGCGGGGCACGCGGATCGGCCCGGTGGAGACCGGCACGGGCGCCTCGTTCGAGTTCGCGGGGGCGTTCTTCGAGGTGGACGACGAGTACGTGCCGGTCCTCAACGCCGCCGACGCCGAGATCTTCGCCCGCGACAGCCTCCCCAGGGACCCGCTGCCCGACCTGTGACCCGGAATAGCCGGCCGCCGGCGGTCGTTGCGCGAGGCATGGCGAACGAGCAGCACTTCCAGACCTTCGAAAGGGCCCGCCTCTACTTCGATCTGCGCGACCCGGCCGAGGCGGCGCGGATCCTGAAGCCGCTGGCCGACGAGCAGCCCGGCAACCGCGATGTCGTCGAACTGCTCGCCCGTGCCTACTTCCACTCCGCCCAGCTCTCGCGGGCCGAGGAGACGTTCCGCAGGCTGGTGGAGCTGGACCCGTGCAACGCGTGGGCGCACGAGGCCCTCGCCCGTACGCTGGAACGGCGGAGCCGCCCTGCCGAGGCCGAGCCGTTCCGCAAGCTGGCCCTGGCGATGGGCGGCAAGACCACCTTGTAGGCCGTCGCTACAGGTCGCCCTTGCATTCCAGGCGGAGCAGGGCCTTCGCCAAGGGCTTGGCGACGAGATCGACCTGCCAGGCGCGCGCGCCCAGCGCGCGCAGGGCGGCGGCGACGGTCTCGGGGGTGCTCTCCTGCGGGGGAGACCAGGCCAGCCGGCGTACGGAGTCGGGCTGCAGCAGGTTCTCGCTGGGAAGCGTGTGCTCGTCGGCCAGTGCGGCGACCACGGCGCGGGCGGCGGTGAGGCGCTTGGCGGCCTCGGGGTCGCGTTCCGCCCAGCGGTGCGCCGGCGGCGGGCCGTCTCCGGGGAGGTTGGGCTCGGGCAGCGCGTCGTCCGGCAGGCCCTTGGCTCGCGAGACCGCGCGCAGCCACGCCGTCTGGTGGCGCCGGGCGCCCCGGTTGCGCATGCCCTGGAGGGCGTGCAGTTCGGCCGGGGTCTTGGGGGTGTTGAGCGCCATCTCGACGATCGCGGTGTCCTGGAGCACCCGGCCCGGGGACACGTCGCGCTCCTGCGCGATCTCGTCGCGCGCCTCCCAGACCTCCCGTACGACGGCGAGGGCCCGGCGGTTGCGCACCCGGTGGATCCCGGACGTACGGCGCCAGGGGTCGGGACGCGGCGACCTCGGCGGGGTGGCCAGGATCGCCGAGAACTCCTGCAGCGCCCACTCCAGCTTGCCCGCGGCCACCAGCCGCTGCTCGAGATCGTCGCGCAGCTCCACCAGGAGCTCGACGTCGAGCGCCGCGTACCGCAGCCAGTCCTCCGGCAGCGGGCGGGTGGACCAGTCGGCCGCCGAGTGGCCCTTCTCCAGGACGAAGCCGAGCACGTTCTCGACCATGGAGCCGAGCCCGACCCGGGGGTAGCCGAGCAGCCGCCCGGCCAGCTCGGTGTCGAACAGCCGCCGGGGGGTCAGGCCGACCTCGCCCAGGCACGGCAGGTCCTGGTTGGCCGCGTGCAGGACCATCTCGGTCTCCGCGAGCGCGGCGTCCAGCTCCGACAGGTCGGGGCAGGCGATCGGGTCGATCAGCGCCGTGCCCGCTCCGGCCCGGCGCAGCTGGATCAGGTAGGCGCGCTGCCCGTAGCGGTAGCCGGAGGCGCGCTCGGCGTCGACCGCGACCGGGCCGGTGCCCGCGGCGAACGCGGCGATGACACGTTCCAAGCCGGCGGCATCGGTGATCACGGGCGGTACCCCCTCGCGGGGGTCGAGCAGGGGGACCGGGGGCGGGCCCTCGGCCACGACGGCGCCGGCGGCCGTCGTGGCGGCGGCCGCTCCCGCGTCCACGGCTGCAGCGCCCGCCTCGGCGGCGGCGGTGGCCGCGCCGGGGGTGGCTTCTGGCTCGGGCTCGGTGGCCTGATCGGTCGTGGCGGACTCCTCGGACTCTGCTGCGGGCCGGACGGCCGCCGGGGAGGGCGGCTGCTCGCCGCCTCCGGCCGTCTCGGTCTCGGACGCTGTGCTTCCCACGCCCCTACCGTACGTCGCTCAGCCGGTCGTACCGCCGGGGCGGTCGGGTAGCGAGCTGACACCGGAGGGCGGCAGGCCCGCCGTGGTGCACATCACCTCGCACCATGCCCGTACGTGCGGGGCCAGATCGTCACCTGTCGGTGACCAGGAGGCGCGCAGTTCGAGCTCGGTGGTGGACGGTTCGTCGCGCTTGTCGCCGAAGCTCTCGGAGACCGCGCGGGTGATCGTGCCCGACTCGCCGGCGTATCCGGCGGGCTCCAGGGACTCCAGCAGCCAGCTCCAGGCCACCGAGCCGATCAGCTCGTCGGCGGCGATCTCCGGCTCCAGATCGGCCCTGATGTAGGCGACGATGCGGAACCCGCCCGTCCAGCCGGAGCGGTTGTCGGGGTCGTACAGGACGATGAGCCGCCCCATGGCGATCTCGGTGTCGTCCTCGCGGTAGACGCTGCCCGACAGCGCGGCCGCGTGGGGCGCCAGGCGCTGCGGTGCGGGCATCTCCTCGAGTTCGAGCTCGGGCCGGGGCGCCGGGCCCTCGAGGATCGCCTGCAGCGTGTCGACGGCCTTCTGGAACGGTGCCGGGGTCATGGCCGTACCCGCTGTCGCGGGGGTGTGCGGCGCTGCGGGGAGACCGGCCCGGTGGTGCGGGCCGGCCGGAGGGATAGGAGGGTGACCCGCCAGGCCGGGAGGCGTGGAGACGGGTACGGAGGGCGGGGATGCAGGCACAGCACAGGTGTTTTCGTTTCGGGGGCCGGGGCGTTCAGGCCACGGCCCGCTTGGACGCGGTCGCGCGGGGGGCGGACGTGGCCGGGTGGGCCCTGGGGGAGGGTGCGGAGCCGGTCGCGGCGGGCTCGTCAGGCCACGCGACGCCGGCCGGGAGGCCGGTCAGAACGGCCGAGCCGCATTCGACACAGGCGCGCTCCGGGCAGTCCGGGCCGTGCCCGTCCTGGCAGGGCGGCCGCTCGAACTCGCGCTCGTCGCCGCAGGTGGAGCAGTACAAGGGGGACCTCCCTCGGCTATGACACGGATCACGTTCGCATGAGCCACCGACAGAATGCGGGACTTCGCTCGGCGTGTCCGGAACTTCGTGGCCGGTGCCGTGCCTCGTACCCGCGACCTGGGTGCGTGGTGGTGCGGGCCCCGTGGGACCATCGAGAGGTGGCCGACGACGCTGATGTTCCGCAGGATTCCGCCGGGCTCCGGGAGAGCGCCTTCCTGAAGGCGTGCCGCCGTGAGCCGGTTCCGCACACCCCGGTCTGGTTCATGCGCCAGGCCGGCCGGTCGCTCCCGGAGTACCTTAAGGCCCGCGAGGGCGTGGCCATGCTGGAGGCCTGTGCCAGGCCCGAGCTGATCGTGGAGATCACGATGCAGCCGGTACGGCGGTACGCGGTGGACGCGGCGATCTTCTTCAGCGACATCATGGTGCCGCTGCGGGCGATCGGCGTGGACCTCGACATCAAGCCCGGCGTCGGCCCGGTGATCGCCGACCCGATCCGGAACCCGTCGGACGCGGCCCGGCTGCGCCCGCTGGAGCCCGGCGATGTGCCGTACGTCACCGAGGCGGTGCGCGGGCTGGTCGGCGAGCTGGGCGACACGCCGCTGATCGGGTTCTCCGGCGGGCCGTTCACGCTCGCCTCGTACCTGATCGAGGGCGGCCCGTCCAAGAACCACGAGCTGACCAAGGCCGTGATGTACGGGCAGCCCGAGCTGTGGGCCGACCTGATGCGGCGGCTGTCCGACATCACGATCGCGTTCCTGAAGGTCCAGGTGGCCGCCGGGGCGAGCGCCGTCCAGCTCTTCGACTCGTGGGTGGGCGCGGTGGCGCCGGAGGACTACCGCGCCTCGGTGCTGCCCCACACCCGCCGCATCTTCGCCGAGACCGAGGCGCTGGGCGTGCCCCGCATCCACTTCGGCGTCGGTACGGGCGAGCTGCTCGGCCTGATGGGCGAGGCCGGGGCCGACGTGGTGGGCGTCGACTGGCGGGTGCCGCTGGACGAGGCCGTCGGCCGGGTCGAGCCCGGCAAGGCGCTGCAGGGCAACCTCGACCCGGCGCTGCTGTTCGCGCCCTGGGAGGTCGTGGAGCGGCGGGCCCGCGACGTGCTGGCGCGCGGCCGTACCGCCGAGGGCCACATCTTCAACCTCGGGCACGGCGTGCCGCCGACGGCGAACCCCGACATGCTCGCCCGCCTCACGGACCTGGTCCACGAGGCGAGCGAGCGCTGACGCGGGCCGTCCCCTATTGGGGCGGCTTGGGCGCGTCCCCTGATTCCGAAGCCGAAGCCGGAACCGATTCCGGTGCCGGTGCCGGTGCCGGAGTGGGTGCCGGTGCGGAGCTCGGGCTCGGGCCCTGGCTCCGCTGGTGCCGGCGCCAGTAGAGGTACGCGGGGATGCCGATGACGGCGGCCAGGACCAGGAAGGGCAACAGCCAGCCCACCACGAGCGCCAGCCCGGAAATGAAGCCCGTGAAGGCGTTCCAGCCGTTCTCGAGGCCGCCGATGAAGCCTCCCGGGTCCTCCTCGGCCTCCTTCGCGGCCTTGGCGGGCGTCTGCAGCGTGAGCGACACGGTCGCGTAGCTCGTGCTCTCCTGCAGCGCCTTCTGCCGCGCCTGCAGGGACTCCAGGTTGGCCTGCCGCTCGGCGATCTGCTCCTCGACGTTGATGACCTCGCCGACCGTGTCGGCCTTGTCGAGCAGCTTGCGGAACGAGGCCAGCGTGGCCTCCGCCGAACGGACCCGGCTGCCGACGTCGGCGACCTCCTCGGTGACGTCGTCGGCCTCCTGGCGCAGCGAGAGCTTCTCGCCGAGCTGCCGGGTGAGCTGGTCCAGGACGCTGGTGTAGCGGTCGGCCGGGATCTTCAGGGAGAGCCTGGCGGAGGCGGGCGAGGTGGTCGAGGACTCGTTCTCGACGTAGCCGCCCGCACCGGTGGCCATCTGCTTGGCCTTGGTCGCCGCCTGGTCGACATCGGGGGCACTGACCCGTAGTTCGGCCGTGTGGACGACGGAACGGCCGGTGGGCACGGTGACCTGGCCGGGCTGCTTGCCGGGGGCCTGGCCGGTCCCTTGCCCGCCTTCCCTGTTCTGGTTGGCGCCGCCGGCGGCGGTGGGATCGCGGTCGCCGGCCGGGTTGCGGGTGCTCCCGCCATCTCTGGCCGAGGCGGGCTGTCCCGCCTGGGTGGAGTCGCTGCCACCGCCTCCGCCACAGGCGGCCAGGGTGCCGGCCAGCAGCAGGGCGACGAGCACGCCCGGAGCGTGTCTGACGGTCATCACGGTCCTCATGGGCCTTGGACGGCTATGGCGCAAGTCACCGTTCCGGTGCCCGCGTCGCGATAAGGCCACGATGCGGCGGCGCTGAGGTCACGCCCGCGGCGCTCAGGTCACGTCCCGGCCGTGCCTTCGCCGGGACGGCGTCCGAACCCTCCGGCGAGGGTGGGGTGCTTACCGGTCCGCGGGGGGTATCTGGGATCGTTGACGCCATGAGCACCTCCCATGTCGTGGTCGTCGGGGCGGGCATCGCGGGCCTGGCGGCGGCGCGCCTGCTGGCCCGCGGCGGCGCGCGCGTGACCGTACTGGAGGGCTCTCCCCGCATCGGCGGCAAGCTCCAGGTCAGCGAGATCGCCGGGGTGCCCGTGGACGAGGGCGCGGAGGCGATGCTGGCCCGCCGTCCCGAGGGCCTGGACCTCGTCCGCGACCTCGGCCGCTCCGATGACCTGGTGAATCCCGGGACGACGTCGTCGGCGATCCTCAGCCATGGGGCCCTGCGGCGGCTTCCCGCCGGCCAGGTCATGGGCGTCCCCTCCGACCTGCGGTCGCTCGCGGACTCGCGCGTGCTGTCACCTTCCGGGATGGCGCGCGTACCGCTGGACCTGGTGCTCCCGGAGACCCCGCGCGGCAGTGACGTGTCGGTGGCCGACTACATCGGCGCCCGGATGGGCCGGGAGGTCGTGGACCGGCTGGTCGAGCCGCTGCTGGGCGGGGTGTACGCCGGACGCGTCGAGCAGCTGTCGTTCGAGTCGACGCTGCCGGCCGTCGCCGCCGCCGCCCGTTCGCACCGTTCACTCATCGCCGCCGTACGCGGCATACGCCAGGCGGCACCCGACCCCGCCGCCGCCGGGCCGGTGTTCGCGACACTGCCCGGAGGCCTCGGAACCCTGCCGGAGCTGGTGGCCGAGGACCTCACCGCCGCGGGCGGAACGATCCGTACCGGAACGATGGTCCGCGAGCTGCACCGCACACCCGACGGCTGGCGGCTGACGCTGGGACCGACCCGCGACCCCGAGCAGGTGGACGCGGACGCCGTGGTGCTGGCCGTACCCGCCGCCCCGGCCGCGCGCCTGCTGAACGACGACGTACCGGCCGCCACGCGCGAACTGAGCCGCGTCGAGTACGCGAGCATGGCCATCATCACCCTCGCCTACTCGACGACCGCGTTCCGGCGCTTCCCTCGCGGGAGCGGCTACCTCGTACCGGCCGTCGAGGGGCGTGAGGTCAAGGCCGTCACGTTCAGCTCCATCAAGTGGCCGCACCTGCGCGACCGTGAGCCGGACGTCATCGCCGTACGGTGCTCCATCGGGCGGTTCGGGGACGAGCACGTCCTGCAGCGGGACGACGGCGAGCTCAAGGCCGCCGCGATGGCGGAGCTGGCCGCCACCTGTGAGATCTCTGAGCTTCCCGTGGAGAGCCGGGTGACCCGCTGGGGCGGAGGGCTCCCGCAATACAACGTGGGCCACGCCGATCGGGTGGCCCGCGTCCGCGCCGCCGTACTCCAGCAACCAGGGCTGGCCGTGGCGGGCGCGGCGTACGACGGACTGGGCATCCCGGCCTGCATCGCAAGCGCGCGCGCTGCGGCGGCCCGGGTACAGGAGTTTCTTGATAGTCGGGGAGGAATGAGCCATGGCAGAGGGCAAGCCCAAGGCACGCGACCTTAACCAGACGATCCGCTACACGATGTGGTCGGTCTTCCGGGTCAAGGACACCGGCGTCGTAGGCGAGAAGGACGCGGGCGAGGTACAGGACCTGCTTGACCAAGCCGCGCAGAAGGATGTGACCACGCGGGGCCTGTACGACGTCGCGGGCCTGCGCGCCGACGCCGACTACATGTTTTGGTGGCACGCCCCCACGTCCGAGGACCTCCAGGAGACCTACTCCCGGTTCCGCCGTACGGCGCTGGGCCGCGCGAGCGAGCCCGTGTGGTCGCAGATGGCGCTGCACCGGCCCGCCGAGTTCAACAAGGGGCACATCCCGGCGTTCCTCGCAGATGAGGAGCCAAAGGCCCACGTGAGCGTGTACCCGTTCGTGCGCTCGTACGAGTGGTACCTGCTGCCGGACGAGGAGCGCCGCGCCCTCCTGGCCGAGCATGGCAAGATGGCGCGCGACTACCCGGACGTGCGGGCCAACACGGTCCCTTCGTTCTCGCTGGGCGACTACGAGTGGGTGCTGGCGTTCGAGGCCGACGACCTGCACCGGATCGTGGACCTGATGCGGCACCTGCGCGGCTCCGCGACGCGCCGGCACGTCCGGCTGGAGATCCCCTTCTACACCGGCCGCCGCAAGCCGGTGGCGGAGCTGGTCGCGAGCCTGCCGTAGCGGTGTCCGCCGCGTCCCGCGGCCGCCGGGCGGCGGTTTGCGGGATGCGGACCGGATCCGGGCAAAAGGCCAGTAAGGTGCTGGCCGTGACCAAAGCTCCTCCCAAGCACAGCCGTGGCAGGCATGCCAGACCGCCGTCCCAGATCAGCCTTCGATGGAACCGGCTGGTGCGGGCATCGCTCGGGAGACGGAAGCTGGTCGCGGCCGGTGCGGGCACCGGCGCCGTGGCGCTCGTCGGCGTGGCGGTCGCCGTGGGACTCTCCGCGACCGGTACCGGCGGCGGCCACGACGCCACCGCCGCCGCGGCACAGAAGAAGAGCCCCTCCGCCTCGCCCCGGCAGACCGCCGCCGGAGCCGCTCCCGGCGACGAGACCTCCGACGTCCTGCCCTACATCCAGACCAAGGACCCGGACAAGAAGGTCTCCAAGTACGTCAAGGACGTCCAGCGCACCGGCGACTTCCTGCGGGTCTACACCGACCTGGAGGAGGGCGACGAGAACTCCAAGCCCGCCGTCTCCCTGTGCGAGTGGACCACCGAGTTCCTCAAGAGCGGCGGGGACGACAAGCCCCGCGTCTTCGTGCACGGCAAGAGCTCGGGCAACGGCAGCGTCGTCCTCGCCAACAAGCAGAGCGACAAGGACGACTGTGAGGTCGGCGAGACCCGCTAGGCGGCCTCCTGGGGCCCGCCGCCCCGGCCCTGCGCGGCCTGGTCGGCGGGCTCTGGGTTCACTCGGCGGGTTCCAGGTTCAGCGAGATCGAGTTGATGCAGAACCGCTGGTCGGTCGGGGTGTCGTACCCCTCGCCCTCGAAGACGTGCCCGAGATGCGAATCACAGGTCGCGCACCGCACCTCGGTACGCGCCATGCCCATCGAGGTGTCCGTCAGCAGCACGACCGCCTCGGACTTCGACGGCTCGTAGAACGACGGCCACCCGCAGTGCGACTCGAATTTGGTCTCCGAGCGGAACAGCTCCGTACCGCAGGCCCGGCACCGGTAGACGCCCACGGTCTTGGCCTCGGTGTACTCGCCCGTGAAGGGGCGCTCGGTCCCCGCCTCCCGGAGCACGTGGTACTCCTCCGGGCTCAGCTGGGCCCGCCATTCTTCCTCGGTCTTCTCGATCTTCCCCATGCTCTTGACGTTACCTCGTGAGGGGCTTGCCGGAGTCTGTCCGACCCGTGGGTTAACGTGCGTTCATGGCATCGCCGTTCATCGAGATCCCGGTAGGGGATCGGCTCGTCAAGGTGACCAACCCCGACAAGGTGTACTTCCCCGAGCATGGCTACACCAAGCGCCAGGTCGTGGAGTACTACATCGCGGTCGGGGACGGGATCCTGCGCGCCACCCGCGACCGCCCCACCACGCTGGAGCGGTGGCCCTCCGGGGTCTTCGAGGGCGCCAAGCTCGCCACCCGCGACAACCCGCACGGCGCCGACGCGTTCTACCAGAAGCGCATCCCCAAGAACGCGCCCGACTGGGTCAAGTCCGCCCGGATCGACTTCCCCAGCGGCCGGTCCGCCGACGAGGTGTGCCCGACCGAGGTCGCCGCGGTGGCCTGGGCCGCCAACCTCGGCACCCTCACCTTCCATCCCTGGCCGGTCCGCGCCGGCGACGTCGACCACCCCGACGAGCTGCGCATAGACCTCGACCCCCAGCCCGGCACGAATTTCGACGACGCCGTGCGGGTCGCTCTCGGTCCGGCACGCGAGCTGCTGGACGAGCTCGGCTACACCGGATACGTGAAGACCTCCGGCAAGGGCGGTGTGCACATCTACGTGCGCGTCGAGCCCCGCTGGACGTTCACCGAGGTCCGCAAGTCCGCCCTGGCCTTCGGCCGCGCGATCGAGCGCCGCGTCCCCGACCAGGTCACCACCAAGTGGTGGAAGGAGGAGCGCGGCGAGCAGATCTTCGTCGACTTCAATCAGAACGCCAGGGATCGGACCATCGCCTCGGCCTACAGCGTCCGGCCCGCCCCGCACGCCCCCGTCTCGGCCCCCGTGACCTGGGACGAGTTGGCCGACGTCCGGCCCGAGGACTTCACGATCGCCACCATGCCCGAGCGCTTCGCCAAGCTCGGCGACCTGCACGCCACCATCGACGACCAGGCGTTCTCGCTGGAGCCCCTGCTGGAGATGGCCGAACGCGACGAGACCGACCACGGCCTCGGCGACATGCCGTACCCGCCCAACTACCCCAAGATGCCGGGCGAGCCCAAGCGCGTCCAGCCCAGCAAGGACCGCGACGGCCACTGAGACCGGATCCCGGGCCGCCCTCAGGACGCGGCGAGCCGCCGGTCGGGGGACCGGCGGCTCGCTCTCTGGTCAGGTGCTCTCGCTGATCAGCGGAACTCGGTGATCAGTAGAAGGGCTGGTCAGTAGAAGGTACGGGGCTGCCTGGGCAGGACGACGTTGACGGGGCCGCGCCAGGATTCGCGGGTCTCGGGGGCGATGAGGGCGGAGACGTCCGGGGCGTCGGCGATGACCGGGATGCGGACCGAGCTGCCCGCGAGGTCGACCGTCACCTGGGCGCCGGTGGGGGTCTCGGTGGTGTAGTCGGCGTCGGTGCCGGCCACGACCAGGGCCAGCCGGTGGCCCTTCTTGACCACGTAGTCCTGGCTGAGCGTCTGCCAGCGCACGCCGTAGTACTTGCCCGGCGTGAGGGGGCGCGGGTCGCTCAGCGAACGGTGGTTCTGGGCGTCGAGCCAGCCCCGGCCGATGACGTTGACCGGGGAGGTGACGGTCTTGGTGCGGGTCTGCTTGTAGCAGGCGTCGTCGGCCGGGGTGCTCTCGCCGTGGCAGCTCTCGGTGGCCAGGGTCTCGATACCGCCGCCGCTGCCGAGGTAGTCCACCCGGGTGTCCTCGCCGTAGTCGACCAGGAGCGCGGTGAGGTTGGCGGTCGGCTTGTCGAGCTTGACCTTGAGCTGGGCGGACGGCGTACCGGAGATGCGGGCGGTGGCCGGGACGGGGCCCGAGACGTAGGCCAGGCGGTACGGCTTGGCCGTGGTCGGGTCGGCGACGAGGTCGCCCTCGCTGTGGCCCTGGCCCCGAGGACCGGGGGCGTCGGTGTACGTGGCGGTGCCGCGGCCGCGCTCGGTACCGAGCGAGCCGTCCTGGTCGGGACGCAGGGTCAGGGTCCGGGTGCCGGGGGAGGGCCAGTCGCGCTGGGTGATCCACTGGTCGGGACCGGTCTCGATGTCGGCGCGGGGCTCCCGCAGCGCGTCGTTCCTGATCTTGTGGAGCTCGTGGTCGAACCACTGGTGCAGGGTGGCGACCCACTCCTCGCGGCGGGTGTCGAACGGGTCGACATGGCCGCGCTGCGACAGCCAGACCTTCCGGGTGACGCCGCGTTCGGCCAGGCCCTGCCACCAGCGGGAGAAGTGGTCGGTCTTGACGTTGAGGTCGTTGACGCCGTGGAACGCGAAGACGCTGGCCCTCACGTCGCCCACGTTGCCGACCGTTCCGTGCCGGTAGTTGGACTCGGACCAGTAGGCGTTGTAGTTGCCGGTCGCGTCGTCCTCGCCCTGGTCGAGTTCGGCGCGTACGGCGGCGCACTTGGCGGCCGGGTCGGTGTCCACGTAGTCGGCGAGCCAGGGCTGCTCGTCGGTCCAGTACTTCACGCCGTTCATCCGGCTGTAGTCGTACCAGCTGCTGATCGCCGAGATCGGGACGATGGTCTCCAGTCCCCTGACCCCGGTGGCGGCGACGCCGTTGGCCAGCGTGCCGTCGTACGACTTGCCGATCATGCCGGTACGGCCGGTGCTCCAGCCCGCCCTGACCGTGCTGCCGTCGGGCCGGTACGCCTTGGCGCGGCCGTTCAGCCAGTCGACCACGGCCTTGGCGCCCAGGACGTCGGGTGCGCCGCCGGACGTGGGGCAGCCGTCGGAACGCGTCGTACCGATCATGTCCACGGCCAGGAACGCGTAGCCGCGCGGTACGAAGTAGTTGTCGTAATAGAGCGGGAACTTCACCGGGTTCCCGGCGGCGTCATAGGTCTTGCGTTCGGACTCGTTGCCGCGCCCGGCATTGTCGTAGTACGGGCTGGCGTCCATGACCACCGGGACCTTGAGGCCACGGTCGGACTCCTTGGGCCGGACGATGTCGACGCTGACCCGGTCGCGCTTGCCGTCGTGGTCGCTGTCGATCGGCGACTCCACGTAGACGTGCTCGCGGATGGCGTCCTTGTACGAGAAGACCGGCTGGGTGAGCCCGTCCTTCACCACGATTCTGGGGGCGGCGACCTGGGCGTTCGCGATGCCGCCCGCACCGATCAGGGCGGCGGCGGTGAGTGTGGCGAGCGTGGCGGTCCGTCGCAGGGATCTCCTGGGCAACCCGCACCTCCCGAAGTGAGTTGATCACTGTCAGAGGCACAGGTTCCTCGCCGGGGCGGGGCAGGTAAAGGTCGGTGTCGTGGAGAACTCTGGCCGAATTTGGTCGCATCATGCCCGTAACGCGGGTTCCGGTCCGCTGCCCCGGGATCCGGGGGATGGACGGCCGCCGCGGGGGCAGGGTCCGCGGCGACCGTCTGGAGGAGAGATGGGCTGGAACTACCGGAAATCCATGAAGATGGGGCCGTTCCGACTCAACCTGTCGAAATCAGGTGTCGGGCACAGCGTCGGCGGGCGCGGCGCCCGCTACACCCGGACCGCCCGAGGCCGCCGGGAGATGACGTTCCGCATCCCCGGGACCGGCCTGTCCTGGCGCCGGCCGCTCCGCAGGCGCCGGTAAAGCGGCGGCGGGCCGCCGGACGACAGGGGCTGTGGCACCGGCGGCCCGTCGCGCGCGTTCATTCAGTCCCGGCCCACGTCGACTCGCCTAGCGGCTCGCCGACGTGACCGTGCCTGGTGCGAGCGCGGCATCGCTTCGCGATCTGGCCGGAGCGGGCCTGCTGCAGACCCGGCAGGGCTCCGGGGTCTTCGTCATCGCCACCGAACCCGCCGGGGACTGGGCCGCCCGGCTGATCGATGTGCACGAGCACGACGGCCGCCATGGCCGCGACGCCCACGCCGCTCTCGTGGAGGCCGTCCGCGACCGCGATCCCGTGGCCGCGAGCGGTGCCATCGGCGCCGAGTTGAGGCAGACGCTCGCCCTTCTCCAGCATCCCTGACCTTTTCGTAGAGTGTCGGGGTGGAGATCGTCCCTATGCTGCCCGAGCACGCCGCCGAGGTGCTCGCCATCTTCCAGTCCGGCATCGACGGCGGGAACGCCACGTTCGAGAAGGCCGCCCCTGACTGGCCGAGGTTCGACGCCGGCAAGCTCGCCGGGCACCGCTTCGTCGCCCGCGATGCCGAGCGCGTGCTGGGCTGGGCGGCGCTCTCCCCGATCTCCGACCGTGCCGTCTTCGCCGGTGTCGCCGAGGTCTCGATCTACATCGACCCCGAGGCGCAGGGCCGCGGCGTCGGCCGCGCGCTGCTGGGCGCCGTGATCGACTCCAGCGAGCGCGGCGGCCTCTGGACGCTCCAGGCCGGGATCTTCCCGGAGAACGTCGCCAGCATCCGGCTGCACGAGGCCCTGGGTTTCCGTACGCTCGGCGTCCGCGAGCGGATGGGACGGCACGACTTCAACGGCGAGAGCCGCTGGCGCGACGTCGTCTTCCTCGAACGCCGCAGTCCCGCGATCGATTGAGAGTCAGGCCCCCATGTCCCCTGCCGACGATGTCGATCAGGCCGTTCAACTATCGCTCGCCACGCTCCGTACCGCGCCCCCGGACTCCTGGGACGCCAAGGCGGGTTCCCTCGAATGGACCTGCTGGGAGACCGTCGAGCACCTGAGCGACGATCTCTTCGCCTATGCCGCCCAGTTGGGCCCGAAGTCGCCGTCCCTGGACGTCCCGGTCCCGTTCGTCTGGGAGAGCCGCAGGCCCGGCGGTCCTCGGAACACCGTCCACGCCGACCGCGCCGCAGGCCCTGCCGGGCTCCTTCAGGTCCTGGAAGCCAGCGGCGCGTTCCTGATCGCCATGGTCCGTACCGCCTCGCCCGAGATCCGCTCGCATCACGTGTTCGGCGCCTCGGACGCCGCCGGCTTCGCGGCGATGGGCGTCGTCGAAACCCTCGTTCACACCCATGACCTGGCCGAAGGCCTGAGCCTGCCGTGGACTCCGCCCGCCGGTCTGTGCTCCAGGGCGCTGACCCGGCTGTTCCCGGACGCCCCGCAGGACACCGACCCCTGGCTCACCCTCCTGTGGGCGACCGGCCGCGGCGAACTCCCCGGCCGTCCCCGCCTCACCGAATGGCGCTGGTACGGCGAACCCCGCCCGTGACGGCCGGTAGGGGACGGTCGTTGTGGCCGTCCCCTACCGGCAGGGTCAGTCGGCCGGGGTGAGGGCGGCGAGGGTGGGCGGCAGATCGTTGTCGTGGACGACGGTGAGGCGCCGGGTGGCGCGGGTGATGGCGACGTAGAGGTCCTGGCCGCCGCGCGGTGACTCCGTCATGATCCCGGCCGGGTCGACGACGATGACCGAGTCGAACTCCAGGCCCTTGGCCTCCTCGGTGGTGAGCACCACGACCGTGGCGTCCAGGGCCTCGGGGGTGGCGCCGGCCTCGGCGTCCGGCAGGGCGGAGCGGACGGCGGGGTAGCGGCGCCCGGAGGAGATCAGCGCCAGCCGCCCCTCGCCGCGCTCACCGGTGTCGATCTCGGCCAGCTCGGAACGGACCAGGTCCGGCAGGTCCGGCAGCTCCTCGGGCGCGATCCGGACGGCGCGCGGCGGCGGGCCGTCGTCGCGGACCGGCTCGGGCGGGATCTGGTCGGGGGCGACCGCGGCCAGCAGGTCCGCCGCCACCCTCATGATCGCCGCCGGGGTGCGGTAGTTGACCATCAGCCGCTGCTCGCGCCAGCGGCCCGGCACGTACCGGTCGAGCATCTGCCCCCACGAGCGGGCCCCCGCCGCGCTGCCGGTCTGCGCGATGTCGCCGACCACGGTGAGGGAACGGGTCGGAACGCGGCGCATCACCGTCCGCCAGGCCATCTCCGACAGCTCCTGGGCCTCGTCCACGATCACATGGCCGTACGCCCACTCGCGGTCGGCGGCGGCCCGCTCGGCCGTGGTGAGCGGCGGCCCGTCGTCGTGGTGGCGGTCGGCCAGGGTGGCGGCGTCGACCATCTCCAGCTCGGCCAGGCCGGTCGACTCGATGACCTCCCTGGCGTACAGCTCCTCGGCCGCGCGGTCGGCCTCGGCGGCCCGCCGGCGGGCGCGGTCCGCGGTGTCGTCCTGGCCCAGCCACTCGGCGGCCTCGTCCAGCAGCGGTACGTCCGACACCGTCCAGGGGCTCCCGGCGGGGCGGTGCAGCAGGTGCCGCTCGGTGGGGGACAGGTGGGCGCCGGCGCGTTCGAGCGCGTCGGGATCGGTGTACAGGCTGGTGAGCAGGCCCTGCGGCGACAGCTCGGGCCACAGCGCGTCGATCGCCTTGCGTACCGACGGGTCCAGCCAGAGGTTCTCCTTGGACAGCTTCAGGTCCGCCTCGTCCAGCAGCGGCTCCTCCTCGGCCTCGTCGATCAGCTCCTTCAGCCACGCGGGCAGGCCGCCGGAGGCCGCGATGTCCTCCAGCGGCTCGTCGGTCATCCGGTCGTACTGCTGGGCACGGTTCAGCGCGAGCGCGTCCAGCAGCTCGTGGACGTACAGGCGGCGCTGGATGTTGTGCGGGGCGCGCAGGGCACGGGCGCGGTCGCGGGCCCGCAGGCAGGTCTCGTGGTCCACCCGCAGTGTCATGCCGTCGGACTCGACCTCCAGGGCGTCCTCGGGGATGCGCTGCCGGTCCCGTACGGCGGCCTCGATGAGTTCGGCCATCCGCAGATCGCCCTTGAGAACGGCCACCGAAGGCGGCTCCGCGTCGGTCGCCCGCACGCCCGGGTAGAGCCCGCCGACGGTGGACAGGGCGACGTCGGTCTCGCCGAGCCCGGGGAGCACCTGCTCGATGTAGCGCATGAACGTCGCGTTCGGCCCCACGACCAGGACACCCCGGCGTTCCAGCACGTCGCGATGGGTGTAGAGCAGGTACGCGGCGCGGTGCAGGGCGGCGACGGTCTTGCCGGTGCCGGGCCCGCCCTGCACGACCAGGACGCCTTGCAGCCCGGAGCGGATGACCTGGTCCTGCTCCTCCTGGATGGTGGCGACCACGTCGCCCATCCGGCCGGTACGGCCGCGCCGCAGCGTCGCCAGCAGGGCCGCCTCGCCGACGATCGTGCTCCGGTCCTCCTCGGCGAGCCCTTCGAGGTCGAAGACCTCGTCGTCGATCCGGACCACGGCGCGGTCGCGCAGGTGCAGGTGGCGGCGCCGGGCGAGGGTTCCGGGGGAGCCGGACGTGGCGGTGTAGAACGGGCGCGCCGCCGTGGCGCGCCAGTCGATCAGCAGCGGCTCGCGGTCCTCGTCGCGCAGCCCGATCCGCCCGATGTAGAAGGTGTCGCCCGGAACGTCATCCTCGGCGCGGTGGTCGATCCGGCCGAAGCACAGGGCCCGCTCCACGGCCGACAGCCGGGCCAGCCGGCGGGCCGCCTCCTCGGTGGCCGACTGGCGCTCGGCCAGGGCCTGGAACGTACTGCCGCCGCCGACCGTGGCCGGGCCGGTCCGCAGCTCGTCGGCCGCCCGGTCGCGCTCGGTGTCGAGCCGGTCGTAGACGCGTGTGACGTACTCCTGCTCCGTGCGCGTCGCGGCCTCCCGCGCGCCGTCGGCGTCCGATGAAGAAATTCGTTCCGGTACGGACTTGACTTGACGGGCTCGCATGCCTCAGGTACGCTCCTGTTCATACGGTGGAGGATGTCTACGCCTATTTTGCAGGCGGAAGCCTACCACCGTTTTCGAGGCTCCGGTGCACGCTGCCCGGGGCCTTTTCTCGTTCTTGGCCCTGGCCGTTCGCGTGTCGCGGGCCGCCCCCGGCCGCCGGCGTAAATGATCGTTTCTGTTGGAACGCGCGTCATCCGCGCGGAACGTCGTGGTCACCGGGCTCCGTGAGGCTTTCCGGCGATCACCACCGACCGTTCGAAGGGTCACCACGCCATGGCCGACGCTCCCCATCCGCTCGACCGCAGAACGCTCCTCGTGACCACCGGCCTCGTGACCGCCGGCACCGCCGTCGCCGTGCTGCCGGGCGCGGCCACCGCGCACGCCGCCCGCCGCGCCCCCGAAACGCTCGCCGGCGACCCGTTCACCCTCGGCGTCGCCTCCGGAGACCCCGACCACCAGGGCTTCGTCCTGTGGACGCGGCTCGCCCTCAAGCCGCTGGCCGAGGACGGCCTGGGCGGCATGCCCGACAAGACCGTTCCGGTGCGCTGGGAGGTCGCCGCCGACGAGCGCTTCCGCCGGATCGAACGGCGCGGCACCGCCGCCGCCCGCCCCGAGTCCGCGCACAGCGTGCACGTCGAGCTCAAGGGCCTGCGCCCCGGCCGCGAGTACTGGTACCGCTTCCGGGTGGGAAGCCACGTCTCACCGGCCGGCCGCGCCCTCACCGCCCCGCAGCCCAGCTCCTTCGGCTCCCCGCTGGCGATGGCGTTCGTGTCCTGCTCCCAGTTCGAGCACGGGCTGTTCACCGCGTACCGGCGGCTGGCCGAGGAGAACCCGGACCTGATCCTGCACCTGGGCGACTACCAGTACGAGTACAAGAAGGGCTCCTACAACATCCCGGGCGGCAACGTCCGCGACCACGAGGGCCCCGAGACCGTCACGCTCGCCGGCTACCGGCAGCGGCACGCCCAGTACAAGTCCGACCTCGACCTGCAGGCCGCGCACGAGGCCGCGCCCTGGCTGGTGGTCTGGGACGACCACGAGACCGAGAACAACTGGGCCGCCGGCGTTCCCGAGGCCGGCTCCGACACCCCCGACCCCGCCGCCTTCCGCGAGCGCCGCGCCGCCGCGGCCCGGGCGTTCTACGAGAACATGCCGCTGCGCCGCTCCTCGGTGCCCGACGGCCCCGACATGCAGCTCTACCGGCGCGTCCGCTGGGGCCGGCTGGCCAACTTCCACATGCTCGACACCCGCCAGTACCGCGACGACCAGGCCTGCGGTGACGGCTACAAGGACTGCGCCGCCGCGTCCGACCCCAAGCGCTCCATCACCGGCGACGCCCAGGAGAAGTGGCTGATCGACGGCTTCCGCCGCTCGGCCGCCCGCTGGGACGTCCTGGGCCAGCAGGTCTTCTTCGCCCAGCGCGACAACAACTCCGGCCCCGCCAAGGTGACCAGCATGGACGGCTGGGACGGGTACGTGGCGTCCCGCGACCGCATCACCAAGGGCTGGCTGGACGCCAAGGTGCGCAACCCCGTCGTCCTCACCGGCGACGTGCACGCCCACTGGGCCAGCGACCTCAAGGCCGACTTCGACGATCCCTCGTCCAGGACCATCGGCGCCGAGCTGGTCTGCAGCTCGATCACCAGCGGCGGCGACGGCACCGACTCCGACCCGGCCACCCACCCGTTCCTGAAGATCAACCCGCATCTGCGCTTCTACAACAACCAGCGCGGCTACGTGATCAGCCGGATCGGCAAGGACGAGATGCGCTCGGACTTCAAGACGCTGCCGACCGTCCGTACCGCCGGGGCCGAGGCGTCCACCAAGGCCACCTACGTCGTGGAGGACCGCGTCCCGGGCGTCAAGCAGACCTACCTGCGCCCGTACGTCTCGGCCAAGTCCGAGTCCAGGGCCGACCGCGACCGCATCCGCGAGACCATCCAGAACGAGACCGACCGCCCCTAGCGACTGCGAGCTGCGCTCCTCGGCCCGCGAGGAGCGCAGCTCACGGAGGAGTCAGCGGGGGCCGGCGAAGATGTTGTCCAGGTCGTAGGCGACCGGGACCTCCAGCTGTTCGTAGTTGCAGGATTCGGGGGTGCGGTCGGTGCGCCAGCGGCGGAAGCGGGCGGTGTGCCTGATGCGGTCGCCCTCCATCCCCTCGTAGGCGACCTCGACCACCAGCTCGGGCCGCAGGGCGACCCAGGACAGGTCCTTCTTGCCGCTCCAGCGGGAGACCGCGCCCGGCATCCGGTCGGAGGTGGCCTCGGACTGCCGGGCCCAGCCCTCCCACGGATGGCCGGTGTAGTCCTCCATCCGGTACGGCTGGAGCTCCTCGACCAGCTCGGCGCGGCGCTTCATGGTGAACGAGGCCGCCACGCCCACATGCTGGAGATGGCCCTCGGAGTTGTAGAGGCCGAGCAGCAGCGAGCCGATGATCGGGCCGGACTTGTGCCAGCGGAAGCCCGCCACCACGCAGTCGGCGGTGCGCTCGTGCTTGACCTTGAACAGCACCCGCTTGTCGGGCTCGTAGCCGATGTCGAGCGGCTTGGCGATGACGCCGTCGAGCCCGGCGCCCTCGAACTCCTCGAACCAGCGCAGGGCCGTGTCGTAGGAGTCGGAGGCCGGCGTGACGTGGATCGGCGCGGACACCTTTCCGAGGGTGTCGACGAGTCGTCGCCGCCGCTCGCCCAGCGGTACCTCCATCAGTGACTCGTCGCCCAGGGCCAGCAGGTCGAAGGCGATGAACGAGGCGGGCGTCTGCTCCGCCAGCATCGCGACCCGGGACGCGGCGGGGTGGATGCGCTGCTGGAGGCGCTCGAAGTCGAGCCGTGAGCCGTGCCGCAGGACGATCTCGCCGTCCACGACGCAGCGCTCGGGCAGCTCGCGCTTGACCGCCTCGACCAGGTCGGGGAAGTAGCGGGTCAGCGGGCGCTCGCCGCGGCTGGACAGCTCCACCTCGTCGCCGTCGCGGAAGACGATGCAGCGGAAGCCGTCCCACTTCGGCTCGTACAGCACATCGCCCTTGGGCATGGTCTTGACCGCTTTGGCCAGCATCGGCGACAGCGGCAGGCTGATCGGCAGGTCCATCCCCCCATTTTGGTCCCCGGCACCGACAATGTCGCCGACCGGCCCTCGGTAACCTGCGGTGATGCGCCGACTCCTGCCCGAACCCGCCGCCGATACCGACCCGTACGAGGCGTACGAGGCGGAGGGACCGGTGCTGCGGATCGGCATGGTGATGAGCGCCGACGGCTCGGTCACCGACGCCGAGGGCTGGACGGACGGGCTGGGCGGCGAGGCCGACTTCCGGGTCTTCCGCACGCTGCGGGCGCTGGCCGGCGCGATCCTGGTCGGCGCCGGAACGATCCGTACCGGCAGGGTCGGTCCCGCCCGCCTGCGCGCCGACCTCCGGGAACGGCGCGGGGGGCCGCCCGCGCCCATCGTCGTGGTGAGCCGCTCGCTGGACCTGGACTGGTCGCTGCCGCTGTTCACCGAGGCCGAGACGCCCACGATCGTGGTCACCTCGCGGGCCGCCCGCGACCGGCACGCCGCCCGAATCAAGGACGTCGAGGTCCTGGTGGCGGGGGAGGAGGACGTGGACCTTCCCGCCGCCGTACGGGAGCTCCAGGCCGGGTATCCGCACCTGCTGTGCGAGGGCGGGCCGGCGCTGGCCACCGCGCTGATCCGGGACGGGCTGGCCGACGAGCTGTGCCTCAACATCGCCCCGGCGCTGCTCGGCGGCGGCCCCCACCACACGCGGCTGCTCGGAGAGCTCGCGTCCGAGGTCCCGCTGGAGCCCGCGGCCGTCCATCTGGACGAGGGCGTGCTGTTCCTGCGCTATCGCTTGCGTACGTAGCGCAGGAACAGGAAGCCCTCGCCGTCGGCGTCCTCGAGGACGTGGGCCAGCCGCAGCCGCGAGGGAGGCGGCAGGGACGGCCCGTCCAGGACGCGCGGCGCGCTTCCCGAGGCCAGGACGGGGCTCACGGTCAGGCACAGCTCGTCCAGTATCCCCGCCGCCGCGACCTGGGCGAGGACGAGGGGGCCGCCCTCGCAGAGCAGGCGCGGGCGGCCGAGTTCGGCGAGACGGGCGAACGCGGCGCGGAAGTCCAGGCCGTCGCGGCCGGCCGTGATGACCTCGGCGTGCTCGCGGGCGGCGCGGAGCCGGCCGGGGTCGGCGGTCTCGGTGGTCAGCACGAGGGTCGCGGCGCCCGGCCCCGCCTCGGTGAAGACGGGGGCGCCGAAGTCGAGGTCGAGCGTCCTGGACACGATCGCCAGCGCGGGCGTCGCGGGACGGCCCGCGCGCAGTCCCTCCCAGCCGGGATCGGGACGGGCCGGGCCGTAGCTCTCGGCGCGTACCGTCCCGGCGCCGACGACCACTGCGTCGGCGAGCCCGCGCAGGAGGGAGAACAGCCGGCGGTCGGCCTCGCCGCCGAGCCCGCCGCTGCGGCCCTCCCACGTGGCCGCGCCGTCCGCGCTGGCGACCATGTTCGCGCGCACCCAGGGCGAACCCGCGGTGTCCGGATAGGCGTACGCCTCGGCCAGATCGACCGGATCGGAGTCGGGGGACAGGCGCCGCATCAGCATGAGCGTCAAGCTACTGCACCCGTGACGGGCGCCGGCGCACCGGTCACCCGACACGCTTCGACCACGTTCGATCACTTTCCGTACCGCAATCCCGCCGTTTTCCTCACGTCCGGAACCGGCTCGGGAGACACTACGCCCGGGAGGGAAGCAACTGCACCGAAAGGAGCGGGGGGTGAGGTTCGCCGCGCTTGGCGCATGGGTCCTCGCGGCGGCCGCGGGTACGTACCTGATGGCCGTCTGGATCATCGGTGGCGGGCTGCTCCAGCAGGCGACGAAGGTGACGCGCTATCCGGTCCTGGTCGTGGTCGGTCATCCGCTGGCGGCGGTGGTCGGGCTCGCGGTCTGGGTGGCGTACCTGATGACCGACCGGGCCGGCTTCGCGTGGGGGGCCTTCACGGCGCTGCTGGTGGTCATGCTGCTGGGCTTCGTACTGTTCACGCGCTGGCTGGTGGGACGGGGCGGGCGGCATGCCCGCGACGCCGGGCAGCCGTTCCCGGCCAGGGCGATCATCGTGCACGGGGTGGTCGCGGTGGCCACGTTCGTGCTGGTGCTGCTGGCCGCACTCGACGTCAGCCGCTAGCCGGGCCGCGGCGCACGGCCGCCGGCCCGGCCGCGGTCAGGTGATGCGGCGCAGCACGGTCAGCGAGCGGCTGACCACGGTGACCTGGTCGCTGGCCTTGACCCGCTGGCGCTCGCCCACCGCGCGGGGATCGGCGGTGTCGAGGGAGAACTCCCAGCGCTCGCCGTACTCGGGGCCGGGCAGCGTGAACTCGACCGGCTCGGAGTGCGCGTTGATCAGCAGCAGGAACGAGTCGTCGCGCACCGGCCGGCCGCGCGGATCGGGCTCGCTGATCGCGTCGCCGTTCAGGAAGACGCCCAGCGACTTGGCGAAGCCGGCGTTCCAGTCGTGGTCGGTCATCCGCTCGCCGCCGGGGGTCAGCCAGGCGATGTCGGCGGGCGCGGCGGCCGCGTCGCCGCCGGTGAAGAAGCGGCGGCGCCGG
Organism: Actinomadura sp. 9N407; assembly: GCF_044326315.1. Classification (NCBI taxonomy): domain Bacteria; kingdom Bacillati; phylum Actinomycetota; class Actinomycetes; order Streptosporangiales; family Thermomonosporaceae; genus Actinomadura; species Actinomadura sp. 9N407. Next base: position 495,559 of record NZ_JBIRAW010000001.1, on the reverse strand, counting down.
AAGATCGGGTGGTCGCGCCGCAGCCGCGACAGGATCCGGACGAACTCAAGGTCGGTCCCGGTGGCCTTCTCCCAGTCGACCCAGGCGATCTCGTTGTCCTGGCAGTAGGCGTTGTTGTTGCCGCCCTGCGTGCGGCCGAACTCGTCGCCGTGCGACAGCATCGGCACGCCCTGCGACAGGAACAGCGTGGCCAGGAAGTTGCGGCGCTGGCGGGCCCGCAGGGTGAGGATGTCGGTGGTACGGGTCGGGCCCTCGTGGCCGCAGTTCCACGACCGGTTGTCGTCGGTGCCGTCGCGGTTGCCCTCGCCGTTGGCGTCGTTGTGCTTGCCGTTGTACGCGACGAGGTCGGCCAGCGTGAACCCGTCATGGCAGGTCACGAAGTTGATGGACGCGAACGGCCGGCGGGCGCTGTTCTCGTACAGGTCGCTGGACCCGGTCAGCCGGGAGGCGAACTCCGGCATCGTCGCCGGGCGCCCGCGCCAGAAGTCGCGGACGGTGTCGCGGTACTTGCCGTTCCACTCGGTCCACAGCGGCGGGAAGTTGCCGACCTGGTAGCCGCCCTCGCCCACGTCCCAGGGCTCCGCGATCAGCTTGACCTGCGAGACCACCGGGTCCTGCTGGACGAGGTCGAAGAACGCGGCGAGCCGGTCGACGTCGTGCAGCTCGCGGGCCAGCGCCGAGGCCAGGTCGAACCGGAACCCGTCGACGTGCATCTCCAGGACCCAGTAGCGCAGCGAGTCCATGATCAGCTGGAGCGCGTGCGGGCTGCGCACGTTCAGCGAGTTGCCGCAGCCGGTGTAGTCAAGGTGGTAGCGCTTGTCGTCGTCGCGCAGCCGGTAGTACGAGGCGTTGTCGATGCCGCGGAACGACAGCGTCGGCCCCAGATGGTCGCCCTCGGCCGTGTGGTTGTAGACCACGTCCAGGATGACCTCGATGCCGGCCGCGTGCAGCGCCCGTACCATCGCCTTGAACTCCAGCACCTGCTCGCCGCGCTGCCCGGACGAGCTGTAGGTGTTGTGCGGGGCCAGGTAGCCGAGGGTGTTGTAGCCCCAGTAGTTGGTCAGGCCGCGCGCGACCAGCGCGTGCTCGGGGACGTGCTGGTGCACCGGCATGAGCTCCACGGCCGTCACGCCGAGCTCGGTGAGGTGGTCGATCATCGCCGGATGGGCCAGCGCGGCATAGGTGCCGCGCCGCTCCTCGGGGATCGCCGGATGCAGCTTGGTCAGGCCCTTCACGTGCGCCTCGTAGATGAGGCTCTCGTGGTACGGCACGCGCGGCGGGCGGTCGTCGCCCCAGTCGAAGAACGGGTTGACCACCACGTTCTTCGGCATGTACGGGGCGCTGTCGTCGGTGTTGAGCGTGTCGGGGTCGGAGAACCGGTACGAGAACAGCGACTCGTGCCAGCGGATCTCGCCCTCGACGGCCTTGGTGTACGGGTCGAGCAGCAGTTTGGCGGGGTTGCAGCGGTGGCCCTCGCGCGGCTCGTACGGGCCGTGCACGCGGTAGCCGTAGCGCTGGCCGGGCCCGATGCCGGGCAGGTAGCCGTGCCACACGAACCCGTCGACCTCGGGCAGGTCGATCCGCTCCTCGCGCCCCCGGGAGTCGAACAGGCACAGCTCCACCCGGTGTGCCACCTCGGAGAACAGGGCGAAGTTGGTCCCGGTGCCGTTCCATGTGGCCCCCAGGGGGTAGGCCTCGCCGGGCCAGACCTCCCGCATCTCTCCACCCCTCGGCTCGTCGCGCACGAGCCTCCGATCTTCCCTTACCCGCCGGGCCGCCGGGACCCGCACGCCGGGATCGGCCCGTGCTGCGGGTCCACGTCGCCCGCCCGGGCGAAGTCGGCCCACACCACCGTGTGGGGTCCGCGCCGTTCCGATCCCCAGCCCAGGCTCAGCGCCTCGACCACGTGCAACCCGCGCCCGCTCTCTCCATTGTCGTCGGGAGCGCGCAGCCCTGGTGCACCGGCTCCCCCTTGATCGGCGATCTCGAGCCGGAGCACCTCCGTTCCGACCAGGAAGGACACCGTCACATGGCCGCCCGCGCGGTCGTCCGCGAGATGCCCCGACCGGGAGTGTCGCACGGCGTTGGTGAACAGTTCACTCGCCACGACGGTGAGTTCGTACAGTTCCGGGAAGCCGGGGAGCAGCGCCCGCGCGTACCGGCGGACGAGCGCGACGGCGGGTTCGGTGCCGGGAAGGACGACGGCGCCGATGATCGTGAAGGTGGCCGCCATGCGCCGGCTCCTCTCCATGAACGGGGTCCCACATTGGACCGGCCCACCTGGAGGTACGGGAGCGAGGGCGGTCCGCGCCGTCCCTGGACCGAAGAAATCGCCCGGATGCGAGGTTTTTTCAGTATCCGCCGTCCCGGATGTTGCTCCAGACCGCCTCGTCCCCGGCGTACCGGGTGGTGCGGCGCAGCCCCGCGCGGCGGGCGACGGTGGCCGAGGCGAGGTTGTCCGGGTGCACGCTGGCGACGATCTCGCGGACGCCGTGCGCGGTCAGCCAGTCCACCAGGGCGACGGCGGCCTCGGAGGCGAACCCGAAGCCCTGGTACGGCATCCCGACCACCCAGGCGACCGAGGCGCGCGGCCCGCCGTCCGCGGGCGTGACCGTGGCCTGGACGGTGCCGACCGCGCGACCGTCCCGGCGCCGCCGGGCGATCCAGTTGAGCCACTGCTCCTGGTGGTACGGCGACGGCCCGGTGACCAGCCGCTCGTACCGGGCACGCAGTTCGGCCGGTGTCAGAGGTTCGCCGCCGGTGTAGCGGTGCAGCCGGGGATCGCCGAGGACGTCCGCCATCTCGTCGGCGTGGTGGACGCCGAGAGGCTCGAGCACCAGGCGCGGTGTCTCGATGGTGTCGGTGAACGGTCCGGGCATCGGGCGACCTTATGCCCCGTGGCGCTCCGGTCCACGCCAGTGCCGCCGCCGCCGGTTACGCGGGGGCGGGCGCCAGCCGCCGGGACCACACGCCTTCGGGGTGCTGCCGCGGGTCGAGCCACAGCCAGGGCTGGGCGCGGCGGAAGGGCAGTTCGGTGCCGGGCTGCCACGGGTAGAGCCCGGCCTGGTCGGACCACACGACCTGCAGGAACGGCAGCGGCTGGCGGCGGTAGAACGCGAGCGCGCCGGGGAACGCGCCGCCGTACCAGCCGGTGTCCACCTCCCGGAACGCCGCCGGCCGCCCTCGTACGGCGTCGTCGCGCCGCTCGCCCTCGGCGGGCGGCCGGCCCTCCCCGGCTTCGCGGCCGAGCCGGTTGAGGATCTCCTCCATCTCGTACACGTCGCCGCCGAACATCGCCAGCTCGGGGGAGCGCAGGCTGTGCCAGAGGCCGACGGTGTACGCCCAGCCGGGCCCCTGGTCGTCGGCCGGGACGAGCACGACGCTCCAGCCGTACTGGCTGATGTGCACGATGGTGCGGAGCCGGAAGTTGTCCATGCGGTCGCGATCGCCGTAGTCACGGCAGAGGATGCACTCGCATGCGGGGCGGCCGTCGGACATGGCCTTCAGCTTACGGCCAGTTGATCGATTTTCGAGAGTCGATATCCGTGCGCCTGCACGTGCGTTCGCCTTGTGCAGGAAGGCGGGCGGGATGCGGCGGCCGGTCGCACTGGTGGTGCGCTACGCGCGCACCCGGCGGACGGCGGGACTGACCGGCTCCTTCTGCGTTCCGGCATGGTCGCACCGGTCCCAGCACGCATGACCGCCGCGCGCCCGCCGCCCGCCCCCGAACGCCGCCGGGGGCGAGTGGCGCGGTGCGGTCAGGCGTAGTGGCGGTAGACCGCCTGGGCGACGCAGGCGGGCTTGGCGGAGCCGTCGAGCTCGACCGTGAAGTCCACCACCATCTGCACGCCGTCGCCGCCGACGTCCGCGACGGAGGCGATGCGGACGGCCAGGCGGATCTTCCCGCCCACCGGCACCGGCGCGGGGAAGCGGACCTTCTCCAGGCCGTAGTTGACGCTCATCGTGACGCCCTGGATGTCGAGGACCTCGTTGAAGAGCGGGATGAGCAGCGACAGGGTGAGGTAGCCGTGGGCGATGGTGCCGCCGAACGGTCCCTTCGCGGCCCGCTCCGGGTCGACGTGGATCCACTGGTGGTCGCCGGTGGCGTCGGCGAAGGTGTCCACCCGCTCCTGGGTGATCTCCAGCCAGCCGCTGCTGCCGAGGTCGCGGCCGGCCAGCGCCTTGATCTCGTCGAGTCCGGTCACGGTGGTCGTCATCGGGCGGTCTCCTTGGTTCCGGTCGCGAGCCCGAGCAGGCGCGCCGCGTTGTCCTTGAGGATCTTGGGGCGTACTTCGGGCTTGATCTCGAGCTTGTCGAAGTCGGCCAGCCAGCGGTCGGGGGTGATGACCGGGTAGTCGGAGCCGAACAGCACCTTGTCCTTGAGCAGGCTGTTGGCGTACCGCACCAGCTGCGGCGGGAAGTACTTGGGCGACCAGCCGGACAGGTCGATGTGGACGTACGGCTTGTGCGTGGCGACCGCGAGCGCCTCGTCCTGCCAGGGGAACGACGGGTGCGCCAGGATGATCCGCAGCTCGGGGAAGTCCACGGCCACGTCGTCGACGAGCATCGGGTTGGAGTACTTCAGCCGGATCCCGCCGCCGCCGGGCACGCCGGCGCCGATGCCGGTCTGGCCGGTGTGGAACAGCGCGATCGCGCCGAGTTCCTCGATGGCCTCGTACAGGGGATAGGCCATCGGGTCGTTGGGCGCGAAGCCCTGGATGCTCGGGTGGAACTTGAACCCGCGCACCCCGTACTCCTCGACCAGGCGGCGGGCCTCGCGCACGCCGGCCTTGCCCTTGTACGGGTCGATGCTGGCGAACGGGATCAGGACGTCGGGGTACTCGGCGCAGCTCTCGGCGACCTCCTCGTTGGAGATCCGGGGGTGCCCGGTGGCGTGCTCGGCGTCCACGGTGAACACCACCGCCGCCATCTTCCGCTCGCGGTAGTACGCGGCCATCTCGGAGATGGGCGGCTGCCGGTGCCCCTGGGCCTTGAAGTACTCCTCGGAGGCGCCGAACAGCTCCGGGCTCAGCGACAGGTGCCCGTCCTTGGAGACCTCGGCATGGGTGTGCACGTCGATGGCGACCAGGTCGTCGGGGTTCATCGCGGGGACGGTCATCTCACGCCTCCGGGATCTTGGGGGCGGGGATGCCGTAGGTCTCGGGCTCGGCGCCCACGACCGCGTGCCACTGCTCGGCGATCGCGTCGGCGCTCCAGCCGCCCTCGGCGAACACGACGGCCTTCTCCTGCGGGTGGGACCACAGCGCCAGCCGGTCACCGCCGATCCCGATGGCCTGCCCGGTGACACCGGCCGAGGCGTCCGAGGCCAGGTACACCACCAGTCCGGCGGCGTCCTGGACGGTGCCCAGGCCCTCGTCCTTGCGCATCCACTCCGGCAGCGGGCCGCCGGTCTCCTCGGCCTCGGTGATGAACGGCGCGAACGCGGGGATCGACTTGGTCATCTCGGTGGCCGCGACCGGCACCACGGCGTTCACCGTGATATCGGCCCTGGCCAGCTCCATCGCCCAGGTCCGCGCCATCGCCGCGATGCCCGCCTTGGCCGCCGCGTAGTTGGTCTGGCCGAAGTTGCCGCGCTGGCCGGCCGGCGAGCCGATCAGGATCAGCCGCCCGCCGCCCTGCCCGCGCATGTGCACGGCCGCGGCGCGGGCGCAGGTGAACGTCCCGCGCAGGTGCACCTCGACGACCGCGTCGAAGTCCTCGTCGGTCATCTTCCACAGCACCCGGTCGCGCAGGATGCCCGCGTTGGTGACCATCACGTCCAGCCGCCCGAACTCCTGGACGGCGGTCGCGACCAGCCGGTCGGCGAGCTCCGAGCCGCCCACGGCGCCGACCACGCCGGCCGCCTTGCCGCCGCCGCCGGTGATGGCCTCGACGGTGCTCGCCGCCGCGTCGGCGTCCACGTCGTTGACGACGACCGCCGCGCCCGCCGCCGCCAGGGCCTCGGCGTACGCGCGGCCCAGGCCGCGGCCGCTGCCGGTGACCACGGCGACCTTCCCGGACAGGTCCATGGATCCCACCTCTCGATACAGCCGATCTGACTCCCGGCAATGTAGGGCAGTTTTACGATCAGGGTCAAAATTGTGCCCAACATGGGCCCGGGCGGGCGTCATCGCCTCGTAAGGTCTTCCGGCTCCCATCGGGATTACTGTCAGCGCCATGAGAAGGCTCATCGTGACCCTCGCGGCGGCCGCGCTGGCCGCCGCGGCGTGCGGTGGCGGCGCCCCGGCCGCTTCACCGACCTCCGCCGCCCCCACCGTCCCTGCCGCCAAGCCGTCCTCCGGTACGGAGACCACGCCCCCGGCGAACGTGCCCGCCCTGCTGAAGTTCCAGGGCAGGACCCTGGACGGCAAGCCGTTCGACGGCTCCTCGCTGGCGGCCAAGCCCGTGGTGCTCTGGTTCTGGGCGCCGTGGTGCCCCAAGTGCCAGGGCGAGGGCCCGGCCGTGGCCAAGGCCGCGCGCAAGTACGGGGACAAGGTCGCCTTCGTCGGTGTCGCCGGGCTCGACAAGAACAAGGGGCAGATGGACGCGTTCGTCGCCCGGACGGGCACGGGCGGACTCGTTCACCTCGACGACCGCGGCGGCGACCTCTACCGGCATTTCAAGGTCACCTCGCAGTCCTCCTACCTCTTCGTGAACCCCGCCGGGGGCGGCCACAAGGCCACCGGCCCGCTCAGCGAGTCGGAGCTGTCCGAGCTCGTCGACGCGCACGCGATGTAGCGGCCTCGTGGACGACATCACGCTCGCGCTGGCCGCGGGACTGGTCGCCGCGTTCAACCCCTGCGGGTTCGCGCTGCTCCCGTCCTACCTGGCGCTGCTGATCGCCGGCCCCGGCGGGATCTGGCGCGCGCTGCGCCTGTCGGCCGCCATGACGGCGGGCTTCGTCACCGTCTTCGGCGCGTTCGGCATCGTGATCTCCATCGCCACCGCACCGATCCAGCGGCACCTGCCGTGGGCGACCATCGTCATCGGGATCGCCCTCGTGGCCCTCGGCGGCCGGCTCCTGAGTGGCCGGGAACTGCTCGTCCGTGTCCCGCGGCTCCGGGCGGGCGGCCCCGTCGGCTCGTTCACCGCGCTGTACGGCTACGGGGCCTCCTACGCCGTGGCCTCCCTGTCCTGCACGGTCGCCCCGTTCCTGGCCGTCACCGGGCTCGTCTCCGGCGGCGGGGGAGTGCTGAACGGGCTCGCCGCCTTCGTGGCGTACGCGCTGGGCATGGGCCTGGTCGTCGGCCTGCTCTCGATGCTCGTCGTCCTGGCGAGGGAGAGCGCCGTCCTGCGGATGCGCCGCGTCCTGCCGTACGTCTCCCGGACCAGCGGCGCGCTGCTGGTCCTCGCCGGGATCTACATCGCCTACTACGGCTGGTACGAGGTCCGCGTCCTCGCCGGGGCGGCGGCGCAGGACCCGGTCGTCGGCGCGGCCACCGGGATCCAGGGAGCGATCACCGGCCGGCTGGACGGCATCGGGGTGTGGCCGGTCGCCGCCGCCTTCGCCGCCGTCACCCTCCTCGCCCTGGCCGCACGCCGGTTCCGCCGATCCCCGGACCGGCCGGATCAGGAGGATAGGCCGGATCAGCCGGAACGGTCGGCTACGGAACCTCCGTCCCGCCTATGACGACGTCACAGCCGGGATGCGGCGGGTATCGCGGATGCGCCGCGCTCGGAGGGCTCGTTCGCTTGCGTGAACCTGCACTCCCTCAACCGGAGGACGGGATCATCGCCCGTGGACTCGTTCGCGGTCGCGGAGATACGACTCCAGCTCGGAGGCTCCGGCCAGCATGGCGCGTCCCCGAGTGGACAGCCGGCCGTGCCAGTCGCGCAGGGCGGCCTCCAGCGGTTCCAGCCCGCCGGCCGACCGTACCTGGGCGATGAGCGGAGCGATCTGCTCCAGCAGGTAGCCGCCCCGCCTGAGCTGGTGGGCCAGCCGCACGTCACGTACGTCGGCCTCGTCGTAGACCCGGTACCCGGTCTGGGCGTCGCGTCGCGGGCTCACCAGCCCGGCGTGCTCCCATTTGCGCAGCGTCGCGGGCCGGATCCCGAGCTTCCTCGCCAGCGGCCCGATGAACGTGCCGCCGGGCCCGGACATGGCGCCGGACTGGGAGGCCGGGGGCGCCGGGGCGTGCTCCAGATCGCGGAGGGCGCCCTCCACGGCCTGCAGGGTCCGGCGGTCGTCGAGGAGTTGGGCGTGGCTCTCGTCGATGAGGCGGAACGCCTCCTCGGCCTCACCCTCGTTCACCGCCCGCATGATCGCGGTCGCCGTCTGGTGGCCGTGGCCGGGCACCAGGGCGAGGAACGCGCTCAGGGCCCGCGCGTGCAGCGGAGTGTAGGTGCGGTAGCCGTGGGCGGTACGACCGGCGGCCGGAAGGATGCCGGCCTCCTCGTAGTTCCTGATCGCCTGGGTGGACAGACCGTGCACGCGCGCCAGGTCGACCGGCCTGAGCCGACCGCCGCTTGTAAGGTTTGCTGCCACGGGCTCGTCCAAATCGGAGAGAAGTTTCAACCGAGAGTTCAACGATACCGTTGAATGCATGGCTATTCACATCAAGGACACGGTCCAGGCCGTCGACGCCTCCGCCGTCCTGGGGCTGCTCCCGGCCCGGCCGCGGCTGCTCGGGCTGGGCGAGCCCACCCACGGCGAGGACATGCTGCTCGACGTCCGGAACGAGCTCTTCCGGCACCTCGTCGAGGAGGGCTACCGGACGATCGCCATCGAGAGCGACTGCATGATGGGCCTGATCGTGGACGACTTCGTCACCTCGGGCACGGGCGACCTCGGCGAGGTCATGGAGCGCGGGATCAGCCACGGGTGGGGCGCGTCCGCGTCCAACCGCGAACTCGTACGCTGGATGCGCGCGTACAACGACGGCCGGCCCGCGTCCGAGCAGGTCCGCTTCGCCGGTGTCGACGGCCCGCTGGAGATGACCGGCGCCGCGAGCCCCCGGCAGGCCATCACCGCACTCCGCGGCTACCTCGCTGCCCGAGTGGACGCGGATCTGCTTCCCTGCACCGCGGAAACGCTCGACCGCCTGCTCGGTGCCGACGACCGGTGGGACGACCCCGCCACGATGATGGACCCGTCCCAGTCCGTGGGGCGGTCGGCCGAGGCCAGGGAGCTGCGGCTGCTCGCCGACGAACTGGTGGCGCTCCTCGACGAGCAGACGCCCCATCTGATGGCGGAGTCCTCGCCGGACGAGTGGGACCGGGCCCGCCTGTACGGGCGTACCGCCATCGGCCTGCTGCGCTACCACTTCTGGCTGGCCGACACCTCACCCGGCCGCATGACGCGGCTGGTGAGCGTGCGGGATTCGATGATGGCCGGCAACCTCCTCGCCCTCGCCGAACGGGGCCCGGCGCTCGTCCACGCGCAGAACAGCCATCTCCAGCGCGAGAAGAGCACCATGCGGATGGGCGGCGAGTCGCTGGAGTGGTGGAGCGGCGGCGCGATCGCCGCCGCCCACCTGGGCGAGGACTATGCCTTCGTGGCCACGGCCCTCGGCACGATCCGGCACCAGGGAGTGGACGCCCCGCCCCCGGAGTCCATCGAAGGACTCCTGTACGCGCTCCCGGAAGACCGCTGCCTCGTCGACGCCCCCCTGCTGGCCATCGCCCTCGGCGACAAGCCGCCCGCGCCCCGCGAGTCGCCCTGGTTCGGCTACTTCGGACTGGACCCGGCGCACCTGGCCGCGATCGACGGCATCGTGTTCATCAAGGACGTCCCGCAGCGCTAGGCCTCACCCGCGGTACGGCCCGTCCACCCGAAGATCGGACGGACGGCATGGCCATCGAAGACGGCGGCTCGTAACATCGACGTCAGGCTTGCCGAGGAGGCGGGATGCGCGGATCGGCCGGGATCGTCGCGGCTCTCCTGATCGGCGTCTCGGGCCTGACCTCGGCTTGCGGCCAGGAGAAGAGCACGCGCGCCGTGATCGAGGTGGACGCGCCGGCCGCACTCGCGGACCGGCCCGTTCACCTGACGGTCTCCGGCCTGGCGGCCGGGGACGAGATCACCGTGGCCGCCACCGCGGCGGACCACCGGCGGTCGCGGTGGCGTGGCCAGGCGACGTTTCGGGCCGATGACCGTGGCCGGGTGGATCTGAACCGGGCCCGGCCGGCCTCGGGTACCTACTCCGCGATCGACGGCATGGGGCTGTTCTGGTCGATGAGGCCGCCTGCCGGGGATCCCGAGGAGGTCGCGTTCGAGCCCCCGTTCCCCAGCAAGCGGCCGTCCTACTCCGTGCAGATCACCGTCACCGCGCACGGGCGCGAGCTGGCCCAGCGGACGCTGACCCGCCAATGGCTGTCGCCCGGCGTCACGCGGCGGGTCCTCAGCATGAGCGAGGACGAGGTCTCCGGCGAGCTGTTCCTGCCGCCTCCGGGAACGCGCCGCCGTCCCGCGGTGCTCCTCATCGGCGGCTCCGAAGGCGGCAATCTCGGCCAGTACGACGCAGCGCTGCTGGCCTCACACGGCTACCCGGCACTCGCCCTGGCCTACTTCGGGGCGCCGGGGCTGCCGGCCGCCCTGCGGGACATCCCACTGGAGTACTTCGAGCGTGCGCTACGCCTCCTGGCCGACCAACCCGGCGCCGACCCCGAACGCATGGTGGTGAGAGGCTACTCACGGGGGAGTGAAGCCGCCCTGCTGCTGGGCCAGCACTACCCGCGCCTCGTCAAAGGCGTCATCGTGTACGCGCCCTCCTCCGACGTCTTCCCGGGTTTTCCCGATCGCGGAAACGCCTGGACCCACAAGACGCGGCCCGTCCCCCAGAGGAGCATCCCTCTCGACCGTGTCGACGGACCGGTCCTGGCGATCGCCGGTACCGACGACCGGCTCTGGGACTCGGAGTTCTCCGCCCGGCAGATCATGATCGCGCTCGATCAGAGCCGCGACCGGTTCCCGCACCAGGCTCTGGTCTACCCGGGCGCAGGCCACGGCGTCGGCACCATCCCGTACCTCGCCCAAGGCACCCGGCTCCGCAATCCGGCCACCGGCGCCGTCCTGGCCCTTGGGGGCACCCGGCCCGCGGACGCCGCGGCCCGAGCGCAAGGCTGGCCCAAGACGCTGGCCTTCCTGACCGGCCTCCAGCGTTGACCGGAGCCATCACGGAGGTGAACGGGCCGGCGCTCGGCCGCCACGTGAGGCCGCGCAGCAGACCGGGGCGTGGTCACGGGTCGGTTCCAGATGGTCGGTCGGTGCGTGCGGGGCGGCCCGGCGACCGCCCCGCACGCGGGTTCAGGAGACGGTGACGGTCAGGGTCGCCTCGACGGGCTCCCCGCCTGCCGGGCGGACGGTGAGGGTCGCCGTGCGCGTCCCGGCCGCGCCGAATGCCCGCTTCGAGACGGCGGTGAACGTGCCGTTCGCCCGCATGTCGGGAATGCTGGCGCGCCGGGCGGTGGTGAGCGTGACGTCCTCCCGCACGCCGTCATCCCAGGTGATCGTACCGGTGAGGGTCTCGGCGGCAGGGGCCGTGACCGTCCACGTCGCGTCCGAGGGCGAACCCGCCGGGACGGTCCTGTCGGTGCCGGTGGCGGCGGTCCGCCAGGGCACGTCGGCGGCGGGGAAGAAATTGACGCCCTGGACCGTCAGCCGCCCGCCCGCCTCGGCGAGGCGGCGCGTGAAGCCGGGGTAGTCGCGCCGGGACTGCGGCGTCCAGCCGACCTCGGCCGTGGCGATGAGCCGGGGATAGCTGTAGTACTGCGCCTGGGGGAGCCGCCGGATGAACTCGCCCCACAGCGCCGACTCCACTCCGAGGACGCTCTCCTCGGAGACGCCGGGGATGAAGGTCCCCGGGTCCCAGCCGTAGTGCCTGCCGAGGTCGCACGGCCCGCCGCAGGCCCAGGTGCCTCCCTGGGGCTGGCGGGCGTCCTGCTTCTGCGGGACGTAGGTGTGCGCGGCGGGGGAGAGGAGCACCTTGGCGCCCTTTGACCTGACCGCGTCGGCGACGGCGGCCTTGCCGCCGTTCCAGTACTGGACGACGGAGTTGTTCGGGGGCAGTGCGGTCCCGGCGAGCTCGTTCCAGCCGATGACCGTCTTGCCGAGCGCGTTCACCTGGCCGGAGAAGGCGTTGACCATCGTGGTGTAGTCGGCGGCGCTGGTGTTGTGCGACTCGTCGGCGCCGATGTGCAGGTACGGGCCGGGCGTCATGGCCGCGATCTGGGTGAGGACCTGCCTGGTGAACTCGTACGTCACCGGATTGGCGGCGTCGAGGGAGGAGTACCCGACGTCGGGGGTGCCGTTGGCGGGGACCGTCGGCTGTCCCGGTTCCGGACGGGGCTTGGAACCCGCGCTGTTGAGCTGCGGGATCGCGTGCAGTGCGGCGTTGGTGTGGCCCGGCACGTCGATCTCGGGGATCACCGTCATGCCGGCGGCCCCGGCGTACCGGACGATCTCGGTGTAGTCGGCCTTGGTGTAGTGGCCGGGGATCCCCAGTTCGGTGCCCATCAGCTTCCCGGCGGAGTTGTAGGTCATCGCGGTGGCGCCGGACACCGAGGTCAGCCGGGGGTAGTCGATGCCCGAGGTGTTGCTCGGCGGGGCGCCGACGGCGATCCGCCAGCCCTGGTCGTCGCTCAGGTGCAGGTGCAGCCGGTTGATCTTGAACTGGGCGGCGGTGTCGATGTACTCCTTGACCTCGCCGACGGGGTAGAAGCTGCGGGCGACGTCCAGCATCATGCCGCGGTGCGCGAACCGGGGGTGGTCCACGATCCGGACGGCCGGGGCCGTCCAGTCGGCGGTCGCCCTCGCCGCCGACTCCACCCACTGCGGGAAGAGCTGGCGCAGCGTCTGCACGCCGTTGAGCGCGCCGTTGGGGGTCGCGGCCTTGATCGTGGTCTGCGTGGGCGTGGTGGTCAGGTCGTACCCCTCCGGCCGCCCGGGCGGCCCGAGCCCGTTCCCGACCTGGACGACGACCGGCTGCGGCCCGGTCCTCGCCGACACGACGGGAAGCCGGTAGCCGGTGGACGGGCGCAGCACTTTAGCCAGGTAGGCGGCGGGGGCCTGGGCCCCCGGTCCGAGCGCGGCGATGGAGGTCGCCGAGGAGAGCCGGTAGGCGGGCCCGCCGGTCTCGGTGACGGAGACCGGCTCGGGCACGACGCCGAGCGAGCGGGCGGGTCCGTCCCAGACCTGGAACTCCGAGATCGAGTATCCGTAGCCGGCCCAGCGCTGGTGGCCCTGCATCCGTACGTACCGGGCGGTGGCGTTGACCGCGATCTCGTCGGTACGCGGGCAGGTGGACCGCTGCAGCCGCGTCACGGTCGTCCAGGTGACGCCGTCCGGGGACGTCTGGACGGCGAAGTCACGGGCGCAGGCGTTCGGCCAGACGAGGGTGACGTGGTCGACCCTCGTGCTCGCGGCGAGCTCGATCTGTACCCAGTTGTCGTCGGCGTACTTCGACGACCAGCGGGTCGCGGTAGAGCCGTCCTTGACCTGCGCGGCCGCGAATGAGTCGCGGTCCAGCTCGACACTCGACGCCGAAGCGGTGCCGGCCAGGGCGAGGTTGACGGGTGCGGTGTCGGCGGGTCCGGCGTCGGAGTGGGCCGGCGCCGTGCCGGCAGGGGACAGGAGGGCGGCGGTCAGGGCGATGGCGGTGAGCGCGGCCGGCACGGCCGTGGTGGGGCGACGGGGCATGGGGGGTTCCCTTCGCGGGCTGTCCACGGTCCGGCCGGCCGGGGGCCGGCCGGACCCCGAGGTCACTTGGCGGCGGACTGGAAGAGGTCGGAGGTGTAGTAGCCGGCCGGGTCGGGGGACGAGGGCAGCTTGCCCATGCCGACGAAGATGTCCGACAGGCCCTTGAACCAGCCGTTCACGGTGCCGTCGGCGCTGAGCTTGGTCAGTTCCGCGGTGCTGAAGGTCTTGGTGACGGCGGCGGCGCCCTCGAGCTGGGCGGGCGGCACCTTCAGGAACCCGGCGGTCGTGGCCTCGGCCTCGGCGGTGTGCCCGTTCACCCAGTCGCCGGCCTGCTGCAGGACCTTGATGACCTTGGTGGTGGTCGCGGCGTCGTCCTTGACGGCCTCGTTGCGGGCGACGAACGAGCTCGGGAACGACATCGCCGGGTAGAAGTCGGCGTTCTTGGACAGCTCGACGAGATCGGGGGTGCGCTTCCTGATGGTGTCGATCAGCGGGTACCAGATCGCGGCGGCATCGACCTTGCCCGAGGAGAAGGCCGTGACGACGGTGCTCGGGTCCATCGGGACCTTCGTCACGTCCTCGGCGGTCATCCCCGCCTTCTGCAGCGCGAGCTGGAGCAGCATGTCGCCGGAGGTGCCCTCGGGCACGGCGATCTTCTTGCCCCGGAGGCCGGGAACGTCCTTGATCCCCGACTTCGGGGAGGCGATGATCCGGTCCGCCTGGCCGAGCATGTTGACCGCGATGATCTTGGCCTTGCCGGATGCCGGGAGCCAGGTCGCGCCCGGGCCGATGTAGCCGAAGTCGAGGTCGCCCGCGCCGAGCGCCTGGATCTGCAGGGGGCCGTTGGTGAAGACCTTCAGCTCGGGCTCCAGACCCGCCTTCTTCCACAGGCCGAGCTTGTCGGCGGCGGCGAGGGCGGCGGCGCCGGCGAAGTCGGCCGTGTAGCCGAACTTCACCTTCGCGGCCCCGCCCTCGTCCTCGCCACCGCAGCCGGCGGCGAGTGGGACCAGCAGCAGTGCCGCGGCCAGCATGCGCAGAGATCTCATCAGGTGGTTCCTTCCGGGGTCGAGGCGGGGGGCTGGTGGTAGACGGCCATCCAGGCCTCGCGGCGGAGCTCGTCGAACTCCGGCGACAGGCGGATCTCCTCGGTGCGGGGGTACGGCAGATCGACGTCGATGACCTTGTGGATGCGGCCGGGGCGGGCGGCCATCACGACCACGCGGCCGGCCAGGTACACGGCCTCGTCCACGTCGTGCGTGATGAACATGATCGTCCGGCGTTCCCTGCTCCAGGTGTCGAGGAGCCCGTCCTGGAGCTGGACGCGGGTCAGCGCGTCCAGTGCCCCGAACGGCTCGTCCATGAGCAGGACCGAGGGGTTCACCGCGTAGGCGCGGGCGATCGCGCACCGCTGCTTCATCCCGCCGGACAGGGTCTTGGGGAGCGCGTCGGCGAAGTCGGCCAGGCCGACGAGGCCGAGGTAGTGCTCGGCGGTCGCGCGGCGCTCCTTCCGCCCCACCCCGGCGATCTTCAGCCCGAACTCGACGTTCTCGCGGGTGCTCATCCAGGGGAACAGCGCGTACTGCTGGAAGATGACGCCGCGTTCGGGCCCGGGGCCTCTGACCTTCTCGCCGTCCACCTCGATGGTGCCGCCGCCGGGTTCGAGCAGCCCGGCCGCGAGGTTGAGCAGGGTGCTCTTGCCGCAGCCGGACGGCCCGATCAGCGTGACGAACTCGCCGTCGGCGATGTCGAGCGAGACATGGTCGAGCGCGGTGAACGCGTCGAACCGCTGCGTCACGTCCCGGAAGGAGATCTTGGTCATCGGCGCTCCTGCCATCCGGTCAGCCGCCGCTCGGCGAGCAGCAGCAGGCGGTCCATCGCGAGCCCGACGAGCCCGATCACGATCAGCTGCACGAAGATGGTCGGCAGCTCGTAGTAGAGCTGGGCCTGCTGCATGCGGTAGCCGAGCCCGCCCTGCGCGGCGATCAGCTCGGCCGCCACGACCGTGGCCCAGGACGCGCCGAGCCCGATCCGCATGCCGACCAGAATGAACGGGGTCGAGGCCGGCACCACCACGTCGGTGAACAGGGTCCGGTCGCGGGCGCCCAGCACCCGCGCGGCGTTGATCAGGGTCCCGTCGACCGAGATCACGCCCTGGTAGGTGGAGACCACCGAGGACAGGAACGCGGCCAGGAAGATCACGAAGACCTTCGGGGTCTCGTCGATGCCCATCAGCACGACGGCCAGCGGGATGATCGCCAGTGGCGGGATCATCCGGAAGAACTGGAGCCACGGCTCGAACAGGCCGCGCAGCAGCGGGTACCAGCCCATCGCGAACCCGACCGGGACCGCGAGCGCGACGCCCAGCACGAACCCGAGCAGGACCCGGCGCAGGCTGGCGACGAGGTCGCTGAACAGCGTGCCGTCCGCGATCAGCTCCCGGGCGCGGCCGGCCACCGGCAGCGGGCCGGGGAACCCCTCGATCCCGCTCTTGGAGAGCCCGACCCAGATCGCCATGCCGAGGACGGCCGAGGCGGCCGACAGCGAGGCGGTACGCGTCCTGGACGATTTCCTCGCGGTCTTCCCCGCGGTCTTCCCTGCGGGTGGTCGCGCGGGCTTCCCGGCGGTCATCAGCCGACCTCGTCCGCGACGCCGTCGACGTCGGCGGCGCGGTCGGAGCCGATATCGGACATGTAGCTCATCCAGGTATAGGCAGGGTCGCCCCTGCGGACCAGTTCCCGGTACAGGCGGACGGTCATGTCCCGCCGGACGGACGCGTAGGCCGGGACGGCGTAGACGTTCCGGAGCTCGTGCGGGTCGGTCTCCAGGTCGTACAGCTCGTGGACGCTCTCGGGGTTGAACACGAGCTTGTGGCGGCGGTCGCGGATCATCCGCTGCGAGTACGGGAAGTGGTGGCCGTGGAACTCGGCCACCACCTCCGGCCGGGGATCGTCCGCGCCGTTGATGAGCGGCAGCAGGCTCCGGCCGTCGCACGGGTCGCCGACCGGGAGCCCGGCGATGTCCAGGATCGTCGCGTGCAGATCGATCAGCGTCGCGAACTCGTCGACCACCCGGACCGGAGTGTCGGGCACGCGGATGATGCCGGGGATCCGGTAGATGTCCTCGTACATCGCCGGGCCCTTGTCGTTGAGCCGGTGGGCGCCGGTGAACTCGCCGTGGTCGGCGGTGAACACGACCGCGGTGTCGTCCCAGAGGCCGTGCTCGCGCAGCCGGTCCAGGATCCGCCCGGCCTGCTCGTCGATCATCGTGACGTAGCCCCAGTAGACCGCGATCAGCTTGCGCCAGGCGTCGGCGTCGAAGTGGTCGGCCGACCAGTACTCGGCATAGCGGCGCTGCACGTCGGGCTTGCCGTCGAAGGTCTCGGCCATCGAGGCCGGCAGCGGCACGTCGGCCGGGTCGTACATGTCGTAGTAGGCGTCCGGCAGCAGGTAGGGCAGGTGCGGCCCGTACCAGCTGCACGTCAGCGCGAACGGCCCGCCGTCGGCGGCGTAGCGGTCGATCAGCTCGATCGTCCGGTCGGCCAGGAACACCTCGATGGTCGCCTCGGCGGGCTGCTCCAGCCGCCCGGCGATCAGGTGGCCGCGCCCGGAGTCGTTGGGGGCCTTGCCGAAGACCGCGTCCCTGACCTTGAACGGCGGGTGCCCGTTCTCCTTGAGCCAGGCCTGGTACGACGGGTGGTGGAACGGGTTGAGGGCACCGGCCAGGTGCTCGCCGTCCATGCCGTAGTACTCGGGCCCCCGCTCGCGCCCGATGTGCCACTTGCCGACGTGGCCAACGTTGTAGCCCGCGCCGAGCAGCGGCTCGACGAAGTTGGGGAAGCCGTCGTCCACCTCGTCCTTGCCGCCCCCGTTGCGCTCCGGGTTGACGAGCAGGCCGTGCCGGAACGGATGCGTACCGGTGAACAGTGACGCGCGGGCCGGCGTACAGATCGCGGTCGGCGTGTAGAAGCGGTCGAACCTGGTGCCTTCCGCCGCGAGCCCGTCCAGCGCCGGTGTGCGGGCCACCGGATTGCCGTAGCAGCCCAGCGTGTCGACCCGATGCTGGTCGGTCATGAGGATCAGGACGTTGGGAGGGGACACGACGCTCCGTTCATTAATTCCCAAGGGTTTACAGAAATTCGTATGTTTCTGTCGGAGCCCTACCGGCGTCCGGCTAGGAACCGGCGGTCCGCGGCGGGAGGGGATCGTGCTCCTTGAGGACCAGGGCGATCGCGCCCATCGCCGACGCGGCCGGCCCCAGGTCGGCCGGGACGACATCGAGGGTGCGCCGCGTGCCGGGCAGCGCCAGCCCGCCGATCGCCGACCGGATCGGATCGAGGACCAGGCCGCCGAGAGTGGCCAGGTCACCGCCCACGACGACACGTTCGGGATCGAGTTGGGCGACCGTGCCGGCCAGGACGTGCCCCAGCGTGCGGGCCGCCTCGACGACCACCTTGGTCACCGCGGGCGTACGGGCCTGCGCGGCCTCCAGCAGGTCGTCGGTCCCGGTCAGCCGGACGCCCCTCGCCGCGATCGCCTCCAGGAGGGCCGGGATGCCGATCCGCTCCTCAAGGCAGCCGCGTCCGCCGCAGTGGCAGCGGGGGCCCGCCGGATCGACCGACACATGGCCGAGTTCGCCGGACGCGCCGTGCGCTCCGCGCAGCAGGCGCCCGCCGGAGATGAAACCGCCCCCGACGCCGACCGACCACCGCACGTACACGACGTCCTCCGTCGTGTGCGCCGCGCCCCACGTCTGCTCGCCCAGCGCGGCGAGCCGGGCGTTGTTGTCGGCCTCGACCCGGACGTCGAACGCGGCCGCCAGCCGTTCGACGGCCCGCCACCGCCGGTCGGGGGCGTCCATGACGCCCACCAGCCCGACACCGATCGCCTCCAGCGCGCGCAGCCCGATGCCCTCGTCCTGGCACATCTTGTGGATGAGCCCGATGGCGAGCTCGGCCTGCTCCCGCTCGTCGACGTCGGCCGCCGAGTCGTCCACCGCGGTGGCGACGATCTGCCGCGCCACGTTGGCGATCGCCACCCGGATCCGCCGGCGGCCCAGATCGATCCCGATCAGCAGCCCGGCGTCCGGATTGAGCGAGACGCGGGTCGCCGGCCTCCCGCGCTGCCGCGGCCGGCCGTCCTCGGCCCCGGTCTCGATGACGACCCCGCGCTCCATCAGCTCGGCGATGATCGCGAACAGCGTGGTCCGGGACAGCCCGGTGTCCTCGGTCAGCCGCGCCCGGCTCATCGGCCCGTCCGCCCGCAGCGCGGCGAGCACGACCTCCTCATGCGTCCGCCGCAGCCGCTGCAGGGCGTCCGACCGTTTCTCCATGGCGGAAGCATGAACGACGCCCAAATTAATGTCAATGCTTCGGAAGAATTCACCGCAGAAGCACCGGGCGTACCCGTCGGCCCGGACACCGCCGTGACGGAGGTGTAACAAGCAAGCGCTTGTGTAACAATCGTGGGATCTCGGTCGACGATGGGAGGGTGGATGCCGGAGCGTACGAGCGGAGGCGTTCCCGACCCTGCCCGAGGAACCGCGCATCGGCCCGTTCAAGCACATCATGGCGCTCAGTGGGCGCCTGACCCCCGGGAGACGACGATGACCACGACGACGGCGACCGCGATGGTGATCGCGGGCCTGTGGCGCTACCCCGTCAAGAGCATGGCCGCCGAACCCCTCACCACGGCCCATCTGGACGACGGCGGCATCCGCGGCGACCGCGGCTGGGCCCTGCGTGACCAGTCCCGGGACGTCATCGCCGAAGCCCGCAAGCTCCCCGGAATGCTGCAGATGACCGCCCGTTACCTGGCCCCGCCCGCACCGGACGAGCCGAGCCCGCCGGTCCAGATCACCGCGCCCGGCACGGAACCGATCACCTCCACCGATCCGGACGTCCACCACGCCCTGTCCGAACTGGTCGGCCGCCCCGTGACGCTGTGGCCACGGCTGCCCGCCGACACCCCCGAGCAGGCCGCGCACTACCGGCGCCGCCCGCCGCCCGACGGCGACTGGGACCGCTACCTGCGCGAGTTCTTCGACGTCGAGACGGCGGCCGACATCCCCGACCTGTCCGCGCTGCCGCCCGAGCTCGTCGAATACACCACGATGCCCGGCACCTACTACGACGCCTTCCCCCTCCACCTCATTACCGACCGCACCCTGCGCACCCTGGGAGAACTCGCCGGGACCGGCGAGCCGGCCGACGCCCGCCGCTTCCGCCCCAACCTGCTCGTCACCGTCCCCGGCACGGATCCCGCGCCGTTCCCCGAACACGACTGGATCGGACGGCGCGTCCAGGCCGGTACCGCGCTGCTGGAGATCACCGTGCCCACACCCCGCTGCGTCATGATCAGCCACCCCGTCGCCGATCAGCCCCGCGACCGGCACCTGCTGCGTACCGTCCACACCCAGGCCGCCCACAACGCCGGCGTCTACGCTCGTATCGTCCGGCCCGGCATCCTCCGGCCAGGAGACACCGTCACACTCGCCCCCTGACCACACCGGATGAGATGATCCGCCGGATCCGGCCAGTCCCGCCGACACTCTCGAGGAGCCCTGACCATGGCCGCCTACGCAGCAGTCATTCCGGTGCTGGCCTTCCTGCTTCTCCTCCTGGCCGTGCTCGAACGCACCTGGGTCCGGATCACCGGCCGCGGCGTCCTGCCCTGGCTGCGCCAGCGATCAGGTACGCCCGTGTCCGCGACCGGGTTCGATGAGTTCACCGCGATCTTCCAGGGCAGCAAGCGCGGCGAGCTGGACCACCGCCAGGAGCGGCTGATGCTCGCCGAGGACGGCGGCGACGGCGCCCCGCCCAACCGGGTCGACCTCGACCAGGGCATCGCGTTCATCACCAAACCGGGCCGGGCCGGCCGTTCCGGCGACGTCGGTGGCACGCGCGGGTGACGGCGGCCGGCGGCGGTCCCGCGCGAACCGCCGCTCTAGCATGGGGGGATGCTGGAGAGCCTGATCGCCTTCATCGGGGCCGCGATGCTGATCGCGATGGTGCCGGGGCCGAGCACGGTGGTCATCATGCGGTCCTCGGTACGGTCGGGGCGCCGGGCCGGGCTGGCGGCGGTGCTGGGCAACGAGACCGGCGTGCTGCTGTGGGGAGTGGCGGCGGCGCTCGGGCTGGCGGCTCTGCTGGCGGCGTCACGGCTGGCCTATGACGTGTTGCGGATCGCCGGTGCGGTGGTGCTGGTGTATTTGGGAGCCAGGGCGCTGTGGCAGGCGCGCCGGGGCGCGCCTGCGGCGAGTGACGGCGAGAGCGCCGGTGCGGAGGCCTCGGGGTCGTGGCGGTGTTACCGGCTGGGGCTGGTGACCAATGCCGCCAATCCGAAGGCCGGAGTGTTCGCGGTGTCGTTCCTGCCGCAGTTCGTGCCGGAGGGATGGCCGGTCACGGCGGTGCTGCTGGGGTTCGCGGCGTTGTGGGCCCTGATCGACCTGATCTGGTACTCGGTCATCGTGTGGGCGGTGCACGCCGCGCGCCGGGTGTTCGACCGCCCGGAAGTCCGGCGCCGCCTGGAACAGGTGTCGGGCGGGGTGCTGGTGGCCCTCGGGGTGCGCCTGGCCGCCGAGTCCCGCTGAAGCGCCCGGCGAGCACGAGCACGAGGACGAGCCGCCGCGGACTCAGGAGTCGATCGTGTCGCGGATCAGCCGCCGCACCCGTTCGACGTCCGGCAGCGGCGAGGCGTGGGCGTCCCGTACCGGTGACGGTTCGTTCGCGGCGGCCGCCGGGGTCACGAGCCGGCGCAGGCCGGTGCGCAGCAGGGCGCTGTCGATGCTCGCGGCGCCACTGAGCGCGAGCATCGTCGCCCCCTGTTCGAGCGCGGCCATCAACTGCGCGACCTCATCGACCGGCAGTTCCTCGTCGTCCGGCCGGCCCGCCGCGGCGACACGCCCGTAGGCGTCGATCAGCACCTGGACCCGTGCGCGAAGCGAGTGGATGAGCGTGTCATCGCGGGCCGCGGTCGCGATGAACTCCAGCATCGCGAGCCCGAATCCGCGCACCATCCGCGCCGGGTCCTCGTCGTGGCCGGCGCTCGGCTCCGGCGCGCCGGAGCCACTCGCCTCCGGCATCGCGAGCGGGTCCCAGTCCGCGCCGCGCAGCGCGCCCAGGTTGTAGTCCATCACCGCCAGGAACAGCTCCGCCTTGCCACCGAAGTTGGAGTAGACGGCCCCCTTGGAGAACCCGGCCTCGTTGGCGATCCCCTCCAGGCTCGCTCCGTGGTAGCCGTCGCGGGTGAACGCCACCAGCGCCGCCACGGTGAGCGCGTCCCGGGTCTCCCGCTTCTGCTCGGCACGGCTGCGCCGCACCCGGGGCGCGGAGGTCGAGTGGGGACGGTCCATGCCCACACCCTAGTTGACGTACCACCGGCATCGCGATACCAACGGTATATTGATACCGTTGGTATTTTAATACGGTCGGTATCTCAACCGGACAGGAAAGGACCACCATGAGTGGTGCGGTGCTGGAGATCGAAGGCCTCACGAGACGGTTCGGTTCCGTCCACGCGAACGAGCGGGTCAGCCTGCGGGTCAGGGCGGGGGAGGTCGTCGGGCTGCTGGGACACAACGGCGCCGGCAAGACCACGCTGGTCTCGCAGGTCGTGGGGCTGCTCCGTCCCGACGGCGGATCGATCCGGGTGGCCGGTGTGGACGCGGTCGCGGACCCGGCGACGGCGCGCCGCTGCGTCGCGCTGCAGGCCCAGACCCAGGCGCCGATGGACGGGCTGACGCCCAGAGCCGCCATCGAGATCGCCGGCCGGCTGCGCGGCATGTCCCGAGCGGACGCGAGGGCCGCCGCGCAGGCCATGGCCGCCGCGCTGGACATCGGCGAATGGTTCGACCGGCGGGCCACACCGGACGGCGGCGGACTGTCCGGCGGCGTGCGCCGCCTGACCGCGTTCGCCATGGCCGCGGTCGCGCCGGTGCCGCTGGTCATCCTGGACGAACCGACCAACGATGTCGACGCGGCCCGGCGGCGGCGCCTGTGGGAGGCCGTCCGCAGGCTCGGCGACGACGGCGCGGGCGTCCTGCTCGTCACCCACAACGTCGTGGAGGCCGAACGCGTGGTGGACGAGCTCGTGGTGCTCGACCGCGGCAAGGTCGTCGCCGCCGGGTCGCCGAGCCGGCTGCGCGGGACCGGCGACCACGACCTGAGACTCGAACTCTCGCTGCATCCGGACGGCGACGACCCGTCCGAGGCCCCCGCCGATGCGCCGATCCCGATCCCGATCGCCCGCCGCGTCCGCGCCGGCCGGCGGGTGCTGCTGACCCTCGGCGCGGCCGACGCCGAGGCCGCCGTCGCCTGGGCCACGGCGCTTCGCTCGGACGAGCGCATCGAGGGCTACTCGCTCGCCCCCACCACCCTCGAGGACGTCTACCTCGCCGCCACCGCCACCGCCACCGCCACCGCCGCCACCGCCACCGCCACCGCCGACGCCGCCGTCGCAGGCGCGGCCACCACCACGAAGCAGGTCACCGATGTCTGAGTCGACCATCTCCGCACCGCCGGTGCGAGTGCCCGCCGGCGTTCCGCCGCGTCCCGGCCTCTGGACGACCTACGCGACCCTGCTGCGCTGGACGACGGCCCAGACCGGCGCGATGCTGCCGCTGGTCATCATCGTCCAGGCACTGCTCGCCGCCGGCATCATCGTCGGATTCGGGTTCCTCATCCCCGATATCGACACCTCCGCAGCCCAGTTCCTGTCCACGGGCGCACCCACCGTGCTGCTGATGGTCGTCGGCCTGGTCATGGTCCCCCAGGGGGTGGCGCAGGCACGTGCCAGCGGTACGTTCACCTATCTGCGCGCGCTGCCGGTGCCGCGCCCGCTGCTGCTGCTGGCCGACCTGACGGTGTGGCTGGCCGTCGCCCTGCCGGCCATCCCCGTCGCGGTGGTCGTGGCACAGCTGCGGTACGGCTTCGGCTACACC
This sequence comes from Actinomadura sp. 9N407, assembly GCF_044326315.1. Classification (NCBI taxonomy): domain Bacteria; kingdom Bacillati; phylum Actinomycetota; class Actinomycetes; order Streptosporangiales; family Thermomonosporaceae; genus Actinomadura; species Actinomadura sp. 9N407. The sequence goes on along the minus strand of NZ_JBIRAW010000001.1, from coordinate 471,987 downwards.
TTCGACTGGCCTTTGCTGGTGGCCGCGTCCGTCCTGACCGCGGTCATGGCCGCCTCGGTCGGCTATGCGATCGCCGTGCTCCTGCCGCCGCTGCTGGCCCAGCTCACCACCCAGGTCCTGGTGTTCTTCGTGATGCTGTTCTCGCCGATCACGTTCCCGGCGAGCCAGCTTCCCGAGTGGTTCCGGGCGGTCCACGACGTACTCCCGTTCCGGCCCGCCGCCGACCTGCTCCGCGCGGGGCTGCTGTCGGACGGCTACGGCGCGAGCTGGCGGGATTTCGCCGTGCTGCTGGCCTGGTGCGCGCTCGGCCTCGCGATCAGCGTCCGCGCCCTGGTCCGCCGCGCCTGAGCATCCCGGATCCCCGGCCGGCCCTGTCCTGACCGGAGGAACGGTTCGTCACGCACGTCCAGAAGGGCAGGCGACCTCCCAGGCCGCCTCGATCATCCGGAAGATCTCGTCCACCGCGGCCTCCGGATCGGCAGCCTCGCGGGCCAGCGAGAAGGCGTCGATCGCGAACCTCGCGATCGTCCGGCTCGCCGTCGCGGTCGGTGCCAGTGCGGGATCGGCGGCGATGGCCGCTGCCAGCGTCTCCGCGTGGCGCAGCCTCATCGACTCCTCGTACCTCCGCAGGGCGGGTGTTTCGTCGATCATGCGCCAGAACGGGGCGGCGCCGTCCGCCGTGCAATGTCGCACCAGCGCTGCTGGTCAGTGGTGCGTCCGGGGGAGTCGGATCGGCGGTGCTGCAGATCGCCCGCGACCGCGGCATCACGGTGATCGGCACCGCCGGGGCGGCGAACCTGGACTATCTGCGGAGCCTGGGCGCCCACGCCACGACGCGCCGAAGCTCGGTGTCCGGTTCTCCGGCGTGGCCGGGAGCGTGCCGGATGCGCTCGCCGAGGCCACCGGCCTCATCTCGCGAGGGAGACTCCACATCCCGGTCGAGAAGTCTTACACGCTCGCCGAGGCCGCGGCGGCGCACATCGACAGCCAGGCCGGTCACACGAGCGGGCGCCGGGTCATGATCCTCTGAGCCGTTTCCCGTGCTGTCGCACGGCGCCTTCGGCGTCGCCAGGGCGATGGCCTGCGGTCACCCTCGGCAGTCCGCAACGTCTACGGGCTCGGCCGGTTTTCGGCCGGCCTCGGCTCAACCTGGGCCTTGGTCCGGGCGAGAGTTTCATCGGGAGATGGTCGGGCACGGTCATGACCTCCGGTACCCCCGACCGAAGGTCCGGCCATGGGAATCCTGGCTACCGCGTCCACGACGGGCCGGCGGCGGCAGCGGCTTCGAGTGCTGTCCGCCGTGGCTCTGATCGCCTCCGGCGTGCTCCTGCTGTCCACCTTGCTGCCATGGCTGCGGCTCACCTTCATCGTGTCGCTGTCGGTGCGCGGCCTGGACACCACCGAGGGCACGGTCTGCTTCGCCGCGGCCGTCATCGGCGCGGCGCTCGCCGTCCTCGCGATGGTCCAAGGGCGGCCCGCCGTGCTGATCGGCGCCGCGATCGCGGGCGTGGTGGCGCTCATCGCCCAGGTCGTGCTGGCGTTCCGCCTTGACGAGGCCTTCCACGACAACCTTGCCGGGCAGTCGGGCGATGAGGTCCGTGATCTGGTGGGGCAGGTCGTCAGCCTCGATGTCGGCTGGGTGCTCGCGCTGATCGCCGCCCTGGTGATGGTCCTCGCCGGGATCTATGAGCCTTCCGCCGCCGGCGTCCGCGACCGTCTGCGCCGCTGACGCTGCCGCGCGCCGGCGGCCTGCGCCGGATCAGCGTGCGAGCGGTTCCGCGGCCGGGGGCGTCCGGACCTGTGTCTGCCGGAACAGCCGCGGGCTGACGCCGAACTTGGCGACGAACGCCTGCCGCAGGCTCTCCGCCGAACCGAAGCCGCAACTGCGGGCGATGTGCGACAGCGGCAGGCACGTCGTCGCGATCATGCGGGCGGCGATCTCGATCCGTACCCGCCGTACGGCGGCGCCCGGCGATTCGCCCAGGTGCTCGCGGAACAGCCGGGTCAGCTGGCGTGCGCTGACGCCGGCATGGGACGCCAGGGCGGCGACGCTGAGGTCGGCATGCGGCTGCGCGGCCACGTGCTCCAGCGCCTCGCGTACGGTGGCGTGGTCGGGCCGGGGAGAGGTGGTGAAGACGCTCATCTGGGCCTGGTTCCCCGGCCGCTGCATGTAGGTGACCATGCCCATGGCGACCCATTGCGCCAGCTCGGGACCGTGGTCCTCCTCGATGAGGGCCAGCGTCAGGTCCAGCGAGGCGGTCACGCCGCCGGAGGTCGCCACGCGGCCGTCGCGGATGAAGATCGGTGACGCGTCCACCGCGACCGCCGGGTACCGCTGGGCCAGCTCCTTCGCGAACAGCCAGTGGGTCGTCACGCGCCGCCCGTCCAGCAGCCCCGCCTCGGCCAGGATCGTGGCGCCGGTGCAGAGGGAGGCGACGCGGCGCGACCGCGCGGCCAGCCGCCGGATCTGCCGGACGAGTTCGGTGTCGGCCGCGGCGGCGGTGTGCCCCCAGCCGCCGGAGACGATCAGCGTGTCGACGGTCTGGACGGCCTCGAGCTCTCCCTGGGCGCGCAACGTCAGCCCGCTCTCGCAGCGGATCTCGGTGCCTTCGGCGGAGGCGAGGAAGACCTGGTAGGCCGGGCCGGCACCGAGCCGGTTCGCGAGCCCGAGCGCGGTGGTCACGCAGGCGATGTCGACCAGTTCTGCACCGTCGTACCCGACGAGCACGACATGGTGGGACGTCACGAACCCAGAATAGGAGCACCCCGCCCACGCGGGCGGGACAGGTTTCCCAGAATTCGCGCCAAGCCGCGATCAGGGCTGGTGACGGCGGCGGGCGGCTGTGATTCTTCCAGCATGAATCCGGAGCAGACGACATCGGCGCGAGACGTCCCGCACGGCGATTCCCGCAGCGGCCGCGCCTTCGCCCGGCATTTCCTCGAGATGGTCCTCGTGATGCTCGTGGGAATGGGCGTGTTCAGCGGCCTGACGATGCTCGCGTTCGGGGCGGCGGGCAGCAGCCTCGCCGACCATCCCGGCGCGTTCCGCGTGACGCTGATGGGCGTCAACATGACGGTCCCGATGGTCCTCTGGATGAGCCTTCGCGGCCATTCCGCGATGCGCTCCCTGGAGATGGCCGCGTCCATGCTCGTGCCGACCTTCATGGCCGCCGCCCTGGTCTGGGCCGGCGCCTTCGAGGTGATGGCGGGAATGACCGTCCAGCACGCGGTGATGGTTCCGGCGATGCTCGGCGTCATGCTCTGGCGGTACGACGAGTACGCGCGCCCGCATCGACGGCATCACGGCTGACACGCGCTATCGGGTGTCGATGAGCCGGTTCTCCCACGCCCACGCGGCGATCCCCACCCGGTTGCGTACCCCCAGCTTGGTCTGAACGGCCGACACATGGCCCTTGACAGTGCTCAGCGAGATGAACAGCTCCGCGGCGATCTCCTGATTGCTGCGGCCGCGCGCGAGGACCCGGACGACCTCGAGTTCGCGGTCCGACAGCGGCGGGGACTGCCCGGCGCCGGACGGTGCCGAGATGGCCGTCAGGTGCCGCAGCAGCCGGACGGTGACCGACGGCGAGACCAGCGCCTCGCCGTTGTGGGCGGCGCGTACCGCCTCGACGAGCAGGGCGGGCCCGGCGTCCTTGAGGACGAATCCCACCGCACCCCCGCGCAGCGCCCCGTACACGTACTCGTCGAGGTCGAACGTGGTGACCACGACGACCCGCATCGGGGCGGGTACACCGGGGCCGGCCAGCGCGCGGGTCACCTCGATGCCGTCGAGCCGGGGCATCCTGATGTCCACCAGGCACACGTCGGGGCGCAGCCGCCGGGCCATGGCGACCGCCTCGGCCCCGTCGGGCGCCTCCCCGACGACGCTGATGTCGGGCTGGTCCTCCAGGATCAGCCGCAGTCCGCGGCGGATCATCGCCTGGTCGTCGGCGAGCAGGACCGAGATGGTCATCGGGGCTCCGTGGTGGGGACGGGCAGGGCCGCTCGTACGGACCAGCCGGCATCGGGCCGCGGCCCGGTGCGCAGCGAGCCGCCGAGCGTCTCGACGCGTTCGCGCATGCCGATCAGGCCGTACCCGCCGCGGTGGTGCCGGGCCGGGGGCGCCGGGGCGTCGTCGGTGACCTCGACGGTGACCCCCTGCGCGTCCTGCTCGACGATCACCGTGACGGACCCGGCCTTGGGCGCGTGCCGCAGGACGTTCGTCAACGCCTCCTGGACGACGCGGTACACGGTGGTCGTCACTTCCGGCGGCCACTCGGTGTCCCCGTCCGGCACGCTCAGCCGCACCTCTGGGCCCTGCTTTCGGAAACGCTCCACCAACTCGTCGAGCCGTTCCTGCCTGGGGTACGCCGCCGCGTCATCGGCGTCGCGCAGCAGCCCGACGACCCGCCGCATCGCGGCCAGGGCGTCGGTGCCGGCGGCCTCCATCTCGCTGAGGTACCCGGTCACCTGCTCCGGGTTCCGCCGCGCGACCACCTGTGCGCCCTGCGCCTGGACGACCATGCCCGTGATGTGGTGGGCCACGACGTCGTGCAGTTCCCGGGCCAACTCCAGCCGCTCGTCGCGGCGTACCTGCTCTGCGGCGGCGGACGACCGCGCGTCCAGCAGCCGCAGCGCCAGCCCGGCCCCGACGCCGCCCAGCCAGACCATGCCGTCCAGCGCCGTCACCGCCGCGATGCGGGTGGACGGTGGCCCGGCGGCGAGCTGACCGGCGATGATCACTGCTGGCCCGGCGGACGCGATGGCACCGGCCGGTACGGGCGGGAGGGCCCGGAGCGCGGAGCAGGTCAGCACCGCCAGACCCAGGGTCATGGCGGGGCTGGGTTCGGCGGGAAGATCGGGGCCCGCCACGCGGGTGACCACGATCGCCGCCGCCGCGACGCAGAGCCCCGCGACCGCCGCCCAGAGCGGCCGGCGCAGCCCCAGCAGCGCCGGCAGGCACACCGCCACCGCGAAGACGCCGCCCGGCACCCAGTACCAGGAGCCCCAACTCTGCGCGATGGCGGCGGCCTGCACGGCGATCGCCGCGAAGAACACAATGCCGAGCCCGGTCACGGAGGCGAACCGGACCCATCCCCCCGAACCCGTCACGGCGACCAGGCTATCGATCCGCCGTCCGGCGGTGCCGGACGGCAGCGAACGCGCGCGGCAGCGGCCCGATGACGAGACTCCCGACCAGCAGCATGGTGGCCATGGTCGTCACGTCGGTGGGCCCGGACACCCAGCTGAACGCGATCACCGCGACACCGCCCGCGGCGATGGCGACGGCGGGTACCACGGGCAGCGCTCTGAGCGAGGAGCCGATGAGCACGGCGAGGGCCAGGGCCGCCATGGGCGACGGCTCTTGCGGCAGTTCGCCGGCCCGGGAAACCCCGACGGCGACGGCATTCCGCCAGCCTTCGATGGTGTCGGACGGACGACTCGTTCAGGAACATTCGCAGGTTGCACGTGGGGATCCTTCTCGGTGTCCACAGCCCGGACGGGGGTCGGTGAGAACGGTCGGTTCAGGCGCGCCTGACGCGCCGGAGGGCGATGGCGATGAGGATTCCGCCGGCCACCAGGTAGAGCCCGGTCTCGATCAGCTGGAACACCCAGTAACGGCCGCTCGGCTGGTACTCGATGTCAACGTGCAGGCCGAGCTTGGACAGGCACACCGCGGTGTCGCCGAAGGTGCCGCCGGCGCCGGTCTTCGGTGCGGTGTCGAGGCAGCCGTTGAACGCGCTGTCGGCGACCGTCCGCCCGTCCGCGGTACGCAGCGGGCTGATCCCGCTGATCCAGGCGTCGGGTGCGCCGGGCACCCGCAGGCCGCCGATGGAGGGTGCGCCGGTGATGCTGCCCAGGCTCCTGGCCTCGTTGATGTTCTGCGCGGTCATCGGCAGGGTCGTTCTCTCGGGCGGTAGGAAATGCGGCCGCACCATGTTCGGCACCGAGAACTGGACCACCAGGAAGACGACGCCGGTGATGGCCATCGCCGGGAGCGTCCGGCGTACGAGCAGGCCCACGATCGTGCCGAGGGTGAAGGCGAGGAAGGCGTAGCCGATCGGGACGATGTTGCGGGCACCGAACTCCACCGCGCCGAACCGGTCGGCGGCGACCTGATCGTACGGCGAGGCCGCCCAGGTGAGCAGCAGCCCGGCCAGGCCCGTCAGGACCATCGCGGCCGAGCCGACGAACGCCATCCTGGCGATCAGCCAGCGGCGGCGGGTCATGCTCTGGTTCCAGACCAGGCGGTGGGTGCCGAGTTCCAGTTCCCGGGCGATCAGCGGCGCCCCCCAGAACGTTCCGATGATGACGGGGATCAGCCCGAGCCCGCCGGCCACGAAGAGCAACGTGTTGTGATAGCCGCTCTGGAACTGGCTCCTCGCCTGCGCGCAGGCGCCGGGGTCGGAACACCGGGACCGGTAGCCGTCGTACGCGTCCCGGATCTCCACGCCGAGATACAGCAGGTAGGCGGCGATCAGGGCGAGCCCGACGGCGCCGGCGAGCGCCTGGAGGCGGAACTGCCGCCAGTTCAACCAGATCATCGCGATCCCTCCCCGGCGGCGGCCCCGACGGAAACGGCGGGCGCGGCGTTCGCCCGGGACATGTAGCCGAGCACCAGCTCCTCGAGCGTGACGGGCTCGACCGGACACGGGATCGACGACGGCGGCAGCCCGGTGCGTACCAGGACACGGCTGTACCGGCCGTCGTGCTCCATCCGGATGACCTCGACACCGCCGGGCAGGCTGTCGAGCGCGCCTCGGGGCGCGATCAGCCGGTGGTGGCCGGCGAGCAGGGCCCGGACATCGCCGGCGACCTGGACCCGTGCCCCGCACAGCACGATGAGGTGGTCGCAGACCTGCTCGATGTCGCTGAGCAGGTGCGACGACAGCACGGCGCCCGCGCCGAGTTCGGCGACGAACCCCACCAGGTTCGCCATGAACCCCCGGCGCGCCAGCGGGTCCAGCGCGGCCGCCGGCTCATCGAAGATCAGCAGTTCGGGGCGCTTGGCGGCGGCGATCGTCATCGCCAGCTGCGCGCGCTGGCCGCCCGACAGCCGTCCCGCCTTCTGGCCCGGATTCAGCCCGGCCTGCGAGACGCGCCGTTCGGCCAGCGCCTGGTCCCAGGACGGGTTCAGGCGCGCGCCCAGGCGCAGATGGTCGGCCACGCTGAACGACGGGTACACGGGAGTGTCCTGCGCGACGAACCCGACCCGGGCCAGGTGCGCGGCACTCTCCGCCGGCCGGGATCCCAGCACGCGCAGCGAGCCGGACGTCGGTTCCAGCAGCCCGCAGGCCAGGTTCAGCAGCGTCGACTTCCCGGACAGGTGGTTCCAACACTTCTTTTGGGAAGAATTGCAGGTAGAAGGGCACGGAGGCGAGCAGGAGGCGACGGGATGAGCGAGATGGGAACCGCGACGAAGACGGCCGAGGCGACCGAGGTGGACAAGGCCGACCGGATCAGGGTCGCGCAGGTTCGGGAGGCTATGGCCAGCGCCGCCGCGATGGAGATCAACGGCTTTGCGGGACGGTGGAGCGAGACCGGTCACGAATGGTCCGCGACCGGGGCCGAGGCGACGGAGACCGACACGATTGCGCTTGTGCGGATCAGCGACGCCGAGCCCGGAGACGTGGACGGAGTGGCGCGGCAAGTGGTCGCCGCGATCGATCACGCGGCCAGCAAGCGCCAGCGAATCGGGCTCATTCTGGTGGAGAACGACACCAGCGCGTTCAAGCGCCGCAAGATCACCCTTCCCAGCGGGGAGCGCCAGCTACGCACGATCCGGCCGCAGTTCCGTAAGACGCTGCGTCTGTTGGAGTCCGGTCGGTGGCCGATGTTCCTGTCGGTGCATCTGGACCGGACCGTTCGGGACCCGCGTGACTTGGAGGACCTGATTGACGTGGTCGAGCAGAGCCGCCCGCGCATCGTGGTCGATTCGGTGACCGGAAGTCTCCGGTTGGCTTGTGACGCCGATATCACCATGGCCCGGATCATGTGCGCGATCGCCAACCAGGCCAGCCGGGACACCGCGCGCCGGGTGAGCGACAAGCGCCGTGGTCTGGCCGAGGAAGGCCGGTCCGGCGGTGGCAGCGTCCGCTACGGATTCCACCCTGATGGCACCGTGCGCCAGGACGAGGCCCGATGGATCCGGGGCGCCGCAGACAAGGCGCTTGGAGACGTCCCGTTGCGGGAACTCACCCGCGATCTCAACGGCGAGGGATGGCGGAACCGCAAGGGAGAGCCGTGGGAGGCCCGCAACGTGCGCGGGATGCTTCTTCGACCCTGCAATGCTGGTCTGTTGGTGCATCGCAAGGTCCAAGACGACGACGGCAGCCCCTACAGGCGGGACGAAGTGGTCGGGACGTTGCCCGGAGACCCGATCATCGAGCCGGACCGGTATTGGAGCCTGGTGGCCAAACTGACCGACCCCGACCGGTGCACCACCCCGGGCAACGCCGCCAAGTGGTTCGGGTCCGGCATCTACCGGTGCCCGTGCGGTGAGGTTTTGCGGGTGCAGGCCGAGCAGCGCCAGAAGACCGACCGCCGCACCCGAGAGGTCACCATCGTTGAGCGGGAGGTCTACCGGTGCCAGGTCAACGGAGGCACCGGCCACGTGAAGGTGGAGCGCGCGCCCCTTGACGCGCTTGTGGTCGCGACGTTGAAGGAATGGGTCCGCACGTCCGACCCCGCCGACATCATCGGAACCCGGACCGCAGCCGAAGACGTCGCCGCGTTGCGCGCCGAGGTCAAGCGGCACAAGGACCGCCTGATCGAGATCGCCGAGGACTACGAGGAGGACCGCATCACGCGCGAGCAGCGCAACGAGAGCACCGCCAAGCGCCGCCGCAAGCTTGAGACCGTTCAGGCCCGCCTTGACGCGATCGCCCAGGACGAGGACCCCGCCGCCAAACTGGTGGGAGCCGACGACGTGGACGCCGCTTGGGACGAGTTGAGCTTTGGCGAACAGCGCCAGATCACCCGCCGCTTGCTCACGGTGCAGGTTCAGCCGATCGGACGGGGCAAGCGCACCCCGGTGCACGAGCGCGTGAAGATCACCCGCCGCAAGCGCCCCACGCCCGCGCCGACCGCCGAGGCAGCCTAGGACACCACCCACCCACAAGCCGATGCCCCGCCCCCCCGGAACCACCCCCCGGGAGGCGGGGCATCACCGTTCACCCTCACACGCGCCGATGGAACATCCAGGCCAGATACTCGCGTTCATCAGCGGTCAGCGGCCCCAGCTCAGCCACCGTCCGCCGCACCCACGCCCGCGCATCCTCACTCAGACCGTCCGCCGCCGCCTGATCATCCTCACCGCTGGACCGCTCATCCCCATCCCGTCGCCTCACCCCGTCGCCAGCCATCACCCCACCCACTAAGTGATCATGGTTTGGCCCTTTTGCCGGCGCCTTCCCACAAACCCCCACCCCCCGCCCTCTGGATGGAGCCGCAAGCGGCGCGTTTTCCCGGTGCGTCCCGGCCCGGCGGCACCCGGCACCATGTCGCAGGTGCGGCCGGGCAGCCTGGTCAGGCGCCGGTCACCGCGCATGCCAGGTGGCGTCCGGTCCAGGTGCACGGAGCGCCGCCTAGCCGGGTCACGGTGCGGTCCAGCAGCCGCGCGGCCTGTTGCAGTGTCGGCGCGTCGGAGGTGCCGCTTTTGCGCCACAGGTGCAGGCTTTGGATGATCACCACGTTGCCGCGCTGGGCGTAGTCGGTCACCCGCTGGACCTGGTTGGGTTCGGCCCACCCGCGCCCGTAGCTTTTGCGTTCGATCCCGCGCAGCATCGCCCAGTCCCCGCCCGAGCGTTCGCCGGTCACCCGCCACGACAGCTTGTGTTCGACCGCGTACCGGCCCCCGCTCATTGGTGTGCGCGGGTAGCGGCTGCTGGCCGGGCAGCGCTTGGCCCGCGCCCGCAGGATCCCCATCGCATGACGCGCCTGGCCCGTGTTGGCGTAGGCGACCGCGTGCACCGCGTATCCGTCCGAGACGCGCGGATTGCCGCGCGCCTTGCGCCTGCCGTGGATCTCGATCACCCGCCCGGGAATCTGCACGCCGCGCGAGTAGCACGTCGGTACGCCCTGAGGATCGTGGATCATGCCCAGCGGGTAGCGCCGCAACTTGCGGCTACCGAACGCCATGCCGGTCTCGTTCGGCTTGAGCAGCGCCCGCCGCAACTGCGCATGGCCCACCACCGGCATCACCGCACGGGTTGCCGAGGGTGCCGGACCGGTCGAGGCCGAGCGCGGGACCGCCGTCCGTTCCGGTGTCGGCAGTGCCACCGGTAGCAGCGCCGCGCCCAGCGCCGTCACCGCGACCGCCACCACGACCGCCCGCCCCAGCCACCGGACCCGGAGACGCAGGCCCCGCCCGGCCGCGTGGTCCACTCGTCGCCAGAACGCCACGTAGGCCGCCATCGCGCGCCGCCCCGCCGTTCGCACCCGTTCACTCATCACCGTTTTCCCCTTTCTGTCGCCAGCGGCCATCGGCCGCACGGTCGGCCTTGCTTGCTGCCTCGCCGTCGCTCAGTGCCCGGCCGCGTGTGAAGGCCATCAGCAGCCATTCGCACGCCACCCGGGCCAGCAGCAGGCCCACGGCCCCGGCCGCGATCACCACCGGCGCGAAGATCAGCCAGCCCGCGCCCAGCCAGCCCGACAGGCCCGCGATCAGCGCCACCCCGGCCAGCGCGCCCAGCCCCACCAGCCCGGCCGCCGCCACATACAGGCACCCCACGAGCCGGGGCGTGATCATTTGTGTGAACCGCACGTCCACCAGCCCGCGCGCCAGGCTCTTTCTCGGTCGGGGCGCGGTCACGGCCCCCACCACCCGCACGCCGAGCCGAGCCCGAACACCGGCGCCACCACCAGCAGCCCGAAGGCGACCAGTGACCACCAGGCGCGCGGGTACCGCTCGCGCAGCGGCACCCGGAACCGGAAGGTGATCCGATCCCGGCGCGAGGTGCGTCCAGGCAGCCGCAGCAGGTACCGCAGCAGGTACAGCGCCACCGCGATCCCGATCAGCTCACCCATCACCGTCACCCCCGCCCGCACTGCTCACGGTGGCGATGTCGGCCCACGCCCGGACGGCCGCGTGATCGCGCGCCAGCGTCGCCGCTAGATCGGCGTCACCCGGACGGGCCCAGCCGGTACCCAGATATCGCCAATCGCGTACCAGCACCGCGCCGCCATCGCCGCCACGGGCCCGCGCCCACGGGTCACCGGTGCCCGCCGTCTGCCCCCGTGTCCGCCACGACCGCCGGACCGTCCGCAGCGTCCCCCGGGTTACCGAGTACCACCGCGACCGTGTGGCGAAGTGGCCCCGGAATCCCAGGGTGTGCGGGTAGTCATCGAGCCGCATTCCTGCGCACTGCGGGAGGCGGGACAGCCGCCAGCACGCCACCACCAACAGCATCACGTGAGGGTTGTCCACCCGCCGACTGACCCGCTCCGCATCCCGGCGCGTGAACCGGCGAGGCGGGAGCCCACCGAGGACATCCCCGGCCGTCTTGCTCGCGTACTTGGCCAGATACGCCGCCGCCCGCCCCGGATCGGCCACGGGCGAGATGTCGAGCTGGCCGCCCCACCGCGCCACCCGCTGTCCGCCGACCTCAGGCAGCGGCACCGCCACCCGCCCAGCGGCCTCACCGATCGCCGCCGCCAGCAGTGCCGCATCGGCCCACGCCGGAGGAGCCACCACCCGCGCCGGGTCACCCGCGTGGACGCCATCCAGGCGGATCACGGCGTGCAGATGCACCGCCGCCCGCTTCTGGTATTCGGCAACCTTGACGTAGGAGACACGCAGCAGATCACGGATCGCGCGGACCGTGACCGCCGTCCCCGTCGCCGCCGACGCCAGCCGGGCCAGCGCGCGGTACAGGTAGATCACCGTCCGGCGCCATAGCTCAGGCACCGCGCCATGCCACAGCGCGTGCCCGTCGTAGTCGTAGCAGTCCCAGCACAGCGGAGCCCCCACCAGCCGGTCACCCTCACCGTGCCGCGCCTCGCACGTCTGGCGGGCACCGTGCGGGCAGACCGGGAGCCCGCCCCGAGCCCGGCACGGCCCGTCCGAACAGGTCCGGTGCACCGCCCCGAACCCGGGCGCGGTGAACGTGGCCAGCACCACCGGATGCCCACTCACCGAGGCCGGTACCGCGTCCGCCCCGCCGTCCAGGCTCGGCACCCGCCCGCGCAGCCCGGCCGCGATCATCTGCCACGTGTCGCGCCGGTACACCTCAGCGCACGCCGGACATACCGCCGTCCGCCGGTCCCCGCACGCCAGCATCAGCGCCGCATCCGGGTTGCCCGCCGTGGAGTACTCCGCCAGCACCTCACCCGTGCCCGAGTCCACCGCCGCAGCGCCGCCACGCACCCGCACCGGCCGCAGGCAGTGACCCGCATGCGCCACCTGACCCGACCACGCCCGCCACCCCTCCTCCGAGGCGACCCGCGCCAGCATCCCCTCCAGCACACCCCCGGGCACCACGTCCGGCCGGTTCGCCCCGGCCGGTGCCGCCGGCGACACTCCCTCACGGTCGCCCCTCCGGGGTGCCCTGCGGGCATCTCGACGGCCGCTCATCCCAGCGGCCCCGAACCACCCGACCCCGCCGGGCCCTCACCCCCGCCGTCACCCGGGTGATCTCTGCTCACGTCACCCGCGTCGGAGGGTTCGCCCGCGTGGCCGTAGCAGTACCGCCACAGGCACCACATCAGCGCGTAGAAGTCGGGGGAGTCGTCCTCGATCACCGGGTATCCGTGCGCGGCCAGGGCCTCGCCGACCTCACGCACCAGAGCGCCGGAGAACCGTTCATCGAAGGCCCGCGCCGGACGCTGCACCGGGAACACCCGCCCGGCCACCCGCGCCGCGCACGGGCACACCGTCGGATCCAACGGCTTATCGATCGTCGCCATGTCATCACTCCCATCAGGAAGGAGAGGGCCCCGCGCGGCCGGGCACGCTGCCGCCACCCCGCCACGCGGAGCCCAGGAAGAAAGAAGGAGAGAGAGGGAGGGGCGCCTCAGATGGAGGTTTCGCCCACTACCAGCCGCCGCAGTGCCGCACCGCGCGCGGCGATCGACCGGATGTCGTGGTCGTCGAGGTAGTACGAGCGGCACAGGCGCGGGAAGCCGCCCTCAGCCAGCAGCAGCCCCACGCCGCGTGTGTTCACGTCGATCTCGGCCGCGCTGAACCCTTTCGTAGCCCAGCCCGCGCCCAGGATCGTGTCGGAGGCGTCCCGGGTGGTGCACCGCATCGCCCACCGGTAGGCCAGCAGATCCCGATACGAGGTCTTGACCACGTCGCCCGAGGGCTTCTGTGTCGCACTGGCTTTGATCATGCCCGCCGCGCGGCCCCGCGCCGCCAGGTCGATCGCCAGCGCCGTGAACCGCTTGGCCGCCGCCCCGTCCGGATTGGCGGTGTAGAACCGCAGTTCATCGGTGGGGATCAGGTACAGCGCCCCGTCCGAGCGCCGCCACGAGCGCCGCCCCGCCGCCTCCAGCACCTCATACCGGTCGTCCATGATCGCGATCAGGTCTTCCAGGAGCGTGATCGCCTCGTCCATGTCGTTGTAGACGCAGCGGTCCATCACCGGCCGCCACAACGCCAGCTCCAGCCGTTTGGCGTCCAGCCCGCAGATCCTCACGTACGGGTCCAGTGCCGCCGCCGCCAGCACCAGCGACAGCGCCGCCGACTTGCCCGCCTCAGGCTCACCACCCAGCACCAGGTTCTTGCCGGGCAGCGTCATCGTGACCGGATCGCCCATGTCATCCACCGCCACCGGCACCGGATCCCATAGCGACACCTGACCCGAGTCCACCCACGGCCACACGATCGGCGCAGCCGCCCCCGCGCCGCCGGGACCGGCGAACGGGTCACGCCGCACGATGTCCACGTGCGCCAGGTCCGCCCGCGCCAGGTCCGGGCCGACGCGTACGTCACGTACCCGCAGCACCGCCGCCACCCGATCGGACTGCCCCGCCAGATCAGCGACCGTCGCGCCGCGCGGCACCCGCACCAGCAGCCGATCACCCGCCGGAACCTGCCGGTCCGAGCGGATACGCGGAATCCGGTCGTTCACCGTCGTCAGCCCGGCGAACCGGCACGCCCGATCCCAGCGCCGCCGCAGCCGACCCGCCCGCCACGCCCCCGCCACCCGGGCCCGAGCCCACGGGACCGCCGCCACCAGCAGCACCAGGCCGACCGGTGCGGCCACCGACCCCGGCCAGCCCCGCCGCCACCAGCCGGCCGCCGCCAGGCCCACCAGGATCAGCACGGCCGCGATCTCCCGGCGCCACAGCCAGGACGGCCGCACCACCCACAGCATCACCGCCGACCCGACCGTCAGCCGAGCCCGCACCGGCAACTCCGGCCGCTGGATCACCGGAGGCAGCCCCACCCGCCCCGGCGCATCCACCCCGCTGTAACGCCGGGACGGGCCGCCGCTCACCAGACACCCCCGCGACCCCCGCCGTGCCAGATGCCCGGTCGTCCCTCGTCCGGGCCGCCCCGAGCCAGCCGCCCGCCGGGACCTTCCCACCCCGCCACGTGGACATCTCCGGTGTCACCGCCGACCGGGCCCCGCGCTCCAGGATCCCGCAGCGTCGCCTCAGCCCCGCCCGCCGATGCCGGATCGGGCAACGTCGCCTCCATATCCCGCACCGTCGGGTCGGTCAGCGTCCCCTCGACCGCCAGCGACCGCGCGTCACCGCGAGCATGCTGCGCCCAGGCCGCCCATGCCTCATCACGCCGCGCGTGCAGGTCCTTCCACACCCCGCCCGGCACCAGGTCCAGCATCAGGTCCCGCAGCGCCGCGCCGCCGATCCGGCCGTTTTGGGGGAAGTGCACCACCCGCGATCGGCCACTCGCCGCCACGTGCAACCAGCCGTGCAACGCGTCTTGGGTGCCCTCGTTCACCCACCGCGTGCCCGCGCCGTCCAGAACCCCGCACCCCAGCGCCGCCGCCAGCACCCGCCGCCGACGCCGACCACGCACCGGCACCTGACGCAGCCACATCGGCCCCGCCGGTTCGGTCATCGCGTAGTTGACCCGCACCGGGCCCGCCGCCGAGACCGTCACCACCACCGCGCACCGCCCGTACGGCCAACCGTGCTCGGCCGCTCCCACCGCCACCGTCGCATCCGGCGGCACCACGCCGCCCCGACCGCCGACCCGGCCCGCCATCACTCGCCCGCCTTACCGGCCGCCGCCTTGCCCGTGCCGCCCGGCTTCCCGCCCGGCCCGTCCGCCGGAACCGGCCCGTCCGGCTCCAGCCGCTCGGCCGTCCACCACGTCACCGTGTCGCCCCGCCGGTCGATGGTGTTCAGCACCAGCCCCACCGGCCGCACGAACACGCCCTGCTCCAAGCCCGGGTCACCGATCAGCCCGACCTTAATCGGCGCCGACCCCGCGCCGTCCATCGCCAGCAGCCGCGCCTGAAACAGCGGCCGCCCCTCAGCGTCCGTCCGAAGCTGGCCGGACTCGAACTCCTTACGCTGTTCCGGCATGTCCGCCACCACGAACCGGAGCCCATCCATCTGCACGCGAAACTCCACCTGTGCGCCCCTTTCCCGTCCGAGAGGTACCCGACTGTGTACCTTGACCCAAAGTCTGCCGCGAGGTACAGAGCTGTAAACCCTTGCCGACACAGCCGTGTACGTTAGGCTTGATTGCGGAACGGTAAAGGCGCAGCTCACAAGTGATCCGGAACGATCGGGGTGGCCACATTGGGACACGGGGACAAGTTTGAAGCAGGGAGCGCCACCACCGGCAGCACGCCCGCGCTCTACGCCACCATCCGTGACGAGATCATCCGCGCCATCCAGGTGGGGACCTACGCCCCCGGCTCCCTGCTGCCCTCCAACACCGACATCCAACGGCGCTGGCAGGTCTCCAACAAGACGAGCCGCCGCGTGCTGACCGAGTTGGCCGAACTCGGATGGGCACGCGCCGAGGGCAGGCGCGGCTTCATCGCCACCGCCGGACCCGTTCCCTCCGGCTACGACGTCGAGGCCACCGGCCCCGACCCCGAGCCCGCCGGTACCCAGGTACCCAACTTGGTCCCTCCCACCTACGCCCCGCCGCGCCCCGCGCACACAGTGCCGCTCAGCGGGCCCCTTCCCGCGCAGTTCACCGCCGTCGCCTCAGTCCAGGCCGGAACCGAACCCGCGCCCGCCGAAGTCGCCCACGCCCTCAGGCTCTATCACCCCGGCGTCCCCATCCACGTCCGCCGCCGCGTGATCACCGACACCGCCGGAACCGTGCCACTGGAGATCCGCACCAGCTACACCATCGCCGTTCGCGAAGACAGTGCCATAGCCCAAGCCGCACCCATCCCCGAACCATGGCCCCAAGCTCTGGCCATCCACACCCCGCACGTCATCACCACCGCGCAAAGCACCGTCACCGCCCGCCACCCCACCGCCTACGAAGCCGCCACCCTGCGACTACCCCCGCACGGCATCGTGCTCGTCCGCGCCACCACCCTGCATAGCGAGCTAGGCCCGCCGATAGACCACACCCTCAGCGTCTGGCCAGCCGACACCACCACCATCCACGCCGCCGACCACCCCACCTGAACCCTGCCCCCGCTCACGCCCGCGCCGGGGCAGCGGCTTCCACGCGGTCACACCCCAGGGCGGAAGGTGCCCACGGCGCCGGCCGAACTCCCTTAACGGTCGCCCTGCGGGTGCCTACGGCATTCGGCGGGCCCCTTCCCTGTCAGCACGAAAGGGAAGCCGCGGCCCCTTCACCCCTCAGGACCACGACACCGAAACGCGAACAACCCCGACCGCAGCCGGGGTTGCCCTCACCATCGGCCCGTCAGTGCGGGATGCCGTCGATGAGGTCGCGTGCTCCCTTACGCAACAGGTCACCGGCGACGTACGCGCCGAGGTCGGCGCCCTTGTCCGGCTCTGACCACTCCTGCGAGTGAACGAAGCGGGACCCGTCACGGGTGAAGACCATCCCGCGCAGGCTGAGTTGCCCGTCCCGCTCGAAACGGGCGTGACCGGCTATCGGGCTGTTGCAGTGCCCGCGCAGCCCATGCAGCATCGTGCGTTCGGCGTTCACGCACCGCCGGGTCTCCCGATCATCCAGCAGCCGGACCAGTTCCACGATGTCCTGATCAGCTTTCCGGCAGTCCACCGCCAGCACCCCCGACCCCACGGCCGGAAGGATGTCGAGCGCCTCGCCCGCCCGTTCGATGCCCAGCCGACTCAGGCTCGCACTGGCCAAAACGATCGCGTCGAACTCCTCCCCGGAGTCCAACCGACCCAGCCGCGAATTCACGTTCCCGCGCAGATACTCCACCCGCAGATCAGGCCGGATCCGCCCGAGCTGGGCGCGCCGCCGTACGGCCGAGGTGCCCACCAGCGCGCCCGGCGCCAGGTTCGCCAGCCGTTGCACGCTGCTGGCCATCGGGAACAGCATCACGTCGGAGGTGTCGTCGCGTTCGACGTAGGCGGCGAACACCAGGCCCTCAGGGCGCGGCACGTCGCCGGGCACGTCCTTGAGGCAGTGCACCGCGATGTCCACCCGCCCCGTGAGCAACGCCCGGTCGATCTCCCGCATGAACGCGCCCTTGCCGCCCAACTCGCCCAGGTGCCCGCGATGCCGGTCCCCGGCCGTCTGGATACCGGTGATCTCAACCCGGACGTTCGCCAGCTCCTCCAGCCGCGCGGCCACGCCGCGAGCCTGCGTCATCGCCAGCGGAGAGGTACGTGTGCCCAGCCGCAGCACACCACCCCCACCCGACCACGAGAACGCAGGTTGGACACCGGCATGCGCAGCGGGAACCAGATCTGTCACGCCCGAGACCCTAGCCGCATCACCCGGCCGTCCACCGTCATTCATGCTGCGACACTCCTTCCCTTACGCACGCGGCGTACGCGGCGAACCGCTCCTTCTCGGCCGCCAGCCGGGCCAGGTCATCCAGGGTCGTTTCGACGTCACCGCCGTAGTACTCACGAACCACCCAGGCCAGCACCGTCGCCGGTTCGCGGTCCTTGTGGTCTTCATCGACGACGCCGCAGGCCACCAGCGCCGCCCCGATCTCCCGCAAGGCCACCGCACCCACGTTGCGAAAGCCCGCCACCTCATCCCGGTCCAGCGCCGACACCAGGTCACCCACCGTGCGGACACCTTCGCCCTTGAGCGGGTTCAGCACATGAGGACGCAGCCCCAGACACACCAGCGGGCACCCCGGCCCCGCCACGCCCACCGGGTGATCACAGCACCGCCTTGCCGCCTCGCCGCCCGAACCGCTCACCGCGCGACCCGGCCGACACCGCCCAGCACCGGCAGCGCCGTCACCGGACCCGCGTCGATCGGCCAGTGCTGCACCTGCACCACCCCCGGCGACACCATCCGCAACCCACCGAACAGGCCCGCGATCTGCTCATGGGTACGGAACTTGCCCGGCGTCGGCGTCCCGGCATACACCCGCTCCACCTCAGCCACCACCCTCGGATCAGCACCGCTAGAGCACACGTGCGAGATCACCACCGCACTACCCGGAGCCAACCGCTCCACCAGGGACGCCACGATCCCCGCCGGGTCCTGCTGATCGGTGACGAAATGCAGCACCGCCACCAGCAGCACCGCCACCGGCCGCCCCCAGTCGATCACCTCGCCCAGACCCGCGATCACCGCCCCAGGGTCCCGGACGTCCCCGGCCACGATCGGCATCCCGCCCAACCTCGCCCGATCATGGGCCAGCACCACCGGATCGTTGTCCACCCCGACCACCACCGCACCCGCCGCGAACCTGCGAGCCACCTCCCACGCGTTCGGCGAAGTCGGCATCCCGGTACCGATGTCCACGAACTGATCGATCCCGGCCTCACCCGCGCACCAGGCCACCGTCCGATGCATGAACCTGCGGTTGTCCCGCGCCGCCCGCACGATCGACGGCGCCGCCTCCTCCGCCTCCCGAGCCGCCTTCCGATCCACCGCGTAGTTGTCCTTGCCACCCAGGAACACGTCATACATCCGCGCCGTCGAAGGCCGCCGCATCGACTCATCCAGCCCGGTGCACGCCTCCAACGGCTCATCCACCCGCCGCGCCATCACCGCGCCCCCCGCTCCAAGAGCGCGACCAGTACACCCGGAACCCGCTCCACCTCTTCCACCGGAGACAGCCACTCCCCGGAGTCCGGCACCTGGTACCACCACTCACCATCGCGCCGGACGCACCCGACCTCCACCGAACGCGACGGGTCCCCCTCCCGCACCACGTTCAGCACCGGCGCCGCCGCCCGACGAGCCACCAGACCGCACGCCAGCGGAACCGGTCGGTCCTTCTTCCCGAACGCCTTCGCCGACTTGTGCGCGATCACCGCATCCAGCGCCGCCAGATGCAACCGCCCGTCGCCCATGGCCGCTCCCAGTCGCGACCCCGTTCCCTGTTCATGGCCAGCACCCATCGCTTTCCGCCTCCCTTGTCGGATCGTCGTGTTCTTGATCCGATCCGACACCCGCAGCGAGGACCGGCAACACCACGTCCATAGCGCTTTACGGGACGTTGTACTCGTGCTAAAAACGTCCCCTAACGCCCCCCAGGGATAGGGCACCTTGATCGTGAAGAACGAGCGGCTTCGCAGCGTCCTGATCAACAGCGGCTACACCGAACAGCAGTTGGCCGACGAACTCGGCCTTGACGCCAAGAGCGTTCAGCGATGGATCACGCGAGGGGTCACCCCTAGGAGGCCAGCGGCCTACCGAACGGCGAGGCTTCTGGAAGTTCCGGTCACCTGGCTATGGCCCGACTTGGAAGGTGACCGAGAGGCCACATCTCAATCAGAGATCGTCACCCACTACTCGCACCGAGCCAACACACCTCGGCAACTGTGGTCTGACCTGCTGACGAACGCCCGAACCGACATCTGGCTTTTGGCGAATGCCAGTCTCTTCCTGCCTGAGGAGAATCCCGACTCGATCGAGATCATTCGCGGCAAGGCCCGGGAGGGTGTCAAGGTCCGGATCGTTCTAGGGGACCCGGACAGTCCCGAGATGGTGCTTCGGGGGGTCGAGGAACGGCTCTATGATGCCATCCCCGCGCGTATCCGTATGGCGCTGACTTACTACAGCCCGTTGGTCGGCACGCCCGGTATCGACTTCATGCTTCATCGGACGTCCCTCTATAACTCGATCTTCCGCTACGACGATCAGATGCTCGTCAATCAACACATGTACGGGACGTACGGGTACATTGCGCCGATCCTGCACCTACGCCGGATCGAGGGCGCCGACCTCTTCGATACCTACCTGAAGAGCTTCGAACGCGTCTGGGAGACCGCGACACCGATCGAGGAATCCAACTTCTGGCAGCAGCGAACGCAGGCCCACGAGCCTACGAACCCTTCACCTTCCGCACGCCCGTGACGGCAGCCACAACGGCGTCTGTATCGACGAGATCGGCAAGTACCACGTCCGGCCCCTCTGCGCGCAGTCGTTCAACGCTGTCACTGCCCGACGCCACCGCCACCACGTAGGCACCGCCCAGCCGCCCGGCCTGCACATCGCGAGGCGTGTCCCCGATCACCACCGTGTTCCCCGGGCTGAAGTTCACGCCGTGCTTCGCTGAGGCCCGCGCTTGCGCGATCCCGACCAGATTCGCCCGGACGATGTCGTCCGATCCGTATCCGCCGATCTCGAAATCCAAGCCGTGGTGAAGATCGAACGTCGCGACCTTGGTGTAGGCGTTCGCCTTGATGTTCCCTGTCAGGACGGTTTGTACGACACCGGGCACAGCTGCCAGTGCGGCGATCGCCTCCCTGGCACCGGGCAAGGCGTATCCGACCTGGCTCAACCGTTCCGTCCGAGACGACAGTGCGGCCGCGAGCACCTCTCCGAACCTCGCCTCATCCTCCGCAGAGACTGCAAGCCCATGCCGTTCGACCAGGTCACCCAGGATGATCGGGTCAGTACGTCCATCGGTTCTTGCTCGATGCTCCGCAGACCTTCCGGTCAGCAGCTCAAACGCGCCTGCGTAGGTCTCTTTAGAGGGCATCTCATTTGGTGAGTTGGCGGTGGCAAATGAGGGTGGCGGCGATGCCGACGAAGGCCAGGAAGTGCTCGGGTTTGCGTTCGTAGCGGCGGTGCAGGCGGCGGCAGCCGCTGAGCCAGGACACCGTGCGTTCCACCACCCAGCGGTGGCGGCCCAGCCGTTCGGAGGACTCGATGCCGCGGCGGGCGATGCGTGGGGTGATGCCGCGCCGGCGCAGCCAGCGCCGCAGATCGGTGTAGTCGTAGCCCTTGTCGCCGTGCAGTTTGCCGGGGCGGCGCCGGCGTGGACCGCGCCGCGAGCGGATCGGCACGATGCCCTGGACCAGGGGCTGCAGCGCCAGTTTGTCGTGGGTGTTGGCCGCCGAGATCCCGACAGAAAGGGGCAGTCCGGCACGGTCGACCAGCAGATGGATTTTCGACCCAGGCTTGCCGCGGTCGACAGGATTCGGGCCTGTCAGCTCCCCCCTTTGCTCGCCCGGACGCTGACCGAGTCGATCGCGCACCGCGACCAGTCCAACTCCCCGCGCACTCCCAACTCGTCCAGCACCAGGCGGTGCAGCTTGGCCCAGACCCGCGCCGCGGTCCACTCGGTGAAGCGGCGGTGCGCAGTGGGACCGGACGGACCGAACACCGGCGGCAACTGCTTCCAGGTGCAGCCGGTGGTGGCCACGAACACAATCGCGGCCAGCACCTCACGATCCCCGTACCTACGCCGGCCACCACCCTGCGGCCGCGTCGGAGCAGGCGGCACCACCCGCTGGAACAACTCCCACAACTCCTCCGGAACCAACCGCTCGACCATCTCCACGAACGGCAGGCTACAACCGAACCACCAAATGAGATGGCGTCTTACTCACCCCACCGTTCTCGATCAGCGTGTGATCGACGTCCCACAACACCAGCAACGGATGGTCCGCCCACTCCTCAGTCACGCCGATCACCCTACGAGCATCGCTCTCCACCGCCTACCCCAATCCGGCGGCCTCCCGTCGTGTGAGGGTTTTCCCTACTAGGTCAAGGCAGGCGCGCGCCCGTTCGGCGCGCGCCGTGACGTTCGGTCACGCCGCCGGTAGCAGTTCGGTTCGACTCGGCGACGCTAACCCGGCGGTCAGGGAACGGCGGATCGGGACCGTCACCAGCGCCCAGTCCGGCCGAGACGGACGCGGGGCCCCTACCCCACGCCGCTCGCCGTCCGGGCGCGTGACGCCCCCTCCCGCCGTCCCTTCCACCGGGCCACGCGCACCAGCGCGAACCGGCCCCACCCCCAGCGGCTTCACCGTGCACGTTCCGCGACCGGCAGCCGCGCTCTCGCTGTGACCACCGTTCAGCCCGGCACGCCAGCGCGGCCGCCGGCTGCTCATCTCAGCGCCCGTTAGCCCTCACGCTGGCTAGGCACGCCCCGTTCCACCAGGCCCAGCCGCAGCAACGCCGAACGCACCGCCCCGCGACTACGCCCGAAGTGCTTACCGAGGTCGCCCGTCCCCACCCCCGCACCGAACAGCCGCCGCAACTCCGTGTCTTCCTGCTCCGTCCACGCCTTGCCGTGGTTGGGATGCACCGAGCGCAGCCGATCCAGCCGCCCGCCGCTCCCCTGATCGGCCGACGCCAGCGCCTCCGCCGGAACATCCAGCACCGCGCTACCGCCGTTCATCAGCACCAGCCGATCCGCCTCCACCGTCAGCTCTGTCACCCTCACCTGACCGAACTGCTGAGGACCCGTGAAAGTCACCCGCACCTGAGCCATGCACGCCCCGTTTCCCGCTCACATCGCCACCCCGACCAAGCCAGGTGATACCCGGGCAATGCGCCCACCACGCGCCCCGTTCATCTCGCCGCCTACCGCACGCGGTCACCAATGACGACGGAAGGCCCTCAGGCTGATGATTTGGTTCCCAACCAACCCCGGCCCCCGCCCCTTCCAGGTGGCCGCCTCCGTCGGCCGCAGTACCCAAAAGCGCGTATGCGACCCGGCCAGCGCGCTAAGCCGCCGCCCCGCACACCCGCCGGGCACACGCCCAACTCCTAGACCCGCACAGGGTTGAGCGAGCGCACGGGCGGCCGGGCACGACCTTGACCGGGGACCCCTCCGGCGGGCCGCCCCGGGCCTAAGGCGGGCAGCCGCAGGCAAGCCCGAAGCCGCGCGAGGCTAGCAGCCCGCCGCCCCGATCAAGCCCGCACCCGACCACCCACAATCTGACGCCCCGTCGTCCCGTGACCAGCGCCGTTAGGGTCCCGAAAGAAGTGTCACAATCGCGTTGCGGTCTTGCCGGCACCGTTCGGGCCGACCAGACCGACGATGCGGCCGGCGGGAACGGCGAGGTCGACCTCGCTCAGCGCCACCCGGCGTCCGTACCTCTTCGTCAGCGCCTCGGCCTGGAGAACCGGGGCGGAATCCTCATTCGACATGCCCCCATCCTGGGAACCGGCGCCATCTCCGGGCATCGGCCCAAAGCACCGTCCATGCCGTCGGTGACGGTACTTTCGGCCGGTTCGACCGGCCCTGACACTCCAGGACCCGCAAGTGGCCCACCCCGCCACGGGGTGGGCCACTTCTCGTTCGCCGGACTTCATCCAACGGCTGGGGCGCCGCCAAGGACCACCTCGGCTTCGCCTGCCACGGCACCGACCGTCAGGCGTGGTCGGTCTCGCGCGGTGCCCGGTCGTTCGTCATGGACAGGAAGACGAGCACGATGCCGATGTAGGTGCACAGGCGCACCGCGTCGGGGATGCCGTTCCAGGTGTCGTTCATCCACATGCCGAACCATTCACCGGCCACGGCCTGGAAGCCGAAGAACCACAGGAACAGGCCGATCGTGCAGCCGGCCAGTCCCCACCGCTTGGCGTTGCGATACGCGGCGTCGGCCGCGCGCAGCGTGCGGGCCTGCCGCCACGCGGAGGCCAGGCAGGCCACCATGATCAGTGCTTCGGTGAGGATGACGCCGATGTAGCCGGCATGGTGGAACCAGCGCCACGAGACCGCGCGGTAGTTGATGTTGCTGACCTCTTGCAATGCGGGTTTCTGCGCGTCCATCGAGAAGACGTGCGAGACGAAGTTGAAGTTCGTCCAGTAATCGGTCACGTTGCCGAACACCACCAGGAGGGCGAAGCCGCCCACGGTGAACGTGAGCAGCGCCTTGCTCGCACGGATGAACCACGTGGTGTCGAACCGCTCAACAGCGGATGCCGGAGAAGCCATCGGACTCGTCCTTGCTCTATCGGGGGACAGTGCATAGGCCCCTCGATCGAGTGCAAGAACACGTCCTCGGGGCCTGGTGCCGCCCGTCCTTGCGTACGGTCCCCCGGCGGGACGACCGTGGCGGGCGTGGTCCACTGGCTCCGTCGCCGGCTGCGACGTCGCGGGCCCCGGTGGCCTGAGGTGTGACCTGCGGTGCCAATGATACGGGATGGGAACGGTGAAACCGGACACAGTGTTCGGCGAGGTCAGAACGTCTCGGGGCGTTCTGTCAGCGCGCGTCGGGCGTCCACGTCCGGCGGCGCCGCGTGTTCCGGGTTCAGGTGGTTTTGGGGACGGCGCGTTCGATGATGGTCCCGAGGTCCAGGCCGGGGGGCAGGGTGCCGTAGGCGTTGCCCCAGTCGCCGGCCAGGCGGGAGGCGCAGAACGCGTCGGCCACGGCCGGGTGGCCGTGCCTGACCAGGAGCGATCCCTGCAATGTGAGGGCGAGGCGCTCGACCACGCGGCGGGCGCGCTGCTCGATCGTGGCGGTGTCGGTGAGGGAGTCCTTGACCTGGAGGATCGCGGCGTCGAGGCGGCGGTCCGCGCCTGCGGCGGAGTCGATCTCCGCGAAGAAGGCCTCGACGGTCTGGGGCTCCTTGGCCATGGCGCGCAGGACGTCCAGCGCGGCGACGTTGCCGGAGCCCTCCCAGATGGAGTTCAGCGGGGATTCGCGGAAGAGGCGGGGCATGCCCGACTCCTCGACGTAGCCGTTGCCGCCGAGGCATTCCAGGGACTCGGCGGCGTGGGCGGGCCAGCGCTTGCAGACCCAGTACTTGCCGATGGCGAGGGCGAGGCGCTTGAAGGCCGTCTCCGTCTCGTCGCCGCGTACGGAACGGTCGGTGGCGCCCGCCAGCCGGGTCATCAGGGTGGTGGCGGCCTCGGACTCGATCGCCAGGTCGGCCAGAACGTTGCGCATCAGCGGCTGGTCGATCAGGTTCGCGCCGAACGCCTTGCGGTGCGCGGCGTGGTGGGCGGCGGTCAGCACGCCTTGCCGCATCCCGGCCGCGGCGCCGATCAGGCAGTCCAGGCGGGTCATGTTGACCATCTCGATGATGGTGCGGACGCCCCGGCCCTCGTCGCCGACGCGCCAGGCCACGGCGTCCTCGTACTCCACCTCGGCGGAGGCGTTGGACTTGTTGCCGAGCTTGTCCTTGAGCCGCATCAGGCGCAGCGGGTTGAGCGTCCCGTCCGGCAGTACGCGGGGGACCAGGAAGCAGGTGAGGCCGCCGGGGGCCTGGGCGAGGGTCAGGAAGAGGTCGCACATCGGGGCGCTGGTGAACCACTTGTGGCCGCGCAGCCGGTACGTGCCGTCGGGGGTGGGCGCGGCCTCGGTGGTGTTGGCGCGGACGTCGGAGCCGCCCTGCTTCTCGGTCATCGACATGCCGGCGAGCAGGCCGCTCTTGCCGGACGGCTCGCGCAGGCCGAAGTCGTAGACGGAGGTGCTGAGCAGCGGCTCGTACCGGGCGGCGAGTTCGGGGCTCTGGCGCAGGGCGGGTACGGCCGCGTACGTCATGGAGATCGGGCAGCCGTGCCCGGCGTCGACCCGCCAGGCATAGAACTTGGCGGCACGGGCGACGTGGGCGCCGGTGCGCTCGTCGGCCCAGGGTGCGCCGTGCAGGCCGTGCTCGACGGCCGTGCGCATCAGGTCGTGCCAGGCGGGGTGGAACTCGACCTCGTCGACGCGGTGACCGTAGCGATCGTGGGTGCGCAGTACGGGCGGGTGCTCGTTGGCCAGGCGTCCCCAGTCCTGGGCCTGCTCGGTGCCCGACAGGCGGCCCAGCTCATGGACCTCGGGAAGGGCCCAGCCGGCGCCCTCGCGCTCGATCCCGTCCAGCAGCGCCGGATCGTCGGCCACATCGTGGCCCACGAGGGGAGGAACCTGGTTGAACACCTGATGGGTCGCCATCGCACCGCTCCGAGACACTGGAAACACGCCGCCACCTGGCAGGATACCGAACATCGTTCGGAATGACCGCCACCGGTCCTCCTGAAGGCTCGGGGCGATCTCGTCCGCGCGGCGGATTGCCCGCAAGGCGGGAGGGCATACCTTCTGAACCATGAGTCAGCCCACCCCGCACCAGGATCGGCGGCCGGCGGAGTCCCGGCCGCAGGTCCCCCCCGATCCGACGCCGCCCGACCGCGTGCGCGCCTCCGACGCCGAGCGCGAGACCGTGGTGGAGCGGTTGCGGGTGGCCTCGGTGGAGGGCCGGCTGACCTTCGAGGAGCTGACCGAGCGGAGCGAGGCGGCCTATCTCGCGGTGACCCGCGGTGAGCTGGACGCCATCACCACCGACCTGCCGGGCATGGGCGCGCCGGGCGCCGAGCCCGCACCGATGCAGGTCCAGCGGCGGTTCACCGCCGTGATGGGCGACTGCAAGGAACGCATCGTCGGGCGCATCGACCAGAGCCTGGAGGTGCTGTCGGTGATGGGCGACGTCGTTCTGGACCTGCGTGGCGCCCAAGTGCCCAGCGGCGAGGTCCGCGTGACCGCCACCGCCGTGATGGGCGACATCAAGGTGATCGTCCCGGACGGCGTGAAGGTGGAGATGAGCGGCTACGCCGTGATGGGCGACCGCAGGGTGCTGGTACGGGAGGCGCGGCTCGGCCGGTCGGTCCCGGTCGTCCGCATCCAGGCGCACGCCATCATGGGCGACGTGAAGATCGTCGACGACGAGCACCACGAGCCCGTCCGCCGCGCCCTGGCCACCTGGTGGGAAGAGCGCAAGGCGCGGCGTGACTGAGGTCCTCAGTCGGGCTGGGCCGAGTCCGGGTGGCCCACGTCGACCCCGGGCGAGCTGACGCCGCCGCCCTCGTCCTCCTGGCGCGCCATGCCCTCCTCTTCGGCGGGCACGGTCTGGCCCTCGTCCGGGACTCCCTCGTCCGGAGGCACGGTACGGCCGCGCCCGTTCGCGCCCCGGTTCACCGGGGCGAAGTCCTTGTCATGTGTCTCTTCGGGCTCGTGCCCGAGGTTCTCGCGATCGGCCATATGATCCGCATACCCGCTGGGACGCGGGTATGCGGATCGTGAGCGGGCGAACCGCGGCCGATCAGACCGCGGCCGCCGCCCGGCCGGTCGCGAACGCCTCGTCGTAGCGCAGCAGGACCAGTTCGGCCAGCTCCGGGGCCGACCCCAGGACGGGGGAGACCGCCGTCGCCCCGGCCGCCAGCGATTCCGTACGGACCTTGTCGGCGAAGTAGCCCGGGGCCAGGAAGTAGGAGGCGACCACCACGCGGGGCGCGCCCGCCTCGTACAGGGCCCTGACCGCCGCGGCGTGATCGGGACCGCCCGCCGAGGCGTACGCCGGTACGACGTCGTACCAGCCCCGGGCGCGCCATTCCCGGGCCATCCGGCCGATCGTGGCGTTGGCCGAGGGGTCACTGGACCCCGCCGACACGAGCACCACGGCCGTGCCGGGATCGCCGGACTCCACGCCCGCCTCCGACAGCCGCCGTTCGAGTGCGGCCATGAGCAGCGGGTGCGGCCCCAGCGTCCCGGCCGTACGGAGCCCGAACAGCGGGTGCCGGCGCCGGACCGGGGCCAGGACCCCGGGGATGTCGGACTTGCTGTGGTACGCGGCGGTCAGCAGCAGCGGCAGCACCACCGCGCCGCCGGCGCCCCGCGAGGCCAGCCCGTCCAGCAGCCGGCCGGGCGCGGGCGGCGCGTGGTCCAGGTACGAGGTCAGGACGGGGACGTCCGGGCGCCGTGCCCGGACGGCGTCCAGCAGGTTCTCCACGGTGGCGGCGGCGCGTGGGTCCCTGCTCCCGTGCGCCACCGCGACCATCGGCGCGGGGTGTCCGCTCACAAGTGGATGCCGCATTCGGTCTTGCCCATCCCGGCCCACCGGCCGCTGCGCGGGTCCGCGCCGTCGGCCACCGGGCTGGTGCACGGCTCGCAGCCGATCGAGGGGTACCCGTCGTAGTGCAGCGGGTTGACGATGACGCCGTTGTCGGCCATGTAGTTGTCCATGTCCTCCTGCGACCAGTCCAGGATGGGGTTGACCTTCACCATGCCGCGCTTGCGGTCCCACTCGACGACCCTGCGGTCGCGGCGGCTGGCGGTCTCGTCCCGGCGGATCCCGCTGAACCAGGCCATGTAGCCCTCCAGCGCCCGGCCCAGCGGCTCCACCTTGCGCAGGTGGCAGCACAGGTCCGGGTTGCGCCCGTTCAGCCGGGGGCCGAGCGCGGCCTCCTGCTCCTCGACCGTACGGGACGGGGTCACGTTGATCACGTTCACCGGGTAGACGGCCTCGACCGCGTCCCGGGTGCCGATGGTCTCGGCGAAGTGGTAGCCGGTGTCGACGAACAGCACGTCGATCCCCGGCTTCACCTTCGACACCAGATGAATCAGTGCGGCGTCCGACATCGAGGAGGTCAGGCAGATCCGGTCGCCGAACGTCGCCGCGGCCCAGCGGATGACCTCCAGCGTGGAGGCGCCCTCCAGGGCCACGGCGGCCGATTCGACGATGTCTTCGAGGTCGAGGGTCGGTCTGTCGGTCTCCAGCAGCGTCACCGGTCGTTCTCCTTGCTTGGCTGGGAGGCACTCGGCGGGGAGGCGGTGGTCCGGGGGGCTCCGACGCCGAGGAACTTCAACTGGAAGGAGCGGACGCAGTCGGCACAGAACCACGCCCCATGCTCCTCGCGGGGTTCAAGGTGCTCCTCGCCGCAGTACGGGCAGTAGAACGGAGCCGCGCGCTCGCTCATTCCGGACTCCGTCCCTTACTTGAGATCTGCTTCGTCGGCCCGCTTGACCCACGCGGCGAACGTCTCGCCCTCGCCGCGCTGCGCGTCGAACGTGCGCACGACGCGCTCGACGTAGTCGGTCAGGCCGGCCGAGGTGGTCTTCAGCCCGCGCACCTTCTTGCCGAACGTCGCGCCGAGCTGCCCCCCCAGATGGATCTGGAAGCCCTCGACCTGGTCGCCGTTCTCGTCCACCATCAGCTGGCCCTTGAGGCCGATGTCGGCGACCTGGATGCGGGCGCAGGCGTTCGGGCAGCCGTTGACGTTGATGGTCAGCGGCTGGTCGAAGTCGGGCAGCCGCTTCTCCAGCTCGTCCACCAGGTCCATCGCGCGCTGCTTGGTGTCGGTGATCGCCAGCTTGCAGAACTCGATGCCGGTGCAGGCCATCGTCTGGCGGCGGAACGTGGACGGCCTGACCTGCAGGTCGAGCTCGGCCAGCGCGGCGGCCAGCGGCTCGGTGTTCTCCTCGGGGACGTCGAGGATCACCATCTTCTGCTCGATCGTGTTGGCGGTCCGGCCCGATCCGTACCGCTCGGCGAGGTCGGCGATCTTCCCGAGCAGGGGACCGTTCACCCGGCCCACGCGCGGCGCGAAGCCCACGTAGTAGTCGCCGTCCTGCTGCGGGTGGATGCCCACGTGGTCGCGCTGGCGGACCGGCGCGGCGGGCTCGGGGCCGTCGGGCAGCGCGTACCCGAGGTACTCCTTCTCCAGCACCTCGCGGAACTTCTCCGCGCCCCAGTCCTTCATCAGGAACTTCAGCCGGGCGCGGCTGCGCAGCCGCCGGTAGCCGTAGTCGCGGAAGATCGAGGTGACGCCGTGCCAGACCTCGGTGGCCTGCTCGGGCTTGATGAACACCCCGAGGCTCTGGGCGAACATCGGGTTGGTGGACAGCCCGCCGCCGACGAACAGCTGGTAGCCGGTCTCGCCCGCCTCGTTCACGACGCCGACGTACGCGATGTCGTTGATCTCGTGGACGGTGCAGTGCGCGGTACAGCCCGACAGCGCCGTCTTGTACTTGCGCGGCAGGTTGGAGAACTCCGGCGAGCCGATGTAGCGGTCGTGGATGTCGCGCAGCTGCGGTGTCGGGTCGATGATCTCGTCGGCCGCGATCCCGGCGAGCGGGCAGCCGATGATCGTACGGGGGACGTCGCCGCACGCCTCCATCGTGTGCAGGCCGACCGCCTCGAGCGCGTCCCAGATCGCCGGGACGTCCTCGATCCCCACCCAGTGCAGCTGGACGTTCTGCCGGTCGGTGATGTCGGCGGTGCCGCGCGCGTACCGGGTGGAGATGTCGGCGATGGTGCGCAGCTGCGCGAGGCTCAGCTGGCCGCCGTCGATGCGCACCCGCATCATGAAGTAGCGGTCCTCGAGGTCCTCGTCCTCGAGCGCGCCGGTCCGGCCGCCGTCGATGCCGGGCTTGCGCTGGGTGTACAGGCCCATCCAGCGGAACCGCCCGCGCAGGTCGGCGGGGTCGATCGAGTCGAACCCGGCCTTGGAGTAGATGTCGACGATCCGGGCGCGGACGTTGAGCCCGTCGTCGTTCTTCTTGTTCTCTTCGTTCTTGTTCAGCGGTTCCCGGTAGCCGAGGGCCCACTGGCCCTCGCCCTTTTTACGCTTGGTGGCAGGTGGCACGGCGCGATCCTCATCCATCGTGGTGGGGACGCGTAGTGCACCGGCAGTCGTGGACAGCCGGCTCGACATTGAGCAGGAGTTAAGTCGGACGTGACGCCGGTACACCACGCGCCGGTGAAAACAAGGGGGGCGTGGTCAGGGCGTCACGGACAGATCGCGCTGCGGACGCGCAGGAAGTCGACGTGCCGGCGCATCACCAGCAACGGATCCCTCGCAGCAGTCATACCCGAACTCTGACATGCCGTCTCGCGGGCTGTCCAGTTCCGTCCGGCATCCGGACAGGTGAGAAGAGTCATCCCTGGCGCTTCCAGTTCACCCGGGGCTCGGACCGCCCGGTCTCGGCGTCCCGCTCACCCGGCTCGGCACCCGGCGGGTCCTGGGACCCGGAATCGTCGGCGATCCCGGACCCGGACGCGGCCCGCGCGCGAGGCTGGTGCTGGCAGTCGCACCACGACCCGCCACGGCATTCCCCGTGGAGGTCGTCGCGGCACGCCTGGCAGATCATCCCTCCATTGTCACCGATGGACGCCGGTGCCCGCGTCGCCGCCCCCGGCGATCATGGGCCGCGGCGCGGTCCCGTACGTCCAAGTCCCGTGCGTCCAGGGGAGGAACCGGACGGGGGTGCACCGGGCGACGCGCGGATGGGGGCGCCGGAATGGGCTATCTACCAGGTAACGGGCGGACGACGCTCTACGGTGTATTGATGTGACCACGGTTTCGGACGCCACGGGCGTCGCCGGTACCCCGGCGGAGGAGGGCGACGCGGATTCGGGGAGCGGGGGGTCCGGGCGCCGGATCCTCTCTTGGAGCGGGTTGCGCGGAGGGCTGCGCGCCATGCGGCGGACCGGCTGGGGCCTGGTCCGCGACACCGCCGTGGCCGCGTTCAACTACCGGGTCACCGGGCTGGCGGCCGAGGCCGCGTTCTTCGCGCTGCTGTCGATGCCCCCGCTGGTCATCGGGCTGATCGGGACGATGGGGCATCTGCGCGGGCTGCTCGGGCCCGGCACGGTGGCCGAGGTGCGCGGCTGGCTGATCCAGCAGGCGCAGACCGTGCTGACCGGGCCGGCGGTGGACTCGGTGGTGATCCCGCTGATCGACGACGTGATCCGCGGCGGCAGCCCCGACATCGTGTCGCTGAGCTTCCTGATCTCGCTGTGGGCGGGCTCGCGGGCGACCAACGTCTACATCGACACGATCACCATCGCCTACGGGCTGTCGGGGATCCGCGGCGTGATCCGGACCCGGATCCGGGCGTTCGTGCTCTACCTGATCGGGCTGCTGATCATGATCGTGCTGATCCCGCTGCTGGTGGCGGGGCCCGCGCTGGTACGGCAGGTGCTGCCGGAGAGCGCCGTCGTGGTGTCGGTGTTCTACTGGCCGGTCGTGGTGGTGCTGTCCATCCTGTTCCTGGCGCTGCTCTACCACATGAGCGTTCCGGTGCGGAGCTCGTGGCTGCGGCAGATCCCGGGCGCGATGATGGCGCTGCTGATCTGGATCGTGGGCAGCTTCGCGCTGCGGCTCTACCTGGCCGGCTCGCTGGCCGGGGTGTCGGTGTACGGGTCGCTGGCCGCCTCGATCGCCGTGCTGGCGTGGCTGTACGTGGCGGCGCTGGCGGTGCTGATCGGCGCCGCGCTGAACGCCGAGATCGACCGCCGCTGGCCCAGCCCCGGCACCGCGCGGGCGCGCGCCCTCCGGGAGGCCGCCGTGGAGCCGGTGGCCGACCGGGAACGTGCCACCCCTGAAAGGTAAAATCCGGTCCGGATCACGGTCGGGTTTGACCAAATATGTCGTAACCTCGCGTTCCATGACCCCCCGCGAGGAGCCCGGGCGGCTTCGTACCGTGACCGGAACCATCCCGACGTCCGACGTCACCGGACCGGTGTTGCCGCACGAGCATCTGCAGCTCGACCTGCGCTGGCCGGCCCGGCCCGCGCTGCTCGGCGACGACCCGCGCCGCTTCCTCGACGAGGAGAAGCCGGTCACCCGCGAGCTGGCGGACCTGCGTACCGGGCACGAGCTCGGCCTGGTCGTGGACCTGTCCTGTACGGGGATGGGCCGCAACGCCGCCGCGCTGGCCCGGATCGCCGCGGGGGCGAGGGTCGCGGTGGTCGCCGGCACCGGGTTCTTCACCGAGCCGTTCCACCCTGCCTACGTCGCCGAGTCCGATGTCGAGCAGCTGGCCGAGCGGCTGCTGGCCGAGATCGGCTTCGGCCTGGACGGCACCAACGCGCTGCCGGGCGTGATCGGCGAGATCGGCACCTGGGGCGAGACCCCGACCGCGGCCGAGGAGCGCTGCCTGCGCGCCGCCGCCCAGGCCGCCCGCTACTCCGGGCTCTCGGTCGCCACGCACGGCCGCGCCGGGCTGACCCAGCTGGAGATCCTCACCGCCGCCGGGCTGTCCCCGGACCGGGTCGCGGTGGGCCACCAGGACCTGATCGACGAGCCCGCCGCGCACCGCAAGATCGCCGAGGCCGGGGCGTACGTCTCGTTCGGCTCCCTGGGGCTGGCCGCCGGCGACCCCGAGGCGCTGGACGTCCGGGTCCGCAACGTCATGGAGTTCCTGGACGGCGGGCACGCCGAGCGGCTGCTGCTGAGCACCGGCGTCGCGCGGATGACGCAGATCACCCGGTACGGCGGCGACGGCTTCGGCTACCTGTTCGAGACCTTCCTGCCCGCGCTGCGGGCCGCCGGGGCCGACGAGGCCACGCTGCGCACGATCGTGCACGACAACCCCCTCCGCTGGCTCGCCGCCAAGGGATCCTGAACCCGTTTGCCCGCACGGTCGCCCGTACAAGGGCCGCGGGGGACCGGGCGAGCACGGCGTAAGTGGGTAGAGCACTGGTGACGGCGTAAGAGGTGTTCTGCCGCGTCCCCGAAGGGGGTGACGCCGATGCGCTGGAACAGAACCACGCGCGAAGCCGATCGCGTTCCGGTACGGCTCCCGTTCACCGACCGGGCCGAGGCGGGCCGGGTGCTCGCCGAACGGCTCGTCCCGCTGGACCTGGACGGGGCGGTGGTCCTCGCCCTGCCGAGAGGCGGCGTGCCGGTCGCGTACGAGGTCGCCCGGCGGCTGTCGGCGCCGGACCGGCCGGTCCCGCTCGACGTGCTGGTGACCCGCAAGATCGGATACCCGCGCCAGCCGGAGCTGGGCGTGGGGGCGATCGCCGAGGGCGGCGCGCCGGTCTTCGACCATGACCTGATCGGCCGGCTCGGCCTGGACGAGGACGATCTGGCCGCGACCGTGGCGGCCGAGCGCGCCGAGCTGGAGCGCCGGGTCCTGGCCTACCGGGGCGACCGCCCGCTGCCCGACCCGGCCGGACGTCCCGTGATCGTCGTGGACGACGGGCTCGCGACCGGAGGCACCGCCCGCGCGGCGCTGAGAGCCGTGCGCGGGCGCGGACCGTCCCGGCTGGTGCTCGCGGTGCCGGTGGGCGCCGCCGAGACCGTACGGGCCATGGAGGACGAGGCCGACGAGGTGGTCGTGCTGGCCGCGCCCTGGTCGTTCCGGGCGGTCGGCCAGTGGTACGGGGAGTTCGGCCAGCTGACCGACGCCGACGTCACCTCCTGGCTGGAGCGCGCCGCCGGTACGCGGGAGGCGGGCCGATGACGAGCGTGCATCTTCCGGCCGGTGACGTCCGGCTGGAGGGCGACCTGGTCGAGCCCGGGAACTCGCAAGGGGTGGTGATCTTCGCCCACGGCAGCGGCAGCGGGCGGCACAGCCCGCGCAACCGGCAGGTGGCCGCCGCGCTCAACGCGCGGGGCTTCGGGACGCTGCTGTTCGACCTGCTGACGGCCGAGGAGGAGATCGACGACCGGTGCAGCGCCCGGCTGCGGTTCAACGTGCCGCTGCTGGCGGGACGGCTGGGCCGGGTGGTGGCGTGGGTTCGTGACGAGGCCGGCTCAGCGGCCGGCCCGGCGGCCGGAGCGGGAGCCGCGCGAGGGCCCGTCGGGCTCTTCGGCGCCAGTACGGGAGCCGCGGCGGCGCTCGTGGCCGCGGCGGCCGCTCCCGGCGACGTGGCCGCCGTGGTGTCCCGGGGCGGGCGGCCCGATCTGGCCGCGCACGCGCTGAAGGAGGTGCGGGCGCCGACGCTGCTGCTGGTCGGGGGCCGCGACCTGGAGGTGCTGTCGCTGAACGAGCGGGCCCTGGACCGGATGGACCAGGGGGCCGGGCACGAGCTCACGGTCGTTCCGGGCGCCGGGCATCTGTTCGAGGAGCCGGGAGCGCTGGAGGAGGTGTCCCGGCTGAGCGCGGAATGGTTCTCCGCGAATTTGGGGAAATAGCCCGCATTGCCGGGTCGGGTGCGGTAGCGGTCCGGCTGCCATTCGTGTTCGGCTGCCATTCACGATTCGGTGAAAGGCATGCGGGGGAGTCGTCGGAGTGGTAGTGGCCGGAGTGGCAGTAGAAGCGCCCGGTGGGGCCGTTTGTGCCGCCCGCGTGAGCGGGCAACGCAAACGGCCCCGCCGGGCGGGGCCGTACGTTTGTTTCCGGTGGCGTGCCGGGGTGCGCGAGGGGAACTGTGCCGCGTGGTGCCGGGAAGCCGGACCGCTGGGACCGCCGAGACGGTCCCGGCAGGTCAGGCGGCGTTGGCGCGGCGCATCCTGCGCCGGCGCTCGGACGCGCGCTCGTCTTCGTTGAGGCCGCCCCACGTGCCGTACTTCTCGGGCCGGGACACCGCGTAGTCCAGGCACTCCGAGCGGACGGGACAGCCCATGCAGATCTGCTTGGCCTTGCGCTCGCGAATCTCGCGCTCGGGCTGACGTTCGCCGTCGGGGCCGAAGAAGAGCACGAGGTCTTCCCCCCGGCACGCCGCGGCGTCCTGCCAGCCCCAGCTGGGACGAGGGAGGTTTGCCTGCCGACGTACCTGAGCCATGGAACACCCACCTTGGTTGGTTTACGAACAAAAAATGCGGACGTGGACGCCCGACATGCTCCGAGTCATGTGCGTGAAGCGACATGTGCCTGAAGCGCCGAATGGTCCAACGTCTGGAGTTGCCGCTCTGTTCCCCTCCCCCGGATCACCGGGTACCTGAGGGGTCGTGCGACAGGGAGACCCTCTAAATGGGGCCTTGGAGAGATTACACGAGGGCCGCTTCGTTGAGAAGGGTGATGTCCCTAACAATGTAGGTCCGGAGGTTCTCCTGGCAGTCCCGGCCGCACGGATCGGGCTGCTCGACGCTCTCAATGATCACTCGGTAACGGTTCTCCCGAGCGCGCACCAGCGCCTCGTACGGCGATCGGCCGGAGAGCGATTCCACGGTCACGCCGTCGATGTCGAAGATCTTCGAATGCTCGCGGACGAAGTGCTCGGCGGCCTGGACGGGCTCGGGACGGCCGGCCCTGCCGCGCAGGTGCGCCAGCCTGACCTGGCCGTTCAGGTACGCCTCGACGGCCGCCGTGGCCTCGTCGGGGCCAAGGTCGCCGTAGTAGAGCGCGTGGGGAAGGCATACGAGATTCGCCGCGTAGCGGTCACCGCCGACATGGGACGTTTCCCATATAAAGGACCCGAAACGCTCGGAGAGATGCCGCGCCAGCGGCGCTCCCGTCCGGGCACAGCAGGCGTTGCGGCGGCCGTGCGTGCAGACCAGCAGCACCGGATCGTCCACCGGCTCGCCGAATCCGGGCCGTTCGCCGGCGGCCAGCGCGCGCAGGTCGAGGCCGGCGAGCTCGGCGGGATCGGCCAGCTCGCGGCCCTCCAGCCACACCTCGCCGCCGTCCGGCCCGCCGTCGGAGAACCCCGCGTACACCTGGACGGGCGGGATCCGGCGGCGCCGCCCCGGCCTGCGGATGAGCTGGGGCCGGACACCGGCGGCGAGGGCCGCCCGTACGGCCTCGGCGATCGGCGCGGGGGAGGTGAGCGACTCGATCCGCTCCGGCCAGGGCCCCGGGTGCTCGATCAGCAGCCAGCTCCGTGCCTTGGCGGTGGCGCTGGCCAGGCACGGCCGTTCGCCCGAGTGGCTCCCCGGGCAGTGCTCGCAGCTGATCCGGCGCGTCAAGCGGTCTCTCCTCGTCGCTGGTCCGGCCCTGGGCGCTGGTCCGCCCTGGACCTGTTCGGACCTTAGGTTAGGGTAACCTAACTCACGTTGCCCCGAATCGGCCAGGTGACACGCGTCATAGCGGAGTCATGGTCGAAATCACAGCGAAGATGTTGAGATTCCACTGCGCCGGAGCACGGCTTCGGCGGCCGGGACGGCGGCGGCGCGGTCGGCGGCGACGAGCCCGATCCGGGTCCGCCGGTCCAGCAGGTCGCCCACGTCCAGGGCCCCCTCGTGCCGTACGGCCCAGCTCAACTCCACGCCGAGGACCGGCAGCCCCGGCACCACCGGCTCCAAGGCTTCCGCCCCCTCTTCACGTGCCAGCGCGGCCAGCAGCGGTGCCTCCGTCCCGTACCGGCGCAGGAGAGAGGGAGGCGCGTCGATGCCGGTGAGGCGGTGCGGCGGCGCGGCGCCCACCAGGGGGATCCGCGCGGTACGGCTCTGCCGCTCGCAGGTGACGCGGCCGCCCGCCACCACGGCGTCGACGGCGTCCTCGGCCATCCGCCGGTACGTGGTGAGCTTGCCGCCGACAATCGTGACGACGCCGTCCGGCGAGGTCAGGACCTGGTGCCGCCGGGAGATGTCGGCCGTGAGGCCCTCCCCGTCGTCCAGCAGGGGGCGGAGCCCGGCGTACGCGCCGGCGACCTCCTCGCGCCGGATCGGCACGTCGAGCGCGGAGCCCAAGATGTCCAGCAGGAAGCCGATCTCGCTCTCGGTCGGCACGGGCACATCGGGGATCGGCCCGTGGGCCGGCTCGTCGGTCAGGCCGACATAGACCCGGCCGTCGCCTTGGGGGAGCACCAGCAGGAAGCGGCTGCCCGAACCCGGCACCGGCACGTGCATGCCCGCCGTCAGCCCGCGCAGGCTCTCGGCCCGTACGACCAGGTGCGTCCCGCGCGAGGGGCGCAGCCGTACGCCGTCCACCAGCCCGCCGGCCCACACCCCGGCCGCGTTGATCACCGACCGGGCCCGGACGGAGACCGTCCGGCCGGTCAGCTCGTCGCGGACCAGGGCGCCGTCGCCGGTCACCGTGACCGCCCGGCAGCGGGTGAGGATCCGGGCGCCGTGCGCGGCGGCCGTACGGGCGAGCGCCGTGACGAGCCGGGCGTCGTCGGACAGCTGCCCGTCCCAGGACAGCAGGCCGCCGCGCAGCCCGTGCGGGCGCAGCGCCGGGGCCACCCGGAGCGTCTCGGCGGCGGACAGGGAGCGGGGGCGCGGCAGCAGGGCGCGGGGCGTGCGGGCCGCCAGCCGGAGCGCGTCCCCGGCGGCCAGCCCGGTCCGGGTGATCGCCGCCTGCCGGTGCGACACCATCGGCGTCAGCGGCAGGACGAACGGCAGCGCGCGCAGCAGGTGCGGGGCCGTGCGCTCCATCAGGACGCCGCGCTCGACGGCGCTCTCGTACGCCACGTCCACCTGCCCGGACGCCAGGTAGCGCAGCCCGCCGTGGATCAGCTTGGAGCTCCACCGGGACGTCCCGAACGCCAGGTCGTGCGCGTCGATCGCGGCGACGCTCAGGCCCCGGGAGGCGGCGTCGAGCGCGGCCCCGGCACCGGTGGCGCCGAGCCCGATGACCAGGACGTCGACCACCTCGTCGGGGAGCGCGGCCAGCTCGCGGGCGCGGCGGCCGGCGTTCAGCGAGGAACGCGAGGGGTTCATGGGGCGAGGGTCCTCTCCAGGATGTGCGCCAGCTCGGCGTCGAACGCGTCGTCGCCCAGCTCCGGATCGGTGTCGTCGGTCATGGTGCGTCCCGACAGGCCGAAGGACTGGACCACCAGCAGCAGCGCGCGGGCCTGCCGGGCGGTGTGGCCGGTCCGGATCGAGCCGTCCCGGTGCCCCTCCCGCAGCAGCTCCTCGAACATCTCCAGGAACGCCAGCTGGCTGGCACCGCAGCGGTCGAGCATGTACGGCAGCAGCAGCTCGGGGTCGACCTCGACGATCTTCTGCAGCAGGGGGTGGGAGCGCACCGCCCCCACCCCGGCCACCAGCCCACGCACCAGCCGTTCCCGGGCCGGCCCGGTGTCGGCCGGGGGCTGCGCGCCGAGCGCGGCGGCCAGCCATTCGCGCGTCATCAGGTCGCCCACGATCGTGCGCACGTCCGGCCAGCGCCGGTAGAGCGTCATGCGGGAGACCCCGGCGCGGCGGGCGATGTCGGTCAGGGTCGTCCGGCGCACGCCCACGGCCAGCACGCAGTCGCGGGCGGCGTCCAGGACGGCATCGTCGTCGGTCCTATTGTGACGTTCTGACGTCATGTGTCACAGTGTAAGACATGGAGACGCGGGACATGCTGTGGAGCGGGTGGGGGGATCCGGCGAAGGCCACACCCCTGCCGGAGTCGGTGGCCGGGCTGCTGCGCGAGATGCTCGGCGTACGGCCGGCCGAGGCCGCGCCCGTCCCGCTGGAGGACATCGACGTGCCCGGGACGCGCCTGCCCGACGCGGTCCTGGCGGCGCTCGCCGCGGCGGCCGGCGGCGCCGAGCACGTCCGCGCCGACCCGGTGTCGCGGATCCGGCACACCCGGGGCAAATCCACCCCCGACCTGATGCGCATCCGGGCGGGCGAGACCTCGGACGCACCCGACGCCGTCGTGCTGCCCGGCTCGCATGACGAGGTCCTGGCCGTCCTGGACGTGTGCGCCGGGCATGGCGTCGCGGTCGTCCCGTTCGGCGGCGGCACCTCGGTCGTCGGCGGGCTCGCCCCTCAGGGAGTGGACGCGTTCATCGCGCTCGACCTGCGCCGGATGGACGCGCTCGTCTCGGTCGACCCCGTCTCCCGTACGGCCGTGTTCCAGCCCGGACTGCGCGCCCCGCGCGCCGAGGAACTGCTGCGCGAGCACGGCTTCACCCTGGGGCACTTCCCGCAGTCGTACGAGTGGGCGACCATCGGCGGGTTCGCGGCGGCGCGGTCGAGCGGGCAGGCCTCGGCCGGGTACGGGCGCTTCGACGACATGGTCACCGGGCTCACCGTCGCCACCCCCCGGGGAACGCTCGACCTGGGCCGCGCGCCCCGTTCCGCCGCCGGGCCCGACCTGCGCCAGCTCGTGCTCGGCTCGGAGGGCGCGTTCGGCGTCATCACCTCGGTGACGGTACGGGTCAGGCCCGTACCGGAGGCGGTCGCGTACGAAGGCTGGCGCTTCCCCTCGTTCGAGGCGGGCACCGCGGCGCTGCGCCGGCTCGCCCAGGACGGACCGCTCCCGGTCGTCCTGCGCCTGTCGGACGAGACCGAGACGGCGATCGGGCTCGCCGACCCCGCCGCCATCGGCGCCCTGTCCTCCGGGACGGCGGGCTGCCTGGCGGTCCTGGGGTACGAGGGGACGCCCGAGGAGATCGCCATCCGTCGCGATGCCGCACACGTCGTCCTGCCCGAACTGGACGGTGAGCCGCTCGGCGCCGAGCCGGGGGACAAGTGGCGGCACGGCCGCTTCAACGCCCCGTACCTGCGCGACTCGCTGCTGGACGCCGGGGCCTTCGCCGAGACGCTGGAGACCGCGACGTTCTGGTCCGGCATCCCCGAGCTGTACGCGGCGGTCCGGACCGCGCTCATCCGCGTGCTGTCGGGCGGGGGCACACCGCCGCTGGTGATGTGCCATATCTCGCACGTCTATCCGGCCGGGGCCTCGCTCTACTTCACCGTCGTGGCGGCGCAGGACCGGGCCGACGCCCTGGGGCACTGGGAGAAGGCCAAGCGCGCGGCCAACGACGCGATCATCGACGCTGGCGGCACGATCAGCCACCACCACGGGGTCGGTACCGACCACCGCGACTGGTACGCCCGCGAGATCGGCCCGCTCGGCATGGACATCCTGCGCGCGGTCAAGGACAGTGTCGATCCGCAGGGCATCCTCAACCCCGGTGTCCTGGTCGCCCCCGTACCGGAGAAGTAGCCGTGACCCCACCTCCCCGCAGGTTCACCGCGCTGGTCAACCCGTCCGCCGGCGGATCGGCCTCGGCGGCGACGCTCGTCCCGCTGGCCAAGCTGCTGCGCGAGGCCGGCGCCGAGGTCGTGGTGGAGTACAGCCGCGGCCTGGAGCACGCCACCGCGCTCGCGCGCGGGGCGGCGGAGGCCGGGCATGTGGTGCTCGGCGTGGGCGGCGACGGCATGGTCGGCTGCGTCGGCGGCGCGCTGGCCGGTACGGACGCGGTGTTCGGCATCGTCCCGGCCGGGCGCGGCAACGACTTCGCCCGGCAGCTGGCGATCCCGTCCGATCCGGAACGGCTGGCCACGCTGCTGCTGGAGGGCGAGCCGCGCGCGGTGGACACGATCGAGGCCAACGGGGTCCCGGTGCTGGGCAGCGTGTACACGGGCGTGGACGCGCTGGCCAACGACAACGCCAACAAGGCCCGGCTGCTGCGCGGCTCGGCCGCCTACACCGTCGGCGCGCTGCGGGCGGTGCTGGCCTGGCGGCCGGCCGACTACCGGATCGTGCTGGACGGCGAGGTGATGGAACGGCGCGGCTACACGGTCGTCGCCGCCAACTCCGGCTTCTACGGCTTCGGCCGCCATATCGCCCCGGACGCCCGGGTGGACGACGGGCTGCTCGACGTCGTCATCATCCGGCACGCCCCGCGGCTGCTGTTCTTCGCGGTGCTGCGCGAGCTGGCCGACGGCTCGCACGTCCGCCGGCCGCAGGTCGAGGTGCTGCGCGCCCGCGAGGTGCGGATCGAGCTGCGCACGCCGGACCGGACGCTGCCGTACGGCGCGGACGGCGAACTGCCGGGAACACTCCCCGTGACCGTCCGGATCATGCCCGGCGCGCTGCGGGTTCTGGCTCCCTGAGACCGGCCACCGCCGGGCTCCACGATCTTTGGCGACGGCGTATAGGTCGGTTTACGCCCGCATTACGGGCGCCCGGATAGCGTGGACATCGTCCCTCTTCAGGGACCTTCGGGTCGCTTGCGGAGGCATCATGAGAAGGCGAGGATTCGCCGTTCTGGGGGGACTCATGATGCCCGCAGGCACCCGGGTCGTGAGGACGCCGGTGGCCACTCGATGGCGCCGGCGTCCGTCGTTTCCGGCCTCATGATCCACAAGGGTCGTCACGCTCTGTAAGATCAATGTCTCGGTCCGGCATCGAGGGCGCATCGACCGGATCACCACCTCTACTGTGCCCGGCCAAGTTCTTGGTCAAATGGCTCCCCACCGGCCCTGCCGGTGCCGCCATGCCACCGCCGAGGGCGATGACATGGCGGGGTGACCCTTTGCCGGAGGTGTGTGTGAAATCGGACTCCCCAGAGCCCGCGGGGCCGGAACCCGCCGCCGGAAGCGGCAGGCTCGACCACGCGGCCTTCATCGAGATGCATCAGAGCCCAGAGTTCCAGCGGCTCAAGAGCAGCTTCCGCCGCTTCGTGTTCCCGATGACCGTGGCGTTCCTCTCCTGGTACCTGCTGTACGTGGTGCTGTCGGCGTACGCGCGCGGCTTCATGGGCACCAAGGTCGTCGGTGAGATCAACGTCGCGCTGATCTTCGGCCTGCTGCAGTTCCTGTCCACGCTCCTGATCGCCTGGGCGTACGAGCGGCACGCGCGCCGCAAGCTGGAGCCGCTCGCCGCGCTGGTCGTCCAGCCGGTCGTCGGAGGCCGGCCGGGTACCGAGAGCGCGCCGGGCGCCGATGGCGGCACGGACGGCGCCGACCGTCCGGGCAGCGCCGACCGTCCGGACACCGAGGAGGAGGGCAAGTGACCGGATTGCTCGCCGGGCCGCTGCAAGCGGTCCCGACCGGAGTGCTCGCCGCGCCCGCCGAGAACGAGCACCGCGTGTTCTCGCTGGTCCTGTTCGGCCTGTTCGTCGGCCTCACGCTCTGGATCACGATCTGGGCCAGCCGGCAGACCCACACCGCCGCCGACTACTACGCCGGCGGCCGCTCGTTCTCCGCCCTGCAGAACGGGCTGGCGATCGGCGGCGACTACATGTCGGCCGCCTCGTTCCTCGGCATCGCCGGGATGTTCGCGCTGTCGGGCTACGACGGCTTCCTGTACTCGATCGGGTTCCTGGTGGCCTGGCTGGTGGCGCTGCTGCTGGTCGCCGAGATGCTGCGCAACTCCGGCCGGTTCACGATGGCCGACGTGCTGGCGTTCCGGATGCGGCAGCGGCCGGTACGGGCCGCGGCCGGCATCTCCACCATCGTGGTGTCGATCTTCTATCTGCTGGCCCAGATGGTCGGCGCGGGCGCGCTGGTCGCGCTGCTGCTGGGCGCCGAGGGCGAGGCCGCCAAGATCTGGACGATCGTGGTGGTCGGGGCGCTGATGATCTTCTACGTCACGGTCGGCGGGATGAAGGGGACCACCTGGGTCCAGATCGTCAAGGCCGTGATGCTGATGAGCGGCGCGGCCGTCATGACGGTGTGGATCCTGGCCAAGTACGGCTTCAACCTGTCCACGCTGCTGGGCGCCGCCGCCGACGCCAGCGGCAAGGGCGACGCGTTCCTGCAGCCGGGGCTGAAGTACGGGGCCACCGACCTGTGGTCCAAGCTCGACCTGCTCTCGCTCGGCCTGGCCCTGGTGCTGGGCACCGCCGGGCTGCCGCACATCCTGATCCGCTTCTACACCGTGCCCAACTCCAAGGCCGCCCGTGCCTCGGTGAACTGGGCGATGGGCATCATCGGCGTGTTCTATCTGATGACGCTGGTCATCGGGTTCGGCGCGGCGGCCCTGGTCGGCGGCAAGGCGATCGCGGCGCAGGACTCGGGCGGCAACACGGCGGCCGTCCAGGTCGCCGAGCATCTGGGCGGCGGTCCCGGTTCCACCGGCGGCGCGATCTTCCTGGCGATCATCGCCGCGGTGGCGTTCGCGACGATCCTGGCCGTGGTCGCGGGGCTCACGCTGGCGTCCTCGTCGTCGTTCGCGCACGACATCTTCGCCAACGTGTTCAAGCGCGGCACGGCCAGCGAGCGCGACGAGGTGCGGATGGCGCGGATCGCCGCGCTGGTCATCGGCGCGATCGCGATCGTGCTGTCCATCTTCGCGCGCGGGCTGAACGTGGCGTTCCTGGTGGCGCTGGCGTTCGCGGTGGCGGCCTCGGCCAACCTGCCGACGCTGCTGTTCTCGCTGTTCTGGAAGCGGTTCAACACCGTCGGCGCGGTGGCCGGCATCTACGGCGGGCTCATCTCGGCGGTCGCGCTGGTGATGTGCAGCTCGATCGCCTGGGGCGGCAAGTCGGAGACCCTTCCCAAGGGCAATCCGACCGCGCTGTTCAGCGAGACGATCGTGGCGCCGTTCCCGATGCAGAACCCGGGGCTCATCTCGATCCCGCTCGGGTTCCTGTGCGCGTACCTCGGCACGGTGCTCTCCAAGGAACGCACCGACGAGAAGTTCGCCGAACTGGAGGTGCGCGCGCTCACCGGTACGGGCGCGCACTGACGTCTCCTTCCGTCGCGGCGCCGCCCCTCAGCGGGCGGCGCCG
This sequence comes from Actinomadura sp. 9N407, assembly GCF_044326315.1. Taxonomy (NCBI): domain Bacteria; kingdom Bacillati; phylum Actinomycetota; class Actinomycetes; order Streptosporangiales; family Thermomonosporaceae; genus Actinomadura; species Actinomadura sp. 9N407. Next base: position 427,958 of record NZ_JBIRAW010000001.1, on the reverse strand, counting down.
CGGCGGTACGATCCCGTTGCCAGCGTGATCGCCCCCCACGGAGGTTGTTTGTGCACGCCGAGGACGCGGTGGAATCGGAGCGAGCACCGGACAACTCGCGTACCTCCGAGGAGGGGGCCGGCTGGGCCTGCCGGACCCGGGGCGGCTTCTACGACCTGATGCCTGAGCGGGTCCCGCGTTTCTCCTGGCGCCGCCCCCTGGTGCTGTGGCGCTCCCGCAACGACGTCATCGCCGAGCTGTTCGGCGACCCGTCCAACGGCATCCGCCGCCGCTGCATCGCAGCGCTGGCCGAGCGCGGTACCCGCGCCGGTTTCACCATGCACCGCCCGGACGAGTCGTTCTCGTTCCTGGTGCTGGGCGACCCGGGCGAGGGGGACCGGTCGCAGTACGCGGTGGTGCCGCCGATGCTGAAGGCGGGCGCGGGCACCGACTTCATGGTCGTCGCCAGCGACGTCATCTACCCGACGGGTGAGGCGGCCGACTACCCGGACAAGTTCTTCCGCCCGTACCGCGACTACCCGGCGCCGATCTACGCCGTGCCGGGCAACCACGACTGGTACGACGGGCTGCGCGGCTTCCTGCGGGTGTTCTGCGATCTCGACATGGACTGCGCGCCGGAACCGTGGCGCGGCCCGTTCGGCCCGGTGGCCCGGCTGCTGTGGCGCCGGCCCGGCGACATCGACGAGCAGGCCCTCGCACAGGCCTGGGAGCGTTACCGGGGCGCGCCGGAGCAGCGCTCCGTGCAGCCGGGCCCGTACTGGGCCATCGACACCCCGTCGCTGCGCATCGTGGCGGTCGACACCGGCATCACCGGCGGCATCGACCGCGCCCAGGGGGCGTGGCTGCGCGAGGTGTCGGCCGGGCCCAAGCCCAAGCTGCTCATCACCGGCAAGCCGCTGTACGTGGACGACCGCGCCGAGCCCGGGCCGATCGAGGGCGGCGGTACGGTCGACGCGATCGTCAAGGATCCGGCGCACCACTACGTGGCGGCCATCGGCGGCGACATCCACAACTACCAGCGCTATCCCGTCCAGGTGGGGGACCGGACGCTGCAATACGTGGTGTCGGGCGGTGGCGGCGCGTTCATGCACGCCACGCACACGATCCCCAAGACCCATCTGGTCGACGAGGACGACTTCCGCTGCTACCCGCTGCGCGGCGACTCGCTCTCGCGCTACAGCAAATTGTACGGCCGGGTGCTGCGCCTGCCGCGGCTGTTCGAGCTGTCGCCGCAGGAGGCGACGCAGGTCGTCCGGCACCGGCTCGGCATCACGCCCGGGCGCGGCTACGACGGCACCGGGTCGCCGGCGTCGTCCGCCAAGGGCCTGGACGGCACCGGCATGCAAGGTGATGGCGGGACGGCCCTGCCGGCCGCGACGGGCACGCCGCCGTGGCGCGCGCGCTTCGTCGCGTGGGTGCTGGGTGTACCGCGCAACGGGCGGCGGCGGCGCGGGATCACGCGGCTGCCGGTACGGAAGGTCCCGCAGCGGTTCCGGTCGGAGATGGCCGACTGGGACCGGCCGCCGTTCTTCAAGAGCTTCCTGCGCGTGGACGTCACCGAGACGGAACTGCGCATCCGGTGCTATGCCGTGACCGGGTGCGGCGACCACGAGGCCCGCCCGCCGTGCGAGGACGAGGTGACGATCGCGCTGCGATAAAGGCCCTGACCGGTCGAAACGGGAGAATCAGCGTTAATTAGCCGAGAATTTGGGCGTTCTTGCCGTATGGGACGGTTCGCCGTCGTACAGTCGGACGTCATCCAAGATCGCCGACATCCGGGCGCCGGGCCGCAGGGCCACGCCTATCGGGAGAGAACACCAGAATGAGCTACCCCCACAAGGGCCAGGGCCAGGCGCAGCCCTACCAGCAGCAGCCGTACCAGGGCCAGCAGGCGCCCGTACCGGCCCAGCAGCAGGCGCCGGCCGCCGTCGCGGCCGGTTACAACATGAAGCGCCGCAACCCGGCCGCCGCCTGGCTGGGCCTGCCGATCATCACGTTCGGCATCTACGGCCTGGTCTGGTTCTTCAAGGTGCACGCCGAGCTGTTCAACTACGACCGCCGCGTCGGCGACTCGGCCACCAACGCGCTGCTGTCCATGCTCTTCGGGGCGGTCACGCTGGGCATCTGGCCGCTGGTGATGTACGTCAAGCTCGGCGGCCGGATCGCCCAGGCGCAGCGCGCCGCGGGCCTGCAGCCGTCCTGCAGCGGCGGCATCGGCTTCCTGCTCGGCATCATCGGCTTCGGGGTGCTGTACTACCAGATCCAGCTCAACAAGATCGTGGACCGGTACGGGGACACCCCCGCCGGCCAGCAGGTCTCCCTGGCCGCCTGACGATCCGTCGGCGCACCGGACACGACCGCCCGGTGCTTCACGCAGAGCCCCTCCGGCCTCCGGGCCGGAGGGGCTCTGCGCTTTTTGTCGGTGGCCGCGTCCACAATGGGCGGGTGAGGATCGCGGTGGCGGCCGGGCCGGACGGTGGTGGGGTGCTGCGGAGCCTTGCCGAGGACGGCACGCCCGCCGGTCCGTGCGAGACCGTTCCCGACCTGGTGGCGGCCATCGCCGCCCGCGAGCGGGCCGAGTCCCCGCGCTGGGTGTGGCCCGCCACCGCCCGGATCTATCCCCGGCTGCTGGACGCCGGGGTCCGGGTCGGCCGGTGCCACGACCTCGAGCTGGCCGAGACCCTGCTGCTCGGCCACGCGGGCCGCTACGGGGAGCCGCGATCGGTACGGGCCGCGTGGGCCCGGCTGCGCGGCGAGCCCGTCCCCGCGGACCCGCCGCCCCCGGCCGAGGTCCTCCCGCAGGGCTCGCTGTTCGATGCCGCGTCCCTGCTCGGAGGCCAGGACCAGACCACCGGCCAGGCCGGGCTCACGACCACCGAGCCCGCCAACACCGTGCCCGCCACCACCGGGCCCCCCAACACGGCGCCTGCCACCACTGAGCCTGCCACCACTGAGCCCGCCACCATGGTCCCCGCCACCACTGGCGACCCTGATCCCGGTGGCACCGGCGAGATGGAGCGCGTCGTGGCCGTGCACGCCGAGCAGCAGCGGCGGATCGCCGGGCTGCCCGGCTTCGCGCTGCTGGCAGCGGCCGAATCGGCGGGCGCGCTCGTGGCCGCCGAGATGAGCCATGACGGGCTGCCCTGGTCGGCCGAGCTGCAGGACGCCCTGCTCACCGAGATGCTGGGCCCGCGCCCGTCCGGTGGCATGCGGCCGCGCAAGCTGCAGTCCCTGGCCGACCGCATCAGCGCCGCGTTCGGTCTCCGCACACCGGTCAACCCCGACTCTCCGGCACAGATCCTCAAGGCGTTCGCGTCGGTGGGGCTGCCCATCACCTCCACCCGCGCGCACGTGCTGAAGCGGCTCGACCATCCGGCGGTGCCGCTGCTCCTGGAATACAAGGAGCTGTCCCGGCTGCACACCGCGCACGGCTGGTCATGGGCCGACACCTGGGTGAGCGGCGGGCGGTTCCGTCCCGAGTACGTCGTCGGCGGGGTGGTCTCGGGCCGCTGGGCGACCAACGGCGGCGGCGCGCTGCAGATCCCGAAGGTGCTCCGCCAGGCCGTGGTCGCCGATCCGGGCTGGTCGCTGGTCGTCGCCGACGCCGCGCAGCTGGAGCCCCGGGTGCTGGCCGCGCTGGCCGGCGACCGCGCGTTCACGGCGGCCGCCGCCCAGGGCGATCTCTACGCCGCCCTGTCGGACGCCTTCCACGGCACCGCCGGCGGCGGGACGAGCGCCCGCGACAAGGCCAAGATCGCCCTGCTCTCGGCGATGTACGGCGGCGGCACGGGGGAGGCCGTCCAGCTGCTGGCGGTGCTCAAGAGCCGGTTCCCGCAGGCGTTCGGCTACGTCGAGGCCGCCGCCCGGGCGGGTGAGCGGGGCGAGCTCGTCCGGTCCAGGCTGGGCCGCACCTGCCCGCCGCCCTCGGCCGGCTGGCGGCGGCTGACCTCCGAGGGCGACGACCCCGCCGACCCGGCGGCCGAGCCCGACGAGGGGCGGTCCCGCCAGGTCACCGCCGCGCAGGCGCTGCGCGCGCGAGGACGCTTCACCCGCAACTTCGTCGTCCAGGCCACGGCCGCCGACTGGGCCCTGGCCCTGCTGGCCACGCTGCGCCGCCGGCTGACCGTGCTCGGGCCGCCCCGCCTGGTCTTCTTCCAGCACGACGAGGTCATCGTGCACACCCCCGCCGGCCTGGCCGACCAGGTCGCCGAGGCGATCCGCGCCTCGGCGCGCGAGGCCGGCCACCTGCTGTTCGAGCGGACCCCGGTCGTGTTCCCGATGGAGATCGCGGTCGTCGACCGCTACGCCGACGCCAAGTGACCCGGGCGCTCGCTCACGACTTGTCGAGCGACGGCTTCTCCTGCCCGGCGGGCACCTTCGCCTCCGGTTCCACGTCCGCGACGGCCTTCGCGTCGATGTCCGTGCCCTGGGCACTGCCGCGTACCAGGCGGCCCACCTCGGCGCGCAGCCGGACGAACTCCGGCAGCCCCCGGGTCTCGATCTGGTCGCGCACGGCGGGGAGTCCGACCGGCAGTTCCGCGCGGACGCGGCCCGGGTTGCGGGCCAGCACCACGACCCGGTCGCCCACATAGACGCTCTCGTCGATGTCGTGGGTGACCAGCAGGATCGTCATTCCGGCGTCCCGGTGCACCCGCAGCACCAGGTCCTCCAGATCCTCGCGGGTCTGGGCGTCGACCGAGCCGAACGGCTCGTCCATCAGCAGCAGCGTCGGCCGGTAGGCGAGCGCGCGGGCGATGGAGACCCGCTGCTGCATGCCGCCCGACAGCTGCCAGGGGTACTTGCGGGCGGCGTCGGCCAGGCCGACCTCCTCCAGCGCCTCCTGCGCGGTGGCGTGCCGCTCCTTCCTGCCCTTGCCGCGGCGCCGCAGCGGGAGCGCCACGTTGTCGCGGACGCTCAGCCAGGGCAGCAGGGAGCGGCTGTAGTCCTGGAAGACCACGGCGAGGTCGTCGGGTACGCCGTCGATCGGCGTGCCGTTGAGCACGACCTTGCCGCTGGTGGGGGGCACCAGCCCGGCGATGCAGCGCAGCAGCGTGGACTTGCCGCAGCCGGACGGGCCCACGATGCTGACCAGTTCCCCGGCGGCGACCTTGAGACTGAGGTCGGCCAGGACGGTGTGGTCGCCGTAGCGATGTGTCAGTTCGTTGAGTTCGAGCATGTCCTTCACCTGCTGGCTCGGCGCGCGTACGCGGAGGTGGGAGCGGCCGCGGTGACGGCCCAGGGGGAGTCGTGATTCAGGTCGTCGGTGTGGGTGATGGTCTTGTAGCCGTCGGCCAGGGGCGCGAGCTCGTCCGGGGACAGGACGTCCTCGATCCGGGCGAAGCCGTCCGGGGCGCGCTCGGCCACGGTGTGCAGGATGGCGTCGCCCGGGTTGGCGCGGTTGGCGAGCACGATGGCGTTCACGGTCTCGCGCCGCGCGGCGTCGTAGGCGGCCAGGCCCTCCTCGGGAGTGGAGGCCCGGGCCAGCTCGTACGCCAGCACCCGCGCGTCGATGACGGCCTGCGATCCGCCGTTGGAGCCGAGCGGGTACATGGGGTGCGCCGCATCACCGAGCAGCGTCACCCGTCCCCGGCTCCAGAACGGCAGTGGCGCGCGGTCCACCATCGGGTACTCGAGGATCTCGGCGGCGCCCCTGAGGAGTCCCGGGACGTCCAGCCAGGGGACGTTCCAGCCCTCGAAGTGGGGCAGCACGTCCTCCAGCCGTCCCTCGCGGTTCCAGTCAGGGACCTCGGTCAGGCCGGCCGCCCCGGCGGGCCGCTCCCGGATCTCGGCGACCCAGTTCACCAGCGCGCGGCCGCGGTCGTCGGCCTCCCGGGAGACGGGATAGCAGACGAACTTGGTCGCGTGGTTGCTGCCGAGGATGGCCATGGTGCGCCCGCCGAGGAACGGGCCGGCCTCGGTCGTGCCGCGCCAGAGCCGGACGCCGTTCCACAGCGGGCCGCCCTCGCCCGGGTGCAGCCGCTCGCGCACCGACGAATGGAGCCCGTCGGCGCCCACGAGGACGTCGGCCCGAACCTCCGAGCCGGCGCCGGTGTCCTGGTCACGCAGCCGGACGGTGACGCCGGTGCCGTCGTCGTCGAAACCGGTGAGGGCCGTCCCGGTACGGATCGCGTCCGCGCCGAGACGTTCCCGCACCGCTTCCGACAGCATCATCTGCAACCGGCCGCGATGCACGAAGTACTGCGGCCAGCGGTAGCCCAGGGCCGTTCCGCGGCCCTCGCCCCACACCCGGTCGCCGTGCCGGTCGAAGTGGACCAGCTCTTCGGCCGGTAGCCCGGTCCCGGCCAGCGCGTCGCCGAGCCCGAGCTCGGTCAGCTCGCGTACGGCGTGCGGCAGCAGGTTGATGCCCACGCCCAGCGGCCGCAGCCGCCGCGCGGACTCCACCAGCTCCACCTCGACGCCGGCGGCGTGCAGGCTCAGCGCCGTGCTGAGCCCGCCGATGCCGGCGCCCGCGATCAGTACGCGCATGCCTTGCCTGTCTCCATTCTTATTGTCCGTGTCGTCCAAGACCTCGGGCCGGGAGGGGGAGCGGTCAGTCGGCGAGCCGCCTGGCTCCGACATGCCAGCCGAGAACGCGCCGTTCCACCACCAGGAACAGCAGGTTGAACAGGCAGCCGAGCACGCCGAGCAGGACGATGCCCGCCCACATGTCGGCCATCTGGAAGCTCTGCTGGGCGATGATGATGTGGGCGCCGATGCCGGCGGCCTGGCCGATCAGCTCGGAGATGACCATCAGGATCAGCGCGAAGCCGAGGCTGACCCGCAGGCCGGCGAAGATCTTCGGTGCCGCGGAGGGCAGGATCACCCGGCGCAGCCGGAGCAGGCCGGTGATGCCGAAGACCCGCGCGGTGTCCAGCTGAAGCCGGTCCACGGTGCGCATGCCGTCGATGGTGTTGAGCAGGATGGGCCAGATCACCCCGAACGCGATCGTGGTGATCTGCAGCGGGCCGTCCAGGTCCAGGATCACCATCAGGAACGGGATGAGCGTGGGCGGTGGGATCGCCCGGCCGAACTGCAGCACCGGCTCCAGCACGTCGCCCAGCTTCTGCGAACGGCCGATGACCAGCCCGAGCGCGATACCGCCCACCGCGGCGATCAGCCAGCCGGCGAACAGGTTCGTGAAGCTGGGCCTGAAGTCGTCGATCGCCTTCTGGGTCAGGAAGAAGCGGTCGACCGGGCCGGAGAACCAGATGTCGTACAGCGCCCGGACGATCTCCGAGGGCGGCGGGAAGAAGGCCGCGCCCGCGGCCCTGGAGGCGCCTTCCCAGAGCGCCACCAAGAGCGCGAACAGCCACAGCCGTCCCGCGCCCGCGAGCAGCACCCGCAGCACGCGGCCGGCGCCCTTGCGCCCGGTGCCCTTACGCTCGGGGCCGGTGCGCGCGGACCCGCCCGCGGTGGTCGTGCGTACGGCGGTCTCGGTCTCGCTCACGTCGCCCCCGTTCCATGCCAGCGGAACGCGCGGCGTTCCATCGCGACCATCAGGGCGTTGGCGATCAGGCCGAGCATGCCCGCCCAGACCGCTCCGGCCAGCATCAGGTCGGTCTGCCCGCCGCCCGTCTGGCTCTCCATCAGGAAGCCGCCCACGCCCTCGCCCGCCCCGGCCACCAGTTCGGTGCTGACGACGACGACCAGGCCGACCGACAGCGCGATCCGCACGCCGGTGGCCACGAACGGCGCCGCGCTCGGCAGGCTCACCCGCAGCAGCACGGCCAGATTGCCGAAGCCGAAGCTGCGGAGCGTCTCCTTGGCGACGGGGTCCACGTCGCGCAGCGCGTAGAGGGTGTTGATGAGGATGGGCCAGGCGCAGGCGTAGAACACCAGCGACATCTTCGACTGGGTGAGCGAGCTGAACGTGACCAGCGCCAGCGGGATCAGCGCCAGCGACGGGACCGGCCGCATCAGCTCCACCACGAGCCGGGCGGCGTTGTTGAGCCACGGGGTGGCGTTGAGCAGCAGGCCCAAGGCCACCGCCACCACCGTGGCCAGCAGCAAACCACCCAGCCAGGCGCGCACGGTGTCCATGACCGCGGTCAGGTACTCGGTGTCTGCGGCGAGTTCCGCCGCGCTCAGCAGAACGGTCGACGCGGGCGGGACGTCCTCGGGATCGACGAGCCCGGTCCGGACGACCAGCTCGGCGATCACGATCGCCCCGACCACACCGGCCGTTCCGCGCGCGACGCGCGCCGGCTGGGCCTTCCTCATCCGTTCTGCAGGACGAGCGGCTTCACGTCCAGGTCCTGCTTGAGGTACCCGAACTGCCGCATGACGTCGGCGACCCGCTGCAGCCGGGTGGCGCTGGTCGACGTCGGGAAGTTGTTCAGGTTGATCACGCTGACCATCTTGGCGTCCAGCTTGGTGAACTTGGGCATGGCCTCCTGCAGCACCGCGCGGTCACCCGCGAGGGCCTGGGCCTTCACCAGGGCGCGCTGGAACGCGGCCACCGTCTTGGGGTTCTTGGTGGCGAAGTCCTCGCTGGAGGCGAACCCGGTGATCGGGAAGTCCTTGGTGGGACCGCTGGAGAAGTCGGTCAGGATGCGCGCGCCCAGCTTCTGCTGGATCTGCGTGACGAACGGCTCGGGCACGATGACCGCCTCCACCTTGCCGCTCTTCAGCAGCGACTCCTGCTGGGGGAACGGGGCGACGACGACGTCCTTGGTCTCGTCCACCTCGACCCCGTGGGGCTGCAGGGTGGCGCGCAGCAGGAGGCTGTTCTGGTTCCCGCGCGCGTTGGTGCCGATCTTCTTGCCGGCCAGCTCCTTGGGGGACTTGATGGTCGAGTCCTTGGCGACCAGCACGCCGTTGAGGTTCTTGGTCATGGAGGACGCCTCGGCCACGATGCGCAGCTTGTAGGCGCCGCTGGCGTGGGCCTGGATGATGCCCACGTGACCGCCGTGCGCGATGTCGAGGCTGCCGCCCTTGAGCTTGGGCAGCGCGTCGGCGGCGCCGGTGACGGTCTGCATCTTCACGTCCAGGCCCTCGGCCTTGAAGAAGCCCTTGGAGATGGCGATCTGCACACCGGCGCCCTCGGTGATGGGCATCACCCCGACGGTGATCTCGGACTTCTCCAGGCCGTTGGCCGAAGCCTCGTCACCGCCGCCGCAGGCGGTCAGCGTGAGCGCGAGCGAGCCGGCGAGCGCACCGGCGAGCCAGGTACGCCGGGTTTGAGCGAAACGCATCGAGCGCTCCTTCAGGGGGATTGTTATGGGGGTTCTGCCGTGAGTCGGCATGATCGTGCGGACTCTAGCCTAGCTACCCTCGGTAACCCTTGAACGTTGTCCCGATGTTTATGTACGTGATACGCAAAACGGTCAAACAGGTCAATACTCCTCAAAAAACCACCAAACGGGCTGAAGTGTGAAATGGGCCATCTTGAGGTTTGTTCTTGGGATTACTCTGTGCTGCAATGACCCTCGCCCCAGAGGTGACGGTAGGCCACGGGAACCCCGCGCCGGCGGGGCGGCGATCCAGTGTGCGGACGGCCGAGGACCCGTGAAGAAGGTGATGGAGGGACGTGCGACCAGCAATGGAGCAGGACCGCGAGAGGGGTCCGGATGCTCGCTCCCTCACACCCGACGGCGAGGATAAAGCCGGTCAGGTTCCCGGACGACGTCGATTCAGGCTTGCCAACACCCGTGTGACCACGCGCCTCGTGGTGCTGATCCTCATTCCCGCCGTGCTGGCGGGAATTCTGGCCGGACTTCGCGTGCGCGACGGTGTGGTCGAGGCGGGCGTCTATACGAGAATCGAACAACTGGCTACGCTGAGTGACCGTGTGGGTGGGCTCGTACAGGAGCTTGAGGACGAACGAGACCTGACAGTGCAATTCCTGACGGCTCCCAGAGCCGGCCAGGATCAGGCGCTGAAGGACCAGCAGGCCGTTACCGACCGTGCGGCCGGACAGGTCCGCGGCACGCTCGAGGGCGTCGGCGAAGGCTATTCGTCCCTGGTGATCGCCAAGATCGGCGACGTCCGCTACCGGCTCCAGTCGCTCCCCGGCGTCCGCGACATCGCCGGTGCCAAGAGCGCGTCGGCCACCTCGACCCTGGACATCTACAGCCAGCTCATCGTGGCGCTGCTGGACCTGAACGACCTGGTCGCGCAGGGCAGCCCGAGCGCCCAGGTGGCCGAGAGCACCAGGGCGTTCGCCGCCCTCGCGCGTGCGAAGGACAACGCCTCGCAGGAGCGCGCGCTCGTCGCGGCGGTCATCCTGCAGGGGCGGTTCGCCACCCCCGCCGACCGGGAACGGCTGCTGGCCACGCGCTCGCAGCACGAGAGCCAGATGGCCCTCTTCCGTACGACGGCCACCACCGAGCAGCGGCAGCTCTTCGAGGACACGGTCACCGGCCCGGAGATCGGCCAGGTCGAGGGCACCTACCAGCAGGTGCTGGTCAGCTCGGACGCCTCGGCGGCGCTGTCGGTACGGCCGCTGCGCGGGCGGGACGCGCTCGCCTGGGAGAAGGCCTCCACCGTACGGCTCGGCCAGATGCGCGAGGTCGAGCGGAGCCTGGCGTCGTCCATCGTGCGCGACAGCCGCGAGCTGAAGGACAGCGCCTACCTCGGTGTCGTCATCGACGCCACCCTGCTGCTCATCGGGCTGCTGCTGGCGGCCCTGGCCACCGGCGCCGTGGCGCGCTCGCTGGTCCGGCCGCTGCGCCGGCTGCAGATCGGTGCCCTGGAGGTGGCCGGTACCCGGTTGCCCGGGCTGGTCGACCGGCTGCGCGATCCGGAGGCCGCCGCCGAGGGCATCGAGGTCGAACCGATCGACGTCGACTCCACCGACGAGATCGGCCAGGTCGCGCGGGCGTTCGACGAGGTCCACCGGGAGGCGGTCCGGCTGGCGGCCGACGAGGCGGTGCTGCGCGGCAACATCAACGCGATGTTCGTCAACCTGTCGCGGCGCAGCCAGTCGCTGATCGAGCGCCAGCTGAAGCTGATCGAGGACCTGGAGCAGAGCGAGCGCGACGAGGAGCAGCTGGGCAACCTGTTCCGGCTGGACCACCTGGCCACCCGCATGCGCCGCAACTGCGAGAACCTGCTGGTCCTCGGCGGCCAGGACCAGGTGCGCCGGTGGAACCGCCCGGTCCCGCTCATCGACGTGGTGCGCGCCTCCCTGTCGGAGGTCGAGCAGTACGAGCGGGTGGCGCTGCGCGTCCAGGGCGACATGACCGTGACCGGAGCGGTCGTCAACGACCTCGTCCACCTGCTGGCCGAGCTGGTGGAGAACGCCACGGTGTTCTCCGCCGAGCACACCCGGGTGACGGTCTCCGGCCAGCTGCTCAGCGGCGGCGGCGCGATGCTGCAGATCACCGACGCCGGTGTGGGCATGTCGACCGAGGAGCTGGACCAGGCGAACTGGCGGCTGGCCAACCCGCCGGTCATCGACTTCTCGGCGGCCCGCCGGATGGGCCTGTTCGTGGTCGGCCGGCTGGCGGTCCGCCATGGCGTCCGGGTCGAGCTGCGCGCCGCGCAGGGCGGCGGCCTCACCGCGTTCGTGGTGCTGCCGGAGATGGTGATCACGCCCGCCGAGGGCGGCGGCGTGGGCTCGCGCGGGTTCGGGGCGATCGACGAGGGCGCCCGCTCCGCGGAGTACGCCGCGATCGCGCCCCCGCCCGGAGCGGGTGCGCCCGGCGGGCTCCCGGCCGGGCCGCCCGGCGGCGACTTCCGCCCGGGCGAGACCGGCGAGTACGGGATCCCCCGCCCGCGCGCGGGCGGATCGGGAAGCCACCGCGTCTTCGGCTCGACCGGGCCGCAGCCGATGATCGGCGACCAGGGCTGGAACGGATCGGCGCCCGGGCAGCGTCCGGGCCCCGGACGCACGGGTCCGCAGCCCATCGTCGGCGGAACGGGCCCGCACCAGCAGCCGCCCTACGGCGGCACCGGGGCACAGCCGGTCTTCGGCGAGAACGGGCAGTACCCCTCCGGCGGAACGACCGGGCCGGTACAGCCCCTGCAGCCCCTGGACCAGGGACCGCCGAACGAGCGGCCCGGACTGCGCGACCCGTACGGGATGCGCGGCGGGCAGCGTCCCGCCGACCCGCCGGGACCGGCCGACCGTCCCGGACCCCCGATGGACGAGTCGTCGTACGGCGACGACCGCGGCCGGCTCCCGCACCGGGAGCCGGGCACCCACCATCCGGCACGCGGCGGACCCGCGTCCCACGAGTCCGGTCCGCCACCCGGCGACCCGAACCGTACCGGCCCGCTGCCGCCGATGCCGGCGGTGCCCGAGGCGCAGCCGATCACGCCGGAGCCGCGACCGCGGACGCGCATTCCATGGGAGACCGGCCCGCTGCCGGAGGTCTCGCTCCCGGACCACGGTGCCTCCGACCACCGTGCCCCGGACCACAGGGCCCCCGACCACAGGGCCCCTGACCACAGGGCTCCGGACCACAGGGCTCCCGAGCAGAGGGCTCCCGACCACCGTGTTCCCGACCAGCGGGTGCCCGACCACCAGGGGTCCTTCAACGGTGTGGCCGACGGCGAAATGGGCCGTTCCATGCCCGAGCAGGGCTTGCAGGAGCAGGCCGGGCACGAGCATGATCACGAGCGAGCCACCCCGCCCGGGGTGCCGGCGCGCTCGCCGATCTTCGACGCGATGCGATCGGAGTGGTTCCAGCGCCGAACCGATCAGACACCGAGCGAGGATCCTGTGAAGGGATGGGAGTCTCCGGCCGACGCCGGGTTCCAGGCCGCCGAGGCGGTACGGGAACCGGTGGCCGGCAAGCGCACCCCGGCGGGCCTGCCCAAGCGGGTCCCCGGTAAGAACCGGGTGCCCGGCGCGGTGGGACCGCGCGCGGGGGCGTCGGGACCGCCGCAGGTGCCCGGGCCCGCGCCCGGAACGCCGGGCGGGTCGGCACCGCCGCCGGCGCCCGCTCCGTCCGCCGATACCGTGCGGAACCGGTTCGCGAGCCTTCAGCGGGGCGTCAACCGGGGCCGCGACCATATGCGCGGCTCAGGGGGCCCGGGCGACCCGTCCGGCTCCGGCACGACAGGTGAGGGCTCCGCGCAGGACGACGGAGAGAACGGAGGCACCCGGTGAGCGGGCAGGATCTCAACTGGCTGGTGACCAATTTCGCGGACCGCGTCCCCAAGGTGGCGCACGCGGTGGTGGTCTCCTCGGACGGCCTGCCGATGGCGTACTCGGCGGGGTTCCCGCCCGAGCGGGCCGACCAGCTGTCGGCCATCGCCTCGGGCCTGATGAGCCTCACCCAGGGCGCGGCGAAGATCTTCGACGCCGGCAGCGTGAGCCAGACGGTCGTGGAGATGGAGCGCGGCCTGCTGTTCGTGATGTCGATCGCCAACGGCTCGGTGTTCGCGGTGCTGGCCTCGTCCGACTGCGACCTCGGCCTGGTGGCGTACGAGATGACCCTCATGGTGGAGCGGGTGGGCCGGGTCCTGACCCCCGCGCTGCGCGGTTTCCCCGAGCAGCCGCCGTACGGGGGAGGGGCCGTTCCGGAAATGGGCACCGGACCGGCTCGTTATTGACCTTGATGGATTCTGACGGAGGTCGGCGAGATGGATCGAGGCAGTCCCTGGGGATCCGGTCCGGGTGGCCCGCCGCGCTGGTCGGGTGATCCGCGGGGCAGGTTCCCCGAGGAGTCCGACTCCAGTTCGCTGGTGCGCCCGTACGCCGTCACGGGCGGGCGCACCAGGCCGCGGTACGACCTGGCGGTCGAGGCGCTGGTCACGGCGTCGCCCTACCCGCCGCGCGACGTGGCGCAGCTGACCCCGGAGTATCGGGCGATCATGGACCTGTGCCGGTCCGCGCGCTCGGTCGCCGAGGTGTCGGCGCTGCTGCGGCTGCCGCTCGGGGTGGCCCGGGTCCTGATCGCCGACATGGCGCTCGAAGGACTGCTGCGGTTGCACCAGTCGAGTACTACCACCGCCGGCGGACAGCCGGATCTGCGTCTTCTAGAAAGGGTTCTCAGTGGCCTTCGGAACCTCTGACCAGGCGCCGCCGCCCGGCGCGTCCGGCGGGGACGTCGAGCTGACCTCGGTGAAGATCGTCGTCGGCGGCGGCTTCGGCGTGGGCAAGACGACCTTCGTCGGCTCGGTCTCGGAGATCATGCCGCTCACCACCGAGGCGGCGATGACCGCCGCCAGCGCCGACGTGGACGACCTGTCGGCGGTGCCCGACAAGACGACCACCACGGTCGCGATGGACTTCGGCCGGGTGTCCCTGGACCGCGAGCTGATCCTGTACCTGTTCGGCACGCCCGGCCAGCACCGCTTCTGGTTCATGTGGGACGACCTGGTCAAGGGTGCGATCGGCGCGGTGGTGCTGGTCGACACCCGGCGGCTGGAGGACTGCTTCGCCGCGGTCGACTACTTCGAGGAACTGGGCCTGCCCTTCGTGGTGGGCGTGAACGGCTTCAACGGCGAGTTCCCGTACGGCCCCGAGGACATCAGGGACGCCCTGTCGATCAGCGCGCACGTGCCGATCATGCAATGCGACGCGCGCAGCCGTGAGTCCACCAAGCAGATCCTCATCATGCTGGTGAAGCACGCGATGACCATGCACGCCGGCGGGGTCCCCGCCACCGGCGGCCGGATGGCCGGCCCGCCGCCGCAGCAGCAGCAGCCCGGCGGCGCCCTCGGAACGACCTCGCCCACCTGGACGTAGCTGTGTTTTAAAAGCCCCGGCCCAGGCGCTCGCCTGGCGGCTCGCACCTGACCGGTTCTTGTGTGAGCGCGGCATCGCTTCGCGATCTGCCCGGGTGAAGCTCGCCTGCGGCGTTGCTTCACCCGGGCAGGTCACGCGCTCGCGTGGTGGCTGAGGTATTTGTGACCGGGCCTGACTCGGCCGCCCAGTTCCGGTCGGCCGGTGGCCCAGTTTCCGGTGTTAGGTTCCCTGGCTTTCGGTCGTTGTGTGTACGGCTACGGCCTCGTCCACGGTTGCCACGACGGTGATCCTGCGGTGCAGGCCCATGACCTCCAGGGCGCGGCGGACGATCGGGCGCGGTGCGGCCAGGGCCAGGCTGCCGCCGTTCTCGCCGACGGCCTTGTAGCAGTCGATGATGATCGAGAGCCCGTGCGAGTCCATGAACATCAGGTCGGACAGGTCCAGCACCAGATGGTCGCCGTGCGAGGCGCGGATCGCGCGCAGCCGCTCGCGCAGGTCCTCGCCGTTGGCGATGTCGAGCTCGCCGCTGAGCCGGACGACGGCGCAGCCGTCGTGCCGGTGCGCGGTCACGTCCAGTGGTGGCACGGGGAGGACACCTCCGGTCGGGGCATTCACGGGGGCCGCGTGAATGTTTTCCATCTGACAACTATCCACGAGGATCACCTATCTGCCAACCCGGCTCCGCCCGCGCGGAAGGTGTGCCGGGCCACCCGGCGCCGTAGGGTGCTGCCAGACACGACCGACGAAGACGACGCGCGACGAGCCGGAGGAAAAGGACCTGCCGAGTGAGCCCCCCACGATTGCCGGAACACCTCGAACTGCTGCTGACCGACGAGCCCGTCCTCGACGTCTACGCGTACGGGCCGTGGCGGGTCCCCGACGGCCTGTACGAGGAGATGCGCGAGCGCGCGCTGGAGTTCAACCGCGACCCGCGCGCGGCCGTGCTCACCCGGCAGCTCAGCGAGTTCTACGGTGAGGGCACGTCGGTGGCGGGGGCCGAGCAGTGGTCGCTGCTGACGTTCCTGCTCGGGGCCTCGGCCCTGCGCGGCGGGTCCCGCGGCGACGTGGACTACGAGCTGCTGGGCGACTTCCTGGCGTCTCCCGAGCCCGCCGTACGCGACCCGCTGGGCTGGTTCACCCAGGGCGGGCGCTGGCGGCCGCCGGGCCTGTGGCTGCCCGAGCCGGCCGGGGACGATCGCGAGCGCCGCGTGGTGATGTACGAGCTGGCCCGGGCGGGCCTGGACGTCTTCGCCGGGCTGGAGCCGCTGGAGGCCCGCCGTGCCGCGCTGATGGAGGTCTTCGACCGCAGGCTCGCCGACCCGGAGCCGCGCGAGGAGGCGCTGACCGTTCCGCTGGAACGGCTCGAGGCGGTGTGGACCACCGGGCTGCCGGACCGGACGCTGGCGGTGCTGCCCGAGCTGGCCGGCCCGCTCGGTTATCTGGGCTGGGTGTGCGAGGGGCTGTCGGCCGCGCACGAGCGACTGCTGAACGCCGCCGGTCCGGGGCGTTCGCTGGAGGCGGCGCTGGCCGAGCTGATGCTGGCCGCCGAGGTGCAGGCCGCACCGGCCGAGCTGGCGGTGGCCCTCGGTACCGCGCGCTATGAGAATCTGGCCGACCGGCTGGAGGGGCTGCGGGGCGGCTTCGCCGCCGAGCCTTGGCAGCAGGAGACGCGGGCCTGGCTGGCGCGCGGCCTGGTCGCGGGCGAGGCGGACGCGTGCCGCGCCTGGCTCGACATGGCGGTCCGCGTCACCGGCGCCGTCCAGGGGCTGCCCGAGCCCACCACGAGCCCGCGCTGCCGGGTGCCGGTACGGGCGTTCCAGCACGATCTGCGGCGGCTGTTCGACCATCGCCCGATCGCGAACCCGCTGGCCGGCCGCCTCAAGCGGCACACGGCCACCGCGCCCGAAGCCGAGCCGGACGAGCCGGTGGAACGGACGGACCCGCCCGTACCGGAACCGGCCCAGATGGCCGCCGACCTGCTCGTCGGCCAGCCGGAGCTCGCCCGGGCGCTGCGGGACGCCCTCACCGCGCGGCTGGCGGGGGAGCGGCCCGCCCGGTTGCTGGTGTGCGGCTCGGAGGGCACCGGCAAGGGCACCACCGCCGAGATCCTGGAGCACGTCCTCCGCGAGCGGGGCCTGGTCCGGGAGGCGCTGTGGATATCCGACCACGTGTTCGCGTCGCTGGGCGTCAGCGACGCCGTGCTGTGGCTCCAGGCCCGGGTCCGCGAATGCGTCGAGGGCCGGCTCCTGCTGGTCGTGGACGACCTGGAGAAGCTGGTCGGGTACGAGCGGTGCGGGGCGGCGGCGCTGGAGGAGCTGCGCCGGCTCATGGCGCGCTCGCCCGGCCTGGACGTCGTCGCGCTGTGCCGTCCGGGCGGCGACCGGCGGCTGTTCGACGCCAACCCCGCGCTGGTGCGCTCCTTCGAGGTGACCCGGACCCGCGAGTTCGCCGAGGACGACCACGCCGAGCTGTTCCGCCGCGCCGTGTCCGCGCGCGGTGCCCGGGTGACCCGCGAGGTCGCCCGTACCGCCGGCGTCCTCATCACCCGGACGCCGCCGCTGCTCAACCTGCGGGGTGCCCGGCTGGTCGAGCACTTGGCCGGGCAGAGCGTCGCCGCGGCCTCCCGCCGCCAGGCGGCGGAAGATGACGCGGAGTCCACCGGGCTGGAGGTCACCGCCGCCGACCTGCCGCACCGGCTGCTCGGCGGCCGGGCGGCCGAGACCGACCCGCTGGCCGAGCTGGCCGGGATGGCGGGCATCGAGCCGGTCAAGCGGGAGATCGACGCGCTGGTCGCCGAGGCCAAGGCGGCGCGGCTGCGCCGCGAGGCGGGGATGGCGGTGGCCGCGCGGCCCCGGCACCTGGTCTTCACCGGCAACGCCGGAACGGGCAAGAGCAAGGTCGCGCAGATCCTCGGCAAGGTCTACGCCGACCTCGGTGTGCTGTCCACCGGCCACCTGTTCGAGGTGGACCGGGCCGACCTGCTGGGCGACTACTCCAGCGAGAGCGCGGTCAAGGTACGGCGCGCGGTCGAGCGGGCGATGGGCGGCGTGCTGCTCGTCCGGGACGCGCACGCGTTCGCCTCGGCGGATGCGTCCCGCGGCCGGGAGATCGTGGACGTGCTGCTCGGGGCGGTGCAGGCCCATCCCGACGACCTGGTCGTGGTGCTGACCGGCCCCGAGGCCGACCTGAACGGCCTGCTGAAGGCCCATCCCGACCTGGCCGCCTACTTCCCCCGTACGGTGCGGTTCCCCGACCTGGCCGAGGACGAGCTGGTCGAGGTGTTCCGGATCAAGGCCGCCGACACCGGCTTCGCGCTGGCCCCCGGCGTGCTGGACCGGGTGGCCGCGCTGGTCCGGGCGGCGCCGCGCGGGCGGGGGTTCGGCAACGCCCGGGTCATGCAGGGCCTGCTGGACCGGGCGGTGGCCATGCAGGGCCGCCGGGTCCTGGCCGACGGCGTGGTGGACGAGACCGAGTCGCTGGACGAGATCCTGCTCGCCGACGTCCCCGACACCCTGGCCCCCGGCCGGGACGCGGTGCCCGGCGACCCGCTGGCCGACGTGGCCCGGCTGATCGGGCTCGAGGAGATCAAGCGGGAGATCAGCGCGCTGGTCGCCGAGGCGCGCGCCGAGCAGATGCGCCGGGACGCGGGCGTACCGCTGGCCTTCCCGGCCCGGCACATGGTGTTCATGGGCAATCCCGGCACCGCCAAGACCACCATCGCCCGGCTGATCGCCGCGGTGTACGCGCAGCTGGGCCTGCTGTCGTCCGGCCATCTGGTGGAGGTCACCCGGGCCGACCTGGTGGCCGAGTTCGTCGGCCAGACCGCCCACAGGGTGCGCAGCGCGGTGGAGCGGGCGCTCGGCGGGGTGCTGTTCATCGACGAGGCGTACGCGCTGAGCGCGGCGGGCGGCGACGGCCGCGACTTCGGCCACGAGGCGGTGGCCGAGCTGCTGAAGCTGATGGAGGAGCACCGCTCGGACCTGGTGGTGATCGTGGCCGGGTACGACGCGGAGATGGAGCGGTTCCTGAAGTTCAACCCCGGGCTCGACTCCCGCTTCCCCAAGGCGCTGCGGTTCCCCGACTACACCGACGACGAGCTGGCCACGATCTTCGAGTCGATGGCCGCCGCCGCCGGCTTCGCGCTCGCCGACGGGGTACTGGCCGCGCTCCGCCGCCGGCTGGCCGGCGAGCCGCGGGGCGCCTCGTTCGGCAACGCCCGGCTGGTCCGCAACGTGCTGGAGGACGCCATCTCCCGGCAGGCGCAGCGGATCACCGCGGCCGACGACGCGCGCCCCGGCGACGTCGACGCCGCCGAGGTGCGGACGCTGCGCCCCGAGGACCTCCCCGCCGGCCCCTCCCGCCGCGAACCCGACCTGCCGACCGGCCCCTACATCTGATGTTGACTCGTGGCGTGTTCGCCCAACACCACCGAGTGGAAGGCGAACACGCCACGAGTCGACCGGTTAGCCGGCCGCGCTGTAGGCGGCGGCCTGCAGGCCGTACAGGTCGGCGTACAGGCCGCCGAGCGCCATCAGGAAGCCGTGGTCTCCTTCCTCGATCACCTTGCCGTGCTCCAGCACGTAGATCCGGTCGGCATGGCGGACGCTGGCCAGCCGGTGCGTGATCAGCAGCACGGTCCGCCCGTCGGCATGGGTACGGATCCGCTCGAACAGATGGTGCTCGGCCCGGGCGTCCAGCGCCGCGGTGGGCTCGTCGCAGATCAGCAGCGGCGCGTCCCGGAAGAAGCCGCGGCCCACCGCCAGCCGCTGCCACTGGCCGCCCGACAGCTCGGCGCCGCCCTCGAACCGCCGGTCCAGCAGGGTGTCGTAGCCGCGGGCGAGATCGGCGACCACCTCGTCGGCCCCGGACGCGCGGGCGGCGGCCAGCAGCGCCTCCTCGTCCGCCGTACGGCCCATCGTGATGTTCTGCCGCGCCGTCATGGGCCAGTGCGTGTACTCCTGGGCGATCACCGCGATGTGCTCCCACAGCCGTTCCGGCGCCACCTCGCGCAGCGAGACGCCGTCCCAGCGGACGTCGCCGGCGTCCGGGTCGTACAGCCCCGCCAGGATCTTGGCCAGCGTGCTCTTGCCGGAGCCGTTCTCGCCGACCAGCGCCACCACCTCGCCGCGGTCCACGCGCAGCGAGATGCCGTTCAGCGAGGGCGACTCCGCGCCCGGGTAGGTGAACGTCACGTCCTCGACGCTGATGCGGCCGAAGTCCGCCGGCAGCGGGACGGGCGCCCCGTCCTCGGGGACGGGACGGGTCCGCTCGGGCATCCGCTTCTCCGCCTCGGCGCAGAATTCGAGGTAGTCGCCGAAGTAGAGGCCCTCCTCGTAGCACCGGTTGACGGCGAACACGAGGTTGGCCAGCGACATCTGCCCGGTACGGATCGCGAGGACGGCCGTCCCCGCCACGGCCAGCGGCACGGCGCCCTTCCACAGCATGAGGCCGAGCGCGATGTAGACGCCCCCGGTGGCCACGCCCTGCATCATGTCGCCGAAGACCCGGGTCATCGTCTGCCGCCGCGCCAGGTCCAGCATCACGCCGCGCTGGTAGCCGGCGACCTGGTCGTACTGGCCGAGCAGGAAGCCCCGCATGGTGAACGAGCGGATCTCGGCCGCGTGCCGCCGGTCGCCCATCAGATCGGACAGGATCCACTTCCGGCGCAGGGCACCGATCAGCCGCAGCTCGGTGAGGTAGCGCATCCGGGCGGCCCGTACCGAGGCCCAGCCCTCCGGCAGCGCCGTGAACAGCAGCAGCGGCAGCAGGATGGGATGCAGCACACCGAGCGTCCCGGCGGCGGCGAGCAGCCCGACCGCGCCGGTGAGGACGTCGACCGCGTACTGGACGACCAGGGGAGCCGACCGCAGGCCGCGCCCCTCCGCGCGCTTGAGGTCGTCCAGGAACGAGGAGTCGTCGAGGGCGGCCAGGTCGACGGCCGTGGTCGCCTCGTACAGCCGCAGCTCGACCAGCCGCTCCACCTGCGGCTGGAGCCGGGCCTGCGCCCAGCCGGCCGCCGCCAGCAGCGCCGCCCGCAGCGCGATCGCCCCGGCCACCAGGGCGAGCGACGGCAGCGCCGCACGGACGCGCTCCGGGGTCGGGCCGGAGGCGAACAGCGCCGTCAGCACGCCGGTCGTGGCCAGCAGGCCGAACGCGGTGAAGACCCCCGCGACCAGGTTGAACGCGATGGCCACGGCCGTGTCGGCCGGGCTCGCCCGCCAGGCCAGCCGGGCCGAGCGCCCGATCACCGCCGGCAGCCGCCTGGCCATCGTCCGCATGCCGGTCTCGTTCAGCTCGCTGGTCCGCGCGTACCAGAGGGGCGCGGACATCTCGGGCAGCGCGGCCCCGTCCGTCCCCTTGCCTTTCGCCCGGCCCCTCGCACGCCGGCCCCGCACCACACGCCGTAAAGAACCCATCTACCGCCCCTCGCCCGCACGTACGACCCCAGGGGAAGTGTGCCCCCGCGGGATGAGGAGGTCCGCTGCATTCATCACAAAGCGCGCTGATACGAAACAGTGCATAAATCATGCAGTGGATGGACGCGGACGGTAGCGGGCGTCCCCTAAGGTCTACGGCATGACCGACGCCTGGCCAGGACGGGAGGGACGCCGGATGGCGCGAAACAAGCCTGCACCAGCGCCGGCGGAGTACGCGCACGAGCGCGATCCGTACGGTGACCCCTATGCCGACCCGTACGCGGGCGATCAGCTTCGCGGGCGCGGCGGGTACGAGCAGGGGTACGGCCGCAGGCGCCGCCGCTGGCCGCGAGTACTGGCGATCCTGCTGGTGATCCTGCTCGCCGTCACCGCCGGCGCCTACTTCTACCTGGACTCGCGGCTCAAGCGCGAGGCGGTCCTCGACCAGCCGGGCCGGCTGGCCGACACCCCCGGCACCAACTGGCTGATCGTCGGTTCCGACAGCCGGGAGGGCCTCGACAGCGCCGACCGCAAGCGGCTGGCGACCGGCAAGGCGGCGGGCCGCCGGACCGACTCGATGATGCTGCTGCACTACGGCTCGGGCGGTACGTCCCTCGTCAGCCTGCCGCGCGACTCCTACGTCCCGATCCCGGGCAAGGGCTCGAACAAGCTCAACGCGGCGTTCGCCTTCGGCGGCCCCAAGCTGCTGGTGAAGACCGTGGAGCAGGCGACCGGGGTCCGGGTCGACCACTACGCCGAGATCGGCCTGGGCGGCTTCGTGGGCGTGGTGGACGCCATCGGCGGCGTCGACATGTGCATCAAGGAGCCGATGCGCGACCCCAAGGCCGGGCTGGACCTGAAGCCGGGCTGCCAGACGCTCAGCGGTGCCCAGGCGCTCGGGTACGTGCGGACCCGCGCCTCGGCCCGTGCCGACCTCGACCGGGTCGAGCGGCAGCGGCAGTTCTTCGGCGCGCTGATGAAGAAGGCGGCCAGTCCCGGCGTCCTGCTCAACCCGGTGCGCAGCATCCCGCTGGCGCTGAACGGCACCGGCAACTTCCTGGTGGACGAGGACGACCACCTGCACGACCTGGCCCGGATGATGTGGGCGATGAAGGGCGTGAGCGGCGGTAACGGCGTCACCACGTCCGTCCCGATCGGCGGCAACGGCAGCGCCGCCGGGGTGGGCTCGTACATCTCCTGGGACAAGCGGAAGGCGAGCGCGCTGTTCGAGGCCCTGAAGAACGACGAGAAGATCCCCAGCAGCGTCATCTCCAAGTAGACCCACGTAGTCCCAGGTAGTCCTGGTCCGGCAGGACGCGTCGTCTCGGGGCGGCCGGGGTGGGGCGGCTAGAGTCGGGCTCATGTCCGATGCCGATCCCCACGCCGGCGCCACCGCGCGGCTGGAGAACCTGCCGTCCAAGGAACTGCACGACCGGGCCATGGCCCTGGCCAGGGAACGGCGCGACGTCGGCTTCCTCTGGGAGCTGCTGCGCGCCATCCCGGCCGCCGCCGCCTCGCTCGGCAACGTCGACCGGGCCAAGTTCGACCTGCTGCACGGCCTGTCGCTGCTGGAGGAGTTCACCCACGCGGGCGAGGGCGAGATGGCCGACGCGCTGCGCCCGCTCTACCTCGGCTACCTGACCGAGCACGGGCACTGATCTTCGGCACGGCGGTTCTTTGCGCTCCCGTGACTTCTGGTCGCGTTCACTGGGGAACACTCTCCGTGAGCGACCGACCTCAGAAGGTAGGGAACGTGAACAAGAAGCATATGAAGATCGTCGGGATCGCCTTTGCGGTCTGGTACGTGATCACCAGGCCGGAGGGCGCGGCGACGCTGGTCAACAGCACGCTGGGCGGGCTCGGCGGCGCGGCCGAGTCGATGTCGCAGTTCGTGAGCGCCATTCCCTGACGCCGCGCCCGGGCCCGTACCGTGCCCCGTACCTTTCCGCCGGGTACGGGGCTTTTGCCTGTTATGCCGCACATCGCCCGGCGGGGGGATCAAGCGCTGGCCGTGCCGTCACAGTAAAATATCGCTTAGCGTGCGTAAGCAGCTGGGCACAAATGAGTCGGGTCAGTTTGTGTCGCTGCGCTACTGAGGGATGGCTGTTTCGGATGAACAAAAAGAACCTCCAGCGTGTTGCCATCGTCTTCGTCATCTTTTACCTGCTCACCTCCCCCCGGGACGCTGCCAACGTGGTCAACAACGCCATCTCGCAGCTGGGTGACGCGGGCAACGCGCTCGCCGCGTTCGTGAACGCGCTGGGGACCTGAGGACGGGCCGTCCCGGCTCCCAGGGGACGGCGGGTGAACGGGCAGGCCCGATCTCTCTTAGGATCGGGCCCATGTCTGTCTACGAAGTAGAGATCGGTGGTCTGCGGGGCGGTTCCGCGGACCTCGGGCAGTACCGCGGCAAGGCCGTGCTGGTCGTCAACGTGGCCTCCAAGTGCGGCCTGACGCCCCAGTACACCGGCCTGGAGCGGCTCCAGGAGCGCTACGCGGCGCAGGGCTTCACCGTCCTCGGCGTCCCGTGCAACCAGTTCATGGGGCAGGAGCCGGGCACCGCCGAGGAGATCGAGCAGTTCTGCTCCACCACCTACGGCGTCACGTTCCCGATGACCGAGAAGGTCGAGGTGAACGGCGAGGGCCGGCACCCCTTGTACGACGCCCTGACCCCCGCCCCCGACGCCGAGGGGCACACCGGCGACATCCGCTGGAACTTCGAGAAGTTCCTCGTCACCCCGGACGGCACGGTGGCGGCCCGGTTCGCGCCGCAGGCCGAGCCGGAGTCCGACGAGGTCGTCGCCGCCATCGAGAAGAACCTTCCGGCCGCCTGACCCGGTGCCCGGGTGACGCCGTCCCGTCCCGCTCGCGTGTGGGGTACGCCACATCCAGGTTGTCGCTGTTGGACGGTGGGTCTAGCGTGGGGCCCGCACGACGACCCGGAGGTGGACCATGCGCGGCTGGACGGCGGCGGACATCCCAGAACTGCGCGGGCGGCGAGCGATCGTCACCGGGGCCAACAGCGGGATCGGCTACCACACCGCCCTCGAGCTGGCACGGCACGGCGCTTCGGTCGTCCTGGCCTGCCGCAGTGCCGAGCGCGGCCAGGCGGCGCACGACCGGATCAGGGGCGCGGTACCGGAGGCGGACATCGAGCTGGCCGTCCTCGACCTCGCGGATCTCGCGTCCGTACGGGAGTTCGCGACGTCCCAGGCGGGCCGTCCGCTGGACATCCTGGTCAACAACGCCGGCGTGATGGCGCTCCCCAAGCGCGCCACCGCCGACGGGTTCGAGATGCAGTTCGGGACCAACCACCTCGGCCACTTCGCGCTCACCGGGCTGCTGCTGCCCGCCCTGCGCGCCGCCGCGTCCCCGCGCGTGGTCACCGTGACCAGCGGGTTCGCCTGGGCCGGCAAGCTGAACTTCGGCGATCTGCAGAGCGCGCGCCGCTACCGCAAGTGGAACGCCTACGCGCAGTCCAAGCTCGCCAACCTCGTCTTCTGCAAGGAGCTGGGACGCCGCGTCCCGGAGATCACCAGCGTCGCCGCCCACCCCGGCTTCGCCGCCACCAACCTGCAGCAGACCGGCCCGCGGATGCAGGGCGCCAAGGGCCAGGAACGCCTGATGGGGGTGGTCAACTCGGTCGTCGCCCAGTCCGCCGCCGACGGCGCGCTCCCGACGCTGTACGCGGCGACCGCGCCCGGCGTCGAGCAGGGCGCCTGCTACGGCCCCCGCCTCGCGCAGTACCGGGGCGCCCCCACCAAGGTCGTCACCCACCCTCAGGCGAAGCGCCCGGAAGCGGGCACCCGGCTCTGGGAGGCCTCCGAGGCGCTGACCGACGTCCGGTACGAGACGTCCGTCTAGGCAGTGTTTCAAAGCCCCGGCCCAGGCACTCGCCTGGCGGCTCGCACCTGACCGTGCCTTGTGCGAGCGCGACATCGCTTCGCGATCTGCCCGGTGAGGCTCGCCTCCGGCTTTGCCTCACCGGCCAGGTAACGCGCTCGCGCGGTGGCTGAGGCAGGCGCCTGGACGCCGCGAGACGCCCGCTCAGGGGGCCGTGGCGAGATCCCAGTCCAGCGTGGCCGGGAGGGAGCCCTCCAGCGTGAGCAGCCACCGCTTGACCTCCACGCCCGAGCCGCCGCTGTAACCGCCGAGGCCGTTGGACGCCACGACCCGGTGGCACGGCACGATCAGCGGGATCGGGTTGGAGCCCATCACCTGCCCGATCGCCTGGGCCGGGACGCCCGCGCCGCTGAGCTCGCCCAGTTCGCCGTAGGTCACGGCCTTCCCGTACGGGACGGACGCGTACAGCGCCGCGAGCACCTGCCGCTGGAGCGGTGAGGTCAGCCGCCAGTCGATCGGCAGGTCGAACGTCCGCTCCGCCCCGGTGAAGTAGTCGCCCAGCCCCTTCACCGCAGGGCCGAGCCGTTCCGGGTCCTCGACGACCGGCAGCCCCACCCGGGTGGTGGTCCGGGCGCGCGCGCCGGGGGAGTCCTTGAAGCCCAGCCACGCGACACCGGACTCGGTGGCGCCGACCAGCAGCCGGCCGAGCACGGTGTCCACGGTGCCGAACGCCAGTGTCTCGCTCATGTCAGGTCCTTCCGCTCTCGACCGCTCAGGATGAGCGCCGCCGTCATAGGCAACACCAGAGCCATCGCGCAGGTTGCGAGCACGCCGTACGAGAACACGGTCACGATCGCCCCGGCGGCCAGGCCGCCGAGCGCGGCGCCGCCGTTCATCAGCAGGTCCGACAGGCCCTGGACGGCGGGCCGCCGCTCGGCCGGGACCGACTCGGTCAGCAGCGCCGACCCCGCGACCAGGCCGAACGACCAGCCCAGCCCGAGCAGGAACAGCGCGACGGTCAGCCGGGTCACGTGCTGCGGCGAGGAGACCGCCGCCAGCGCCGCCGCGAACGCCAGCAGCACCATCCCGGTCAGCAGTACGGGGACGTGCCCGTACCGGTCGGCCAGCCAGCCGGGCAGCGGCGACAGCGCGTACATCCCGGCGATGTGCAGGCTGATGACGACCCCGACGACGGTCAGGCTCGCGTGCCCGTGGTTGAGATGGACCGGTGTCATGACCATGACCGAGACCATCACCACGTGGCTGACCACGATCGCCGCCACCGCGAGCCGGGCGCGCGGGGCCTCGCGCAGCGTCTGCCAGCCGCCCGTCTTCTTGGCCTTGCCCGCCGTGGGGGGCCCGGTCGGCGCGTCGCCCCGCAACTCGATGGCGGCGTGCAGCGGGTCCGGGCGCAACAGGGCGAGGATGCCGATCAGGGTCAGCCCGAACGCGAGCGCCGCCATGGCGTACGGCCCGGCCCAGGCGGCCAGTCCCAGCTCACGGCCGATCCTGTCCGCGGGATCGGCGAGGTTGGGGCCCGCGATCGAGCCGACGGTGGTCGCCCAGACGACGATCGACAGGTCCCGGGCGGTGTGCCCGGGACGGGACAGGTCGGTGGCGGAGTAGCGGGCCGCCAGCCCGCCCGCGCTGCCGCCGCCCGCCAGGAACAGGCCGAGCATCAGCAGCGGCCACGAGTGCAGCCCGGCGGACAGTGCCGCGATCACCATGCCGGCGGTGGCGGCCGCGTACGCCAGCGACAGCCCGGTACGGCGCCCGCGCCGCGCGGCGGCACGGGCCATCGGGACGGCCAGTACCCCGGCGCCCGCGACCGCGCTGGTCTGCGCGAGCCCGCCGATCGCCTCCGAGCCCGACATCGTCGCCGCCGCGAGCGTGCTGATCGCGACCCCGGTGCCCACCCCGATCCCGCCGAGCACCTGGGAGGCGGTGAGCACCGCGAGGATGCGCGTCTGGGCCGGATGCCGCCCAGCCGGTACGGCCCGTTCCGTGGCCTTGTCCGCGAGCGTCATCGGCGTGGTCCCGTCAGTAGCTAATGGAGGGAATGATCCTGACTTGCTCGAATACTGTACGGGACGGGGGTATCTCGGGGAACCTCATGGCCGGGTCAGGAACGCCTGCAGCCGGGCCGCCTCCTTGACCACGCGGCCGGCGCCCCCGCGACCCGCCGCCTCCCCCAGTCCGGGCACGCTCGCACGGGCCCCGGTCAGCTCGGCCGTACGGGTCCCGAGCGCGATCAGGTCGGGCAGCCCGGCCGGCTGCTTGATCGTCTTCGCCGCCACGGCATCGAAGATCACCGGCAGCGCGGCCTCGATGGCCGTCCACACCTGGACCCGCGCCCCGGCGTCGGCGGACTGGGAGAGCGCCTCGGCCACCCGGGGGAGCTTGGCGATCCGGTGCTCGGTCAGCGTCCCGACGGCCGTGCCCAGCTCGGCGGCCGGCAGCCGCCCGCGCGCCGCCATCAGCAGGAGCGCGTCCACGGCCCCGGCGCGCTGCCGCACGCTCTTGGTGGTGAGCCCGTACGCGAGCGCGGTCGCCGTCGCCGCTCCGGTCGGCCCGTCCGCCTCGGCGAGCCCGACCAGCACCGCGCCCTGCTCCTCACTTCGCTCGACCAGCGGTGCCAGCTGAGACAGCAGATGGGCGGCGGCGACCTCGGTGTGAGAGGGCAGCATCGCGGGCCACCAGGGGAGGGGGCTGCCGGAGACAGGCCGCAGCCGGCGCTGCGGATGGTCCTTCCACGAGCTCCCCGTCGGGAAGGCGAACAGCGGAGCGATCGCGTCCGGTACGTCGCCGCGCGGGGTCACGGTCGCCACGAGACCGCTGCCGGAGTCGTCGTCGGGCCGGGCCAGCCAGAGCAGCACGCATTCGACGGCCGGGTCGGGCGCACCACCCGATGCCAGCCAGGCCGCGAGCGCACGGCCCGCCGGGGACCTGAGGTGTTCCGCGCGGGCGGCGATGCCGGCGTCGACGTCGCGGGGGAGGCGGAGCAGGGCCTGGGCGAGGTCGAAGGGCCCGGGCTCGGCCCCGGTCGCCTCCACCCGTTCCAGCCGGGACAGCAGCACGTCCGGATCCAGGTGCCCGTCGGCCGCAGTCGGGGTCGCCAGCAGGAGGGGTGTCCTCCCGGCCGTCGCGGCGATCTCGCGCATCCGCTGGATGAGGAAGCGGTGCAGCGGCTCGTAGTACGTCCCCTTGATCCGGCCGAACTCTGGGAGGGGATCGCCCGGACGCACGATGCGCCGCGCGGCGAGGGTCGGCCAGGCCTGGGGCATCCGCGAGAACCAGTCGGTCTCGTGCGAGATGTTCCAGACGTCCAACGGATCGTCGAAGAACGGGCTGAGCGCCTTCTTGACGCCCTCCTCGTCCCGGTAGGCGAGCTCCACCATCGCGGCCATGACGCGCTCGGTGTCCTGCCAGGTGGGATCGGCGCGTTGCAGAGCGGCGTACTCTGCGGCCAGTTCGGCGGGGGAGGCGATCGGAGCAGGCAAGGCAGCGGGTGGTGGTGGCGGTGCGAGTGCGACCGGCGCCTCTGCCACCGGTACCTCGACCTCACCGAACGCGGCGGCGATCCGGTCGCGGAGATCGCGGGGCAGTGCGGTGGCCGCCTCCCGGACGGCCGCGCGGACCTCGTCGCCCGCCTCGGCCGCGTACCTGACGGCCACCGCGACGGCGCGCTCTTGGAGGGCATGGGCGTCGCCACCGAACGCGACGGTCAGCGCGGAGAGCGTCGCGTCCACCCGTGAACGTTCGCGGGCACTGCGATCGAGCCAGGTCAGCGCCGCACGGACGAGCTTCTTCTCGGGACGGAACAGCAGCGCCCAGGCGGCCTCGCTGAACGCGGCCTCGTCCAGCCCGCCCTGCTCATCGGCCCGGCGTACCTCGTTCAGCGCCAACTCGGCGACCCGTCCTGGCGCGGCGGGCAGCAATCGGAGGTAGTCGCGGGCCCGTTCCGCCGCCTCGACGGGCGTGGGGGCGAGCGCCTCGTGCAAGCGCGCGTACCAGCGCAGTTCGGTGAGGATGCCGCCGCGCAGGAAACGGCGCAGGCAGCCGTCGAGCAGCGTCGTGCGTTCGATCCGGCCGTTGGCGGTGAGCGTGGTCAGCGCCTCGATCCACAGGTCGCCGTTCGATATGCCCTGGATCACCTGGCCGATGGCCTCGACCTCGAAGATCCGCGGCAGCATCGCGTCCAGCAGCGGATCATCGGCCAGATCCGTCATCGGGTGCGTCCAGCGTGCCCAGCCGACGGCGAACGCGTCGTCCTCGGGAGGTGCCTCACCCGCGTCGCGACCGAGCAGCGAGCAGATCCACCAAGCCGTCTCGTTCCCGTCCCAGTCTGCTTGGTCGGTCACGGTCAACCGTTCTGCCAGCCGCCGGGCCACATCGGCCCGCCAGGCGAGCGGACGCCCGGCCGTGGCGGAGACGATCAGCTCGGCATGCTTGCGATGCCCGTCCGAGGCGGCCGGGACGCGCAGGTCGCGCTGAGTCAGCCACTTGGTCGCCGCCGCGGCGCCGCCGATGCAGCCCGCTCCCGCCGCCATCAGAGCCCACTTGGGCCGCGCCGCTCCCCAGGCGAAGTCGGAATACTCGTTCCGCAGGTTCTGCAGCCAGGCGGGCAGCTCCTTGGCGATGTGGCGGCGCTCCTCGTCGGTGAGGCGCGGCATCAGGGCGGCCACCATCCGGGGATTGCCGCCGTCGATCTGCTTGCGGACGAGCGCGGTCCGCGTCGTGTTCATCGGGCGGTCTCCTCGGCGGCGTCGCGGACGAGCCGGGCCGCGATCACGTGCTTGCAGGGCCCTCGGCCGCCCCGGTACTCCGTCCACCAGGGGCACGTACAGGACGCGCCGTCGCCGGTGAATCTGACCTGGCGGGGCGTCCCGCCTGCGTCCACACTCGCCATGTCAGGTGCGCTGAACGTGACGTGCCCGCCGTCCACCAGTGCCCGGGCGTTGCGCAGCCTCGGGTTCATCGCCAGCACGCGTTCCGCGTCGTACGGCAGTTCCCGGTGGAAGAAACCGGCCTCGGCGGTGTCGTAGCCGACGCGGCCCGCCGTGCCGAGCTGGGTGAGGCCGGCACGCGTCCGTACGAGGTCCAGGCCCGCCCGTTCGGCCAGCAGGTCGGGCTCGACGCGCGGCTCGAACGACAGCAGCGCGCCCAGCAGTTCGGCGTCGTCGGCCGCCTCGTCGGTCGCCAGCGCGTCCAGCACGGCGCCCTCACCGGAGAACCCGCGATGCGGCTCGGGGGAGAGGGCCAGCACGTAGCGCATGCCGGGAAGCTCCAGCTCCCACACGCTCGCCGCCGGACCGCTTCCCGGCGTCACGATGGGACCGTACGCGCGCAGGGCACGGGCGAAGCGCAGCAGCGGCAGCATGGTCCGGAGCCGATCGGGGCCGGGCAGGCACACCGCGCCGGGTACGGGCCTGGACGTGATCCGCAGGCCCCGCCCGGCCGGGACGACCCACAGCACGCCCCGCGACCGAGCGGCGGGCAGGCCGCGCAGGAACCGCACCGCCTCGGCCGCGACCAGTTCGGCGCGCGGGTCGAAGCCGGACGTGATGACCTGGACCTCGGCGAAGCCGCGCAGCCAGCGTTCGGGCAGCGGGACCTTCTTCTCCACCACCGCGCCGTCGAGCGTCGTGACCGCCAGCTCCTCGGCGCCGACCGCCAGATGCAGCGGATCGGAGCCGCCGACCCGGGCGAGCGCCTCCCGCAGCGGGCCGTTGACGTCGACGTTGGTGGTGCCGCGCTCGTGCACCTCGCCGTCCAGGGCGGGCTGCAGCACGTCCAGCCGCGCGTACACGCCGCAGCAGGCGGAGAACGACTCCAGCCGGAGCCGGTCGCCGTTGCAGGTCACCACCGGATCGCGGGACGACGCGGGCCTCGGCTGGTGGTAGCGGGTCCGCGCGACGTCGGCCACCGCCAGCAGCGCCGCCGCGGCCGGGGCGGCCTGGGTGAGCAGCCCGCTGAAGAAGTGCGGGTGCTCCTTGGGCCCGGTCGTCGTGAGCCCTCCGGAGGTGGACAGGCCGAGGAGTCCGCCGGCCAGTCCCGAAGGACGCGGGTAGGTGTAGGCCTGGGCCGGGCCCGCCGCCGTGCTGGTCGCCATCCCCTGAACCTAGAGGTGGGTCCCGACACTTTCCGGCAAGTCCGGCGATCTCCTCAGCCGAGTTGTCCAGGGAACATCAGCGACAGTTCGTACGGGTGGGAGCCGATCAGTCCCAGCTCGTCATCGGTCAGCGGGCGTCCGGTCATGGCGTTGCACAGCTGGACGAGCGTGAACGCCAGGTCCTCGTCCGCCGGCTCGATCCCGAGGCCCTCCATCACGTGCCGGAACCCGGCCTTGCCCCCGTACTCGCCGGTCAGCACGGCCCGTCCCGGTCGCGCGTGCCGGTCGTCGGGGAAGGGACCGAGCGTGCTCTCGTCGTAGAGCTCGTAGTTGCCGTGGTCCTTGAGGGCCCCGTCGGCGTGGATGCCGGACTCGTGCGCGAACGCGTTCCGTCCCGTACCGACCTGGTTGTACGGCAGCGGCTGGCCGAGCGCATAGGCCGCCCACAGCGCGAACCGCCGCGCCCAGGACAGGTCGATCGGGTCCCCGATCTCGGCGCCATGCCCTTCGAGCCCGAATCCGTGCCGGAACGCCAGGATCGACGACAGCAGGTCGGCGTTCCCGGCCCGTTCGCCGATCCCGTTCACGCAGGTGTTGATCCAGGCGTCCTGCCCGGCCTCCAGATCGCCGAGCGCGCCGGACAGGGAGTTGGCCACGGCCAGCCCGAGATCGTTGTGGCAGTGCGTCTCGACCGGCATCGCGACCGCCGAGGCCAGCGTGGCGAACCGATCCCGGATCCGGCCGGGCGTGTCCCCGCCGATCGTGTCGCAGTAGCGCACCCGGTCCGCGCCCGCCTCCTTGGCCGCGAGCGCGAACTCGGTGAGGAAGCCGTCGTCGGTACGGGAGCCGTCCTCGGCGTTGACGCCGACGGTCAGCGCTCCGCCCGCCTTGGCGGTACGGACGGCGGCGACCATCTCCCTGACGATCGCGTCGCGGTCCAGCCGGCCCCGGAACTTGTTGGCGATCATGTAGTCGGAGGTCGAGATCGACAGGTTGTAGTGCGCGAGCCCGAGCGGCAGCGCCTTCTCCACGTCGGCGGCCACGCCCCGGCACCAGCCCGACAGCCGCAGCCCGCCGAACGCGCCCGCCTCGGCCAGCGCGACCTGCGCCCGTACGTACGGGACCTCGTGGAACAGGAACGGGAAGCCGATCTCCGACTGCGCCACGCCCAGCCGGCCCAGATAGAGGTTGACCATCGTCTTGCCGAACTTCGACAGCCCTGTCCGGGCCGTCTGGACGCCGTCGCGGTTGGTGACGTCAAGGAAATGGATCGCTGGCATGCCCCCAGATTGACACTCCCGTCCACATGTATCAATATTGATCAAAATCAATGTGAGGGGATGCATTGGCCGAGGAATGGATCGAGGCGGCCGCCGCCGCCGAGCGGCTGGGGGTGAAGCCCGCCACGCTGTACGCGTACGTGAGCCGGGGCGTCCTGCGCAGGAGGCGCGCAGCCGACGGGCGCCGCAGCCTCTTCGACGCCGCCCAGGTGGAGGAGCTCGCGCGGCGGGGCAAGCCGCGCCGCCCGCCAGGGCCGGGCGACCTGGCCATCGAGTCGTCGATCACCGCGCTCGGCCCGGACCGGCCGTACTACCGGGGCCGTGACGCGCTCGACCTGGCCACCGCACACGGCTTCGAGGAGGTCGCCGGCTGGCTCTGGACGGGCGAGCTCGAAGGCGGCGACGGCTGGACGCCGCCCGCCGGAGTGGGTCCTGCGATCGCCGCCCAGTCGGGGCTTCCCGCCGACCTGCTGCCCCGGGACCGCCTTCAGGTGATCATCGCGGCGCTGGCCGCGACCGACCCGCTCCGCTTCCACCTCGACCGCGACGGCGTCCTCGTTACCGCCCGCACCCTGATCACCGGCATGGTCGAGGCGCTTCCCCCGGCCGGAGACACCCCGCCTCCCCAGCGGAACGGCCCCATCGCCGCACGGCTGTGGACCAGGCTGTGCCCGGCGCCGCCCGAACCGGGGCTCTCCGGCGCACTGCAGGCGGCACTCGTCCTGCTGGCCGATCACGAACTGGCGGCGTCCACACTCGCGGCACGGGTGGCCGCGTCCGTACGGGCCGACCCGTACGGCGTCGTCATCGCGGGCCTCGGCGTGCTGAGCGGCCCGCTGCACGGGGGCGCCTCGTACGGCGCGGAACGGCTGCTGGCCGAGGTGGGCGAGCCGGACCGGGCACCCCGCGTCATCGCCGAACGGCTGCGCGCCGGGCAGCGGATCCCCGGCCTGGGGCACACCGTCTACAAGTCCGGCGACGCGCGCGCCACGTACCTCTTCGACCTGCTCAGGGCCGCGGCGCCGGGACACGAAGGGCTCGCCGTGGCCGAGGCGGTGCTGGCGGAGGCGGCGCGGCGGCGGCTGCCCGCGCCCAACATCGACCTCGCGCTCGGCACGCTGGCCACGGTGGCCGGGATGATCCCCGGATCGGGCGAGGCGATCTTCGCGGTCGCCCGTACGGCCGGCTGGATCGCGCACGCGCTGGAGGAGTACGGCGGCCGCGAACCGCTGCGCCCGCGCGCCGTCTACACGGGCCCGCCCCCGGCGAGCCGGACATAGTACGGGGTAGGGCCCGGGCTCGGGAAGACCGGCGGTAGGCTCACAGTCGTGCGAAGGTTCCTCACCCCCGGCTGGCTCGGGCTGCATGCCGTGGCGATCGTCCTGTGCTTCTCCTTCATCGGCTTCGGCTGGTGGCAGTTCGACCGCGCCCAGGCCGGCAACGACCGTAGCTGGGCCTACACCTTCGAATGGCCGATCTTCGCGATCTTCGTGATCGTGATGTGGATCAAGATGATGCGGGACGAGCTGTCCGACGATCCCTCGACCAAGGCCCCCGCCGTGATCGAGGAGCCCGCCGAGGCCGCGCTGACGCGCTCCATCATCCGGCAGCAGGAGGAAGAGGACCCGCAGCTGGCGGCCTACAACCGCTATCTCGCGCGGCTCAACTCCGAGACCCACCGGCGCGACTGACCTCGCCCCCGGGACCCCGTTCGAACACTCAGAGAGGTGCACTGTGGAAGCGGCCATCAACCGGTACCGCGTCATGGCCATCATCGTCGGCGTGATGCTGCTGCTGGTGGTCTTCGTCGGCATGCCGGTCCGCTACATCGGCGGCAACGGCACCCCGTCGGCGATCATCTCCCCGATCCACGGCGCGCTCTACATCATCTACCTGGCGATCGCGTACGACCTCTTCCGCAAGGCGGCCTGGCCGCTGAAGCAGATGGTCCTCATGGTGTCGGCGGGCCTGATCCCGTTCCTCGCCTTCTTCATCGAGCGCAGGATCGTCGGCCAGGCCCGCGCCGAGCTGGCCGCCGGCCAGGGCGCGCGGCCCGCGGAGGGCCGGGCCTGACATGCCACGGCCCGTGGGGGCGGATCGCCTCCACGGGCCTGGCATAGCAGCGGTACGTCGACTGCTTGAAGGGCGGCCTGGGACGGGGGTCGGGTCAGAGTCCAGGGCCGCCCGGCTCCTAACGGTTCACACGGTGCTGGATCCGGCACTCACCTCGCTCTCCCTGGGGACGATCGGTCTCGGGGAAGACCGGGCCGAGACGGCCGAGGACCCGAGGTGTGTCCCGGCGCGTTGCCGTCGCCGCCGGCACCAGGGCGGAAGGGGGGCGGTGCCGGAAGCGACGCGACACGCCGGGAACGCCCTCGGCCGTCCGTACCGGGTCGCCGGGAAGGCCACGCGCGGCGATCCCGTCCGGCATCTCCGTCTCCCGCATGCTGTCCCTCCCTGGTCCACCGGGGTCCGGGGGCCCGGGCCTTTGCCGGCCCCGGGTTCGCCCTTCACCCTGCGTCACGATTACGTTGCGTTAAGTACCCCGGCTTCATGGCGGCGTAAACCCAGGTCAACGAAGAAACGCCGAAGGTAAAGCGGCAGGCCCTTGGGGCCTTGCCGTGGCTAACATTGTTAGCTACTGTTCTGGCTAACAACGTTAGCCACTGGAGGCCGCCATGCTTCTCCGTTCCACTCTCGCCATCGCCGCCGCCCTCGTCCTGCTCGTCACCGGGCTGTACGTCTGGACCCGCGTCAGCCCCCGCGAGCTCCGCGCCGAGGTCGAGATCGACGCCACTCCCGCGCAGGTCTGGACGGTGCTGGCCGACTTCCCCGCCTACCCCGAGTGGAACCCGTTCATCATCAGTGCCGTGGGCGAGGCCCGGGTGGGCGCCAAGCTCACCAACGAGCTCTCCAACGACGGCGGCGTCATGACGTTCAAGCCCAAGGTCCTCACCGCGACCCCCGGCGAGGAGCTGCGCTGGATCGGCCGCTTCGGGATGCCCGGGATCGTGGACGGCGAGCACTACTTCCTGCTGCAGGAGATCGCCGGCGGCCGCACGAGGCTCGTCCAGGGCGAGACGTTCACCGGTGTCCTGGTGCCCTTCGTCGGCGGCATGCTGAAGGTCGAGGACGACTTCGCGGAGATGAACGCCGCCCTGAAGGCCCGGGTTGAGAAGATGGCCGGATGACCAGCGAGCAGCCGTCCCTCACCCCGCTGACACCCCGGGCGGCCGAGATCGTGTCGGCCGCCCGGGCCGTCCTGGAAGAGGCCGGCCGCGAGGCACTGACCATGCGGGTCCTGGCCGACCGCATCGGCATCCGCGCCCCCTCCCTCTACAAGCACTTCCCCGACAAGGAAGGCGTCGAGGTCGCGCTGATCGAGCGGGCCCTCATCGAGACCGGCACCACCCTCGGCGCCGCCCTCGGAACCGGCCGGCCGGTCCCCGCCCTGCTCCGCGCGTACCGCGGCTACGCCCGCGCCAACCCCAACCTCTACCGGCTGGCCACCACCGGGCCGCTCCCTCGCCACCGCCTCGCCCCGGGCCTCGAAGAGTGGGCCGGCGAGCCGTTCTTCCGCGCGACCGGCGAGCCCCACCTGGCCCAGGCCCTGTTCGCGTTCGCGCACGGCATGGTGATCCTCGAGATCGACCACCGCTTCCCCGAGCACTCGGACCTGGACCGCACCTGGACCGAGGGCGCCCGAGCTTTCACGGCCCCCTAGACCTGTCTCAAAGACCCGGCCCACGGTGCTCGCCTGGCGGCTCGCACCGTGACCGTGCCTGTGCGAGCGCGGCATCGCTTCGCGATCGGCCGGTGAGGCTCGCCTTCGGCGTCGCCTCACCGGCCAGGTAACGCGCTCGCGCGGTGGCTGAGGCAAGCCCTAGGCCCTGGGCTCAGGACTTCGCGTCGTCGCGGCCATCGGGTTGGGGGCCTGGGGACGGCCTCCGCTCCGGGGAGGGCGGCCGGGCGGATTCGTGGTAGTGGACCACCTTCCACGATGCACGGTGGCGGTGCAGGACGAAGGTCGCCCGCCCTTCGGCGATGACGGGGTCCTCCTGGCCCTCCTGTTCGCCTTCGAAGCGGAAGCGGCACAGGACGTGTGCGACGTCTTCGAGAAGGCCGATCGACAATGTCTCGACCTGCATCGCCACGACGTGGAACGTGGGATCGGCGGGGAGGGCGTGGCGGTAGTAGGCCTCGATGTCCTTCCAGGTCCGTCGGGGACCTGCCTCTTCCATCGCGACGTAGACCAGGTCGTCGTGGTCCTGGTCCCAGATGGCGATGAGGTCATCGACGTTCATGGTGGCGAAGCCGCGCCTGTACGTGTCGATCACCGCCGCGATCTGCTCGCGATCCTGTCCGCTCGCCGTCACGCCGGCCGGCTCCCTTCATGGCGTTGCGAGGCGTATGAGCCGATCCTTGGAGACCAGGTCCATGCGGGCGGGCGTTCCGGTGAACACCCTTGGACGGCCTTCCCTTCGGAACTCAGGCCATGCCGGTCACCGTGCGCGGCGACGGGGGATCGGGCTGATCGCTGAGAGCGAACGTTGCTGCGGAAATTAATTGCTGCTCCGTTTTCTTGAGTGAGTATGACTCAACCCGAGGTTGGGTCGGGAGCACTACAGACTTGGAGCTGAGCATGAGCGAGACCCTGACGTTGCCGGTCCTGCCCCTGGACGACGGGGTCGTTCTGCCGGGCATGGTCGTGCCCCTGGACCTCTCGGAGAACGAGGTGCGCGCGGCGATCGAGGCGGCCCGGTCGGTCGGCCAGGCCAAGGGGCCGGGGATCCGGTCCACCGTCAAGCCGCGGGTGCTGCTGGTGCCCCGGCTGAACGGCCAGTACGCGGCCGTCGGCACGCTCGGAGTGATCGAGCAGGAGGGCCGGCTGCCCGGTGGTGAGCCCGGCGCGGTGGTGCGGGGCGTGGACCGGGTGCGGATCGGGACCGGGACGACCGGGCCCGGCGCGGCGCTGTGGGTGGAGGGCACCAAGATCGAGGTGCCGCCGGCCACGGGGCGCGAGCACGAGCTGGCCAAGGAGTACAAGAGCCTGGTCAGCGTGATCCTGCAGAAGCGCGGCGCGTGGCAGGTCGTGGACGTGGTGCAGGCCATCGACGACCCGTCGGCGCTGGCCGACAACGCCGGGTACGCGCCGTACCTGAGCGACGAGCAGAAGATCGAGCTGCTGGAGACGCCGGACACGGTCGAGCGGCTGACGCTGGCGATCGGGTGGGCGCGCGACCACCTGGCCGAGCTGGACGTGGCGGAGACGATCCGCAAGGACGTCCAGGAGGGCATGGAGAAGACGCAGCGGGAGTTCCTGCTGCGCCAGCAGCAGGAGGCCATCCGCAAGGAGCTCGCCGACCTCAACGGCGACCCCGCCGACGAGGAGGACGACTACCGGGCCCGGATCGAGGCGGCCGACCTGCCGGAGAAGGTGCGCGAGGCGGCGCTGAAGGAGGTCGACAAGCTGGAGCGCTCGTCGGACGCCTCCCCGGAGGGCGGCTGGATCCGTACCTGGCTCGACACCGTCCTGGACATCCCGTGGAACGAGCGCACCGAGGACGCGTACGACATCGCGGGCGCCAGGGAGATCCTGGACGCCGACCACGCGGGCCTGGACGACGTCAAGGAGCGCATCATCGAGTACCTGGCCGTGCGCAAGCGGCGCGCGGACCGGGGGCTGGGCGTCGTCGGCGGGCGGCGGTCGGGCGCGGTGCTGGCGCTGACCGGCCCGCCCGGGGTCGGCAAGACGTCGCTGGGCGAGTCGGTGGCGCGGTCGATGGGCCGCAAGTTCGTCCGGGTCGCGCTGGGCGGCGTACGGGACGAGGCCGAGATCCGCGGTCACCGGCGCACCTACGTGGGGGCGCTGCCGGGACGGATCGTGCGGGCCATCCGCGAGGCGGGGTCGATGAACCCGGTCGTGCTGCTGGACGAGGTCGACAAGGTCGGCGCGGACTACCGGGGCGACCCGACGGCGGCGCTGCTGGAGGTCCTGGACCCCGAGCAGAACCACACGTTCCGGGACCACTACCTGGAGGTCGAGCTCGACCTGAGCGACGTGCTGTTCCTGGCCACCGCGAACGTGGTGGAGGCGATCCCGGGGCCGCTGCTGGACCGGATGGAGCTGGTGCAGCTGGACGGCTACACCGAGCACGAGAAGGTCACGATCGCGCGCGACCACCTGCTGCAGCGCCAGCTCGACAAGGCCGGGCTGGAGTCGTCGGAGGTCGCCTTCGGTGACGACGCGCTGCGGATGCTGGCGGCCGAGTACACCCGCGAGGCGGGCGTGCGGTCGCTCGACCGGGCGATCGCCCGGGTGCTGCGCAAGGTCGCGGCCAACGTCGCCCTGGAGAAGACCGAGCTGCCGGTGTCCGTGGACGCCGAGGGGCTCAAGGAGTACCTGGGGCGGCCCCGGTTCACGCCGGAGGTCGAGCTGAGCAAGTCCGAGCGCCGTACGGGCGTGCCGGGCGTGGCGACCGGGCTGGCGGTCACCGGTGCCGGCGGTGACGTCCTCTACATCGAGGCGTCGCTGGCCGACAAGGAGACCGGTGACACCGGCGTGACGCTCACCGGGCAGCTGGGCGACGTCATGAAGGAGTCGGCCCGGATCGCGCTCAGCTACCTGCGCTCGCGGGGTGCGGAGCTGGAGCTTCCGGTCGGCGACCTGAAGGACCGCGGCGTGCACGTCCACGTGCCCGCCGGGGCGATCCCCAAGGACGGGCCGAGCGCCGGCATCACGATGACCACCGCGCTGGCCTCGCTGCTGACGGGACGGCCCGTGCGGTCCGATGTGGCGATGACCGGTGAGGTGTCGCTGACCGGGCGGGTGCTGCCGATCGGGGGCCTGAAGCAGAAGCTGCTGGCCGCCAGCCGGCTGGGCATCACGACCGCGATCGTTCCCAAGCGGAACGAGCCGGACCTGGAGGACGTGCCGGCCGAGGTGCTGGAGAACATGACGGTCTTCGCGGTGAGCGATGTCCGCGAGGTTCTGGAGCTGGCACTGGAGCCCGCCACGAGCGTGGCGGCCACCGTCGCCGCCTGACCAGGGGATCTGGCCGGAGGGAAACGAGGACGCCCGCGCTCCGGCGCGGGCGTCCTCGCCGTCTCGGGTGGAACACCGCCGTGGCCGCGGACGTTGGTCCCGGATATGGAACTCGGCATCAACATCCCCAACTTCGGCACCGCCGCCACTCCGGAGGCGTTCGCGGGATGGGCCCGCTTCGCGGAGGACACGGGTTTCGGGTTCGCGATGATCTCCGACCATGTCGCGGTCACGCCGGACGTGGCCGCGCAGTATCCGGGGCCGTTCTACGACCCGTTCACCACGCTGGCCTGGCTGGCGGGGATCACCACGCGGGTCCGGCTCGGCACCACGGTGACCATCCTGCCGTACCGGCATCCGCTCCAGACCGCGCGCGTCACCGCCAACCTGGACCGGCTCAGCGGCGGCCGGCTGATCTTCGGGGTGGGCGTCGGCTGGGCGCGGCGCGAGTACGCGGCGCTGGGCGTGCCGTTCGAGCGGCGCGGGGCCCTCACCGACGAGTACCTGGACGTCATCCTGTCCTCCTGGACGCGGGACGCGGTCAGCTACGGCGGTGAGACGGTCGACCCGAGGCCGCATCCCGTGCAGGAGCCGCACCCGCCGGTCTGGGTCGGCGGGCAGGCGCCGGGGGCGCTGCGGCGGGTCGCCCGCTTCGGCGACGCCTGGCATCCGATCAACGTCACCCCGGCCTGGCTCCGGGAGAAGGGACTGCCGGCCCTGCGCGCCGCCGCCGAGGAGGCCGGGCGCCCCGTACCGGCGCTGGCGCCCCGCATCCGGCTGGACGATCCGGACCTGGCCCGCCGCGAGGCGGAGGAGTTCGCGGAACTGGGCGCCACGCACCTTCTGCTGGACACCTACCCGGGTACCCCGGAGGCGGCGAGGACGCCGGAGGAGGACCAGCGGAGGCTGGCCGCCTTCCGGAAATCCCTCTGACCGCATACCCCGCGCCCGAACGGGCAGAGGCCGCGCATGGCCGAGTCGGTGGAGCAGCGAGCCCCCTGGTACGTGCTGGCCCTGCGGGCGCTGGCGGTCCTGGCCGCGCTCGCCGGGCTCGTGGTCTTCTTCTACTACGCGTTCCGGCTCACCCTGACCCCGGTCGAGGACAACGGGCAGGCGGGCGGCAACATCGACCCGGGACGCTCGCTGCGGTTCTACCTGGACCAGCCGATCAAGGACGCGCTGCTGCAGGTCGGCGGCAACGTGATCCTGCTGGCGCCGCTGGGGATCCTGCTGCCGGTGGCGAGCAAGCGGCTGCGCGGGCCCGTGCGGCTGGCCCTGGTGGGCGTCCTGCTCTCGCTGGCGATCGAGACCGTCCAGGGCATGGCCGTGCTCGGCCGGGCGTTCGACATCGACGACGTCATCCTCAACGCGCTGGGCGTGCTGCTCGCCTACGCGCTGGCCGGCCGCCGGGTCTCCCGCGCGCTGCGGGGACCGGCGTGAGCCGGTGCCGCCGGGCGGGGGAGCGTCAGGAGACCGGGGTCAGGCGGAACACCCGCAGCTCGCGGTCGACGCGCTCCACGTAGCGGTCGTACACCGGCCAGACCTGGATCAGGCGCGGCCACACCTTGGCGCGCTCCTCGCCCTCGATCAGCCGGGCGGTGACCTTGGCCGTACGGCCGCGGTGGCTGACCTCCGCGCCGGGGTTCTTGATCAGGTTGCCGGTCCAGGCGGGGTGCTTCTCGCGGCCGAAGTTGGAGCCGACGACGATGAACGAGCCGTCCGGCTCGGGCATGCACGCCAGCGGCGTCTGGCGCCGCTTCCCGCTGATGGCGCCGGTGGTGGTCAGGACCAGGCTCGGGACCAGGAGCTGGCCGAGCAGGAAGCGGCCCCCGGTCACCTTGTGCAGCGCGCGGTCCAGCGGCGGTACGACCTTGGGCCCGACCTTGGAGAACCAGCGCGCCCCCGAGACCTTCTGGAAGGTCGGGCCGAAGGCCCGCTCGATGAAGGTCGGCACGGGTGGCTCCTTGGGGGCGTCCGGGGCGGGGGAGGGGGCCAGCCGGCCGGCCCTGCGGAGGTGGCCGGTCTCGGCCAGCCAGCGCAGGCCGTCCGAGACCGTCTCGTCGATCGGGCGCAGCGTCATCGACAGCGCGTCCAGGGACGGCCCGTCGTCGGTCGGGACGAGCTTGACCATGAACTCGGCGGCGTCCCGGGTGAGCGGGTAGTCGAAGTTCCGGATCCGCTTGGCCGCGTCCAGGGCCGTACCGGCGCCGAGCATGACGGCGGCCGGGACGCGGACGCGGCGGCAGCGCAGGCCGGTCAGCCGGTCGCACAGGTCGGCGTACTGCGGCCAGGTCAGGTAGTGGCCGCCGAGCAGGAGCCGGTCGGGCGTGGGGGTGGCGACCGCGCGGGTGAGCGCCTCGCCGAGGTCGCGGACGTCGATCACCGACACCCCGCCGGGCGGCAGCGGCCAGGCCTGGTCGAGCGCCGCGCTGAGGCCCTCCATCAGCGCGTCCAGGACGGGCTGGTCGGGGCCGCAGACACCGCCGGGATAGACGATGGTGACCGGGGCGCCTTCCTTCTGCAGGTCCCGTACGTACCGTTCGGCGGCGAGCTTGGAGCGGCCGTACTCGGTACGGGGCGTCGCGAGCGGCCCGTCGGTGGTGATGCGGGGCCCGCCGGGCGGCACGAACACCGCGACCGTCGACACGTGGATCACCCGGTCGAGCCCGCGGGCGACCGCGCCGCCGACGACGTTGCGCGTACCGGAGACGTTGACCTGGACGAGCGCGCTCTCGGGGTCGCGCCCGGACGCGGCGCCGGCCGTGAGGGGGCCGCGCGGCCGGGTGGGGGCACCGGTCACGCCGATCGCGGCGGCGGCGTGGATGGCGGCGTCGCAGCCGTCGAGGGCGGCGTTGACGGCGCCGGGGTCGAGCATGTCGCCCGTGACGAACTCGACCTCGCCTTCGGGTACACCCAGGTTGGCCAGGACCTTCGCGGCCTTGGCCTGGTCGCGGACCAGGGCGCGGGGCCGGTGCCCGGCGTCGAGCAGGGCACGGACGGTATGGGAACCGACGAATCCGGACGCGCCGGTGAGGAAGACCCGCATGGGGACAAACCTAGCGCTTGCTCAGCCTGCCGGGAACCATCCCGCCGCCGGGATCGGGCCTATTGCGGACAGGTCGTAACGGACAGGATGCCAGCTGGGTCGTTGACGCGCATGGAACGCTCCAGCACACTCGGGCTCAGCTCACCCGAATCAGCCGACCGCAAGCACCTGACCGCAAGCCGACCGCAAGGCCGGGGCCGCGCCGCAGAGCGCGCCGTCCCGGACCACGCCGAACGGGAGGGACCGATGAGGATCGGGCTGGCCGGCGCGGGGCGCATCGGAGCGCGCCACGCCGCCGCACTCTTGGACATGCCCGAGGTCGAGGCGCTGGTGGTGGCCGACGCCGATCCGGCCCGGGCGCGCGAGCTGGCCGCCAGGCTGGACGCGCGGACCGGTGACATGGTGGCCGATCGCCCGGTGGTGGGTCGACTGGTCGCCGACTCGGTGGCGGAACTGTTCGCGGCGGGCCTGGACGGCCTCGTCGTGACCGCCGCGACCGACGCGCACGCCGGGCTGGTGGGCCGCGCCGTCGATGCCGGAATACCGGTGTTCTGCGAGAAACCGCTGGCCTCGGATATTGATGGAACGTTCCAAATCGTCCGGGACGCCCGATCCGCCGGGGTTCCGGTCCAGGTCGGCTTCCAGCGCCGGTTCGACGCCGGGTACGTCGCGGCGCGCGAGGCCGTCACCGCCGGGCGGCTCGGCCGGCTGCACACCGTCCGGTCGTGCAGCCTCGACCCGGCACCGCCGCCCGCCGCGTACATCCCCGGTTCCGGCGGCCTGTTCCGCGACTGCGTCATCCACGACCTGGACTCCATCCGCCACGTCACCGGGCACGAGGTCACGTGGGTGGTGGCCGCGGGGTCCGACAACGGTG
Organism: Actinomadura sp. 9N407; assembly: GCF_044326315.1. Taxonomy (NCBI): domain Bacteria; kingdom Bacillati; phylum Actinomycetota; class Actinomycetes; order Streptosporangiales; family Thermomonosporaceae; genus Actinomadura; species Actinomadura sp. 9N407. Next base: position 384,698 of record NZ_JBIRAW010000001.1, on the reverse strand, counting down.
ACGAGATGTTCCGCGAGTGCGGCGACGTGGACACCGGCGCCGCGCTGCTCGGCCTCGACGACGGCACGCTGTGCACGGTCGCCGCCACCCGCTACAACGCCGCCGGCTACGACGTGCGGCTGGAGCTGTTCGGCTCCAAGGACAGCCTCGTCGCGGGCCTGGACGAGCGCACGCCGGTCAGCGCCGTACCCGAGGCGGGCCAGGACGGCGCGCACGTCCCCGCGTACGGCGGCTTCCTCGAACGCTTCGCCGCCGCGTACGACGCGGAACTGCGGGCATTCATCGACATGGTGGCCGGACGCCGCGGCAACCCCTGCCCTCCCGAGGACGCGCTGGAGGCGTTCTACCTCGCGGAGGCCTGCGAGATCTCCCGGCGCGAGGGCCGGGTCGTCCGAGTGGAGGAGGTTCGGCGATGAAGGTGGCCGGCGCACCGATCTCCTGGGGGATCTGCGAGGTCCCCGGCTGGGGCCACCAGATGGCGCCCCGGCGCGTGCTGGCCGAGATGCGCGACCTCGGCCTCACCGCGACCGAACTCGGTCCGGCCGGATTCCTGCCGGACGATCCCGCCGGCCGCGCACGGCTCCTGGCCGAGTACGGTCTCGCGCTGGTCGGCGCGTTCGTCCCGGTCGTCCTGCACGATCCCGCACATGACCCGCTGCCCGGCATCGACCGGGCCCTCGACGACCTCGACGACCTCGACGACCTCGACGGGCAGGACGGCACGGGCGAGGACGCGATGCTGATCCTGGCGGCCGCCACCGGGATCGACGGCTACGACCAGCGGCCCGACCTGGACACCAAGGCCTGGCGGACGCTGCTGTCCAACCTGGACGCCATCACGATCGCCGCCGCCGCGCGCGGCCGGCGGGTGGCGCTGCACCCGCACGTCGGGACGGTCGTGGAACGCCGCGCCGAGGTCGAGCGCGTCCTCGGCGGCTGCAGCGTCCCGCTCTGCCTGGACACCGGGCACCTCATCGTCGGCGGCACCGACCCCCTGTGGCTGGCCCGCTTCGCCGCACAGCGCATCGCCCACGTCCACCTCAAGGACGTGGACGTGCTGCTGGCGGGCTGGGTACGCGAAGGGCGCGTCTCGTACACCGAGGCCGTGGGCAACGGCCTGTACCGGCCCCTCGGCCAAGGGGACATCGACATCACCGGAGTGATCCGCACGCTGGAAGTCGCCGGATACGAAGGCTGGTACGTCATGGAGCAGGACGCCATCCTCACCACCGAACCGCCCGATCCGCCTGAGGGCGGCCCCTACGCCGACGTCCGTACCTGCCTGGACTACCTCGCCGAGGTGGAACGGTGACCCCCGGTCCCACCCCCTACGACCTCATCACCATGGGGCGGGTCAGCGTGGACGTGTACCCGCGCCAAGTGGGCGTGCCCCTGGAAGACGTCGAGACCTTCGGCAAGTACCTGGGTGGAAGCCCCACGAACGTCGCGGTCGCGGCGGCACGGTACGGGCGCCGTACGGCCGTCATCACCCGTACCGGGGACGACCCGTTCGGACGGTTCATCCACAAGGCGCTCAAGCGGTACGGGGTGGACGACCGCTACGTCACCGCCGTTCCGGGCCTGCCGACTCCGCTCGCCTTCTGCGAGATCTTCCCGCCGGACGACTTCCCGCTCTACTTCTACCGCTACCCGAAGGCGCCCGACCTGGAGATCCATCCCGAGGAGCTGGATCTGGACGCGATCCGTTCGGCCCGGATCGTGTGGGGCACGGTCACCGGACTGTCCCAGGAGCCCAGCCGCGAGGCCACGCTCCACGCCCTCGCCGCCCACCCCGGCCGTACCATCCTCGACCTCGACTACCGGCCGATGCTCTGGCCGTCCCCGGAGGACGCGCGGCACTGGACGCGGCGCGCGCTCGAGCACGCCACCGTCGCCGTCGGCAACATCGACGAGTGCGAGATGGCGACCGGCGAGCGCGAGCCGCGCGCCGCCGCCCGCGCCCTGCTCGATCTCGGCCTGGAGCTGGCCATCGTCAAGCGCGGCCCGAAGGGCGTGCTGGCCGCCACCCGCGACACCGTCGTCGAGTGCCCGCCCGTCGAGGTGGAGGTCGTCAACGGCCTCGGCGCGGGCGACGCGTTCGGCGGCGCGGTGTGCCACGGGCTGCTGGCCGGCTGGGACCTGGAACGCGTGATCACGTTCGCGGGCACCGCCGGGGCGATCGTCGCGTCCCGGCTCGCCTGCGCCGACGCCATGCCGGACACCGCCGAAGTCGAGGGGCTCCGATGAAGCACCACCTGCCCGCGGGGTCCACCGCCGACGGACCGTACGGCCTGGTCGTCACGCCCGAGTCCGCCGGCTGGTCGTACGCCGCGCTCCGCGTCCTGGAGCTGCCGGACGGCGGCGAGGCGGCGTTCGGGACGGGCGAGTTCGAGACGATCGTGCTGCCGCTCGCCGGGTCGTGCACCGTGACCTGCGACGGCGAGCGTTTCGAGCTGCGCGGGCGGCGCGACGTCTTCTCCCGCGTGACCGACTTCGCCTACGTGCCGCGCGACGCGCACGTGACGGTCAGCGGGCAGGGACGGTTCGCGCTCGCGGGCGCGCGCTGCACCCGCCGCCTCGTCCCGCGCTACGTGCCCGCCGAGGACGTCCCGGTCGAGCTGCGCGGCGCGGGGCCCGCCAGCCGGCAGGTCAACAACTTCGGTACGCCCGAGGGCTTCCCGTACGCCGACCGGCTCATCGCCTGCGAGGTCCTGACGCCCGGCGGCTGCTGGTCGTCGTATCCACCGCACAAGCACGACGAGGAGACGCCGTCCGAGGCCGTGCTGGAGGAGATTTACTACTTCGAGGTCGCGCCGGGCCCCGGCGGCCGCCCCGGGATGGCGTACCAGCAGGTGTACGGCACCGCAGAACGTCCCATCGACGTCCTGGCCGAGGTCCGGGACGGCGACGTGGTGCTCGTCCCGCACGGCTGGCACGGGCCGTCGATGGCGGTACCGGGCCACCACCTCTACTACCTCAACGTGATGGCCGGACCGTCCCCGGAACGCGCCTGGCGGATCTGCGACGACCCCGCGCACACGTGGGTCCGTGACACCTGGCTTGAGCAGCCCCTCGACGGGCGGCTGCCGCTGACTTCCCCCGAGGAGCGACGATGAGACTCACCGTCGGGCAGGCACTCGTCCGCTTCCTGGCCGTCCAGTGGTCCGAACGCGACGGCGAACGCCGCCGCTTCTTCCCGGGCTGCTTCGGCATCTTCGGGCACGGGAACGTCGCCGGGGTGGGGCAGGCACTGCTGGAGTACGGCGACGCCCTGCCGTTCTACATGGCGCGCAACGAGCAGGCGATGGTGCACACGGCCGTCGGTTACGCCCGGATGAGCGACCGCCTGGCCACGTTCGCCTGCACGACGTCGATCGGGCCGGGCGCGACCAACATGGTGACGGGCGCCGCGCTGGCGACCATCAACCGGGTGCCCGTACTGCTGCTGCCCGGCGACGTGTTCGCGACACGTACGGCCAACCCCGTGCTGCAGGAGCTGGAGGACGCGCGGTCCTACGACGTCTCCGTCAACGACTGCTTCAAGCCGGTCTCCAAGTACTGGGACCGCATCAACCGTCCCGAGCAGCTCGAATCCGCGCTGCTGGCCGCGATGCGCGTGCTGACCGACCCGGCCGAGACGGGCGCGGTGACGCTCGCGCTGCCCCAGGACGTCCAGGCCGAGGCGTACGACTGGCCCGAGGAGCTGTTCCGCGAACGGACCTGGCGGATCGCCCGCCCGCTGCCCGAGCCCGCCGCGCTCGACGAGGCCGCGGCCCTCCTCGGCGGCGCCGAACGACCGCTGATCGTCGCCGGGGGAGGCGCCATCTACTCGGGTGCGACCGGCCAGCTGCGCGCGTTCGCCGAGACGACGGGGATCCCCGTGGCCGAGACCCAGGCGGGCAAGGGCTCCCTGCCGTGGGACCACCCCTGCTCGGTCGGGGCGATCGGCGCGACCGGCACCACCGCCGCGAACGCCTTGGCGAACGAGGCCGATGTCGTGCTCGGCGTCGGGACCCGCTACAGCGACTTCACCACGGCCTCGCGCACGCTGTTCGCCCGTCCCGGCGTCCGGTTCGTCAACCTGAACGTGGCACGCCTGGACGCCGCCAAGCACGCGGGCGTCCCGCTGGTCGCCGACGCCCGCGAAGGGCTGCGGGCCCTGCACGCCGCACTCGCCGGCCACTCCGTCCCCGACGCCTACCGCGAGGAGACCCGCGTCCTGGCGGCCCGCTGGAACGCCGTCACCGACGGCGCGTACCGGCTCGGCCATGCCCCGCTGCCCGCCCAGACCGAGGTGATCGGCGCCGTGAACGAGGCGGCCGGGCCCCGCGACGTCGTGGTCTGCGCGGCCGGGTCGATGCCCGGTGACCTGCACAAGCTCTGGCGTACGGCCGACCCCAAGGGCTACCACGTGGAGTACGGCTACTCCTGCATGGGCTACGAGATCGCCGGCGGGCTCGGCGCCAAGCTGGCCGTGCTCGACTCCGAGGACCCGTCCCGCGAGGTGTTCGTGCTGGTCGGGGACGGCTCGTACCTCATGATGGCGCAGGAGCTGGCCACCGCCGTGGCCGAGGGGATCAAGCTCGTCGTGGTGCTCGTGCAGAATCACGGTTTCGCGTCGATCGGTGCGCTGTCGGAGTCGGTCGGGGCCCGCCGTTTCGGTACCCGCTACCGCGCCCGTACCCCCTCTGGCCTGGACGGGGAGACGCTTCCGATCGACCTCGCGGCCAACGCCGCGAGCCTCGGTGCCACCGTGGTACGTGCCGCTACGATCAGCGATCTACGGTCCGCGCTCGGGCGGGCCCGCACCGCGTCCACCACGACCCTCATCCACATCGAGACCGATCCGCTGGTACCCGCTCCCGACGGCGGCGCCTGGTGGGACGTCCCGGTCGCCGAGGTCTCGGCCCTGGAGTCCACCCGCGAGGCCCGCGCGCGCTACGACAAGGAGCGCGGGGCCCGGCGGCGCCACCTGTAAGTCTCAGTTCACCCAGCCCACCCCCTCGGGGAGAACGGAGCCCTCATGAGCCGCGTGAGGAAGAACCTGAAGAGCAGGGGCCTGCTGGCCCTGACGGCGGCGGGAGTGCTGGCGCTCTCGGCCTGCAGCGGTTCGGGAGGCAAGGAGTCCGAGGAGGACCCCGGCGCCAAGACCGAGCGGATCAAGGTCGCGATGGTCACCCACTCGGGCCCCGGCGACACGTTCTGGGACATCGTCCAGAAGGGCGCCAAGGCCGCCGCCGCCAAGAGCAACGTGGACTTCAGCTACTCCGCCGATCCCGACGGCGGCAAGCAGGCCCAGCTCGTCCAGGCCGAGATCGACAAGAAGGTGGACGGGATCATCGTCACCTTCGCCAAGCCGGACGCGCTCAAGGACGTCGTCGCGCGCGCCACCGCCGCCAAGATCCCGGTCGTCTCGATCAACTCCGGTGCCGACGTGTCCGCCAAGTTCGGCGCGATCGCGCACTTCGGCCAGGACGAGGCCATCGCGGGCGAGGCCGCGGGCCGCGAGCTGGCCGCGATCGGCGCGAAGCGGGCGCTGTGCGTCATCCACGAGCAGGGCAACGTGGGCCTGGAGGACCGCTGCGCCGGCGCCAAGAAGACCTTCGGCGGCGAGATGGAGAACCTCTTCGTCCAGGGCACCAACATGCCCCAGGTGAAGTCGTCGATCACCGCCAAGCTCCAGGCCGACAAGGACGTCGACGGCATCCTGACGCTCGGCGCGCCGTTCGCCGCGACCGCCGTCGACTCGGTGAAGGAGACGAGCAGCAAGGCCAAGGTCGCCACGTTCGACATGAACAAGGACCTGGTCGCCTCGATCAAGGCCGGCACCATCCAGTTCGCCGTCGACCAGCAGCCCTACCTGCAGGGGTACGGGGCGGTCGACCAGCTGTGGCTGCTGAAGAACAACGGCAACACCGTCGGCGGCGGCCGTCCCGTCCTGACCGGGCCCGCGATCGTCACCAAGGACAACGCCGCCGCCATCGAGCCGTTCGCCGTCGGAGGCACCCGGTGAGCCTGGCGGCCACCGCGGACGAGCGCGTCGCCCGGCACTCCCCGCTGCGCCGCCTGCTCGGCCGCCCCGAGCTCGGCGCGCTGCTCGGGGCGCTCGCGGTCTTCGTGTTCTTCTCGGTCGTCGCCGACGCGTTCCTGCAGGCGAGCTCGTTCTCGACGATCCTGTACGCGAGCTCGACGTTCGGCATCATGGCGGTCGGCGTCTCGCTGCTGATGATCGGCGGCGAGTTCGACCTGTCCGCCGGCGTCATGGTGACCACCTCGGCGCTGATCGCCGCGCTGATCAGCTACCAGCTCACCCTCAACGCCTGGGCCGGGGTGGCCGTCTCCCTCGCCGTCACCCTGGCGCTGGGCGCGCTGAACGGCGTCCTCTACAACAGGACCGGGCTGCCGAGCTTCATCATCACGCTCGCCACGTTCTTCATGCTGGCCGGGCTCAACCTCGGCGTCACCAAGGCCGCCACCGGCAACGTCGCCTCCGACTCGATCCGCGACATGGACGGCTTCGCCTCGGCCCGCGCCGTGTTCGCCTCCGACCTCCAGCTCGGCGGCGTCAACGTCAACATCACGGTCCTGTGGTGGCTGCTGCTGGTCGCCGCCGCCACCTGGATCCTGCTGCGCACCCGTACCGGCAACTGGATCCTCGCGGTCGGCGGCTCCTCGGCCAGCGCCCGCGCGGTCGGCGTCCCGGTCACCCGCGTCCGGATCGGCCTGTTCATGGGCGTCGCGTTCTGCGCGTGGGTCTCCGGGATGCACCTGCTGTTCGCGTTCGCCACCGTGCAGTCCGGCGAGGGCGTCGGCAACGAGTTCTTCTTCATCATCTGCGCGGTGATCGGCGGCTGCCTGCTCACCGGCGGCTACGGCTCGGCGATCGGCGCCGCGATCGGCGCGTTCATCTTCGGCATGACCAACAAGGGCATCGTGTACGCCGAGTGGAACCCCGACTGGTTCAAGTTCTTCCTCGGCGCGATGCTGCTCATCGCCACCGTGGTGAACCTGATCGTACGGCGCAGAGTGGAGCGAGGACGTTGACCCTCATCAGGCTCGCCGACGTCGGCAAGAACTACGGCAACATCATCGCCCTGCGCGGCGTCTCGCTGGAGGTGGCCCCCGGCGAGGTGGTCTGCGTCCTGGGCGACAACGGCGCGGGCAAGTCCACCCTCATCAAGATCGTCGCCGGTCTGCACCGGCACGACGCCGGGACGTTCGAGGTCGAGGGCGAGCCGGTCGCGTTCGGCTCGCCCCGCGACGCCCTGGACCGCGGCATCGCCACCGTCTACCAGGACCTCGCCGTCGTCCCCCTGATGCCCGTCTGGCGCAACTTCTTCCTCGGCTCGGAGAAGCGCCGCGGCATCGGCCGCATGGACATCCCGTTCATGCGCGAGAAGACCCGTTCCGAACTGCTGCGGATGGGCATCGACCTGCGCGACGTCGACCAGCCCATCGGCACCCTCTCGGGCGGCGAGCGCCAGTGCGTCGCCATCGCCCGCGCCGTCTACTTCGGCGCCAAGGTCCTCGTCCTGGACGAGCCCACGGCCGCCCTCGGCGTCAAGCAGGCCGGCGTCGTCCTGCGCTACATCGTCCGCGCCCGCGAGGACGGCCTCGGCGTCATCTTCATCACCCACAACCCGCACCACGCCTACCCGGTCGGCGACCGCTTCCTCGTCCTCAAGCGCGGCCGCAGCATCGGCTACCACCCCAAATCCGAGATCACCATCGCCGACCTGACCGCCCTCATGTCCGGCGGCGCCGAACTCGAGGAACTCGCCCACGAACTGGAGAACGCCGTCCCCGACGAGTGATCAGCGCCAGCCGGCCTTGGCGAGGATGCCCGCCAGGCCGGGCGTGGCCCAGAGGTCGACGACGAGGATCCGCGACTCCGGCAGGTGCCAGTGGAGTTCGAGGAAGGAGAAGCCGGTGCGGTCGGTCGGCCCGTACTCGTCGATGCCACCGCGCGTGTAGCAGGGCACGCGCCACTGGCGGAAGTTCGCCGTGCGGGGACCGATCGCCGCCGGCCGTGCCGTCTGCAGGGTGGCGCCATGACGTACGCCGACGGCGCGTAGCTCATCGCGGCCCGGGCAGCTCAGCCCCTCGTCCTGCCCGAACAGGGAGGCATAGGTGTCGCCGGTCTTGTACGGGCCGGCGATGTAGCGGGAGGGGTTGGTGAGGAAGTCCGACGCGAGGACGAAGAACCCCGGGCAATCGCTGGCATGGCCGGGCAGGACCGGTGTGTAGCCGCTCGGCATGCCGAGGCACGGCCGGCCGGAGGAGACGAAGTAGCCGTCGCCCGGTCCACTGTCGTCACCTGACCGGGGGACGGCCGGAATCCGCTGGACGCGCCAGGAGGGCGGGACGACGAGGGTGAGCCTGCCCACCGTCACGGTCTTTCCCGCCGGTGAGGCGGGCGCCGACACGGCGGCGGGACGGCGGGGCGGGTCCTCCTCCTGGGTCGCCTGGTAGACGCCCGCGCCGCCCGCCGCGGCACCCGCGACGGCCGTTCCGGCGACGACGGCCGTGGTCTTGGCGCCGAGCGTCGCGACGGCGCCCGAGGAGCCCGCCACGGCCCCGGCCGAGGCGGACGCGGAGCCCAGCCCGGCGGCGGCGAGGGGGAACAGCGCGGCCAGGGCGACGGCCGTCGCGGCCAGCGCGCGGACGCCCCGCGACTCCCAGTCGGGGCCGTAGGCGGAACGCGCGACGTCGTCCAGCTCGCCGACGAACTCGGCGGCGCTCGCGGGGCGTTCCTCAGGGGCCTTGGCCATGCCTCTGGCGATCAGGGGCCGGAGTGCCTCGGGGACCTTCTCCACGGGGACCGGTTCCGACATGTGCGCCGTGCGGAGGGCCGCCATCCCGCGCGCCGGATACGGCCGGCGCCCGGTGACGCTCTCGAAGAAGACGCAGGTGGCCGCGTACACGTCGGTGGCGGGGGAGGAAGGCTCGCGGCGCCACTGCTCAGGCGCCATGTACGGCGGAGTGCCCTCGGCGGAGGCGCTCCCGGCGGCCGTGGCGATCCCGAAGTCGATGAGCTTGCTGCGGCCGTCGGCCGGGACGATGACGTTGGCGGGCTTGTAGTCGCGGTGGACCACCCCGGCTTCATGCGCCGCGGCCAGGCCGAGCAGGGAGCCCTTGAGAACGGTCAGGGCGGCCTCGGGTCCGAGGGTCCCGTGCCGCCGGAGGATCTCCCTGAACGGGACGCCGTTCACCGCCTCCATCAGGATCGCGGTGCCGTGCTCGCTCTCGACCAGCCGGTACAGGCGCGCCACGTGCGGGTTCTCGACCCGGCCGAGCATCTTCGCCTCGTGCCGGAGCCGCTCCTGCGCCGCCTCGCCCGCGCCGGCCGGAAGGTACTTGATCGCCACCGGGGTACCGCGCGTCTCGTGCCGGGCCAGGACGACCCGGCCCTGGCCGCCCCGGCCCAGCTCGCGCACTTCCCGGAAGCCCCGTACCCGCCAGTCGGTCATCCGCCGCCCTCCGCTGTGTTTCAAAGTTCCGGCCCACGGTGCTCGCCTGGCGGCTCGCACCGTGACCGTGCCTTGTGCGAGCGCGCCATCGCTTCGCGATCTGCCCGGTGAGGCTCGCCTCCGGCGTTACCTCGCCGGCCAGGTAGCGCGCTCGCGCGGTGGCTGAGGCCACTTTGAGACAGGCCCTGGATCGTCACGGTACGGCTATTCGCGGGCGGTCAGGATGCTCCCGGCGGTGTACGCGACGTCCGGGTGCGGATGGGCGCGGAGGCCGCGGAGCACGGCGCGCCATTCTTCGGGCCAGCCCGCCTCCTCGCCGTAGTCGCGGGTGAGGGCGCAGGCGAAGAGGCCGGGGGCCAGGTCGGCGCGTGCGGCGAGGCGGACCGCATGGGGGAGCATTCGCTCTGGAGCGGGGCCGAAGTGGTCGACGGGAAGGAGGCGGGCGACCCGGTCGACCGCGAAGACGCCGCCGATGGGGCGCGCCGCCAGCGCGTCCAGGTCGGTCTCCACCCCCGGGGCCTTCCAGGGGACGGTCGCGGCGAGCAGCTCGGAGGCCAGGGGCTCGGGCAGGCGGCCGGCGAGGGCCCGGACGACCGGTTCGGAACGGGCGGGGTCGCTGCCGTGGCCGTGCCGGACGCTCCTGACCAGTTCGCCGAGGCGCTGCCAGGCGGGACGGTCGCGCTCGGCTCCGGCGTCGGGCGCGGGCACGGCTGCGGCCAGGGTCGCGGCGGCCGTCGCCAGCTCGGCCAGGCCATGGCCGGAACGGGCGCACCTGATGAGAGCGTCGAGGGCGTCTCGCCAGGTGGACGTCCCGTCCAGATCGGTGAGGCGGCCCGCGAGCAGAGCGGGCGCCCCTGGGGCCCAGGGTGCCCACAGTGAGAGCATCGGAATCGCCGCGCGGACCGCCTCCATGTCCTCGGAACGGGCGATGTCGACGATGAGCGCGGCGTAGGCGGCGCGGTGCCGGTCCTCGATCGTGACCGGGACCGTGCGGACGACCTGGAGGGCCAGCTCGCGCGGACCGCGGGCCGCCTCGTTCAGGATCTGCAGCGCGCGGGGGTCGTCGAGCAGGTCCCGTACGGCGGAGGCGATGGCCACCCGGACGTCCCGGTGCTGGCGGGGCTCCTCCCAGGCGGCGGCGACCACGGCCATCGCGTCCGGTACGCGGTTGCGCAGCAGGATCCGCAGCGCCTCCTTGCGTGCGGTGATCTTGCCGGTGGCGAGCACCGGGGCCAGCGCGCCGGGCAGGGCCGAGGGCGCCACGTACCGGGCGGCGCGGCTCGCGGCGTACATCGCCACGTGCGCGTCGTCGGAGGAGGCCAGTTCGATGAGGTGGGGGAAGACCGCCTGCGGGGACGAGCCCCAGACCGCGGCGGTCAGGGCCACCCGGCGCAGGTGCGGCTCGTCCGAGGCGAGGTAGGGGGCGAGCTCGGCGGCGCCGACGCCCGGGATCTCGCCGATGGACGCGGCGGCCCGCGCGCGGGTGTGGTCGGGGGCGCTCTCGTCGCGTGCCAGCCTGTGCAGGAGGGCGAGGTAGGAGCCGCGCTGGCGCGAGGTCCAGCGGCGCATCCAGGAGACCTCCGGGTCCGGCACGTACACCACGTCGGGATTGCGGAAGCGGCCCTTCGGCGTACGGCCGGACAGGGCCAGGTCCAGCAGATCGGTGCGTTCGCGGGCGATGACGGCGAAGACGGTGCGCAGCGCCACCGTGGAGGGATCCTTGTTCACGATGTGCTCGACGCGTTCGGCGCGGGTACCGGGCGGGGCGAGCCAGTGGTCGACGGCCCGCCGGATGTCGCCGTCGCCGGGGGCGTCGAGCGCGGCCTTGAGGGCGTCCTGGATCTCGGCGACGTGGTACGCGCGGTCCTGGAGCGCGCCGGCGAGGGCGAACGCGAGCCGGTGGTCGTGGCGGCGCGCGGCCGACTCCAGGTACGGGGCGAGCGTGCGCCCCAGGTCGTGCTCCTGGCCGCGCCGCAGCGAGCGCCCGATCAGGGGCAGCCCGAGCGAGCCCGTGGACCCGGCCAGCTTGGCGAGCGTGTCGAGGCCGAAGACCAGGAGTTCGGCGTCGTCACTGACCGCGCCCTGGCGGCAGATCCGGGTGGCGAGCTGCGTGAGCTGGTGACGGGTCGAGTACGAGCAGTCCCGGGCGTTCAGCGCGTCCTCGGTGATCTGCGCGAGCGCGGGGGCGTGCACGGGCCGCAGCAGGCTGTAGGGGACCGAGGCCAGCGCGGTGACGGCGCTCGCCCGTACCGGGTCCTGCTCGTTGCGCAGCCGGCCGAGGTCGTCCAGCAGCCGGGTGAGGACCTCGGGATCGCGGGCGCGCCCGGCGCAGCCGATGAGCAGCTCGTAGCCGATCGCGCGGTCGTCGGCGCCGGGCCGCCGCGCCACCTCGCGCAGGACGGGCAGGGCCTCGTCGTACGGGAGGTAGGCGGTGACCTCCCAGACCCGCCGCGGCCGCTCGGCCACGCGCCGCAGGCCCAGCATCCGCCGTGCCTCGCGGGCGCGGGCCCGCCAGGGAAGGACCTCCATGACGGCCGGTGCGGGCTCGGCGGTGGCCAGGTCGATCCCGGCCATCGCGGCCGTGAAGATCTCCTCGCGGCGGCTCGGCGCGAACGTCCTGAGCAGGCGCGCCAGCGTGCGGCTCTCGTCCCGGACGGCCCGCGCCACCTCGGCGGCCTCGGGCGTGCCGAGCGGTACCAGCCGGGCGCGGACCCGCCGGTGGCGGAGCAGGGCGGTCAGCCCTCGGCGGTGCCTGTCGGCGAGCATCAGCCGCAGCACCCGCGGAGTGTCGGCGTCCAGGAGCATTCCGAACCGCTTGTGCAGCGGGTACGGCAGGACGCCCGCCGGGCAGTGCCGTTCCAGCAGCCCGATGACGCGTTCGGGGGCGTGCGGGACGGCGGCGGCCACGCCGGAGCCGTGCCGCTCCCACCAGTGGGCCAGGAGCGCGTCGGGCGTCTCCGAGAGCCGGCGCTCGGCGAAGTCGAGCATCAGGCCGGGATGGGAGCGGCCGAGCGACTTCCAGCTGGAGACGGCGTGCGCCAGGCCGTCCAGCCGGGCGCGCGCCGCCGCCTCGCCGCACACGATCAGCAGCCTCGCCGCCTCCTGGTCACCCCAGCGCTCGGCGATCTCGTCGATGAGGCGCTCGGCCAGGTCGGTCCGGTGCCACCGCCTGATCGCCCGGTACGTCGCGGCCCGCAGGGCGGACGGAGCGTCCCTGAGCGGCTCCTCGAAGTGCTCGTACGGCAGGCCGAGCCGGACGGCCCAGTCCGTCGCGGCGAGCGCCAGGTCGGCCGCCGGATCGCGCATCGCCCGCGCGATGTGCGCGAGGGACGCCTCGTCCCGTACGGCGGCCGCGACGAACAGCGCCAGCGAGCGCTCGTAGTGGCCGCGCTCGCCGAGCTCGTCCAGCAGGTCGCGCAGCTCCGGCTCGCCCGCGTACCGGCGCAGGTCCGCGAGGTGGCGGCAGCGGGCCGCGTACGTGAGCGGCTCGATCGTCTTCAGCAGAGCTGTGGCGCGCATGCCGCGCATCCTTCCGGATCAGCGATCAAGATTCATCCGGAATATCCGGCCGGGCGGCGGTGATCTGGGCGGCCAGCCGCCGGACGCGCGCCTCGTGCCGGTCGTAGCCGACCACGACCGGGGGCTCGTTGTACGGCATCGTGTCGGACGAGCGCCGCAGCTTGACGTACTGCCCGCACGCGTCGATCGCGTACGGCTCCATGTCGTCCTGCAGCGCGCCGATCACCGTGATGCCGTGCGTCTCGCCGATCTTCCGGAACAGCGAGACGGCCTCCTTGCGGTGCTCCTTGCCGAGGTTGCGGCCCAGCTCGTCCAGGACCAGGCACAGCTTGCCGCCGCCCGAGCTGGCCAGCGCGGCGGCGCACACCAGCTTGACCGCCTTCTCGTCCATGAGCGCGGTGTTGGCCCGCCGGTTGTACGGCACGTACCGCTGCCCGTCCGAGCGCCGCCACTTGGGCGTGACCCGCCAGCGCCACTCCTGCTCGGGATCGCCGGGCGGCTCGGGCGTGGGGAACTCCAGCGTCGCGCCGTAGCCGCCGTACGTCACGTCCAGCTTCTCGAACTCCTCGGCCACGCGCTGGAGCCGCGCCCGGATCGCGGCGGTCAGCGCCGTCCGGTGCGCCTCGGCCGCGCCCGCCGCCTCGGTGGCGCCCTTCTGCGCCTTGTCCAGGTCGGCGCGGCGGCCCGACATCTGCACCTCGATCTGCCGCCGCTGGTGCCGCTCGTAGTCCTCCTGCTGGCGCAGGTAGGCCTCCAGGGCCTTGAGCAGGCGGGGGAACGTGGACTGCTCGCGCTCGGTACGCCGTCCTTCGCCGTCGGTACGCTCGCGCAGCAGGAAACGGACCTCCTCGGGCATGTCCTCGTCGGCGGGCCCGTCCGGGAACACCCGGCGCAGGCCCTCCGACAGGTGCTTCTCCGCGCTCTGCCACCACTCGTCCGGTGTCCAGGTGCGCTCGTCCTCGCCCAGCGTCGCCAGCCACTCGGCGGCGGCGTCGCGGGACGCGCCCCACTCCTTCTCCAGCTCCTCCAGGCCGAGCGCGGCGCGCCGGTCGGCCAGCTCGGCGACCTTGGCGCGGATCCGGTCGCGGTCGCGCTCGTGCGCCTCGCGCCGGCCGCGCAGCCGGTCCACTTCCAGGGCACGGGTGTCGGCCCTGGCCTGCAGCCGGCGCAGCGTCTGCTCGGCGGCGCCCAGCCGCGGACCCAGCCGGGACTCGCTGCCGGCCAGCTCCTCCAGCCGCTCGCGCAGCCCGGCCATCCGCTCCCGTACGTTCTCCAGCTCGGCCGCCGCCCGCGCCGCCGTCAGCCGCCGCCCGGCCAGTGCCACATCGGATGCGGCGTCGGCGGCCCGCTGCCTGGTCTCCTCCAGGGACTCCGTGGCGGCCTCCAGCGCGGCGCGGGCCGCCTGAACGCGCGCCACCCGCCCGGTGACGGGCTCGGGGAAGCCGCTGATGATCACGACGCCGGTGCCGTCGCCGCCTTCCAGCGCGGCGAAGAACCGGGCCAGCGGCAGGACGCAGCGCACCCCGTCCGGATGCCCTTCGACGTCGCCCCCGTCGGGGCGCAGCTCTCCGTCCGCCGGAACGATCATCGAGCCGGGCAGCGCGTGCAGGGCCTTGGCCGCACCCGGCAGGTCGTCCGGGCCGACCACCACGGCCTCGCGGTACGGCCACAGCGCCGCCTCCCAGCGCTCCCGGACGTCCGCCGTCATCTCGACCGCGTCCAGCAGGCCCACCGCCGCGATCCCGGCACCGGCCAGCGCGCGGATCTGCGCCGGGGCGCTGCTCTCGCCCGCCTCGGCCTCGGCCAGCGTGCGCTCGGCCCGGGCCACGGTGCCCTTGGCCATCCCGAACTCCTGCTGCGCCTCGTCCCGGCGCCCCTCCGCCTCGGCCAGCTCCCGTCCCGCCGCCTCGGCGTCGCGCCCGTCGGCCTCGCGGAGCCGTTCCTCCAGGGCCGACACCTGCCGGCGCAGCTCCTCCAGCCGGTTGCGGGCCACCGCCTTGTCCGCGCCCAGCTCGTCGGCCTGCCCCTTGAGCTCGGCCAGCGCCGCCCCGGCCTCGCCCAGCTGCGCCTCGAGGGCACCGCCGGTCAGCTGCTCGATCTCCTTGCCGGCCGCCTTCACGGCCGCCGCGATCTCCTCGTTCTCGGCGTGCAGCCGCTCCTGCTCGGCGGCGTGCGACCCGTCCGCGCGCGCCGCGTCCACCAGCAGCCGCGCCTGCCGCGTGTGCCAGAACCGCAGCGACGCCGCCACCTCGTCGCGCGCCCGGTCGCGCCGGTCGAACGTCTTCAGCAGCGCCGCCGCCTCTCGCTCCCACCCGGCCAGCCGCTCGGCCGCCTCCGCCGCCCGCGCCCGCTCGCGGTGCTCCTCCGCCCGCGAGGTGCGCTCGGCCTCCAGCTCCCGGTCCAGGCCGGTCAGCGCGGCGATCGCGCTGAAGATGCGTTCCGGCGTGATCTCGTTCAGCGGCTGGGACAGCAGGTTCGTCGCGACCTTGGACCGTACCGACGTCGACAGGAACGACACGCACCTGACCCGCCCGCCGTACAGGACCCGGCTCAGGTCCTTGGCCACCAGGTCGCGGCGGCCCGCGCTGCGCGGCAGCCCCGCCCACATCCGGTCGGCCAGCGCCACCCGCTCGGCCTCCGACGGCGCCGCCGCCAGATGGACGCCGTGCCGCCAGCGGATCTCCAGATGCGGCGCGTCCACGTTCACCCGCAGCCACACCGTCAGCGCCGTCTCGCTCTCGCCCTCGGCGTCCACCGCGTCCTGCTCGTCGAAGACACCGACGATGTAGCCGTGGCCCGCGCTGGCCCACTGGCTGTCGCCCTGCGCCGCCAGTTCGGCGTTGAACAGCAGCTCCGCCACCGCCCGCGCGCCCGAGGCGAACCGCCACTGCTCGTCGCCCAGCAGCGCGGTGATCGCCGCGATGAACGACGACTTGCCCGCCCCGTTGGAGTCCTTGGGCCCCTGCCCGGCGACCACGATCAGCGTCCCCGGAACGGTCGGCACCGGATGCGTCGACAGCCGGGAGATGTTCACCGCCTGGACCGCGACCAGCGTGCGGTCACCGACGATGTTCTCCCCGCCGGCACCCCCGGCGGGCCCCGGCACCAGCGGCTCCAGAACAGCGGTCATGCGGTCTCCCCCTGTGCGTCCTGCATGTTCTCGCGGCCGCGGCGGCGGGCCCGGATCGCCGCGGCCAGCGGCGACCCCGGCCCGGCGGCCAGGATCAGCTCCTCCTGCAGGCGGCGCCGCGCGGTGGGCGTGAGCCGCTGGAACTGCGGCCCCGGCACGAACCCGCCCGCCTCGTCGCCGCCCGCCTTCACCTGCGCCACCAGCCCGGCCGTCCGCAGCCGGCGCAGCGACGCCTCCAGCTCCCCGACCGGCAGCTGCGAGCGGCGCCGCAGCTCCTCCAGCGGCGCCGGGAACGTCGACATCCACGAGTCGTCGGCCAGCAGCCCCGCCGCGCGCGGGATCGCCACCGCATGGATGAGCACCAGCACCAGCGCGGCGCGGTCGCCCGTGGACGGCACGCAGTCCGGATCGGCGCCCAGCTCGGCGGTCACGTCGTCGCGGTAGCCGGAGAGCCATTCCTTGGGACCGGTACGGATCAGCGTGCGGCCGCCCAGCCGCAGCATCTCCTCGACCGTGCGGCGCAGCGCAGGCTCCCGCAGCGCCGTGAACCGCACCTCGGGAACCGGATCCGCCGCGTACTCCACGGCCATGTACGCCGCGACCAGCTCCGCCCGCCGCCTCTCGTCGTACGACCGGAGCACTGATTCGTGTTTCCCGTTCACCTCCAGGGCGCCGAGAAGCCGCCGCCTTCCCTCGTCACTCCGGTCGCTCGTTCCTCGCTCCCTGCGCTCCTCAGTCCAGGCGACGGCGCGCCCTTCCGGCTCACTCGGAACGCCCCCCGGCTGGGGGAGGCGGCGGAGGAGGTCGCGGAGGGAGCCGAGGGTCTCCTCGCGCCAGAGGGAGACGCGGGGGCCCGGACGGACCGTACCGGCGTCCTCGTCCAGGATCAGCCAGCCGGTGTCGGACAGCCGGCGCAGCTCGCCGGTCGCCCAGCGGCGCGCCAGCTCGGGGTCGCCGCGCGACATCCCGGCGTACACCTCCAGTACGGCGGCGACCGCGGCCGGGTCGCCGGGCCAGGGCGAGTCGTCGGGCCGGGTCCAGCAGCAGCGCAGCGCCGCGGCCAGGACGCGCCGGGCCTGGCCGGTACGGTCCAGCGGCATCGGCGCGACCTCGTACTCCTCCAGGACCGCCGGGGTCGCCGCGTCGGGCCATGAGGGCAGCAGCCAGACGCGCTCGCCGTCGGACGCGCCGGTCATGCCGGCCGGCATCGGCTCGGAGACCGGGACCGACGGGATGCCCAGGACGCGGGCTCGCGCGCGTGCCATGATCTCGGGATCGAGGGTCATGGGCCCGTCCTCTCGAAGACGCCCGGCGTCATCCAGGAGGGGACACCGCCGGGACGCGCGGCCAGGCCGTCCGACCACACGAGCCGGTAGGGCAGCTCGGGATGCAGGTGGGCCGAGGACAGGTCGGCGAGCAGGCGGCGGGCCGCCACCCAGTCCTGGTCCAGCAGATCCTCGATCGCGACCCGGTCACGGCCGCGCAGGACGTGCTCGGCGACGGTCTGCAGGCGTTCGAGGGCCGTGGCGTCACCGCCCGTCTCGTCCGACAGGCCGGTGTCGGGTACGGAGGCGCGCGGCGGGGCGGGACGCGGGGGAGTGGTGCGCGGGCCGTCCTCGACGGCGGTGACCACGGCGGACGGCTCGTGCCAGGGCGCCGCCGCGTCGAACACGAAGCCGTCCAGCACGCCGGCAAGGTCCTCGCGCGACGCCGTACGGGCGAAGGTCCGCCAGGTCTCGGGCGGCAGCAGAGTCAGGTTGCGGGTCATCCCCGCCGAGTCCGACAGCCGCGCGGCCGCCCGGCGCGAGGCGTCGCCATAGGCGTAGATGGCCGCCCGCAGGTCGGTGCAGGCGTGGTCGAGCTCGGGCCAGCGCCGCAGGATCGCGCCGTGCAGCCGTTCGGCGCGCAGCAGGATCTCCTCGGTGCCCCACAGCTTGGGCGCCTGCTCGCGCAGCTCCTCGATCGTGCCGTTCGCCAGCGTGAGCAGCTCCACGCTCCAGAGGCGGAACGCCCGGGCCAGGCCCTCGGCGCCGGCCCGCGCCTGCGCGGCCGTCATCCGCGGGTCGGCCACGTTCAGCTGCTCCAGGGCCAGCAGGCGGTGCATCTCGCTCTGCCCGCCGTCCAGCATCATCCGGCGGACGAACATCAGCCCGACGACGCTCGTGAACGAGGCGCGGTAGCGCAGCTGGTTGGGCTTGGGGAACACCTCGCGGATCGCGCCGAGGCCCTTGAGCACGCGCAGCCGGTTCTCGAAGACCTCGGCCGGGTACCGGCGGCACACGTACCGCATCTGCTCGCGGCTCAGCCCCTCCTCGCCCGCGTCGGCGAACGCGGCCAGCAGCGTCTCCGCGACGTCCACCAGCTCGGGATCGTCCACCACGGCCCCGCTGTCGCGCGCCAGCGCGGCGAACATCTGCCGGTAGACGCCGAGCACCGCCTCGCCGACGAGGACGTCGTCGAGGCTCGGACCGGCCGCGTTCTCGGAGGTGGGGGACACGGCGCACTACGGTACGGCCACCTGGGCCCAAGGCGGGAATCGGAGTGCGGATGGCGTGTTCTTCGTGGCCTTCCGGACCGTTGACGGCCGGTACCGGAGGGTGATGGGGTCAAGGCTGGAGTCAGGGGGCGTGCGGTCCGTGGCCGGCGGCGGCCGCCAAAAGTCGGACGTTGCGGGCGCGGCGGTGTCACACTGACCGCGAGCACAGGGACGCGAGCACGGTGAACACGGGGAACACGAGCACAGACCGCACGGGAGCTGCGGGCCGGACCATCGGACACTTGTGGGCACATGACCTCGGTGAAAAGCGCTGTGAAGACCAACCTGCCCATGGAGCCGAACCCCTTCGTCGGGCGCGAGCGCGACGTGGGGGATCTGCGGCTCCTCCTGGAGAGCATGCGCGCCGTGACGCTGTGCGGGGCGGGCGGGATCGGCAAGACGCGGCTGGCCGTGCACGTCGCCCGGACGGTGAGCGACGCCTACGCCGACGGGGTGTGGCTGGCCGAGCTGGGCGACCTGCCGGCGGACGGGCCGCCCGATCCGGTGGCCCGGCGGATCGCCGCGGTGCTCGGGGTGGCCGCTGAAGAGGGGCGGCCGCTGCCCGACACCTTGGCCGACGCGCTGCGCGGCAGGGAGACGCTGCTCGTCCTGGACAACTGCGAGCACCTGGTCGGTGACTGCGCCGACCTGACCGGGATGCTGCTGGCCCGCTGCCCGGGGCTGCGGCTGCTGGCCACCAGCCGCGAGCCGCTGCGGATGGCCGGCGAGAACGTCTGGCGCGTACCGCCGCTGGAGCCGCGCGAGGCCGCGCTGCTGTTCGAGGAGCGTGCGCGGGCGGCCCGTCCCGGCTTCACCGGCGGCGCCGCCGTCGAGCGGATCAGCCGGGCCCTGGACGGCGTGCCGCTGGCTCTGGAGCTGGCGGCGGCGCGGGTGGCGGTGCTGTCGGTGGACCAGATCGCGCACCGGCTCGCCGACCGCTTCCGGCTGCTGAACGCCGGCGACCGCACGGCCCCGCCCCGGCAGCGGACGCTGCGCGCGGCGATCGACTGGAGCCACGAGCTGCTCGGCGAGGAGGAGCGGATCCTGCTGCGCCGGCTGTCGGTGTTCGCCGGCTGGACGCTGGAGCAGGCCGAGGTGGTGTGCGCCGACGAGGTGCTCGGCGCGGACGAGGTCCTCGACCTGCTCACCGCGCTGGTCGACAAGTCGCTGGTCGTGGTGGGCGGCGAGGTCGCCGGCGAGGTGCGGTTCCGGATGCTCGACAGCATCCGCCGGTACGCGGCCGAGCGGCTGGACGCGGTCGGCGAGGGCGCGGCGCTGCGCGACCGGCACCGCGACGCGCTGCTCGAACTGGCCGAACGGCACGGCGAGATCGGCATCGCCGAGCGCCCGGCGTCGTGGGCGGCCCGGGTCGACCTGTTCAGCCGGTACGACGCCGAGACCGGCAACGCGCGGGGCGCGCTGGCGTGGTCGCTGGAGCACGGCGACATCGAGGAGGGCCTGCGCATCTGCACGGCGCTGCGGACGTACTGGATCGTGCGCGGGCAGGCGGCCGAGTGGGCGGAGTGGACCGACCGGTTCCTGGCGCGCGGCGACGGCCTGCCCGCCTCGGTGCGCGGGCCAGCGCTGGCCGGCCGGGCGCAGATCGCCGTCGGCGCCCGCGACTTCGTCCAGGCGGGCGCGTTCGCCGCGGCGGCGCTCGGCCCGTGCCGGGAGGCCGGGGACGCGTTCATGGCCGCGACCGCGCTGGTCACGCTGGCCGAGGCGCACACTCACGCGGGCCGTTCCGCCGAGGCCGCGGCGCGGCTGGACGAGGCCGACGCGATCACCGCCGAGCCCGGCCAGGAGTGGAACCGGGCGTACGCGGCGATCGCGCGCGGCTACCTGCGGATCCGGCAGGACCGGCTGCGCGAGGCCAGGGAGCTGCTGGAGGCGGGGCTGGCGACGATGCGCGGCATCGGGCAGCTGTGGGGCGCCGCGCACGCGCTGATCGGGCTGGGCCGGCTGGCCGAGTCGCGCGGCGACCTGCCCGCCGCACGCGCCCACTACGGCGAGGCGCTGCCGATCCTGCGCGAGATCGGGGCGCGGCCGGAGATCGCGCGGGCGCTGGCCGGGAGGGGCCGGGTCGCGCTGGGCCTGGACGATCCGGCGGCGGCGCGCGAGGCGCTGACCGAGAGCCTCGGGCTGAGCCGTTCCACCGGCATCCGGCTCGATGTGGCTCGCGCGCTGGACACCTTCGCCGGGCTGGTCGCGCGCGAGGGCGATCCGAGGCGCGCGCTGCTGATCGGCGGCGCGGCCGCGGCGCTGCGGGACGCGGTGCTGGAGTCGGCCGGGCGGCGGCCGGACGGCGGTGCCCGGTTCGAGCGGACGCTGGAGCCGATCCGGCGGCAGCTGGGCGAGCCCCTGGTGGCCCAGCTGTGGGGCCAGGGCCGGACCATGCCGCTGGACGACGCGGTGTCCGCGGCACTGCGCGCGCCGGAGCCGGGACGGGAGGCCGAGCCGGAGCAGGAGGCCGCGGTGCCCGTTCCGCGTTCGGGATCCCAGCGGGGCCGCTCGGCGGCGGTGGCGGCCCCGGTGACACCGCCGGGCACGCTGACGGCGCGCGAACGGGAGATCGCGCTGCTGGTCGCGCGCGGCCTGAGCAACCGGGGCATCGCCGACGAGCTGGTGATCAGCCCGGCCACCGTGGCACGGCACGTCACCAACATCCTGTCCAAGCTCGGCTTCGGCTCGCGCGCCCAGGTCGCCGCCTGGGCGGTCGACCACCTCGGCGACGGCCCCCGTGCATGACCATGTGTACACAGGGCGGCACGTCCGGGCACGGTATTGGCGGGCCGTCGAATACAACCCCGGATCCACACTCCGGCGCATGCGCCGATCCGCGTCCGGGCCCTAGCTTCGGGCCATGATTGCGAGCGGCGGCGTCGACGGCACGGACCCTCTGGCGGCCTTCCCGGCGGTGACGGTGACCGAGGCCGTCATCGCGGCGCCGAACGCGGACCCCGCCCGGCCGGCGGTGGTGGACGCGGTGTCCGGGCGCGCGCTCACGCATGGCGAGCTGGCGGACGAGGTCATGGCCGCCGCCGCGAGCCTGGCCGCCCAGGACGTACGGCCGGGGACGGTGGTGGGGGTGCATCTGGCGGACGGCCCCGACTTCGCCGTCGCGCTGCACGCGGTCATCGCCGCCGGCGCGATCCCGCTGCCACTGCGGGTGTCGGCCCCGGCGGTCGAGCTCGCCCGGCTGCTGCGCACCTCAGAGGCGGAACTGCTCATCACCTCGCCGCCGCTCCTGGACATCGCGCGCGACGCCGCCGGATCGGCCGGGACCGGACGGCTCGTGTGCTTCGGCGACGCGTTCCCCGGCCCGCCCGCCACGGGAGCCAAGCCCCTTCCCAAGCCCGCCTCACCGGGCTCGCGAGCGCTGCTCGCCTGCTCGCGCGGTACGACCAGGCCCGCCCGGATCGTCCCGCTCGCCCATGCCGAGTTGGTCGCCGGGCTGGTCAGGATCGCCGACTCCGGGATGATCGGCCGGGACGACACCGTGCTGTCCGCGCTGCCGTTCACCGGCATGCTCGTCCTCAACGGCGTGCTCAACCCCGCGCTGCGGCTCGGCGCCACCGTCGTCGCGAACCCGGGCGCCGGCCGCCATGACCTGCTGCGCGCCGTACAGGACCACCAGGTCACGGTCGCGTTGCTGACGCCCCGCCTGGTGGAGATGCTCGCGTACGACCGGGTCGTGCCGCGCTACGCGCTGCGCCCGCTTCGTTCGGTCGTCTGCGTCGGCGGGCCGCTGGCGGCCGAGACCGCGCGCGCCTGCGCCGCCCGGCTCGGCTGTACGGTCCGGCAGGCGTACGGCCTGACCGAGGCCGCCGGGCTCACCCACCTCAACCTGCGCGCCGCCGAGGAGGGCACGCTCGACTCGGTCGGGCGCGGCCTGCCGGGCGTGGCCTGGCGGGTCGTGGACGCCACGACCGGCATCGAGCAGCCCTCCTACCAGCCGGGCGAGCTGTGCGTCCGGCTCCCGGCGACGGGCACCTCCAGGCCCGGCCCGGTCCGGTGGTCGGCCACCGGCGACGCCGCGTTCCGCGACGACCACGGCCGTGCCTACATCCTCGGCCGGCTCGGTGAGGGCCGGCCCGAGCCGCCCGCCGAGCCCGAGACGGTGCTCGCGGCCCATCCGGCGGTACGGGACGCGGTGGTCGCCCCCGCGCCCGATCCGGAGCTCGGACTGGTGCCCTACGCGTTCGCCGTGCTGTCCGAGCCGATCGACGTGGACGACCTCCTCGACTACGTCAACGACCATGTGCCGCCCTATCGGGGCGTGGTCGCCGTGCACGTCGTCGACGTCATCCCGCGTTCCGGCGACGGGCAGGTACTGCGGCGCGCCCTGTTGGCAAGGGCCGGCTTTCCCCAGTGAGCTACATACCTGTCTACATACATCTTCGGATGTGACGGGGCGGGCACGAGGCGTACGGTCGGGGCCATGTTCGACGGAAACTCCGGCCGCCTGGCCGTTTCCGACTCGACGGTCACCGAGGCCGTACTGGGCGCCGCGCGCAGGAACGCCCTGAGGTGCGCGGGCCGTCCCGCCATGGTCGGCCCAGGCCGCAAGCTCGGCTACTCACGCTTCTCGGTGGTCGTCCCCGCCGCCGCCGCGGGACTGTCCCGGCACGGGATCCGCCCCGGCGATGTCGGCGCGATCCACCTCGCGGACGCCTGAGACATGGCCCTGGCCGTGCACGCCGTCAGCGCGGCGGGCGCCGTACCGGCCCCCCTGCCCCCGCACTCGTCCGCCCGGGAACTGGCGCGGCTGATGAACGAGTGCGAGGCGCGCTTCCTGATGACCGGCTCCGGCGAGGAGGCCGTGCTGGCGCTGGCCGCCACCGAACGCTCCTACGTCCGGCAGGTCTTCGCGTTCGGCGACCTTCCCGGGGCGACGCCCTTCGCCCGCCTCGTGGACAACCACGACCCTCGCGGCCCGGCCCGGGACGCGCCGCCCGACGTGGACCTCACCCGCGACATCGCCCTGAGGCTGTGCGACCCGCCCGAGGAGCTGACCCACGCCGACCGCCTCGCCGACCTGCGCACGCTCGGCGACCACGTCGGACTCGTCCGGCACGACGTGCTGGCCTGCTGCTCCTGGGACTGCTCGCCGTCGATGTGGCTCGGGCTCATGAACCTGTGCCTCATCCAGGGCGCCACGTTCATCGGCGTCGCCGACTCCGACGCCGACGTCCTGCTCAGGGAGATCCAGGTGCACGGCGCGACGCTGGCGGTCGTCAGCCCGGACAAGCTGCGGACCCTCGCCTACGAGAGCGAGGCCGTCCCGGAACGGGCCCCCGTACGGCTGCTGGTGACCGGCACGCCCGAGCCCGAGGCCGTCCGGGCCTGCCGCAACCGGCACGGCTGGGCCGTCACGCCTCTCGAGCGCCGCTGACGTCGGCGTTCCCGGCGCCGTAGTCCCCGGCGTCCGGGGCGACCCGCAGCGCCAGGATCGCCATGTCGTCGTCCAGCGGATCGGTGGCGAAGCCCCGCACCGCGGTCTGCACGCGCCGCGTCACCGCCCGCGCCGGGAGCCCGGCGCAGCCCGCCAGGATCCGGGCGAGCCCGTCGTCATCGTCGAGCAGCCGCCCGCCGTTGCGCCGCTCGGTGATCCCGTCGGTCACGCACAGCAGCAGGTCGCCGCGGGCCAGCCGCACGCTGTCGAGCCGGTACGTGCTCTCGCGGACGGCGCCGAGCAGGATCTGCGAGCCGCCGACCGGTGTCACCCCGCCGTCCGGCCGCAGCCGCAGCGGCAGCGGATGGCCCGCGGCCGCGACCGACAGCCGGACCCCGCCCGCGCCGTTCGATCCGTTCACGGTGTTCGCCGGGTCGGCCGTGTTCGCCGGGTCCGGCATGACCGGCTCCAGTTCGCCGTGCAGGACGGTCAGCATCCGGCTCCAGGCGTCGTCGATGATCGTCTCGTTCAGCCGGTCGAGTGCGCCCGCCGCGGTGTGCCCCTCCCGGGCCAGCGCGCGCAGCGTGTGCCGGGCCAGGCCGGTCACCGCCGCGGCCTCCGGACCGGTGCCGGCGACGTCGCCGAGCATGAACCGCCACCGGCCCGGACCCGCCGGGAACAGGTCGTAGAAGTCGCCGCCCGCCGCCGCGTTCCGCCCGGCCGGCGCGTACACCACGTCGTAGTCGATCCCCGGGATCGCCGGCAGCCGGGTGGGCAGCAGGCTGCGCTGCAGGACCTGGCTCGCGGCCTCCTGCTCGCCGTAGCGGCGCGCGGTGAGCAGCGCCTGGCCGACCCGGTCGCCGAGGTCCTCGGCCAGCCGGACCGGCTCGGAACGGAACTCGCCGCCCGCCGGGCCGCCGAGCAGGGTCACCCCGAGCCGCTGGTCGCGCCAGGCCAGCTGCAGCTCGCGCACCTCCGGGCCGCACACCCCGCGCTCGTGCGGGCCGAGCGTCCCGAGCCCGGCCCAGGGACGGGTCTCGCGCGGACGGCCGGGACGGGGGTCCTCGGCCGCCTCCAGCGCCGCCCGCAGCGCGCCGAGCCGCCGCTCGTCGGCGTGCCAGACATGCCGCAGCCGCCCGTATCCGGCCTGGTCGTCCAGGTAGAACGCGCACCAGGTGGCCAGCCGCGGCACGTACAGCTGCGCGGCGATGGCCAGCACCAGCTTCTCGTCCAGGGTGCCCGCGAGCAGGTCGCCGGCCTCGGCGAGAAAGCCGAGCCAGCTGCGGTATCCGCGGCGCGCCACCGTCTCGCGCTCGCGGATCGGCCGCGGCACCGGCACGCCCGCCGCGAGTGGGGCGCGGGGCTCGGAACGCTGCCGGACGCTCGGCTGCCCGTTCTGCGGAAGGACGGGCCCGGTCTCCTCCGCCGGTACGGGCCCGGCGGCCAGCTCGAACCACACCGTCTTGCTGGTCTTGGTGTACGAGACGCCCCAGCGGTCGGCGAGCGACTGGGTGAGCAGCAGGCCTCGTTCGGCCTCCTCCTGGTCCCTGGCCGGCTCGTCGGCCGGGGAACGCGGCGGGTGGGCGCCCACCTGGCGCATCGGGAGCAGGTCCCGTACCTCCACGCGAAGCCGCCCGGCCTCCTCGTCGAACGCGCAGTCCACGCCGATCTCGGTGCCCGCGTGCATGACCGCGTTGGTCACCAGCTCGCTGGTGACCAGCACCGCGTCGGCGGTGCGCTCGGGGGGCAGCGCCGACGCGCGCAGCGCGGTGCGGACCAGTTCGCGGGCGGCGGGCACCGCCGTGCGCTCGGGAGAGAAGACCGCGGTTCTTCGCGAAGCCGACACGATGACCCCCTTGAGGGAACATGCTGATTCGCGGGGTAGGTGCCGGAACATAGTGACAGAATGAACGGGCTCAGATACGCCGAGTCGGCAAGGTTCGCCCATGAGTGGATCCTCGAGCACCACATCAGCGGCCCAGCACGAGGGCTCCGCACCCGAACCCGCCGCGGCGCCCGTCCCGTCCGCAGAGCCCGGAACGCCTGCGGAGCCCGTCCCTTCGGCGGGGCCCGATACGCCCGCGGAGCAGCCGGTTCCCCCGTCCGGGCCGGTGTCCCCGGCCACGACCGAGGCGGGGCTGCGTTCGCTGCTGGAGGCGCTGCGGGCGCTGCGCGACGGCGACTTCCGGCCGCGCTTCAACGCGCCGGCCGAGGGCACGCTGGCCGAGATCGGCGAGGTGCTGGGCCAGATCCTGGACCGCAACGGGCATCTGGCCGACGAGCTGGGCCGGGTCTGCCGCGAGGTCACCCGCGAGGGACGGCTGGACGAGCGGCTGGCGGCCGGCCCCGGCCAGGGCCGCTGGCACACCGGCATCGAAGCGGCCAACACGCTGCTCGACCACATCAGTACCCCGCTGACCAACACCGCCCGGGTGCTGGAGGCGGTGGCGGCGGGCGACCTGTCGCAGCGGGCCGACCTGGAGGTGGGCAACCGCGCGCTGCACGGCGATCTGAGCCGGGCCGGCCTGGCCGCCAACCTGATGATCGACCAGCTCTCGCTGTTCACCGCCGAGGTGACCCGGGTGGCCCGCGAGCTGGGCACCGAGGGACGGCTCGGCGGGCAGTCCAAGGTCCGCGGCCTCACCGGCAGCTGGGCGCAGGTCACCGAGGCGGTCGACGACATGGCCACCCGGCTGACCGCGCAGGTCCGCGACATCGCGGTGGTGACCACGGCGGTGGCGCGCGGCGACCTCACCCGTACGGTCACGGTCGAGGCCACCGGCGAGATGCTGGAGCTGAAGCTGACCGTCAACACGATGGTCGACCAGCTGTCGGCGTTCGCGGACGAGGTGACGCGGGTCGCGCGCGAGGTGGGTACGGAGGGGCGGCTGGGCGGTCAGGCGCAGGTCCGAGGCGTGTCCGGCACGTGGAAGGACCTCACCGAGTCGGTGAACGTCATGGCCAGCAACCTGACGTACCAGGTCCGCAACATCGCCCAGGTGGCCACCGCCGTGGCCAAGGGCGATCTCAGCCAGAAGATCACCGTCGACGTCAAGGGCGAGCTGCTGGAGCTCAAGGACACCCTCAACACGATGGTCGACCAGCTGTCGGCGTTCGCCGACGAGGTGACGCGGGTCGCGCGCGAGGTGGGTACGGAGGGGCGGCTGGGCGGTCAGGCGCAGGTCCGGGGCGTCTCCGGCACCTGGAAGGACCTCACCGAGTCCGTCAACGGCATGGCCAACAATCTGACGTCGCAGGTGCGCAATATCGCGCAGATCACCAAGGCGGTGGCCGACGGGGATCTTTCGAAGAAGATCACGGTCGATGCGCAGGGCGAGCTGCTGGAGCTGAAGGACACCCTCAACACGATGGTCGACCAGCTGTCCGGCTTCGCGGGGGAGGTCACCCGCGTCGCGCGGGAGGTCGGCACGGAAGGACGCCTCGGCGGCCAGGCGCAGGTGCGAGGCGTTTCCGGAGTTTGGAAGGACCTCACCGACAACGTCAACTCGATGGCCAACAATCTGACGTCGCAGGTGCGCAATATCGCGCAGATCACCAAGGCGGTGGCCGATGGGGATCTTTCGAAGAAGATCACGGTCGATGCCCAGGGCGAGATCCTGGAGCTCAAGGACACGCTCAACACGATGGTCGACCAGCTCTCCGGATTCGCCGACGAGGTGACCCGCGTCGCGCGCGAGGTCGGCACCGAGGGCGAGCTGGGCGGCCAGGCGCAGGTACGCGGCGTCAGCGGCACCTGGAAGGACCTCACCGACAACGTCAACTTCATGGCCAACAATCTGACGTCGCAGGTGCGTAACATCGCGCAGATCACCAAGGCGGTGGCCGATGGGGATCTTTCGAAGAAGATCACGGTCGACGCCCAGGGCGAGATCCTGGAACTCAAGGACACCATCAACACGATGGTCGACCAGCTGTCGGCGTTCGCCGGTGAGGTCACCCGGGTCGCCCGCGAGGTCGGCACCGAAGGCCGGCTCGGCGGCCAGGCGCAGGTGCGCGGCGCGTCCGGGGTCTGGAAGGACCTCACCGACAACGTCAACTCGATGGCCAACAACCTGACGTACCAGGTCCGCAACATCGCGCAGGTGGCGACCTCGGTGGCGGGCGGCGACCTGACCAAGAAGATCACCGTGGACGCCCGGGGCGAGATCTTCCAGCTGAAGACCACGATCAACACGATGGTCGACACGCTGTCGGCGTTCGCCGACGAGGTGACCCGGGTCGCCCGCGAGGTCGGCACCGAGGGCGAGCTGGGCGGCCAGGCGCGGGTACGCGGCGCGTCCGGGGTCTGGAAGGACCTCACCGACAACGTCAACGCGATGGCGAACAACCTGACGTACCAGGTGCGCAACATCGCGCAGGTCACCACGGCCGTGGCCGACGGCGACCTGACCAAGAAGATCGACGTCGACGCGCAGGGCGAGATCCTCAAGCTGAAGACCACGATCAACACGATGGTCGACACGCTGTCGGCGTTCTCCTCCGAGGTGATCCGGGTCGCGCGCGAGGTCGGCAGCCGGGGCGAGCTGGGCGGCCAGGCCCAGGTGCCCGGGGTCACCGGCGCGTGGAAGGACCTCACCGACAACGTCAACCTGCTGGCCAGCAACCTCACCACCCAGGTCCGGGCGATCGCCGAGGTCGCCAGCGCGGTCAGCGGCGGCGACCTGACCCGGTCGATCTCGGTCGAGGCGCGCGGCGAGGTGGCCGAGCTCAAGGACAACGTCAACCTGATGGTGGCCACGCTGCGCGAGACCACCCGCGCCAAGGACTGGCTGGAGAGCAACCTGGCCAGGATCGCCGGGCTGATGCAGGGCCACCGCGAGCTGGTCGAGGTGGCCAGCCTGATCCTCAGCGAGCTGACCCCGCTGGTCGCCGCGCACTACGGCGCGTTCTTCCTGGTGCAGCACGAGGGCCGGGAGGAGCCGGTGCTGCGGCTGATCGCCGGGTACGGCTACCGCCGGCAGGGCAGCCCGAGCGAGGAGATCCTGTTCGGCGAGGGGCTGGTCGGGCAGGCCGCGGTGGAGAAGAAGCGGCTGATCCTGGTCGACACCCCGGTCGACTACCTCAAGATCTCCTCCGGTCTCGGCGAGGCGCCGCCCGCCTGCGTGGTGGTGCTGCCGATCGTGTTCGAGGACGCGGTGCTCGGCGTGATCGAGCTGGCCGCGTTCAGCCGGTTCAGCGACGTGCACCTGGCGTTCTTCGACCAGTTCGTCCATACGATCGGCGTCGCGATCAACACGATCCTGGCCAACGCCCGCACCGAGTCGCTGCTGGCCGAGTCGCAGCGGCTGACCCGGCAGCTGCGCGAGCGCTCCGGCGAGCTGCAGCGCCAGCAGGAGGAGCTGCGCCGCTCCAACGCCGACCTGGAGGACAAGGCCGCGCTGCTGGCCCGGCAGAACCGCGAGATCGAGGTGCAGAACACCGAGATCGAGGAGGCCCGCCGGGCGCTGGAGGAGCGGGCCGAGCAGCTGGCCCTGTCGTCGCGCTACAAGTCCAACTTCCTGGCCAACATGTCGCACGAGCTGCGCACCCCGCTCAACAGCCTGCTGCTGCTGGCCAAGCTGATGTGGGCCAACCCCGACGGCAACCTCACCTCCGAGCAGGTCAGGTTCTCCCGGACGATCTACGGTGCCGGCCGCGACCTGCTGCAGCTGATCGACGACATCCTGGACCTGTCCAAGATCGAGGCGGGCAAGATGGAGATCCATCCCGAGGAGATCCGGCTGGCCAAGCTGGTCGACTACGTGAACGTGACGTTCCGGCACATCGCGCTGGAGCAGGGCCTGGAGTTCGAGGTGGCGACGGCCGCCGGGCTGCCCGCCGCGCTGTGCACCGACGAGCAGCGGCTGCAGCAGATCCTGCGCAACCTGCTGTCCAACGCGATCAAGTTCACCACCGAGGGCTCGGTCCGGCTGGACATCTCCGTGGCCGCCGGCGCCTACTTCGCGCTGGAGCCGCTGCGCGAGGCGGAACGGGTGATCGCGTTCACCGTCACCGACACCGGGGTGGGGATCCCGCCCGGCAAGCTGGAGGACATCTTCGACGCGTTCCAGCAGGCCGACGGCACGACCAGCCGCAAGTACGGCGGCACCGGGCTGGGCCTGTCGATCTGCCGGGACATCGCCGAGCTGCTCGGCGGCGAGATCAGGGCGACGAGCCGGCCGGGCGAGGGCAGCACGTTCGTGCTCTACCTGCCCGAGCGCAACGCCCGGCCGGGCCGTACGGGCCGGCCGGCCGAGGCCGGCGGTGCCGACGGCGCCCCGCTGACCGCCGAGCTGGCCCCGCCGGGGACCGGGCGGCCGGCCAGGGTGGGCGAGGAGGCGGCCGAGCCCGGGCCGGTCGTCGCCAGGGACGAGCTGTTCGAGGGCCGTACGGTGCTGATCGTCGACGACGACATCCGCAACGTGTTCGCGCTGAGCACGGTGCTGGAACGCTCGGGCCTCAAGGTCCTCTACGCCGCCGACGGGCGCACGGGCATCGAGACCCTGGAGCAGAACGAGGACATCGCGCTGGTGTTCATGGACGTGATGATGCCGGGGATGGACGGCTACGCCACCACCCGGGCGATCCGGGCGATGCCGCAGTTCGCCGCCATGCCGATCGTCGCGCTCACCGCCAAGGCGATGAAGGGCGACCAGGAGAAGAGCCTGGTGGCGGGCATGTCCGACTACGTGACCAAGCCGGTCGAGATCGAGCACCTGTTCGCGGTGCTGCGCCGCTGGCTGGACACCACCGATACCGAGCGGGGACGGGATGGACGATGACGGGGCCAGGATCCTGCTGGTGGACGACCAGGAGGAGAACCTGCTGGCGCTGGCGGCGATCCTCAAGAGCGTGGACGCCGAGACGGTGTCGGTTCGCTCCGGCGAGGACGCGCTGCGGGCGCTGATGACCGGCGACTACGCGGTGATCCTGCTGGACGTGCTGATGCCGGAGATGGACGGCTTCGAGACCGCGTACCACATCAAGCGCAAGGACCGGACCCGCGAGGTGCCGATCATCTTCCTGACCGCCGCGCGCAGCGAGCCCGACCTGGCCTTCCGGGGGTACGCGGTGGGCGCCGTCGACTACCTGGTCAAGCCGTTCGACCCGTGGGTGCTGCGCTCGAAGGTCGACATCTTCATCGAGCTGCACCGCGAGCGCCGCAGATCGCGGGAGCGGGCGGCGATCCTGGACGGGCTCTTCCCCGGCGCGACCGGGCTGTCGCGCGGAGCGCTGCTGGTGGGCACGCTCGGCGAGCGGCTCACCGGGATCGAGTCGGCGCGCGACGCGCTGGCCGGCCAGGTCGGGGACATCGCGGCCGATGACGTGGCGGCGAAAGAGGCCCTCCAACTCCTGGAGCAGGAGCTGGAGGGCCTCCGTGCCGCGTACGAGGCCCTGTTCGGGCGCCGCGAGCAGGCCGTTCCCTGAGCGCGCGTTGCAGGCGCGCGGGTGGGAGTTCAGGCGGGGCGGGGGATGGCCTTGTACTCCAGGTACGGCGACAGGCCCTCGGGCCCGAGCTCGCGGCCGAGACCGCTGTCCTTGTAGCCGCCGAACGGGGTGTTGGGCTCCATGATGTACATGTTGACGCCGCAGCTTCCGGTACGGATCCGGCGGGCGACCTCGACGCCGTGGTCGACGTCGGCGGTCCAGACCGAGCCGCCGAGGCCGTAGTCGCTGTCGTTGGCGATCCGGACCGCGTCCTCCTCGTCGTCGTAGGACAGCAGCGCCAGCACCGGGCCGAAGATCTCCTCGCGGGCGATCCGCATGTCGTTGGTGACGCCGCCGAACACGGTCGGCGCGACGTACCAGCCGCGGTCGTGCGGGCGGTCCAGGCCGCCGGCGATGACCTTGGCGCCCTCGTCCTGGCCGATCCGGATGTAGCCCTCGACGCGCTCCTGCTGCCGGCGGGCGACCAGCGGGCCGATCTCGGTGGTGTAGTCGGCCGGGTCGCCGACCGACAGGCCGCCGACCATGGTGGCGAGCGCGTCCGCGACCTCGTCGTAGCGCGACCGCGGCGCCAGGATGCGGGTCTGCGCGGCGCAGGCCTCGCCGTTGTTCATCAGCGAGGCCAGCTTGAAGCCCTCGATGGTGGAGGCCAGGTCGGCGTCCTCCAGGATGATGGCCGCCGACTTGCCGCCCAGCTCCAGCGTGACCGGGCGCAGCCGCTGCCCGCAGGCGGCGGCGATCTTGCGGCCGGCGTCGGTCGAGCCGGTGAAGGCGACCTTGTCGACGCCGGGGTGCTCGACCAGGTACGCGCCGGTCTCGCGGCCGCCGGGGACGATGTTGACCACACCGTCCGGGATCCCGGCCTCCTTGATCCACTCGGCCAGCAGGTAGGCGTCCAGCGGCGTCTCGGGGGACGGCTTGGCCACCACGGTGCAGCCGGCGATCAGCGCCGGGGCGAGCTTCATGATGAAGGTGAACTGCGGGACGTTCCACGGGTAGATCGCGGCGACGACGCCGACCGGCTCGCGGGTGACGGTCACCGGGCCGAGCATCCCGGGACGCTCTTCCTCCCAGGTGAACGTGCCGGCCAGGTCGATGTAGTACTGCAGCGTCATCTGCGGGATGGCGGCCTGGGCGAAGATCGAGAACCCGATCGGGGAGCCCATCTCCTCGGTGACCAGGTCGGCCATCGACTGCTGCCGCTCGGCGTAGATCGCCGACAGCCGGCCGAGGATCTCGGCGCGCTCGGCGGGCGTCATCCGCGGCCACGGGCCGCGGTCGAACGCCTCCCGCGCGGCGGCGACGGCGGCGTCCATGTCGGCGGGGGTGCCGTCGGGAACCCGTCCGATGATCTCCTCGGTGTGCGGCGAGATCACGTCGATCGTGCCGGTGCCCGAAGGGGTGGTCCACTCGCCGCCGATGAACAGCCGATCGTGCTCGCGCATACTGCCGTACCTTCCCGCGCAGGGACACCGCCCGGATGCCCCTGCTTGCCTGACCGAATGCTTGCTTGGCCCACAGCATCGCATGCCGCCCCTGGGCCTTGGCAAGGGGAATGAGACTACAGTCTCATTCGGGGATGGGACCATGGCCGGATGCTGATCGCGAACTTCTGGTTCGACCCGTCCTGCCCGTACACCTGGATCACCTCCCGCTGGCTGCTGGAGGCCGCCCGGGTCCGTCCGATCGAGATCCGCTGGCACGTGCTGAGCCTGTCGGTGCTGAACGAGGACCGCGACGACGATCCGGAGGGAGACCCCGAGGGCTACCTGTGGTTGCCGGTACGGATCTGCGCGGCCGTCGCCGCCGGGCACGGCCAGGAGGCACTCGGCCGCTTCTACACCGCCCTCGGCACCCGTACCCAGCGAGGAGACGAGGAGGCGGCGTGGGACGAGGACACGGTGCCCGCCGCGCTCACCGAGGCCGGGCTGCCGGTCGAGCTGGCCGATGCCGCCACGACCGAGGACTACGACGCCGCCGTACGCGCCTCGCACGAGGAGGGCATCGCCAAGGTCGGTACCCATGTCGGCACGCCGATCATCGCGGTGACCGACGAGAACGGCACCGAGACGGCGTTCTTCGGCCCGGTCATCTCGCGCATCCCGCGCGGCGAGGAGGCCGGGCGGCTGTGGGACGGCACGCTGCTGGTCGCGGCCGTCGAGGGCTTCCACGAGCTGAAGGGCCGCCCGCACGCGGC
Organism: Actinomadura sp. 9N407; assembly: GCF_044326315.1. NCBI lineage: Bacteria > Bacillati > Actinomycetota > Actinomycetes > Streptosporangiales > Thermomonosporaceae > Actinomadura > Actinomadura sp. 9N407. Next base: position 351,005 of record NZ_JBIRAW010000001.1, on the reverse strand, counting down.
ACCCGTCACCTACTGAGCCGGGTCACCGATCGAGCAGGTGGGCGTTGGGTTCGCGGGCGCGATCGGCCAGGTCAGGAAGCTCGACGATCTCGATGCCGTGCGCGAGGAGCCGCTCGGCGCCCGTTCCCTCGACGAACAGCACCGGCTCGCGCCAGGCGAACACGACCCGCGCCAGGCCCGCCTCGATGATGCGATCGGTGCACGTCAGGGGACGCGACCTGCGCTCACCGCACGGCTCCAGCGAGCTGTAGATCGTCCCACCGGCCAGAACGGCGGCGTCCGTCTTGGCCAGGGCCGACTCCTCGGCATGGTCGTGCGGATCGGACTCCCGGGAGAAGCCCCGGGAGATCTCGCGGCCGTCCGTGCCGACGATGACCGCGCCCACCGAGAACGCCGTCCGCGACGGCGGGCAGCGGCGGGCCAGATCGCAGGCCAGCCGCAGCCACCGCTCGTCGTCCACGGTGTCTTCGACCACGGGGTCCTCAACCACGGGAACCGCCGGCGAGGTAGCGCAGCAGCACCAGGTCGCCGATCCGGGTGGACTCGGCCAGCCGCATCGGCCGCGCCGGCGACTGCGGGAACACCCCGGGCCCGGCGAAGCGCGGCGCGGACGGATCGCCGATGAAGAACGGCGCGATCACCAGCTGCAGCTCGTCGGCCAGCCCGGCGGTGAGGAAGCGGGTGTGTACGGCGCCGCCGCCCTCGACCATCAGCCGCCGCACGCCCCGGGACGCCAGGTCCGCCAGCATCGCCGGCAGGCTCACCGGGTCGCCCGCGTCCACCACCTCCGCCAGCCCGTCCAGGCGCTTGGCCAGAACGGGAACGGTGCCGGGCGGCGCGTACACGAGCTTGGGCGACTCGCCGGTGGTGAAGAACCGCGAACCGGGATCGAGTTCCCCGGTCGTGGTCAACGTCACCTTGGTGAGATCGGGCGGCAGCCCGCGTTCGACCCGCCGGTGCCGCCGGGACGCCGAGCGGACGAGCAGCTTGGGGTCGTCGGCCCGGATCGTTCCGGCGCCGACCAGGATCGCGTCGCAGGTCGCGCGCACGCCGTCCACCCGGTCGAAGTCGGCAGGGGTGGACAGCCGCAGCCGGTCCGGGCTCGCGTCGTCGATGTACCCGTCGACCGACATCGCGCAGCTCAGCAGCACGTAAGGACGCTCGCTCACGCCCGTCAGCCTAGGGCCTGTTTTTAAAGTCCCGGCCCACGGTGACTCGCCTGGCGGCTCGCCACCGTGACCGTGCCTTGTGCGAGCGCGACATCGCTTCGCGATCTGGCCGGGGAGGCTCGCCTCCGGCTTCGCCTCCCCGGCCAGGTAGCGCGCTCGCGCGGTGGCTTAGGCGGTCCGTTCGGGGATTGGGCCCGCGGTGACCCCGTTTGCCCGGAGATATCGGTGATCGTTCGGGGTTCGTCGGCGTTTCTGTGCCGGAAGTGTCGGGGGTGGTGCCTAGGGTGGCTGCGACATGCGACTTCTCCATACCTCCGACTGGCATCTGGGCCGATCGTTCCACCGCGAGGACCTGCTCGGCGCCCAGGGCCGCTTCGTCGACCACCTGGTCGAGACCGTACGGTCTCCGCCCGATGGCCGGCGGGTCGACGCCGTCCTCATCTCCGGCGACGTCTACGACCGGGCACTGCCCGCGGTGGACGCCGTCCGGCTGTGCAACGAGGCACTGGAGCGGCTGGCGGAGCTGACCCGGGTGGTGCTGATCGCGGGCAACCATGACTCGGTCCAGCGGCTCGGCTTCGGCTCGTCGCTGATGGACGCCGGCGGCGTGCACATCCGCACCGACCCGGCCCGGGTGGGGGAGCCGGTCGTCATCGGCGACACCGCGATCTACGGCATCCCGTATCTGGAGCCCGAGATCGTCCGGAACACCTGGACCCTCGACGAGCGCAGCCATTCCGCCGTGCTGTCCGAGGCCGTCCGCCGCGTACGGGCCGACCAGGTCGAGCGGCCGGGCACGCGCTCGGTGGTGATGGCGCACGCGTTCGTCACCGGAGGCACGGGCGGGGAGCCGGAGACCAGCGACAGCGAGCGCGACATCTCCGTCGGCGGTGCCTCCAGCGTCCCGGCGGGCCTGTTCGAGGGCATCGACTACGTGGCGCTGGGCCACCTGCACGGCAGGCAGCGGATCACCGATCGGGTGCGCTACTCCGGCTCGCCGCTGGCCTACTCGTTCTCCGAGGAGCACCACGTCAAGGGCTCGTGGCTGGTCGACCTGCACGACGGCGGGCTCGATGCCGCGTTCGTGGAGTCGCCGGTGCCGCGCCGCGTCGCGCGCGTTTCGGGCCGCATCGACGAGCTGCTGTCGCATCCGCGCTTCGAGCCGTACGAGGAGTGCTGGCTCCAGGTCACGCTCACCGACCCCCGCCGTCCGTCCGCCGCGATGGAGCGCCTGCGCCGCCGGTTCCCGCACGCGCTGGTGCTCGCGTTCGAGCCCGACGGCGGCACCGGCGACGGCGGCCGCACCTGGTCCGAGCGGATCAGGGAGCGTTCGGAGCTGGACATCGCGGGCGACTTCGTCACCGAGATGAGCGACGCCCCGGCCGCCGGGCCCGAGCGCGAGCTGCTGCACGAGGCCTTCGAGGGCTGCCGGCGGAAGGAAGCGCTCGCATGAGGCTGCACCGGCTGGGGGTCACCGCGTTCGGGCCCTTCTCGGGTACGGAGGAGATCGACTTCGACGCGCTGTCGGAGGCCGGGCTGTTCCTGATCCAGGGCCAGACGGGCGCGGGCAAGACCAGCGTGCTCGACGCCGTCTGCTTCGCGCTGTACGGGCAGGTGCCCGGGGCGCGCAACGCGGTGAAGGGCCTGCGCAGCGACCATGCCGCCGCCGAGACGGCACCGCGCGTCGTGCTGGAGACCACCATTCGCGGCCGCCGGCTGCGCATCTCCCGTTCCCCCGGCTGGGAGCGGCCCAAGCTGCGCGGCACCGGCACCACCTCGGAGAAGCCCAAGGCCCTCCTCGAGGAGCTGGAGCACGGCGAGTGGGTCGGGCTGACCAACCGGATCGACGAGGCGAGCGACCAGATCGGTCAGCTGCTCGGCATGACGGCCCCGCAGTTCTGCCAGGTGGCGATGCTGCCGCAGGGCGAGTTCGCGAGCTTCCTGCGGGCGGGCGCCGAGGATCGCCGCAAGGTCCTCGAACGGCTCTTCGCCGCCGAGGTGTTCACGCATGTCGAGAAGTGGCTGGCCGACCGGCGCGCGGACACCGGCCGCGACGCGATCGCGCTGCGTACCGGCGCCGAGTCCATCGCCGAGCGCGTCGCCGAGGCGACCGGGGCACCGCCGCCGGGTGGCAAGGCCGCGGCCCAGGTGCCCAAGCCCCGCCAGGGCGAGCCGCCGGCCGAGCCGTTCGACGAGATCGAGGTGCTGCCCGCCTGGGCCGCCGAGCTGGCGGGACAGCACGAGGCGATCCGCGCGTCCGCCGAGGAGCTGCGCGTCCGTGCCGCCGACGGCGAGCAGGCCGCCCGTTCCGCGCTGAACGAGGCGCACGCCCTCGCCGACCGGCAGCGGCGGCACGCCGAGGCGCTGCGCCGCCGCGACGCGCTCCAGGAGCGGGCCGCCGATCGCGCCGAGCTGACCTCGCGGCTGGACGCGGCGGCCCGCGCCGACCGCGTGGTGCCGCTGGTGCGCAACCTCACCGACCGGACGCACCGCGCCAAGTCCGCGCACGACCGCGCGGCCCTCGCCCGTTCCCGGGTCGCGGTGCTCACCGGGCCCAACGCCGCCGAGGACGTTCTGGCCAAGGCCGAGCGGACGCGGCGCGACGACATCGCCGCGCTCGACGCCAAGCGCGAGACGTCCCGGCGGCTCGTGCAGGTCACCGGCGAACGGCACGGCCTGGCCGGCGAGCGCGAGCGGCTGGAGCCCAAGGAGGCCGAGCTCGCCGCGACCCTCGGCGAGCTGCCCGGGCTGGTGGAGGCGCAGCGGGGACTCTACGAGGACGCCCGGATCACCGCGGCGGGCCGTCCCGGTGCGGTGGCCGCCGTCCAGGACGTCCGGCGCCGGCTCGACGACGCGGAGCGGCGCGATCGGCTGGCCGGCCTGCTCGGCGACGCCGAGGACGCGCAGCGGCAGGCGGTCGACGCGGCCCAGGCGGCCCGCGACCGGCTGCAGGAGCTGCGGCAGGCGCGCCTGGAGGGCATGGCCGCGACGCTCGCGGCCGATCTGCGCGACGGGGAGCCGTGCCGGGTGTGCGGTTCGGCCGAGCATCCCGAGCCCGCCGCGGCCCTCGGCCTCATCCCCGGCGAGGAGGACGAGGACCGCGCCCAGTCGGCGTACGAGCAGGCGCAGGAGCGGCGCGACGACGCGTCCAAGCAGGTGGAGTCGCTGCGGGCGCAGCGCGACGCGGCCCTGGAGAGCGTCGGCGAGACGCCCGCCGCCGACCTGGCCGCCGAGCTCGACGGCGCCGAGCGGGCGCTGGCCGGCGCGGAGGCGGCGGCGGCCGAGGCCGAGCGCATGGAGGCGCTGCTGCACCGGGCCGAGCGGGAGCTGGAGCAGGCCCGCGACCAGCGCGACGAGATCGCGCGGACGCTCGTCACCAACCGGGCGCGCGATGGGGAGCTGGCTGCGCAGCAGGAGCTGATGCGCACCGAGTTGGACGAGGCGCGCGGTGACGACCCGTCCCTGGAGGCCCGGGTCGAGCGCCTGCGCGCCGAGGCCGACGCGCTGGGCGAGGCCGTCCGCACCCTGCAGGACGCCGACCGTGCCGCCGGGGAGCTGGCCGCCGCCCGCGCCGAGGCCAGGGCCGCCGCCACCAACGAGGGGTTCCGGTCACCCGACGAGGTCGGCGCCGCCGCGCTGTCCGACGAGGAGCAGGCCGGGCTGCGCGACCAGGTGCGCCGGTTCGAGGACCAGGAGGCCGCGGTCAAGTCCGCGCTCAAGGACCCCGAGCTGGCCGCGGCCGCCCGCGAGCCCGCACCCGACCTGGCCACGCTGGAGGCGGCCGTCGAGGCCGCCGAGTCGGCGCATTCCGAGGCGGCCACGGCCGCCGAGCGGGCCCGGCGCCGCTGCGACCGGCTCGACGTGCTGCGCGGCGAGCTGGCCGGCGCGGTCCACCTCTGGCGGCCCGCCGCCGAGCGGCACCGCGTGGCCGAACGGCTCGCGGGCCTGGCCTCGGGCAAGTCGCCGTCCAACCGGCTCGGCATGTCGCTGTCGGCGTACGTGCTGGCGGCCCGGCTCGAGCAGGTCGTCGCGGCGGCCAACGAGCGGCTCGGCCGGATGTCGGCGGGCCGCTACGCGCTGCTGCACACGGTCGGCAAGTCGGCCGGCGACCGGTCCAGGAGCGGCGGCGGGCTCGGCCTGCTCGTGGTGGACGGCTGGACGGGCGTGCGGCGCGACCCGGTCACGCTGTCGGGCGGCGAGTCGTTCATCACCTCGCTGGCGCTGGCGCTGGGCTTGGCCGACGTGGTCACGGCCGAGGCCGGCGGCACCGAGATCAACACGCTGTTCGTGGACGAGGGCTTCGGGACCCTGGACGAGGAGACCCTCGACGAGGTCATGGACGTCCTGGACGGGCTCCGCGACGGCGGCCGCGCGGTCGGCATCGTCAGCCATGTCGCCGAGCTGCGCACCCGGGTCCCCGCCCAGCTGCGCATCACCAAGCGCCGGGCCGGATCCACCGCCACCGTCGCCGTCTGAGCCCGGGGCGCCGTCCGATCACGGCCGCCGTCCGCCCCGGGCGTCGCCCGATCCCGGGGCGTCCTCAGGGCTTGCGGGCGACGGCGGCGAGCAGCCGGCCCGAGGGCGGGTCGTACGGGCGGTCGGGACGCCAGTCGGGCGAGGGCACCACGCCGGGTTCCAGCAGCTCGAAGCCGTCGAAGAACCCGGTGATCCGTTCGCGCCCCCGGAACAGGCTCACCAGCCCGGCCTCCTGGAGCAGGCTCTCGGTCCGCGCCAGGTCCTCGGCGGGCATGCCGTCGGCGGTGATGTCGCACAGCGCCAGATGGCCGCCGGGCGCCATCGCGTCGCGGAACGCGGCCACGACCCCTTCCGGGTCCTCCTCGTCGCGGATCTGCGACAGCACGCCGCACATCAGCACGCCCACCGGCCGGTCGAAGTCGATCAGCGCGGTGACCTCGGGAAGCCGCAGGATGGCCGCCGGGTCGCGGGCGTCGCCCCGTACGGCGGTGGCTCCGCGCACCTGGTGCAGCAGCGCCTGGAAGTGGACGACCGCGACCGGATCGTGGTCGACGTAGACGACGGTGCCGTCCGGATCGGTGCCGTGCACGATCTGGTGCACGTTGCCCTTGCCGGGCAGCCCGCAGCCGACATCGACGAACTGCCGGACCCCGGCGGCGAGCAGGTGGCGTACGGCGCGCCGCATGAACTTGCGGTTCTCCCTGGGCAGCAGGCTCAGCGCGGGCAGCGTTTCCAGCAGCCGCTGCGCGATGGCGCGGTCCGGTTTGAAGTTGTCCTTGCCGCCCAGCGCGAAGTCGCTCATCCGGGTACTGGTCGGGACGGTGAAGTCGAGCGGGGCGCGGCGGGGGGCGGGCGGGTCTGGATCGGTCATCGCTGTTCCTCAGGGGCGGCGCGGCCAGGCGGGGGACCACGTCAGGGTTTGCGTGCGACACCGCCGATGAGCCAGCCGGTGGCGGCCTCGTGCGCCCGGTCGGGACGCCAGTCCGGCGCGTCGACCAGGCCCGGATCGGCCAGCTCCAGCCCGTCGAAGTAGCCGGCGATGTACGCCCGGGGCCGCAGCGTGATCATCACCCCGGTGCGCTCGACCAGCTCGTCCCGGATGGCGGCCTCCTCGGGGGTGAGGTTCTCGTCGGTGAGGTCGCACAGGGCGAGCCGGCTGCCGGGCGCCATGGCCTCCCGGAACGCGCGGGCCGTGGCGGCGGGATCGTCCTCGTCCAGCAGATGGCTCAGCACGCTGCACATCAGCACGCCGACCGGACGGTCGAAGTCGATCAGCCCGGTGACCTCGGGATGCTTCAGGATGGCCGCCGGCTCGCGCGCGTCGGCGTGCACGGCGGTCGCCGCCGGCACCGAGTGCAGCCGCGACTGGTAGTGCACGATGGCGACCGGATCGTTGTCGACGTACACCACGGGCGCGTCCGGGGCGGTGCCGTGGACGACCTCGTGGACGTTGCCGTTGCCGGGAAGGCCGCAGCCGATGTCGATGAACTGCCGGACGCCCTCGTCCAGCAGGAACCGCACCGCCCGCCGCATGAACTTGCGGTTCTCCCGGGGGAGGAGGCGGGCGGCGGGGAGCGATTCGAAGGCCTGCAAGGCGACATCGCGATCGGGGGTGTAGTTGTCCTTGCCACCGATCGAGAAGTCGTAGATACGGGAGCTTGCCGGGCCGGTGAGGCCGTGGGGGTCGCGCGTCGTCATTCCATCACCTGTCCACTGACCACGAAGTCATATCCTGGCATCGGAGCGCGACGAAATCAGTACTCTACGCACGGCGTTTTCTGGATTTTTCATACTCGTCCGGCTCGACCGGACGCCCGGAATCAACCTTTCGATCGATGTGGCCCGCGTCCCCCGCCGCTTACGTTGAGCGCGAGATGAGGAAGGACCCGGGGCGGCCGATCCGTATCCTGCTGGTGGACGATCACCCCGTCGTGCGCTCCGGCATCCGCGCCATGCTGCTCGGCCGGCCCGACTTCGAGCTGGTCGGCGAGGCGGCGACGGGGGAGCAGGGCGTCGCCGAGGCGCGCCGGCTGCGGCCCGCCGTCGTGCTGATGGACCTGCGGCTCGGCGCCGGGATGCACGGGAGCGAGGCGGCCCGGCGGATCACCGCGTCCGGTGCCGGTGCTCCCCGGGTCCTGGTGCTGACCACGTTCGACGGCGACTCCGACATCCTCGCCGCCATCGAGGCGGGCGCCATCGGCTACCTGCTGAAGGACGCGCCGCCCGAGCGGCTGTACGCCGCGATCCGGTCGGCGGCCGCCGGGGACAGCGCGCTCGCGCCCAGCGTCGCCTCCCGGCTGCTCGGCCGGCTGCGGGCCCCCGCCGCCACGCTGACCGGCCGGGAGCTGGAGGTGCTGGCCCTGGTCGCCGAAGGGCTGTCGAACCGGCGGATCGGCAAGCGCCTGTTCCTCAGCGAAACCACGATCAAGACCCATCTGGTGCACATCTACGCCAAGCTCGAGGTCGATTCCCGCACGGCCGCGGTCGCCGCCGCCACGCGTCGCGGCCTGATCCGCCCCTCCTGAACGAGCCCCCGTACCGGCCTCGGGTCCTTCCGTGCTTCCTCGCTCCACCCGAGCGTGTTCCATCATCTGGAATATTGTTCCAGGATGGGAGTGTGATCTACCTTGGGTACCGGATGCGGTCGCCGGAGCGGGCGCGCCAGGGCCTGAAGGCTGAGATCGCCGGCTGAACACGGCGCCCGACCAGTAGGGACTCCCATGCCCATGGACACATCCAAGCCGGTCCGCCGCCGCGGCGAGTCGTCGAGCAAGACGGTCGCCACCGTGGAACGTGCCGTGGACGTGCTCGTGCTGTTCGCCGAGCCCGGTTCGACCACCCTCGGCGTGACCGAGATCGCCGAGCGGCTGAGCCTGTCCAAGGCCGCGGTGCACCGCATCCTCGCGTCACTCCGGGTGCGCGGGCTGATCCAGCTGGACGAGTACACCCGCCGCTACGCGCTGGGCGTCACCACGATGCGGCTCGGGCTGGCCTATCTCGATCGCATCGACATCCGGCGGATCGCGGCCCCCGAGCTGGAGGGCCTGTCCCGCTCGCTGTCGGAGACCGCGACGCTGTCGATCCGTACGGGCGATTCCCGGGTGTACGTGGACCAGGTGACCCCGAGCCGCGAGGTCATGATGTCGGTGAACCTCGGGTTCCCCTATCCGCTGCACGCGGGCGGCTCGTCCAAGGCGTTCCTGGCGTTCCTGGACGAGGAGGAGATCGACGCCTACTTCGCCGGCACGCCGCTCGTCCGGCTGACCGAGCGCACCGTCGTCGACGAGAAGGCCCTGCGCAGGGAGCTGAAGACCATCCGCAGGCGCGGCTACGCCCAGTCGATCGCCGAGCGCCAGCCCGGCTCGGCCTCGGTCGCCGCGCCGGTGCTCGACCATCACGGCAGGCCGGCGGGCGTCATCAGCGTCTGCGGCCCGGCCGAGCGCTTCCGCGGCGAGGCCAAGAAATGCGCCGAGGCCCTGCTCGAAGTGACGCGCAAGCTGTCGGCGGAGATCGGCTACAGCGGCTGACGGACCGGGTCGCGAGTGGGACGCCGGGAGGTTCATGACAGGCCGGCGCCGACCAGGCCGCCGATGCCGAACGTGGCGGCGGCGGCCAGGCCGCCGAGGACGAGCTGCCGCAGCGCGCCGCGCCACCAGGGGCGGGCGGTCAGCCGCGCCACGACCGCCCCGGCGGCGAGCAGGGCCAGCGTGCTCGCGACCGCCGCGACGAGCAGGCCGTCGGCGCCGAGCATGAACGGCAGCACCGGGATGATCGCGCCGAGCGCGAAGGCGGTGAACGAGGAGCCGGCGGCCACGTACGGCGAGGGCAGATCGTCGGGGTCCACACCGAGCTCCTCGCGGACGTGCACGCGCCAGGCCACCTCGGGTCGCTCGGACAGCTGCCGGGCCACCGAGCCCGCCGTCCTCTCGTCCAGCCCGCGGGCCCGGTAGAGGGCGGTCAGCTCGGCGAGCTCGCCGTCGGGGTCGCGGGCGAGCTCGGTGCGCTCCACCTCGATCTCGGCCCGCATCAGCTCGGTCTGCGAGGCCACCGAGGTGTACTCGCCGGCGGCCATCGAGCAGGCCCCGGCGGCCAGCCCGGCCAGCCCGGTGATCACCACCGTGGCGGACGAGGCGCCGCCGCCGACCACCCCGCTGATCAGGGCGAAGTTGGACACCAGCCCGTCCATCGCGCCGAACACCGCCGGGCGGAGCCAGCCGCCGGTCACGTCGCGGTGCCCGCGATGGTGCTCGGCGGGCGGGGACGAGGGCGGTGCCTCGGTGCTCATGGAGGTCCTCTCGGGGCTCGCCGGCCGGTCTTGTTTTACGACACTATGTCGTGAAACAGTGTTCCGCAAGTCACTGCCGAGGTTCCTTCGGAGCCTGCGGCAGAACCCCGAGGGAGGCCCCTGATGCCCGCGATTCGTCCCGTACCGGCCTGGGCCAGGCCGCTGGCCGCGTCCCTGCTCGCCGCCGCCCTGGCGCCGGCCACGCTCGCCACCACCACCGCGTCCGCCTCGGCGGCCAAGCCGGAGCTCACCGTCACCCCGTCCGGCGACCTCGCCGCCGGTACGCGGATCACGGTCAAGGGCACGGGCTTCGAGGCGGAGAAGATCCTGTTCGTGGCCGTCTGCGACAGCAAGAAGCCGCTCGGCGCGGCCTGCGACACCGGCAACTACGCCAAGGCGACCACCGGTGCCGACGGCTCGCTGTCGGCCAAGCTCAAGGCCGTGCCGGTCTACGGCGACACCGATTGCACCAAGACCTCGTGCGCGCTGATGACGAACGATCCGGCCGACCCCACGTCCACCCGCAACTTCGTCACGGTGCCCCTCACCTTCGCCGGTGGCGGCGGCGCGTCCGGAGCGCCCGCCGTCGCCGCCTCCCCGCCGGCGCAGGCGGTGCCCGCGGCGAAGAAGGACGAGGGCTCGGGGACCACGCTCCTGGTGGGCGGCGCCATCGCGGTGCTGGTCGTGGCGGGCGTGGTGATCCTCCTGATCAGGCGCGGCCGGTCCGCTCCCGGCAAGCCCTAGCCTGCGGCGTGCTCGGGGGCGGGACGGGACGACCGTCCCGCCCCCGGCCGCCGTCATCGGTCCCCGGTGGCCGCGGTGCCGAGGAGTTCGGTGTCGCGCAGGCACGCGCTCCGCCGGTCCCCGATGTCCACGAGCGCCGGAAGCTCGCGGCCGCACAGGTCCACCGCGTACGGGCAGCGCGGATGGAACGCGCAGCCCGGCGGCGGGTTCACCGCCGAGGGCACCTCCCCGCTCAGCGCCACCAGCCCGCGCCGGGACGGGTCGGGCACGGGGATCGCGGCCAGCAGCATCCGCGTGTACGGATGCCGAGGTGAGGTGAAGATCTCCTCGGCGGGGCCCGACTCCACCACCCGTCCCAGGTACATCACCGCGACATGGGTCGCCAGATGCCGGGCGATGTCCAGCTCGTGGGTGATCAGCACGTAGCCGAGCCCGAGCGACGCGCGCAGGTCCAGCAGCAGGTTGACCAGCGTCGCCTTCACACCGACATCGAGGCTGGCGGTCGGCTCGTCCAGGACGATCGCCCGGGGCGAGGCGGCCAGTGCCCGCGCCACGGTGACGCGCTGCAGCTCGCCGCCGCTCACGCCGGCGGGCCTGCGGGCGGCGTACTCCGGGGGCAGCCCGACCTGTTCCAGCAGCTCCGCGACCCGCGCGGCACGTTCGGCGGCCGACGCGCACAGCCCGTGCACGGCCAGCGGCTGCCCGATCGCATGGCCGATGCTCTTGCGCCGGTTCAGCGCCGACCAGGGGTTCTGCGAAACGAACTGGACCGTACGGCGCAGCTTGCGCGGCAGCCGCGCCCTCGCCGGCACGCCGTCGATGCGCACCTCGCCCAGGGTCGGCCGCGACAGCCCCACCGCGAGCCGCGCGATGGTCGACTTGCCGCAGCCCGATTCGCCGACGATCGCGAGGGTCTCGCCGGGCGCCAGCGACAGCGACACGTCCTCGACGGCGTGCACCATCCGGCGCCTGCGCGGGTCGAGGCCCCCGCCGAGCACGAACCTGCGGGTGACCCGGTCGAGTTCGAGTAGCGGCGGCTTCTCCGGTGGCGCGGTCATGCGGACTCCTCGGCGCGATGGCAGCTGACGGTGGCCCCGGGCGTGACGATCTGTCGCGGCGCCTCGTCCTGGCAGCGCGCCAGCACGACCGGGCAGCGCGGCGCGAACGCGCATCCCGGGTGGCGCGCGGCGCCGACGGCACTGCCCTGGATGGCGCCGAGGCGGTCGCCCGGCTTGGTACGGCCGGGCAGTGCCGCCAGCAGTGCCTGCGTGTACGGGTGGCGCGGTGCCGCGAAGATCTGCCCGACCGTGCCGGTCTCGACGAGCCGTCCGCTGTACATCACCGCCACCCGGTCGCACACCTGCGCGACGACGGCGAGATCGTGGGTGATGTAGAGGATGCCCAGGCCGAGCCGGTCCCGGAGGTCGAGCAGCAGCCGCAGCACCTGGGCCTGGACGGTGGCGTCCAGCGTCGTGGTGGGCTCGTCGGCGATCAGCAGGTCGGGGCGGCGCGCCAGCGCGGCGAGCACGATGAGCAGCCGCTGCAACTGGCCCCCGGAGAAGCGGTGCGGGTAGTCGCGGGGCCGGTCCAGGACGGCTCGGAGCCCGACCTGTTCCAGCAAGGGCGTGAGGTCCTGGCCGCCGCCGTACCACCGCAGTTGCGCCAGTACCGGGGTGGCCGGGCTGAGCGAGGTCATCGGCCGCTGCGGTACGAGCCCGATGCGGCTCGCGCGCAGCCGCCGCATGGCCTCCTCCGCGAGGCCGCCCAGTTCGGTGCCGTCGAACGTCAGGCCGGTGGCGCGCGATCGTGCGCCGGGCGGCAGGGTCCGGGTCAGTGCGGCGCACACGGTGCTCTTACCGCTGCCGGACTCGCCGACCAGGCCGAGCACCTCGCCCCGGCGGAGCTGGAAGGTCACCCCGCGCACGGCCGGGACGGGCACGCCGGCAGGTCCGGGGTAGTCGACGTGCAGGTCCTCGACGTCCAGCAGGATCGGCTCAGGCACCGGACCCTCCCGCCGGCCGGATCCGGGAGACGCCGAGGCGGCTGATCCGCATCTGGGCCGGATCCATCGCCGTCACGCCGTCGCGCTGCCCGACGACCATCTTCGGATACACCGGCGGGAACATCACGGTGTCCTCCGCGAGCGTGCGGTTGACCTGTTTCAGCAGCCTGTCGCGCTCGGCCTGGTCGGAGGTCTCCCAGACCCGCGCGAGGGCGCGGTCCACGGCGGCATCACGGTAGCCGCAGGCCAGGACGCCGCCGGACTGGGCGGGGGAGAGCGTGAGGTAGTTCGCGGCGCCGCTGGTGAAGCCGCTGGCGAACCTGTTCATGATCATCTGGTAGTCGCCGGAGATCCAGCGCTGCGCCCACGGGCCGCTCTGCAGCACCTCCAGCTTCACCGTCACGCCGAGCCGCTTCCAGTTCTCCACCAGGATCTGCGCGATGCCCTCGATGGTCTGGCTCGCGGCGATGGTGAGGGTGAAGGCGCGCTCCGCGCCGCCCGCCGCGTCCAGGAACCGCTCGGCCTGCACCAGGTCCGGCCGTGCGGGGAACACCCTCAGGCCGGGGTCGTAGCCGCGTTCGGCGGGCCCGATCGGTCCCTGGCCGACGGTCGCGGCGCCGCCGAAGACCTTGTCGACCACGGCCTGCCGGTCCATTGAGTACGCGATCGCCCTGCGGAAGTTCGCGTCGTCGAACGGCCGGTCGCCCACCTTGACGTAGGTGAGGATGTCGATCGGGGCGTCCACCTTGTGCACGGTCACCCGCCTGTTGCCGCGCAGCAGCGGCAGCGCGGCGACCGGCAGGTTCGTGGCGACGTCCAGCGTGCCGGCGCGCAGGTTCACCGCGCGGGTGGAGCCGTCCGGGACGATCTTGTACTCCAGCCGCTGGAACGGCGCCCCGGTCCCGTGGTGGCCGGGATGAGCGCTCAGCGAGTAGCCGAGCCCGGCGGCCACCCGGTCGAGCCGGTACGGCCCGGTGCCCATCATCGTGTCCTTGCGCCGGACGAAGGAGCGGTGCGTGATCGGCAGGTTGGTCAGGTGCGACCGCAGCAGCCCGTACCGGCGGTTGAGCTTGATCTCCACCGTGTGCGGGTCCACCGCGCGGGCGCCGGCGTAGTAGTGCAGGAAGTAGACGATCCATTCGCTGCCGCCGGCCAGCGCGGTCACGTGCCGGAGCGAGGCCACGACGTCCTCGGCGGTGAACGGGTCGCCGTTGTGGAACGTGACCCCCTTCTTGAGCGGGATCGTCACGGTGAGCCCGTCCTCGGACACCCGCGGCTCGGCGGCCGCTAGCAGCGGGACCGACCGCAGTTCGCCGTCGTAGTCGTACAGCGACTCCATGATCGGCTCGGCGATCCAGCGGGTCACCTCGCTGCCGGAGTCGAGCGGGTTCATGTTGCCCGGGCCCGCCTCGACCCCGATCCGCAGCACGCCGCCCGAGGAGGCGTCCGTCCCCGCGCAGCCGGTCAGCGGGATCGCGGCGGCGCCGGACGCCAGCGCCGCCAGGACGCGGCGCCGCGACAGGGCCGGTGTCGGTGCGTTGGCCATCATCGAAACCTCCGGGGGGTCATCGCGGGGTACCGCGCTCGCCGAGGCCGTCGGCCAGAGCGTCGCCGATCAGGTTGAAGCCGAGGATCCCGGCGAGCATCACCGCGCCGGGCAGGACCGAGTACCACCAGACGCCGCCCGGCAGGTAGCCGGTGCCGCCGCCGGTCAGGTTGCCGAGGGTGGCCTGCGGCAGCTGGACGCCGAGGCCGAGGAAGCCCAGCCCGCCCTCGGCGAAGATCGCCAGGGCCATCGCCAGGAACGCCTGCACGACCATCGCGGGCAGCACGTTCGGCAGCAGCTCGCCGAGGACGATCCGCGAGCGCGGGACGCCGACGACGCGCAGCGCGGCCACGTAGTCCTGGCCGGCCTCCGCCATCGTGGCAGAGCGGGCGACCCGGGCGAAGTAGGGGATGAACGCGAACCCCAGCAGCAGCACGACCTTGGTGGTGATCGTGATGGCGACGGGGCCGAGATGGCCGGTCCCGGTGCCGGTGAGCCCGATCACGAACATCGCCAGCACGAACATCGGCAGCGCCTGGACGGTCTCCAGCGCGCGCATGATCAGGTCGTCGGTGAGCCGGCCGCCGAGGTAGCCCGCCAGCACGCCCAGGGGCAGGGCGACCAGCAGTCCGAGTGCCACCGCCGAGAGGCTGACCAGCAGGGAGACCCGGGTCCCGACGGCCGCGCGGGCCAGCAGGTCGCGGCCCAGTTCGTCGGTGCCGAACGGGTGGCCGGGACTGGGGCCGGCGAGCACGGCGGCGCTGCCGGCGTTCGGGTCGGACGTGACCAGCGGCCCCACGACGGCCAGCAGGCAGAACAGCAGGGCGCAGCCGGCCCCGAACCAGGTCAGCGCGTCGCGGGGACGGCCCCACGTCCAGCGGCGCGGCCTCGCCCGCTCGCGGGTGCCGGGTCCGGTGAGCGTTCCGGCCGAGCTCATGCGGCCTCCGTCCCGGAGAGCACGCTCTCCCTGATCCGGGGATCGATGGCCATCTGGGCGAGGTCGACCAGCAGGTTGGTGATCAGGTAGAGCACCGCGACCGCCAGGCAGCAGCCGGCCGCGACGGGGTAGTCCTGGCGGCGGAAGGAGTCGACCATCAGCTGGCCGAGCCCCGGGATGCCGAACACGTTCTCGATCAGGATCGCGCCGCTGAGCAGCATGCCCAGCATCAGGCCCACGACGGTCACGGTCGGGATGGCGGCGTTGCGCAGCGCCACCTTGCGCACGATGAACCGGCGGCGCATCCCCATCGAGGTCGCGAACGACACGTAGTCGCGGTCCAGTACCTCCAGCAGCGAGCCGCGGAGCGTCCGCGCGACCACGGCGAAGGCGGGCAGGCCGAGCACGAAGGAGGGCAGGACCATGGAGGCCAGATGCGGGCCCGGCCCGTCCCCGGGAGGGACGTAGCCGACCGGGAACACGCCGGTGATGTAGACGCCGAAGACCAGCACGAAGGCCAGTCCCAGCCAGAAGCTCGGTACCGAGAGGGCGATCACGCTGAACACGCGGAGGAAGCCGTCGAAGAACGATCCCCGGCGCAGCGCCGCCAGGCATCCGGCGACGGCGCCGATCGTCATCCACACCCCGCCCGACAGCGCCGCCAGTTCCAGCGAGACGGGCACCCGCTGGGTGAGCGAGGTCCAGACCGGCTGCCCGGAGAACACCGACTCGCCCAGGTCCCCGGCCAGGATGCGGCGCAGGTAGCGGGCGTACTGCTCGGGCAGGGACGCGTTGAGGCCCAGCCGTTCGGCGACCGCCGCGCGGCCCTCCTCGCTGTAGCTGTAGCCGAGCAGCGTGTGTAGAGGGGACTGCCGGGCGAGAGCCGCAGCAGGAAGAACACCAGCGAGATGACCACGAAGACGGTGGCCAGCAGCGACAGCGTTCGCCGGAGCACGTACAGGGCCAAGAGGGATCACCCCTTCCGGTCGAATTCCGGAATCAGGTTCCTGCCACAGGAACGCTCCTGAGGCAGGAAGGAGGGCGCCGGCGGTCCGATGCTAGGACCGCCCGCGCGGGACCGGCGTCATCCGAACGATGGATTGCCCATCAGGGAGTCGGCCCTGGTGAAGCGGCCGGATGGCGCTTCTTGAAGGCGGTCCAGCTGGTCTCGCTGACCGGCGACCACTCCGCCGGCGCGTGCCGGAACTCCGGCCGCCGGTCCTCGACGAACCGCCGGAGCCCGGCGGGGACCTCCGGCCAGCTCGCGACCTTCATGCCCCGGCAGTGGTACAGCAGGGCGCCGGGCCGGTCCGCCATCCGCATCCACGGGAGCCAGGGCGCCATCCGCGTCCACGACAGCGTGCACGGCACGCTGTCGAGCGCGGGATCGTCCAGGTCGGCCGCGCGGGTGAAGTACTGGAACAGCTCCATCGCCCGGTAGACGTCGTCCCCGGAGTTGGCCGGGTAGCCGGCCACCGGCAACGGGGACGGGTAGGCCAGCAGCACGTCGGCGTTGAAGACGACGTCGCCGCCGAGCCGCGTCATCGGCAGCCGGAACGGGCCGCGCGGTCCGTCGGCGAGCCAGCGGAAGTCGACCGGGTCGTTCCAGACGTGCTCGATCTCCACATGCTCGCCGGTGTAGCGGTTGTCCCAGCCGTCGACGACCTCCCGCGACACCGGGTCGAGATAGCTCGCCGCCTCCCGGGTGAGCAGCTCGACGCCGCCGTCCACGGCGACCGCGCGGCCGGCGTTGACGCCCTCGAAGCCGAACAGATGGTGCGGCCCGTCCCCGGGCAGCCATGCGTAGACGTCCCCCGTCCACCAGACGAACACCTCGCTCCCGCCGCGCGCCGCGCGCACCCGGACCAGGTCGTCCAGGGCCTGCCGGGAGTCCCGTTCAGGGGGCATGTCCACTCCTCTCCGGCGCCGGCCTCGGCCGGGCCGTTTCACGACGGCATGTCGTCAAAGCCCTTGACGTCCGCCGCCATCTTAATGACACTCTGTCGTGAAACATCGTTTCAACGCAAGCGTTTCCCCGAGCGTCGTCCGCAACGGCGGCGCGACCGCCGACAAGGAGATCCCGTGACCCAGACACCGGACGAGGGCTTCGCCGACCAGCTCAGGAAGGCGACCTGGACCGACCACGAGGCGGCCGAGTACACCCATTACATGCAGGCGCTCCTCGGCGGCCAGATCTCCAAGGACGGCTATGCCGAGATGGTCGCGCAGCACTACTTCGCCTACGTCGCCCTCGAGGCGGCGGGGCACGCGCTGGCCGGCGACCCCGTCGCCGGGCCGTTCGTGATCCCCGAGCTGGAGCGGGTGGCGGCGCTCGAGCACGACCTGGAGGTGCTCTACGGCGCCGGCTGGCGGGACGCGATCCGGCCGTCCAAGCCGACGCTGACCTACGTGGCGCGGATCAACCAGGTCGCGGACTGGCCGGGCGGGTTCGTCGCGCACCACTACACCCGCTACCTGGGCGACCTGTCGGGCGGCCAGGTCATCCGCAAGTCCGCCGAGCGGGCGTACGGCTTCAGCGGCGACGAGGGCGTGGGCTTCTACAACTTCCCGGAGATCCCCGACTACAAGGCGTTCAAGATCGGGTACCGCGACAGGCTGAACGCGCTCGGCTTCGACGAGGTGGAGACCAGGCGGATCGTCGCCGAGACGCTGCTGGCCTACCAGCTCAACACCGAGGTGCTGGCGGAGCTGGGCAAGCGGATGACCGAGTTCAAGGTCGCCTGAACGGCCACGATGCGCTTCCCCCTGCACGTCCGGCCGCTCGGCCCCGCGCGCCTGCTGGCCGCGGCGCCGGGCGGCCGCGCGCCCCGCGGCCCCGGCCCGTCCGGGACCGAGATCATCGAGATCGCCGGCGCCGCCGGGATCCGCGGCCGCGGCGGGGCCGGCTTCCCGCTGGGCGCCAAGCTCCGGTCGGTGGCCGACTCCGCCGCGCCGCGCCGCTACGCGGTCGCGAACGCCGAGGAGGGCGAGCCGGGCTCGGTGAAGGACCGGTTCCTCATCCGCGAACGGCCGGGGCTGGTGGTCGAGGGCCTGTCGCTGGCCGCCCGCGCGGTCGGCGCGGAACGCTCGTACCTCTACGCCTCCGACCGGATCGGCGCCGACGCCCTGGAGAAGGCGGCGAGCCCCTTTCCGTCCCTGGAGGTGGTCCGGGTGGAGCCGGCCTATGTGGCCGGTGAGGAGACCGCCGTGATCCGCGCCATCGGCGGTGGGCCCGCGCTGCCCGTCGTCAAGCCACCGCGTCCCTGGCAGGAGGGCCTGTACGGAGCGCCGACGCTGGTCAGCAACGCGGAGACGCTCGCCCAGCTCGCCCTGGCCGTACGGCTCGGCCCCCGCGCGTACCGGGACGCCGGGACCGGCGACTCGCCCGGCACGTTCCTCGCGACCGTGTCGGGCGGTGGCCGCCCGCCCGTGCTGTACGAGGTCCCGTACGGCGTACCGCTGCGGGAACTGGCGCGCGCTCACCTCGGCGACCCCGCCGCGGTGACGGGCGTCCTGGCGGGAGGGCTGGCCGGCGGGCTGCTGCCGGCGGCGCGCCTCGGCCTGTCGCTCACCCACGCGGCCTTCACCGCGGCCGGCAGCACGCTCGGCTGCGGCGGCTTCGTGCTCCTCACCGGCGAGTGCCCGGTCGAGGTCGCCGCCGGCGCGGCGGCCTTCTTCGACCGGGCGAACGCCCGCCAGTGCGGGCCCTGCGTGCGCGGCACCGAGGCGGTCGCCGGCCTGCTCGCGGAGCTCATGTCGGGGACCGCCGGGCCTGCCGGGGCCGCCCGCCTGGAACGCATGGCGGGCGGTCTGGCCGGGCGCGGCAACTGCGCCACGCCCGACGCCGTCAGCGTGCTGGTCGGCTCGCTCTTCCGTCACCACCGCTCCTTGGTGGACGCGCACACCGTCCGGGGCTGTGCCCGCTGCGCCGCGGCACGGCCCTTCGATATCCGGATCCCGTTGGGAGAGTCATCATGAAGAAGGTCGTCATCGACGCCGCGGCCTGCGACGGGCAGGGCTACTGCAAGCGCTTCGCGCCCGAGGTCTTCGACCTGGACGAGTGGGGCTACGGCAAGGTGATCAGCGAGGAGATCCCCGATGAGCTGGGCCCCAACGCCGAGGCGGCGGTGGAAGCCTGCCCCAAGCAGGCGATCAAGCTGACCTGAACCGCCGCTGAGCGGAGCCGCCCCTGCCGGATCGTCCGGCAGGGGCGGCTCGCCTTCTCGTCCCGGAACCGGGGGAGGAGGACACTCAGGCCAGGCCCGCCTCGTCGCCGAGTTCGATCGTGATGGCGGTGTTGGCCTCGAACGCGCGGGTGCCCTCGGCGACCAGCGCACCGACGTCCTCCGGCCCGGTCGGGACCGCGTTCATGCGGTCGTGGTAGCCGGGGATGAAGGCGGGCCGGTCCTCGATGCCGGCGAAGTCGTAGAACCGCATGCCCTCGCCCTCGGGCAGGCCGTACGTGGCGGTGAGCATCTTGGCGAGCGTCGCCCCGCCGTGCAGGTACCCGGCATAGCGGATCCAGTGGTGCGGTACGAGCCCGAGCGGCCATTCCTCGCGGACGTGGCGCAAGCGGGCCACGTACGCGTCCGTCCCCGGCGACGGGCTCAGCTCCGCCCGCCAGTCCCGGCCGTGGAAGTACGCGAGATCGCGCTCGATCGCCTCGGTACGGTCGAGCTCGGGCAGCCGGAGCCGGCCCACGGCGGGATCGTCGCGCAGTGCCTCGGACGTCGCCTCCAGGGCCGAGTAGACGAAGTGGAAGCGCACCAGCCAGCGGCTGTAGGCCTCCCTGGTCAGCCTGCCCTGGAACATCGCGAGCATGTACGGCGTCTGCTCGGCGGCCTGGTGGGCCGCCGTGGTGCCCTGGTAGAGCAGCCTGGACAGGGGCTCCCGGTCGGCGGTGGTCTCAGCCGGCATGACGACTCCTTTTCACGACAGTATGACCTAAAGATAACGACAGGTTGTCGTGAAAACAATGCCTTCGAGCGGGCCTGATCCAACCGTGAGAAGATGAGGCATGCCTAAGATCTCGGCCGGCACGCTGGGCGAACACCGTGCGCAGACGGTGGACCGCATCTTCGACGCGGTCGCCCGGCTCTCCCGTGACCGCGGCATCGACACGATCTCCATGACCCAGGTGGCCACCGCCGCCGAGGTGACCCGCACCGCGCTGTACAACTACTTCCCGGACAAGGCGGCGCTCCTGCTGGCCTTCACCGAACGGGTCACCGCGTACTTCATCGAGAGCTTCGAGCGGGGGCTGCCCAAGAACGCCGACGCGACGACGCGGCTCCGCGCGTTCGTCCGCCTGCAGCTGCGCGGGCTCATCGCGCACCCGCACCCGAGCGCGGCCGAGGTCACCGCGGCGCTCGGCCCCGAGGCGTACGAGGCGCTGGCCGCGCATGTGGCGCCCATGCAGCGGATCCTGGCGGGCATCCTCGCCGAGGGCGTGGAGTCCGGCGAGTTCCGCCGCACGGACATCGACGCGACCGCGCGCAGCATCCTCGCGGTGGTGGGGGCCGAGCGGCTCCCGCTCATCGCCGACGCCACCACCATCCGCAAGTCGGAACGGAACGTCACCGCCTTCGTGCTGGCGGCCGTCGCCGCCTCACGTTGACTCGTGGCGAGTTCGCCTCCAAGGGCGACGCCAGGGGCGAACACGCCACGAGTCAACGGGGAGAGCGCCAGCCGAGGCTCAGGATTCGCGCCTCCGGCGCGGGATGATGAAGAGGGCGGCACCTCCGGCCATCACCAGTGCCGAGGCGACCAGCGCGAACGTGGGAACGCCGTCGGGGCTGCCGGTGTGCGGCAGCTGGTCGCCTCCGCCGCCCCCGCCCCCGCCCCCGCCACCGGTGCCGCCATCATCTCCGTCCTCGTCATCTCCGCCGCCACCGCCGGTTCCGAAGGTCAGCGGGACCTTGGCGAGCACCTGCGTCGGATCGAGCAGGCTGGTGGCGGCGATGACGCAGGCACCGGCCTTGGCGGTGCAGTCGACGTCACCGATCTCGGCGACCAGCACGATCGACTTCGGGCCTCCGCCGCCGGGGGTCCACTTGCCCTCGGCGTCGCTCTTGCCGCCGACCAGGGCCTTGTCGTTCACGCAGGCCCCCTGGGCGAGCCGCGGCTTGCACTGGCCGATGACGATGGCCTGCAGGTCCGGCTTGAGACCGGTGAACGACTCGACGGTGAGCGCGTCGCCCGCCTTGAGCCCGGTGGACTTGCTGATCTTGAGCGACGGGGCCGCGAGCGCGGTCGGGCCGAGGCCCAGTACGCTCACCGCTCCGATCGCGGTCACGACGCCGAGGCGCCGGTAGGACGAACGCATCTCTCCTCCTGAGGATTGCCGGATCGGTCAGTGGCCGGATGGGGGACGGAACGGAGCAGCTCGGCGATCCGCGCAGGGCGCGGGGCCAGGACCTCGGCCGCGACCCGCCCGTTCCCGAGCACGCAGGCCCGGGCGGCGATCGAGAGCGCCACCGGGATCACCGGTTCGGCGAGGACGGCGGCGGTGCCCCCGTCCAGCAGCCGCCGGACGACGACCGGCAGCGCGCCGGCGGACGGTCCCGCCAGTCCCGGAGTGAGCCCGTCGATCAGCAGCAGCCGGGGCCGGCACAGCAGCGCCTCGGCCAGCCCGAGAAGCCGGTGCTCGCCGTCGGTCAGCGCGCCCACCGGTGCCCGGGCCCGGGCCCGCAGCAGCGGGAAGACGCCCAGGACCGCGGCCGCCGTACGGGAGGCGCCGTCGCCGAGCGGCCGGGCGCGCTCGCGCAGGTGGTCCTCGACCGACTGGGTCCTGCCCCGGCCGGTCGCGGGGCCGATGGGGTGGCCGACGCCGATTCCCTTCGGCTGCTCCGCGCCCCGCAGCAGCACCGCGCCGCCTGAGAGCGGGGTCCGTCCCGCGAGGACCCCCACGACGGCCCGCGCCCCGGGCCCGAAGAGCGCGACCGCCTCGCCCGGTTCGACGCGCAGCCCGACGCCGCGCAGTCCGCCGAAGTCCGGTGCCGTCTCCAGGGCCCGGGCCTCCAGCAGCGGCGGCTCCGCCCGGGACCGAAAGCCCATCACCGCCGCTCCTGGAGGAACCGGTCGAGCGCCGCCAGGTCCACCGGCGGCTCGCCGCGGCTGCGCAGGTAGGCCACCAGTTCGGCCTGGTCGATCTGGCCCGGGACGCCGTTCGCGAGGTCGGCCCTGTCGAGGTGGGCGAGCAGCTCGCCCACCTCGATGGCGGGGCCGGAGCGCGGGGCCACCTGGTGGACCGCGGGCGCGAGGGCGCCCGCGGAGGCGATGGCCCCGCGCGTTCGTGCGGCCGCCCTCCGGGCCGAGCGGCGCCGGAGGGTGAGCCGGATCCCGAGGAGCAGCAGCAGCGCGGCGAGCGCGTTCGCGCCGATGAGGCCCCACGGGTAGGTACTGAAGGAGGTCTTGAACGGGACGGAACCGGCGTACCTGCCGCCCACGACGAACGTCCCGAACGACGCGGCCGGGAGTTCCACCGGGATCCGGTACGTCGCGGTCTCGCCCGGTCCGATGCTCCCGCTCTCCGGCGCGTCGAGCGGGCTGTCGGGCTCCTTGCCCGCGCCCCAGCCGGCCACCAGCGGGGCGTCCTTGATCGGTTCGGCGCCGGCGTTGCGGATCCGTACCACCAGGGTCCGGCGCGGAGTGCCGCCGAACAGCTCGCCCCGCCCGCCGCCCCCGACGACGTCCAGCCCGACCACGTCGGCCTGGACCGGGACGACCTCGGGGAGGATCGCGCCGGTCCGGTGCCCCAGCACGGCGAACGGGATCGTTCGCTGTAGCGCGCGTCCGCCGGAGCCCGGCAGTGTCGCGGCCCGGATCACACACGGGCACGCGCTGGGCGGCGCTCCTACCGCGAGCCCGGCCTCGAACGTGCCGGTGGGAGCGATCCGCGCGGTGACTCCGAACCGGGTATCGCAGTCGGCCGAGCCGTGCACCGCGTTCTGCCCGCAGATCTGGACCTGCACCATGGCGCCCGGCGTCCAGGCGCTGCCCCTGACCCGTACGGCGGTCCCCGCCGGGGCTTCGCCGGGCTCGGCACTGAGGCCGGGCACCTCGACGAACCGGCTCTGCGTACGGGCCTTGATGCCGTCACCGGCTGTCAGCTCGACCCGTACGGTGACGGCTTCCAGCGGCGGCGGGCCGTTCCACGGGCCGACCGGGCCAGGACGCGGGGAGCGCCCTGACCCGGCCGGGTTCCGATCGGTTAGGAAAGGACGACGGTGAGCACGGCCTGGTACCGCCCCGCTCCGGTCACCGCCGGGACGTCGAGCTCCAGCCCGGCATCGGCGCTGTAGACGCCGCCGACGATCGCGCCGCCGTCACCGTTCGCGCCGCTGCACAGCGTCGCCGCCGTGGTGGTGCTCAGCGGGCCGGGGCTCCCGGTCATGACCGGAGTGGCACCCGAGCCCGCCGCGCAACGCGGCGTCCAGGCGAGATTGCCCGCCGGGATCTTCGGTCCTCCTGCGGACGCGAGGTCCGTCATGGTGGCCGTCAGCGACCAGCCGGTGCCGCCGCCCCGGGCGTCGATGACCTCGACCTGCTTGATGCCGCCGGTCGCGGTCCTGGGCGTGCCGTCCAGCGTCACGGCGCTCAGCTCGACCTCGCCGGGCTGCTGGGACATCGTCAGCTTCCCGCCGGCCACGCCGAGGTTGATCCGCTGCTCACCGCACTGCCCGGCCGGCTTGCCGGCGCACGCCCCGGTCGGCGGCGGCACCTTCTCGGTCACGGTCAGCCCGACGGTCTTCTCCGCCGACCCCTGCGTGACCCGGACGGTGCGCGCACCCGGACCGGCGTCCTCGGCGACCGTCGCCGTGCCGGTGAGCTTGCCCGTCCCGTCCACCGAAGCCGACACATCGGTCAGCCCCGAGGCCGAGCACGCGGCGCCGTTCTCATCGCAGAGGGCGAGCTCCACCGGCCCGCCGCCCCACCGGACACCGCCCACCGTGATGGTCCCGCCCTGGTGGACGGTGCCCGGATCGATGGTCAGCGACGGCCCCGCGTCGGCGACCTTGACCGAGGCGAGCGTCGGCGGGTTCGCCGGCGCCTGGCACGCGATCGTTGCCGCCACCCCGGAGGCGTCGATGTCCATCGTGACCGTCCTGGGAACGATCGCGATGTCGCCGGGGGCGGCGGCGTTGAACTTGCCGGTCAGCTTGTTGATCGGAATGGGCTGGTTCGCGGGGACGTTCCCCGTCTGCTTCGCGGTGGTGAAGGCGAACTCGCCGGACGCGGCGCCGGAGTACGCCATCGTCCCGCTGGTCGTCCAGGACAGCACCGGCAGGGGCGACCTGCTCGGCATGTCGCTCAGTTCGACCTCGACCGTCACATCGTCGCCGGTGGTAGCGGTCGCCGGTGCCGTGACGGTGACCGTAGCGGGGTAGGGGAACGCGTTGCCGAGGACCGTGCAGCTGTAGTCCACCTGCGCGGTACCGGCGTACGCCTGGCCGGCCGCCATCGGCACCATCGAAGCGCCCGCGACGGCGGCCGCCATCGCGAGCGCTGTGAATCTGGGGGGTCCTGCCATCAGGAGTGCCGCTCCTTCATATCGGCGCCCCGTCACCGAGACGGGACGCGCGGGCAGCCGGCGCCGCACCACCAGTCCGCCTCGCAGACCGGCGCCCACAGCAAATGTTCCACCTGCAGGAACCATGTTCCGCAAGTGCCCACAGCGAACTCTGCAGCGTCCCTGATGTCAAGAGTCCCGAAGACGATGTTTCAATGGCCGGACCGCTGTTTCAGATCTGCGGCAACGGCGCCGTTCATGCGGACGACCTGGAACGCCAATGGCGCAACACCGCTGCGCAGCCGCCCCGTACGCCCGCCGCCGGCGGCCGAAGCCGGTCACCGTCTCCAGCGGTCGCGCCGGCGCCTTCGCCGCGATCCGCATCCAAGGACGGTCCGGTCGGCATCAAAGGCCGCGAATACGGCCTTTACCTGCACATGACCCAGGAAGTCATGGGTAGGGATTCCCCCTCGGATTCGAAGGGAGGTGAGGAAGGATGAAGTCCCTGAGCGGGCTCCTCAACGGGGTGCTCGCCCCGATCGTGGGCCTGCTGACGGTACTGGTGCGAGGCGTCCTGGCCATCGTCATCTGGCTGCTCGCCACGGTGCTCATGGTGGTGTCGGTCGTCCTCTGCGCCACCGTGCTGCTGCTACCGCTCGGCATCCCGCTGCTGCTGCTCTCGCTGCGCCTTTACGGCCACGGCATCCGGGTGATCACCGGAGGATGACCGAAGACGGAGTTCCGCACCGGAAGCACGGTTGAGGAGAACGGTCGACGTCGAAGGCGGCGAGCGTCACCATGGCGGTGATGTCCCGAGCATAGAAGGACCTCGATCACTGACACGGGATGGCCTCCGGAGCCACGGGCCCGGCGCGCTGCCTGCTGCGGGCTGGTCGGGCTCAAACCGAGCCGCGGCCGCGTCCGTGCGGGCCGGACACGGGCGAGGCGATGCTCGGTATGGCGTACGAGTTCGCGCTGACCCGTACCGTTCGCGACGCGGCCCACCTCCTGTACGCCGTCCAAGGACCGGGTGTCGGCGACAAGTACACCGTCCCGTCCCCGCGCCGGCCGTACGCCGCCGAGATCGGGACCGACCGGGGCCGGCTACGGGTGGCGGTGACCGCCAAGGCGTGGTCGGACACCGCGGTCGACGGCCAGGTGGCCGCGGCGGCGGTCCAGGCCGGCCGGGAACTGGAACGGATGGGGCACGACGTCGGTGAAGCCGCCCCGCTCGCCGACTGGGACGCCCGACTGCGTGCCTGGGTGGCCGAAGGAGTCGCGATCGGCCTCCACACTGCTGCCGGCCCGGTCGCAGCCCGGCCCGGCCGTGATGGAGGCGGTCTCCTGGCGGTTCCTGGAGGTGGCCGGGGAGTACGGCGCGCTGGACATGCGTCAACGGAGTCAGGCGGTCAGGGAATCAGGTCGTCAAAGGAGTGGGTGCAAGGTATTCGCAGGTGAGACGTTCGTGGGCGTACAAGCGGGTGAGCCGGTGGAGCCGGTAATGCGTATCGTTCGAATTGTTGTGGACGGCGGTCTGCAGCAGATGATGGCCGACCAGCCTGTTGAGCTGGGTCTCCACGGCGTGGATGGGAGCGCCGAGAAGGCCGGCTGCCGTGGTGGCAGTGAAGTTCTGGGGGGGCAGGAGGCTGAGCAGTCGGAAGGTACTGCGATCACGAAAGTCGAGAACGTTGTAACTGCAGTCGTATCTGGCGCGGACGTCGTACTCGGCATATCGGAACTGGTCAAGTGGCGCGGGGTCCGACTCCAACAGTTTCACCATCTTCTGGAGAGACCAGGTGCGCATGGAGGCAAGCCGCGCTCCGACCGAACGGATGGCGAGCGGAAGATGACCGCAGTGCTCCACGATGGCCTGCGCACTCTGCGGCTCGGCGGTGGTGCGGTCCGCACCGATCATGCGACTGAGCAGTTCGAGGCACTCGGCGGTGGACATGGTTCCGAGTTCGAGCGCCTCGATCCCGGGGAGCCCCTGCAGTCCCCAGCGGCTGGTGATGATCACCGCGCAACGGGGCGTGGCCGGAAACAGCGCGGCCACCTGCGATGCCGAACCGGCATCGTCGAGGACGATGAGAACGCGCCTGTTATTGGTCCAAGTGCGAAAGAGTTTGGAGCGTTCTTCGAGGGTGGGAGGGATTTCTCGAGCCGGGATGCCGACGGCCCGCAGGAAATCGTTGAGCACGTCTGTGGTCCTGGCGAGCGCGTGCGAGCCACCGTGCAGATTGGCGAAGAGTTGACCGTCCGGGTAACGGGACTTCTCCATGTGGGCGGCGTGCAGTGCGAGCGTGGTCTTGCCGACGCCGGTCATCCCGCAGATGGAAACGGCCCGCGCGGTGGTACGGAGCGTGTCGGCGTCATCGTCGCCGGGGACCAGCCCCTGCCGTGCGCGGTGGAGTGGTTCGGCGTGCCCGATGAAGTCGGCGATGTCGGGCGGGATCTGGGCGGGAAGGACGAGCGTTTCGGAGTAGGCGCGCAGCCCTTCCCGAGCCGCACCCGCGCTGTTCGGGCCGCCGGAGACGCGGCGGGGTCCGACCGGGGGAGAGATCGTGCCGGAGTCCACGGCCTCCGCATTGTCCCGGGCGTCGGCGTCGTACCCCTCATCGCGTTCGGAGGCGGTCTTCGCCGATCCCCTTGGCATGCTCCCCGCAGCCTCCACTGAGGGGAGGCCCTGGTCGTCCGTGGCCGGGCGGTCGGCGCTGAGCAGGCCCTGGTGGAGTCGTTGCAGTGGAGTGGACGGTTCGAGACCGAGTTCGTTGATGAGCGTCGTCCGGAGTCTGCGGTAGACCTCCAGCGCCTCGTAGCGCCGGCCGGAGTGGTTGAGCGCGGTCATGAGGTCCCCGTGGAAGCCCTCGTGCAGCGGATAGGTGAAGATCAGCTGCTTGAGCTCGCTGATCAGCTCCTGATGGCGGCCGAGCCGCATGTCGGCCTCGATCCGCATCTCCAGTGCGCGAAGCTGGTTCTCCTCCAGCCGGGTCACATGAGCCGAGAGGATCTCGCCGGTGGTGACGCCGACCAGCGCCTTGCCACGCCAGAGCGTCAGCGCCCTGGACAGGAGATCCGTGGCGCTCTCCGGGTCACCTTCCTTGAGCGCGTGCCTGCCCGCGCTGATCAGCCGCTCGAAGGCGCAGACGTCGAGGTTCTCATCGCGGACCTCGAGGAGGTACCCGGATTGCTGGGTGTGCAAGCTGGCCAGGCCCGACGGGTCGAGCACGTCCTTACGGAGCTTGTAGATGTAGGTCTGCAGTGTCGTCATCGCGCTGTCGGGCGGATTATCCGCCCACAGTTCGTCGACGAACTCGCTGACCTGGACCATCTGGTTTCTTCGCAGCAGCAGGAAGGTGAGGACCTGGCGGACCTTCGGTGCGGTCGGTGTAATGTCTCGATCTCCGTGGAGTACTGCCAGCGGCCCGAGAATGAAAAACCCCATTCTTCCCCCTGGTGGCTGGAGCGTTCTCATTGGCACATGGGTCGCATGCTAACTGTGACCTGCTCGAAGTCAACTCGACGACGGCTTGATCGGTTTCGGCTGTGATTATTTCGGTGTGGCGACTATTGCGATGCCGCCGTCGTTTGTGGTCGTGCCGTTCTTTCTTCCGGCGGCGGCCGGTGGAATATTGGCAAGTTCTGCCATGGTCATCGGCGGTTCCCGCGGGAGGGGATGGCAGGGGATGCTCATATGCGGCGGCGCGAGTCTGGGGGACGGGCTCACGATCGTGTCGGTCCGTTCGATCCGTGCGGGCAGTACCCAGTTCCGGGCAGGGGTGATTCGATCACATAACGAAATTGCTCCGTATACGCACCGCTGTTATCTCCGGTGTAGGGCCGAGAAATCGATCACCGGCCCCTGTGGGTTTCCCAACGCACGGGCGGTCGTTCTTGGAGCTGGCCTCTTTCGGACAGGGCTTGACAGCGTCACGTCAATCTGCTGCCGTGATGCGCGCCGTTGCGTTCGCAGCCGGATCTCGTGATCACTTGCCCGAGGTGCTCCATTGGTGGAAGCATTGATCGGGATAAGATGTGGAATATGAAGGACGAGGCGACGATTTCTATCGCCCGCACCTCCTACGGAAGGTTCCCGCTTTGTCGGACCGGCATCCGCATGTACTGATTATCGGCGCGGGTCTGGGAGGGGCCTGCCTGGCCCATGGCCTTAACCGCGCAGGAATCAGCGCCGCCGTCTATGAACGGGAGCGGACCAGGCCAGAGGGCTATTTCGGGGTGCGGATCGCGGTCGGCGCCGAAGGGCGCCAGGCACTGCGGGCCGCGCTCCCCCCCGATCTCTACCAGACGTTCATCGCCACCTGCGCGGCTCCGCCCCGCAGCCTGAGCGTTTGTTCCAAAGATCTCGACGACCTCTTCTCCAGCGATCTGCCGGTTCCCGGGTGGGAGGGGCGCACCGTCGTCACGAGCCCCATGACACTGCGCCAGGTGATGCTCACCGGAATCGAGGACCTCGTCCGTTTCGGCAAGGAGTTCACCCACTATGAGCACGGGCCCACAGGCAAGGTGACCGCCTACTTCGCCGACGGCTCGCGGGCGGTCGGCGACATCCTCATCGGGGCGGACGGCGCGGGGTCCCGGGTTCGGGAACAGAGCCGGCCGTCGATGGACGTCCATGGATGCGGGCTGGCCATCGCCTACGGCAAGGCCGACCTCGAGAACGTTCCCGCGGCGAAGCTGCACCAGGGCCTCACCGTGGTGAACGACCGGCGCGGCATTTCTCTCTTCACCCAAGTGATGAACTTCCCGTGGAGTCGCCCCGGAGAACTCAAGAGCCATGTGGGAGGCATCCAGGCCGCGCTCATCGACACCTGGCCGGGGTTGCGCCACGACGACACCACTGACCACCTCATGTGGGGGCTGATGGGACCGGAGTCCCTCATTCCCGGCGCAGCCGACATCGCGGATATCGCCCGCGATTGGCATCCGGCTCTCCGGACGGTGCTCAGCCGCAGCGATCCCGCCACGGTCAGGGTGCGGCCCGCCGTCAATGCGGGCGCCCTCCGGCCCCGGCACCCCACAGGGGTCACGCTCCTCGGCGACGCCTGCCACTTCCAGGTCCCCGACGTGGGCATCGGGGCGAACGCCACACTCCGCGCGGCCGTGGAACTGTGCGGCCGGCTGTCGGAGGCCGCCGCCCAGGGAAGCTCTATCGCCGAGGCGGTCGCCGCGTACGAGAATCGCCTACGGGACTCCTCTTCGGTGACGTACCGCTCCCACATGCGATGTCTGACCCGCGCCGCTCGGCTGCGCAGACCCTTGATCGGCTCGATGCACCGCACCCGTCTGCGGGTGGCCGACCAGGTTCCCGGACTGCGCAGGCGTGTCGTCGGCGGCTACGCATGGCTGGACGGACTCGTCTGAGCCCCGGGCGCGGGTGCCGGTACGCGACGCTCGTGGTCAGTGACGGGCACGCGTCAGCCTTCTGGCCTCGCATGGAGACGCTCCTCCAACTCCAGGAGGAGCCGCCGTTCCTCGGCGGGCAGATGAGCATAGGCCGTGGCGGGGTCCCCTGGTGCGGTCGTCGACCGCAGAGCGAGGTACACCTCGGCGTTCGGCCACGCATTGGCGCCGATGTACATGAGCCCGACACGCAGAGAGCGCATGGCCCGCCGCAGGGCCGCTCCGGTAAAAGCGATCATGGATGTCCTTCGGTCACCGGGTCCGGCCCAGAGCCTCCGCCGGCCACCTGTTCCCCGGGTCGAGCCGCACTCGACGCACCGCCCCCGGCGATGCTCGAGCCCATCCTGACCGGGCTCTCGCAAGCTGGCCCTGACGGCGCCCTCCCCGGTGGCCCGGGCGGGCGCGCGCCGGCAACGGGAGCAGTGATCGTGATGCGCGTACTGGTGAACAAGGAGACGTGCGTGGTGAGCACCCTGTGCGTCCATCGTGTGCCGCGGGTCTTCGGCCAGGACGAGGACGGGATGGCCGAGGCACGGCGACCCGATCCGCCGCCGGAGCTGTGGGAGGCCGTCGCCGAAGCGGCCCGGGACTGCCCCAGCCGGTCGATCCACCTGAAGGACGCGTCCGCCGAGGAGCCTTCGTGAGGATGACACCGCGCGAGCCCATCACCCTTCCGGTGAATCGAAGCTGTCCGTTCGATCCGCCGGACGAGTACGCCCGGCTGCGCGCCGGCCGCCCGTTCGCCGAGATCAGGCTGCCGGGCGGCCGGATCGGAGTGCTGGTGACACGGTACGAGGACGCGAGGGCGGTCCTGGCCGACGCGCGGTTCAGTTCCTCGCTCCTCCAGATGACGCCCCGGGTCGAACTGCCGCTCTCCGAGGAGGACCTCGCGGTGCCACCGGGCACGTTCAGCGTGATGGACCCGCCCGAGCATGGACGCTATCGCCGCCTGGTCGCACGCCACTTCACCCGCAGGCGGATGCGCGAACTGACCGGGCTGATAGAGCGGAACGCGGAGGAGCGGATCACCGCCATGGTCGGCGGCGGCGCGCCGACCGACCTGGCGGATGAGTTCGCCCTCCCGCTCCCCAGCATGGTGATCGGTGAGATGCTCGGCGTGCCTCCGGAGGATCGTCCGCGCTTCCAGCGCTGGACCTCCACGATGCTGTCGCTGGACGCGGGCCCCGACGAACTGCGGACGGCACGGCAGAGCGTCTACGAGGGCATGGACGAGCTGGTGCGGGCCAAGCGGCGGCGGCCCGCCGACGACATCGTCAGCGAGTTGCTGGACGGTGCGGGCGGGCCCGGCCACGACGAGATCGTCAACATCTGCGCGCTGCTGCTGATCACCGGGCTGGAGACGACCGCCTACATGCTCGGCTTCGGCGTGTACGCGCTGCTGGCGCATCCCGACCAGCTCGCCGCTCTGCGCGGCGACCCGGCCCTCATCGACGGTGCCGTCGAGGAGTTGCTGCGCTACCTCACGATCGTGCAGTACGGCATGATGCGCACCGCCCGCGAGGACACGGAGATCAACGGCCGCCCGATTCGGGCGGGTGACACCGTGGTCGTCTCCGTGGCCGCCGCCAACCGGGACCCGGCGGTCTTCGCCGACCCCGACGTGCTGGACGTGCGCCGCGCGAACGTCCCTCATCTGGCCTTCGGTCACGGGATCCATCAGTGTGTGGGCGCGCAGCTGGCCAGGGCGGAGCTGCGGATCGGCTACACGGCCCTGCTCCGGCGGCTGCCCGGGTTGCGGCTCGCGGTGCCTCCGGAGGATGTGCCGATGGGCTACGACAAGATCTTCCTCGGCGTGCGGTCGCTGCCGGTCGCCTGGGATTGAGCGGTGGCCCGGCCCGTCCCCGGAGGGTGCCCGGTACACCGGGACGGGTGGAGGGGCGCAAACGACGCTTGCCCGGTCTTACTCCGATGCGTATGCTCGCATCGGAGTAAGGAGGGAACATGGCCGACCGGCGCAAGGTGTCCAACCTGCTGGGACTGGCCGTGCTGTCCACCCTCGTGACCAGGCCGATGTACCCCTACGAGATCGCCTCGGTGCTGCGTGCCCGGAGCAAGGGCGAGCACATGGGGTTCAAGTGGGGGTCGCTGTACCGGGTCGTGCAGAACCTGGAGAAGCACGGTTTCGTCCAGGCCGTACAGAGCGAGCGGCAGGGGGGACGGCCGGAGCGCACGGTCTACCGGATCACCGAGCCGGGACGGGCCGAGTTGGTGGACTGGGTACGCGAGCTGGTCAGGGTCCCCGAACCCGGCGAGGACAGGTTCAAGGCCGGACTGTCTCTGCTCGGCGTCCTGGCACCGGACGAGGTCGTCGACCTGCTCGAGCGACGGATCGGCGCGCTGGACGAGCAGATCGCCGCGGCCGAGGCGGAACTGGCCGGCGATGCCGCGCAGCTGCCCCGGCTGTTCCTCGTCGAGACCGAGTACGAGTTGGCGGTACGGACGGCCGAAGTGCGGTGGGTCCGCGGCTTTCGGAAAGAGATCGCCGATGGTTCTCTGCCGGGCCTGCCGCAGTGGCGGGAGTTCCACCGCACGGGCGAGGTTCCGGCCGAACTGACCGAACTGGCAGAAAGGGGCACCGACCCGGACTAGATTCCCGGCCCCCGGGGCGGTGCTGCAACACCGCCCCGGGGGAAACGACCTCGAACCGAACCGCGAAACGGGCATCGGCTGCAAGGTGACATCCAAAGGGTAGCCCGTAGTCCTTTCCGGTTCGCTGCTCACGCGATCCGAACCGGAGGAGACATGCACGATCACATGGTGTGGGCACCTGCCGCCCCAGCGGCCGCCGGCGTCCCGACCCCTTGCCACCCGCCGCTCCGCCCTCACCCGGCGGGGGGTGGCGAGAGATGAGCGAGGCGACCGCGCGGCGCCGCCGTCACCGGTGGCTGGTGCCCGTACTGCTCATCATCGGCTGGGTCGCGTTCCTGGGCGTCGGCGGCGGCTACGCCGGGTCGCTGGGCGAGGTCGTCAAGAACGACAACGCCGCGTTCCTCCCGGCCGGCGCCGAGGCGACCCAGGTGGCGGAGATCGAGCCCGGCTTCTTCGGCGCCGAACAGACGCCGGCCGTGGTGCTCTACGTCCGCGACTCCGGCATCACGGCCGCCGACCGGGCGGCGGTCGCCGGCGACGTCCGGGCCGTCCAGTCCGTCGAAGGCGTCGCCGGCCGGGTGGCCGGGCCCGTCCCCTCGGCCGACGGCCGCGCCCTCCAGCTCGTTGTTCCCCTCTCGACAGCGGGAGACGCCGCCGCGCTACCCGGCGCGGTGGAGGACATCCGGGCCCGGGCGCAGAGCCACCCGGGCCTCACCGCCCATGTGACCGGGCCGGGCGGCATGGCCGGCGACTTCGCGAACATCTTCGAAGGCGCCGATGTACGGCTGCTGCTCATCGCCTCCATCACCGTGTTCGCCATCCTGGTCCTGGTCTACCGCAGCATCATCCTGCCGATCGTGGTGCTGACGACCGCCCAGCTGGCGCAGACGCTGGCGTCGGTCGCGGTCTACTTCCTCGCCCGCGAGGAGGTCATCGACCTCAACGGGCAGAGCCAGGGCGCGCTGGTCCTGATCTGCATCGGCGTGGCCACCGACTACGCGCTGCTGATCGTCGGCCGGTACCGGGAGGAACTGCGTGACCGGGAGTCCAAGTACGAGGCGATCGCGGTGTCGATGCGCCGGTCGGCACCGACGATCATCGCGTCGGGCGTCACGGTGATCATCGCGATGATGTGCCTGCTGCTGTCCGAGCTGAGCTCCAACCGCGGCTACGGGCCGGTCCTCGCACTGGGCGTCTGCGCCTCGCTCATCGCGACGTTCACCTTCCTGCCGGCGGCGCTCGTGCTGCTCGGCCGGGTCGCCTTCTGGCCCCTGCGCCCGGCGTACGGGTCGGAGCACAGGCTGGAGCACGGCATCTGGGGCCGGGCCGCACAGGTCATCTCCCACCGCCCACGCGCCGTCTGGGTCGGCGTGGCGGTCGTCCTCATCGCCCTCGCCGCGTTCCTGCCGACCTTCAAGGCGTCCGGCTCGCCGATGAGCGAGCAGTTCCTCGGTGACAAGCCGGACTCGGTCGTCGGTCTCGAAGTGCTGGCCCGGCACTATCCGGCAGGTGCCGGCGCTCCGGCGCTCATCGTCGGACCGGCCCCGGTCCAGGCAGAGCTGTCGCGGGCTGCCGAGGGCGTGCACGGCGTGGAGGACACGTCGGCCTACGGCGGCGCGCCCGGGTCCCCGCCGAAGGTGGTCGACGGGCGGGTGCTGCTGCAGGCGACCCTGTCCGATCCCCCGGACAGCTCCGCGGCCGAGGACACCGTCGAACGACTGCGGGACGCCGTGCACGCGGTCGACCCCGACGCTCGCGTGGGCGGGACCACCGCGATCGCCATCGACACCATCGACGCGGGCTGGGCGGACCTGCGAACGGTCGTCCCGCTCGTCCTGGTGGTGGTCCTGCTGTTGATGATCGTGCTGTTGCGGGCGGTGGCGGGCCCGCTGCTGCTCATCGCCACCGTGGTGCTCAGCGTCGCCGCGGCCCTCGGGCTCTCGGCGATCGCCTTCAACCAGGTCTTCGACTTCCCGGCCTCCGACGCGTCGCTACCGCTGTTCTGCATCGCGTTCCTCATCGCCGTCGGGGTGGACTACAACATCTTCCTGATGGCCCGGGTCCGGGAGGAGAGCATCCGCCTGGGCGACACCCGCCAGGCGATCGTCCGAGGGCTGACCGCCACCGGTGGTGTCATCACGTCGGCCGGTGTCGTCCTCGGCGTGACGTTCTCGCTGTTCGGCGTGCTGCCGTTCGTTCCCCTGGTACAGATCGGTTTCGTCATCGTCGTCGGCATCCTGATCGACACGTTCATCGTCCGCGCGCTGCTCGTACCGGCGGCCTCCTACGACATGGGACGGGCCATCTGGTGGCCCGCCCGGTTGAGCCGGCGGCACGACGACGCCTCTGGCCAGGGAACGCACGCCGCCTCCGACCAGCGTGACGAACGCGTCGCGGACGCCACGACCGAGGGACACGACACCTGACCGGCGGGCCCCCGAAGGCGGCCCGCGACTCCGCCGCCACGCGCCGGGCCGGGTGGCCGGGGGCACCGCGGGGGTCAGAACGCCGGGTCGTCGGCGCCGCGGTAGGTGTACAGGTCGTCGATGAACTTCCTGCGCATGGCGGGGACGCGTGCGGTCAGGCGGAAGAAGGCGCGGGTGACGGCGAGCATGGCGCGGCCGGTGTAAGGCTTGAACATCGGATCGTCGGCACTGGTGCCGTTCTGCTTGAGGGAGTCGGCGACCCGCTCGAAGCCGTACCTGATCATCTCCGTCTCGTAGTCGGCGAGTGCGTCCAGGAGGCCGCGGTCGCCGTTGTGCGCCGAGACGAGGGCGCGGCGGAGAAGCGCGGCGTCGCGGAGCGCCGTGTTGCCGCCGACGCCGCGCCCCGGGGTCATGGTGTGGATGGCGTCGCCCAGGAGGGTGACGGTGGTGGTGACCCACGGGGCGACGGGCTTGGAACTGCGCAGTTCGATCGGGACGCAGCTGGACGGATCGGCCAAGGCGAACAGGCGGCGCAGATCGGGGTGCCATCCGGGGGTCTTGGCGAGGACCAGATCTTTGAGGGCCTCGCCCTCCATCCGGAGCACGTCCGATGGGAGCCGCTCACGCGGCATGGAGAAGCCCCAGTTGATGTAGTCACGCGTGTTGTCGTAGAGGAGGCCCGGCCACTTGGCGATGAGGCCGGCGTCGGTCTCGCCGATCCCCTCCTTGACCGTCGCGTCCCTGTCCCACTTGAACTCCATGACGTGCAGGATGCAGAAGGCGCCCTTCGGAGCGAAGAGCATCGATATGCCGTTCAGGACCTCGGGACGAAGGAGTTTCCTGGTCTCCGGCACCAGAGGCACTTTCGCGGCCACGGAGATGATGCCCGAGTCGGTGACCTCGGCGTGCGGGAGGTACTGCCTCCGGACGCGGGATCCGGTGCCGTCGGCGGCTACCAGGACGTCACCGGTGGCGGACGTGCCGTCCTCGAAGTAGGCCGTGACCGTTCCGTCGGCCTTGGTTTCGTAATGGGTGAAGGTCTTGTCGAAGCGCACGACGTCTTCGAGGCCGGTCAGCAGCACCTGGCGGAGGGTCATGCGGGAGACCGAGCGTTCGCTGTCGAGTTCGTCGTCGTCCGGGCGCAGGGGGAACGAGGCGACCGATCGGAGTCTCTCGGTGAGGACGTTGAGATAGCGGGGAGCGCGGGCGCAGGTGGCGACGAAGGTGTCGAACAACTCCGGCGGGAGGCTCTCCTTGAGCGCCTTGTTACCCGTCGGGTCGATGCCGATCCGGTAGCCGTAGAGCCCGTCGGAGCGGGTGCGATCGCGCTCGTAGACGGCGACCGAGATCCCGGCCCGCAGCAGGCCCTGCGCCAGGCACATCCCGCCGGTGCCGGCGCCGATGATGATCACGTGCAGTGGCATGGCCCCTCCTCTCGAACCCCAGGGTCGGAGGAACCGATCGAAGGCCGGTCGAAGGCCTGATCGAGCGTCCGTCAAGGACGCGCGCCGATGATGAGGAGCCCGACCCCCAGAGACGAGGGACACCGCCGTGACGTTGGAGACCGTATCGGCACCCGCCGCGCAGTGGTCCTTGTGTGCGGGATGCCATCAGCCGATCTACGAGAAGCGCTCGCTCCGCACGTTGCGCGTCTGCCCGGCGTGCGGTGCGTACGCGCGTCTCAGCGCACCGGAGCGGATCGAGCAGATCTTCGATGCGGGATCCGCACGGCCGATCGCGGCCGCGGGCGTGATCGAGGACCCTCTGGGCTTCTCCGACAGCAGGCCGTATCCCGAGCGGCTCCGCTCGGCACGCGAGCGGACCGGGTTGCCCGATGCGGTGGTCTGCGTGCGGGCCTCGATCGCCGGCCACCCGCTGGTGGCGGCGATTATGGACTTCCGCTTTCTCGGCGGCAGCCTCGGGTGCGCGACGGGCGAGTCCCTGGCGGCGGCGGCCGAGGAGGCGCTGCGGGAACGCGTCCCGTTCCTGGTGGTGACCGCCTCGGGTGGCGCCCGCATGCAGGAGGGTGCGCTGTCGCTGATGCAGATGGCCAAGGTGACGCAAACGATCTCCGACCTGGGCCGGGCCGGGATCCTCACGTGCACGCTCATCACCGACCCGACCTATGGCGGGGTCGCCGCCTCGTTCGCCACCCAGACCGATGTGATCCTCGCCGAGCGCGGGGCGCACGTCGGCTTCGCCGGGCCGCGGGTGATCGAGCAGACCATCGGCCAGGAGTTGCCCGCCGGTTTCCAGACCGCGGAGTTCCTGTTCGAGCGCGGTCTGGTGGACGAGGTCGTGCCTCGGCCCGCGCTGCGGGGGGCACTGGGACGGCTGCTCGCCGCCGCTTCGCCGCAGGCCCCGATGCCGCGGCCGCGCGGTCTCGGTCCCGCACCGGTGATCGGGCGCGCGGACCTGCTGCCCGAACGGGACCCGTGGGAGGTCGTACGGCTGGCGCGCGACATCGGCCGGCCGACGGCCCTCGACTACGCCGGACTGCTGCTGGAGGGGTTCGTGGAGTTGCACGGCGACCGGCTCTCCGGCGAGTGCCGGGCGATCGTCGGTGGCCTCGGCCGGTTCCAGGGCCGGCCGGTGATGCTGATCGGCCATCAGAAGGGGCACGACGCGGCCGAGTTGAAGGCGCGCAACTTCGGGATGCCGACGCCGGCGGGCTACCGGAAGGCGGGGCGGCTGATGCGGCTGGCGGACAGGCTCGGTGTCCCGGTCGTGACGCTCATCGACACGCCGGGTGCCTACCCCGGAATCGAGGCCGAGCGCGATGGACAGGCCTGGGCCATCGCTGACGATCTGCGCGTGATGGCGGGACTCTCCGTGCCGGTCATCGCCGTCGTGACGGGGGAGGGAGGCAGCGGGGGCGCACTCGCGCTCGCGCTGGCCGACCGGGTGTACGTGATGGAGAACAGCGTATATTCCGTCATCAGCCCGGAGGGCTGTGCCTCGATCCTGTGGAAGGACGCCGCGTCGGCGCCCCAAGCCGCGCGGTCGCTCCGCATCGACCCGCGCGCGCTGCTTCTGCAGGGCATAGCCGACGGGGTCGTCCGGGAGCCCGCGGGTGGAGCGCACCAGGACCGTGCGGCGGCCGCCGGGCTGCTGCGCGACACGCTGGCGGCCGTGCTCGTGGAGCTGTCCAGCCTGGACGCCGGACGGCGCAGGCGAGAGCGCGGGGAGCGATTCCGCGCTTTCGGCGCCTTCTCCGCCGGGACATCGCGGAAAGGAGGAGTGGCTTGACCGAGCCACGGAATACACGACCCACGCTCGACGCGCTCTGCCGCAACGTGCTCGAACTGCTGGACACCTCCCATGGCACACCGGCCAGGCTGCGGGTGGAGGCCGAGGGAATGGCCGTCGAGGTGGAGTGGCCGACCATGGCCTCGTTGCCGGCCGCCGTTCCGCCCTCCGGCCCCCGGTTGAACGGAGCGGTACGGGACGAGCCGGACTCCGGATTCACGATCGTCGCGCCGACGGTCGGGACCTTCTACCGTGCCCCCGAGCCGGGAGCCGCGCCGTTCGTCCAGGTGGGGGAGAAGGTGGAACCCGGACGCCAGGTCGGCATCGTCGAGGTGATGAAGCTGATGATCCCGGTCGAGACCGACCGCGGCGGGCGGGTGGCGGAGCTGCTCGTACCGGACGGCGCACAGGTCGAGCACGGGCAGCCGCTGATCGTCCTGGCCGACGGGGACCGGGACGGCGCCGCGGCCACCCGCCGGGAGGGCGGATGATCTCCAAAATCCTGATCGCGAACCGGGGGGAGATCGCCCTTCGGATCGCGCGCACCTGCCGGGAGATGGGCATCCGGACCGTGGTCGCGCACTCCTCCGCCGACCGGGAGTCGGCCGCTGTCGCCTACGCGGACGAGGCGGTCCAGATCGGCCCCGCGCCGTCCCGCCACAGCTACCTGAACCAGGCTGCGGTGGTGGAGGCCGCGCTGCAGGCGGGCGCCGGGGCGGTCCACCCCGGATACGGATTCCTGTCAGAGGATCCGGACTTCGCCGAGATCTGCGAGGCGCACGGACTCACCTTCATCGGTCCCGACGCGGCGGTGATCGGCCGCCTCGGCGACAAGGCGCGGGCCCGGGCCATCGCGGCCGAGGGCGGGCTGCCGGTCCTGCCCGGCACCCAGGAGGCGGTGCGCGGCGCGGACGAGGCGCGGCGGATCGCGGCGGAGATCGGCTACCCCGTGATCGTCAAGGCGGTCGCCGGGGGAGGGGGCCGCGGTATCACGGTCGTGCGGCGCGAAGCCGATCTCGCCGCCGCCCACGCCGGCGCGGAGGCGAACGCACAGGCGATCTTCGGCGACCCGCGCCTGTACATCGAGAAGTTCCTGGAACGGGCCCGCCACGTGGAGGCCCAGATCCTCGCCGACCGCTACGGGAACGTCGTCCATCTCGGTGTCCGCGACTGCTCGGTGCAGCGACGGCGGCAGAAGCTGATCGAGGAGACCCCGCCGCCCGGCATCGCCCCCGAGACGGTCGAGGAGATCGGCATGGCGGCCGCACGGGCGGCCGGGCACGCGGGCTACACGGGGGCGGGTACCTACGAGTTCCTCCTGGACGAGAACGGTGCGTTCCATTTCATGGAGACCAACTGCCGCATCCAGGTGGAGCACCCGGTCAGCGAGATGGTCACCGGGGTCGACCTCGTCCGCGAGCAGATCCGGGTCGCGGACGGGGAACGGCTGGCCCTCCGCCAGCCCGAGGTCGTCCCGCGCGGAGTGAGCGTCGAATGCCGTGTGAACGCCGAGGACCCGGCACGCGGATTCGTTCCGGCACCGGGACGGATCGAGGAGTTCGAGATTCCCGCCGGTCCGTTCACCCGGGTGGACACGCACTGCCGGCCGGGCGACCGGGTGACCGGGGACTACGATTCCCTGATCGCCAAGGTGGTGGTGTGGGCACCGGACCGCGTTCAGGCCGTCGCCCGAATGGATCGCGCGCTGGCGGAGTTCGTCATCGCGGGCCCGGGGATGGCGACGACCATTCCCTTTCTCCGCCGGGTGCTCGCCGACCCCCGTTTCCGTGCCGGCACGCACACCACGTCTCTGGTGGACGAGATGCTCGCCACGGAGTCCTGTCCGTCGACGGCGGGAGCGGCCCGCTCGGCTCAGTAGGACGCGGCCACCTCGTAGACGCGGAAGGCCTCCGCCCGGCCGACCGCCTGGAAGGGGCGCAGCGAGGCCGTCACGCCCCGATGGTCCGCCCCGTCCTCCCAGGAACGGAACGCGTCGAGGCCGGACCATTCGCTGAGGACGGCGAAGCTGCGCGGATCGTCCACCGCCCGCAGGAGCGAGTTGCCGACGAGCCCGGGAGTCCCGGCGAGCGCACGGCTGACGGCGTGGTAGGCCGCCTCGACGGAACCGGGCCCGTCCTCCGGATCGGCGACGTACAGCACGACGCGGACCGCGCTCATCGCTTCGCCGCCCCCTCCACGTCGTAGACCATGCGCATGGTCTCCATCGAGCCGCCGAGGCGGAAGGGGTGAAGCCGCTCGCGGTGGACGACGTGCTCCCGGCTGTGCTCGTACTCGCGGAAGCGAGGTTCGTCCAGCCAGTCGCTGACGATGAAGTAGACGTCGTCATCCTCGGTACTCCTGGCCAGGCAGTGGCCGAGGTTGGCCGGATTGCCGGTGACGGTGCCACCGAGCTCGTGCCAGGACTTCTCGAACTCCTCGCCCATACCGGGTCTGATCTGCATTCGCAGCAGCACGCGGAAGGTCATCCGGTTCGCTCCCCACTGGTTCAGCGCACGCCTCCGGCGGCGTACACGATCTCTCCGTTGACATTGCCGTTGGCCGCGGATCCGAGGAACACCACGACGCGGGCGACCTCCTCGGCGGTGCTCAGCCGGCCGCTCGGGGTGTCCCCGGTGGCCTTCTCGACGATGGCCGGGTCCTGGGCGTCGAGGTTCTCGCTCACCGTCCCGCCGGGCGCGACGACGTTGGCGAGAACGCCGCCGCCCGTCCACATCAATCCACGGACGAACCCGTGCAGCGCGGCCTTGGAGGCGCTGTAGAGCTCCGAGCCCGGGTTGCCGCGAGTCGAGGTGACCGAGGACAGCAGGACGACTCGTCCCCACCCCCGCTCGCGCATGCCCCGCAGGGCGTACTTGACGGTCCAGAGGTGTCCTTCGACGTTCTCCCGGTACCGGGAGAGCCAGTAGTCCATCGGGAAGTCCTCGAAGCGGGGCACGTCCTCGGGGTTGATCCACTCCCATGTCTGGGCGTTGGCGACGACCACATCGATGCCGCCCCACCTCTCCTCGACCGCCGCCGTCACGGCGCGCGCGGTGGCGGGGGCGGCGAGGTCGAAGGGCAGCGCCATCGCCCGATCCCCGGCCCCCAACGCCTGGACCACGTCCTTCGCGGCGTCCTCGGCGGAGTGGTAGGTGATCGCGACTCGGGCGCCCTCCGCGGCGAAGGCGCCTGCCGTCGCTCGGCCGATACCGCGCGTGGCGCCGGTGACCAGTACCCGTTTGCCCGCCAGACCCAGATCCATCGCGTCTCCTTCCCCGGCCACTGTCCGCGGCGGGGCTCGAGAACGGCTGGGGCGGGCGCTCAAGAGCGCGTTGAGTCGAGGCGCCTACCGTCCGACCCGAGAAAGGGAGGCGCGATGCCACTGCGTGAGGAACTCATGGAGATCAGGGACCCGGTGCTGCGGAAGGTCCGGGACCATCCCTTCTGGTCGGGGCTCCGCGACGGCTCGCTCCCCGGGGAGGCACTGGCCCGCTTCGTCGAGCAGGACACCGGGTTCCTGCTGCCCGCCTACGCGCGAGCGCTGGCACGGTGCGCCGCCGCCGCTCCCGACTCCGCCGACACGCTGCTCCTCGGACGGTCGATCGTCGGCACGCTGACCTCCAGAGCGGAGATGCGCCGCCGGTACGCGGACATGGCGCGCGAGGAAGGACTGCCCGGGCTCGACGAGCAGGCGGACGTGGAACCCGCCACGCACGCGCACGCCTCGTTCTTCGCGGCCGCCGGGACGATGTCCTTCCACGCGGGGATCGGCGCGCTGCTGCCCATGGCGTGGTTCCACGCCGACGTCTCCGACGACCTCAGGGACAACGTGGCGGCCGGCTCGCGGTACGAGCCCTGGAGCCGGATCTACCACCCGGGCGAGACGTTCCGGCCCGCCGTCCAGGAGCTGGTCGACATGACCGGCCGGGCGGGCGAGGCCGCCGCGGAGCCGCAGCGCCGGGCGCTGGTCGAGCAGTTCCTCCTGGGCGCCCGGTACGAATGGGCCTTCGCCGAGTCATGCCTGAGACGGTCCCCATGGCCGGTTTGAGACGGAGGCCGAGATGACGCTTCAGGACATCGATCTGATGGACCCGCGGGCCTTCCGCGCGGGCGTACCGTACGACCACTTCCGCCGGCTCCGCCGCCAGGAGGGGCTGCCGGTGGGGTACGACACCGATGGTGAGCGGCTCCGGTACGTGGTCCGGCACCGTGATGTCGCCCGGATCTCCCGTGACACCGCCTTGTGGTCGTCGAGTCCCACCACCATGACGTCGGTGCGCAAGCAGGAGAACCAAGAGGCCCCGATCATCACGTTCATGGACGGGGCCGGGCACACCCGGCTGCGCAAGCTGATGTTCAAGGCCTTCACACCGGCGCGGCTGGCCGCCCTGGCCGTGCCGATCGGCCGAATCGTCGACTCCCTGCTCGACGAGGCGATGGCCAAGGGCGAGTTCGACCTGGCCGAGGACATCGCGCTGCGACTGCCGCTGCAGGTGCTGGCCGAGCTGCTCGGTGTCCCCGCCGCCGACCGCGAGATGGTGCTCGGGTGGGCGCGGCGGACGGTGAACATGGGAGATCCCGAGTACGAGACCGGACCGGACGGCCCGTCCGCGGATGTCGTCCAGCGGCTGCTGGAGTACTTCCGGAGCCTGGTCGCCCACCGCGTCCGGGAACCCGCCGACGACCTGTTCTCGGTGCTGCTCGCGGCACGCCTCAAGGACGGCAGGCTCGGCCTGCCCGAGCGGCTGGATCCGGAGGAGATCGCGGTCTTCGCCACGACACTGATCACGGCCGGCAGCGAGACCACCTACGCGGGCGTCAGCGGTGCGGTACAGGCGCTGCTGGAGTTCCCCGCCGAGCTGGAGCGGCTGTGCCGCGACCCCGGGCTGATCCCCGGTGCGGTGGACGAGGTGCTCCGATGGGTCACGCCGGTGACGCACTTCGCCCGCCGGGCGACCCGCGACACCGAGATCGCCGGCCGGGCGATCTCGGCGGGGGAGCGCGTGGTGATGTGGTACAGCTCGGCGAACCGCGACGAGGAGGTGTTCAAGGAGCCCGACCGGTTCGATGTCACCCGTTCGCCCAACCCGCACCTCACCTTCGGCGGCGGCGGCCCGCACTACTGCATCGGCAACGGCCTGGCCGCCATGGAGATCGGGCGGTTCCTGTCGAGCGCCGTCTCGCTGCTGCCCCGGCTGGAGATCTCCGGCCCCGTGACGCGCCCGGAGACCAACTTCATGAACAGCGTCAAGCACCTGCCGATGCGGCGGCGATCGTGACCGGGAACGCGGCCGAGGGCCGCACCGCCCTGGTCACCGGCGCGAACCGGGGGATCGGCCGTGCCGTCGCCGCCGAGTTGGCCCGCCGGGGACTGGACGTGGTGGTGGCCGCGCGGGACCCGGTGGCCGCGAGCGAGGCGGCCGCCGCGCTCGGCCCGAGGGCCAGGCCGTGCACCCTGGACATCACCGACCCCGACGGGATCCGTAGGGCCCGAGCCGAGAGCGGCCCGGTCGATGTGCTGGTGTGCAATGCCGGCGTCCTCCTGGACGGGCGCACCGATCCGCTCTCGGTGTCGCTGGAACTGGTCGAGCGGACCCTCCGGGTGAACCTGCTCGGCACCTGGAGGGTGCTGCAGGCGTTCGTCCCGCCGATGGTGGAGCGGGGGTGGGGCCGGGTGGTGATCGTCTCCAGCGGGACGACCAGGGAGTTCGGCGGTCGGCCGTTCGCGGCGGCACCCGGCTACTCGGTCTCCAAGAGCGCGCTGAACGCCCTGGCGTCGATGTTCGCGGCGCAGACGCGAGGGACGGGCGTCCTGGTCAATGCCGTGAACCCCGGGCGCGTCCGTACCCGGATGATGCCCGCGCAGCAGGACCCGCCCGAGGTCGCGGCCCCGTTCGTCGCCGACGCGGCGACCTGCCCCGACGACGGGCCGACGGGGGAGTTCCTCACCGAGCGGCGAGGCCAGGGCACCGGCGTGCCGCGCCGGCGGGCGGACGAACGGGAGAGAGCATGAAGATCGACCTTTCCGGGAAGAAGGCCGTGGTCACCGGCGCCGGCCAGGGGATCGGGCTGGCCTGCGTGCGGGCGTTCACGGAGGCCGGTGCGGATGTGCTCGGGGGGGCCCGCACCGTCGGTCCTGAACTGCTGGAGGCGACCCCGTACACGCTCGAGGTCGATCTGGCCACGCCGGACGGCCCCGGGCGCCTGATCGAGCACGCCCGCCGGCATTTCGGCGGCATCGACGTCCTGGTCAACAATGTCGGTGGCGGGGTGCGGCTCGCGGCCGGTTTCCTCGACACCGAGGACGCCACCTGGGCGGAGACCCTCGAACTGAACCTGCTCAGTACGGTGCGGGCGACGA
The DNA here is from genome assembly GCF_044326315.1 of Actinomadura sp. 9N407. Classification (NCBI taxonomy): domain Bacteria; kingdom Bacillati; phylum Actinomycetota; class Actinomycetes; order Streptosporangiales; family Thermomonosporaceae; genus Actinomadura; species Actinomadura sp. 9N407. The sequence goes on along the minus strand of NZ_JBIRAW010000001.1, from coordinate 306,271 downwards.
GGGCGGCCCTGCCGAGCCTGGTCGAGCGGCAGGGCGCCATCGTCAACATCGGGTCGACCAACGCGACGCTGGCCGATCCCCGGCTGTCGCACTACTCGGCGGCCAAGGCGGCCGTCGTCAATCTCGGCAAGGCGCTGTCGCTGGAGTTCAGCCCGCAGGGGGTCGGTGTCAACACGATCTCGCCGGGGCCGGTGCGGACCCGCCTCTGGAGCAGGTCCGAGATCGCGGCGAAGATGCGGCTCTCGGAGGAGGAGGCCCTGGCCGAGATCCCGAAGATGATGGGGCTGACCACCGGAAAGATGATCGAGCCTGCCGAGGTGGCGGCGCTGGCGGTGCTGCTGGGTTCCAAGGCGGTCCCCAGCGTGACCGGGGTGGAGTACCTCATCGAGGGCGGAATGATCAAGAGCGTCTGAGCCGGCGCGACAGTGGATCCTGGAGGACACGATGCCCTTCGTGGCGATCACCTATGACATCGAGGACGGGCACGAGGACGAGGTCGCCGAGGTGTTCGGGAACTTCCGGCGGCCGCGCTCCTCGGTGGTGCCGGGCACCGACGGGGCTCCGGCGAGCCGCATGCTGGCCACGGCCGTCTTCATCCGCGATGGCCTGCTGGTGCGGTTCATCGAGTACGAGGGCGACCTCGACGCGGTGCTGCGGCACATGGCGGCTCAACCGGGCGTCAGGGAAGTGGAGCGCAAGCTGAAGCCCTTCCTCAGCGCGCCCCGTGACACCGACAGCGTCGAGGGATTCGTCCGCACGTTCAAGAGCGGCATGCTGCGCAGCGTCACCCAACTGTCGGTGCCCCGCTCCGCGAGGTGACGCCGCGCGCACCCTCGACGGGCCGCCGCTAGCGGAGTTCGGCGATGACGGCGGCGTCCTTGTCGCCGTCGCCCGCCAGGACGGTGTCGGTGAAACGGTCGGCCGCGCTCGCCGTGACCGGCAGGGTGAGGCCGTGCTCGGCGGCCGCGCCCACCGCGAGCCTGAGGTCCTTCTCCATCAGCACGCTACGGAACGCGGCGGGCTCGTACCGGCGGGTCCGCATCAGCTCGGCCCTGAAAGCGAGCGTGGGCGAGCTGAACCCACTCTTGACGAGGGTCGCGAGGAGGACGTCCCGGTCGAGTCCGGAGCTCTCCCCGAACGCGAGGGCTTCGGCCAGCGCGGCGACCTGGTTGCCGAGGATCAGGTTGAACGACAGTTTCAGCGCGCAGGCCGACCCGATCGGGCCGACGTGCAGCGTCTGCTGGGACAGCGCCTCCAGCACATCCCCGACCTCTTCGGCGTCGGCCCGATCACCCGCCGTGAAGACGCGCAGGTCACCGGCCTCCGCCATCGCGGGATTGCCCAGCACGCAGGCCTCCACCCGCCGGACGCCGGCCGAGTTCAGCCGCTCCGTGGCAGCCCGGGAATAGGCCGGAGACACCGTCGAGGTGTCGACCACCAAAGCGTCCTTCCGCAGCCGCCCGGCCAGTTCCCCGAACAGGATCTTCTCTACCGCCGGCTGGTCGGCGAGGCTGAGTACCACCACCTCGGCACCGGCCACGGCCTCCGCGGCCGAGGCGGCCACGCGCGCGCCCGCTTCGGCCAGGGGCGCCGCCTTGGCCGCCGTCCGGTTGTGCACCACCAGGCCGAAACCGGCGGCCCGCAGGCACCGTGCCATGCCGGCGCCCATGGCTCCGAGCCCGATGAACGCCAGTCCGGTGCGTCCGTTCACGAGATCACCCCTCCGGAAGGGCGGCATGTCGCAGCCGCGCGTGCCGTCACCCTGCGGGGGCGCGCTCGAGCACGACTCGGCGATCGGCCACGGGAGACGCCGGGTGGTTCGAGCGGGGTTCGACCGGGATGAAACCCGGTGCCCCGAGCATGGCGGCGTAACCGAGAGGAGGCCCGGGTGCACCGGACATTGATCGTCGCCCGGATGGAACCTGCCGAGGCGGACGGTGTGGCGCAGATCTTCGCCGACTCGGACGCCACCGAACTACCTCGCATGGTCGGCGTCTCGCGGCGCACGCTGTTCCGTTTCCACGACCTGTACTTCCATCTGGTCGAGGCGGACGACGACATCACGCCAGGCCTTTACAAGGCCCGCGGCCACGAGCTCTATACCGACATCAACCAGCGGCTGTCCCAGCACATCCGGCCCTACGACCCGAACTGGCGCGAGCCGAAGGACGCGATGGCCACGCCCTTCTACGTATGGGAGGCCGAAGATGGCTGAGGCCGTGCGGAAACCGGCGGAGAGCCCGGCCGAGACCGTGCCGTGCGTGCGGATCGCCGAGCGGGACGTGGCGGTCAACCGGCGGCGCGGCGGCGACATCCGGGTTCTGCTGAGCCCGAAGACGGTCGGTTCGACGTCCGGCTTCATGGGCACGCTGACGCTCGCGCCCGGCCGGTACGTGGCCGAGCACTACCACCCGTACTCCGAGGAGTTCCTGTACGTGGTGCGGGGCCGGCTCACCGGCAGGGTCGACGGAGACCGGATCATCGAGCTGTCGCCGGGAGACGGCGTGATGATCCCGATGGGGATGCGGCACCGGGTCTGGAACCCGGGTACGGAGGAGACGTTCGCGGTCTTCCAGCTGAGCCCGCTCGCGCCGCGGCCCGACCTCGGTCATGTGGACACCGAGCCGCTCCCGCCTGCCGGGGACGCGGACCCGGTGCCCGAGGTCGGAGGTCCGAGCTGATGACGGGGGACAGGCGGGTGGTCATCACCGGGATCGGGGTGACCGCGCCCGGCGGCATCGGGACCAAGGCGTTCTGGGACCTGCTGACCGCCGGCCGCACCGCCACCCGCGCGGTCACGCTGTTCGACGCGACGGGGTTCAGGTCCCGGATCGCGGCCGAGTGTGACTTCGATCCCGCGGCGGAAGGGCTGGGCCCGCAGGAGATCCGCCGCATGGACCGGGCCGCGCAGTTCGCCGTGGTGTGCGCGAGGGAGGCCTTGGGCGACAGCGCCCTCGACGCCGGCGCCGTGCGGCCGGAACGGATCGGTGTCAGCGTCGGCAGCGCTGTCGGCTGCACCATGGGACTCGAGGAAGAGTACGTGGTGCTCAGCGACGGCGGCCGGAACCGGCTCGTCGACCCCGCCTACGCGGTGCCGCATCTGTACGGGTACATGGTGCCCAGCACGATCGCGTGCGAGGTGGCGTGGGCGGCGGGGGCGGAGGGGCCGGTCTCGCTGGTCTCCACCGGCTGCACGGCCGGGCTGGACGCGGTCGGCAACGGCGCCCAGCTGATCTGGAACGGGAGCGCGGACATCGCGATCGCCGGGGCGACCGACGCGCCGATCTCGCCGATCACCGTGGCCTGCTTCGACGCGATCAGGGCCACCTCGCCGAACAACGACGATCCCGAGCACGCCTCGCGGCCGTTCGACGGCCGCAGGGACGGGTTCGTGCTCGGTGAGGGCGCCGCGATGTTCGTCCTCGAGGAGCGGGAGGCCGCGCGCCGCCGCGGCGCGCACGTCTACGCGGAGATCGCCGCGGTCGCGTCGCGTAGCAACGCCTACCACATGACCGGGCTCAAGCCCGATGGACGTGAGATGGCGGAGGCGATCGGCCATGCCCTCCGCCTGGCGCGCAGGGGCCCGGCGGACATCGGCTACGTCAACGCTCACGGGTCGGGTACCAAGCAGAACGACCGGCATGAGACCGCCGCCTTCAAACGCGCCCTGGGCGAGCGGGCGTACCAGGTGCCGGTCAGCTCGATCAAGTCGATGGTCGGGCACTCGCTGGGCGCCATCGGGGCGATCGAGGTCGCCGCCTGCGCGCTGGCCATCGAGCACGAGGTGGTGCCGCCGACCGCCAACCTGAGCCAGGCCGATCCCGAGTGCGATCTGGACTATGTGCCGCTGACCGCGCGCGAGCGGCGGGTCGACGGCGTCCTGAGCGTGGGCAGCGGCTTCGGCGGCTTCCAGACCGCCATGGTCATCACGCGGGACGAGGCGGCATGACCGGGAACGCCGTGGTCACCGGGATCGGGGTGGTGGCGCCGAACGGGCTCGGTGTCGAGGAGTACTGGGCGGCCACCCTGGAGGGGCGCAGCGGTATCGCCCCGCTCGGCCGCTTCGACGCCACGGGCCATCCGATCCGGCTGAGCGGCGAGGTCCCCGGATTCTCGGCCGCCGAGCATGTGCCCGGCCGGCTGGTTCCGCAGACCGACCGCTGGACGCACCTCGGGCTCACCGCCGCCGCCTGGGCACTGGACGACGCGGGCGCCGACCCGCGGGAGTTCCCCGAGTACGAGATGGCCGTGGTGACGGCCAGCTCGTCCGGGGGAACCGAGTTCGGGCAGCTGGAGATCGAGCGGCTGTGGTCCAAGGGGCCCCGCTGGGTCGGCGCCTACCAGTCCATCGCATGGTTCTACGCGGCGACCACCGGCCAGATCTCCATCCGGCACGGGATGCGGGGCCCGTGCGGTGTCATCTGCGCCGAGCAGTCGGGCGCGCTCGACGCGGCCGGGCGGGCGCGCGATCTGGTCCGTCAGGGCACCCGCCTCGTGGTGACCGGCGGTACCGACGCGTCGCTGTGCTCCTACGGCGTGACCGCCCAGTACACCAACGGCATGCTCAGCGAGTCCGACGATCCCGACCGCGCCTACCTCCCCTTCGACGCCGGCGCGAACGGGTACGTGCCCGGTGAGGGCGGTGCGATGCTCGTGGTCGAGGAGGCGACCGAGGCCCGGGCCAGGTCCGCGGCGCACGCCTACGGTGCGATCACCGGGTACGCGGCGACCTTCGACCCCCGGCCGGGGTCCGGCCGCGAGCCCGGACTGCGGCGCGCCATCGAGCTGGCGCTGGCGGATGGCGGTGTCACCGCCGGGCAGGTCGACGTCGTCTTCGCCGACGCGGCCGGGGTGCTCGAACTCGATCGCCGGGAGGCCGCCGCGATCACGGCGGTCTTCGGACCGCGCGGTGTCCCCGTCACCGCCCCCAAGACGATGACCGGCCGCCTGAACGCGGGCGGCGCGGCCCTTGACGTCGCCACCGCGCTGCTCGCCCTGCGCGACGGCGTCGTACCGCCCACCGTGGGGGTCCACAACCCGGCGCCGGGTTGTGACCTGGACCTGGTGGGCGAGGTGCCGCGCGAGGCCCGGATGAGGACCGCCCTGGTCGTCGCTCGTGGCCACGGCGGGTTCAACGCGGCGCTCGTCGTGACCGCCGCCGGCTGACCGACCGCGACAAGCGAATGGAGTGACGAGACACATGGCAGTGCAGAGTCCGTTCACGCTGGACGACCTGAGGGAGATCATGCGCGCCTGCGCGGGCGAGGCCGACGGCGTGGACTTCGACGACGACATCGCCGACATCGGCTTCGAGGACCTCGGGCTGGACTCGCTCGCGGTGCTGGAGGTGGCGGCCAAGCTCGAGAACCGCCTGGGGGTGGCGATCCCCGAGGAGGCGGCCGAAGAGCTGCCCACACCGCGCGCGCTCGCCGACTACGTAAACGATCGGCTGGCCACGGCCTGAGGCCGGAAGGGAGGAACGACATGGCGGGACACACCGACAACACGATCGTCATCAACGCGCCCATGGAGCTTGTCTGGGCCATGACCAACGACGTCGCCTCATGGCCGGAGCTGTTCAGCGAGTACGCGGAGGCGGAGATCCTCGGCCGCGAGGGCGGCACCCTCACGTTCCGGCTCACGATGCACCCCGACGAGGACGGCAACGTGTGGAGCTGGGTCTCCGAACGCACCCCCGACGAGGTGAGACGGGAGGTACGCGCGCGCCGGATCGAGACCGGTCCGTTCGCGCACATGAACATCTACTGGGAGTACCGCGAGGTCGAGAACGGCGTGCGCATGCGCTGGGTGCAGGACTTCCAGATGAAGCCGCAGGCACCGGTCGACGACGCCGGGATGACCGATCATCTCAACCGCAGCACGGCGGTCCAGATGAACCGGATCAAAGGCCTGGTCGAGGCGGCGGCGGTCGAGGCGGCGGGAGCGGAGCGGACGGCGCCATGATCCCGGTGCTCGTACCGCTGGCACTGATGTCGGCAGGGGTGGCCGCGGGCGTGATGCTCGGCAACGCGCTCGGGCCGGCGGAGCTGGCCATGCGGCTGCCCTACGGCCGGTACGTGGAGCTGATCAGGTTCATGTGGCCGCGCTACGACCCGATGCTGCCCATCCTCAACGCGCTCGCGCTCGTCCTGGACATCGCCATCGCGGTCATGGCGGCCGGTGCCGCGGACGGCGCGGCCGCGGCCGCCTCGTTCGGCCTGGCCGCCGCGCTCCTCGCCGTGCTCATGGTGATCTCGGTGACCAGGAACGTCCCCATCAACAAGTACGTGACCGCACTCGATCCGGCTCGCGAGCCGGCGGACTGGGCGCGGCGCGATCCGCGCGCCGCGTGGCGGAAGTGGAACCAGGTGCGGGTCGCGCTCGCGCTGGGCTCCCTGGCCGCCGCCCTCGTGGGCGCGGCCTTCCTGCTCTGAGCCGGCCCCATCACTGGATGGCAGGGGAACGATGGACATCAAGCTGACAGGCAAGAAGGTGCTCGTGACGGGTGGTTCGCGAGGGATCGGCCGGGGGATCGTCCTCGGACTGGCCCACGCGGGAGCCCAGGTGGCGACCTGCTACCGCACCGAGGGCGAGGCCGCCGCGAGCCTGGCCCGCGAACTCAAGGAGATCGGCGGCGACCACCGGCTGGTGAAGGCGGACGTGAGCGATCCGGCGGAGGTGGAGGCACTCGCCGAGACCTGCCGCGCGACGCTCGGTTCCCTCGACGCGGTCGTGCACAACGCCGGCGTCATCAGCCACGTGCCGTTCTCCGAGCTCTCGGACGAGGAGTGGGCTCGCGTCATCGACAACAACCTCGGTGGTCCCTACCGGGTCACCCAGAAGACGCTCCCCCTGCTCTCGGCGGGTGGCTCGATCGTCTTCATCGGGTCCAAGGTCGCCACCGTGGGCATCCCGATGCGCGCGCACTACACCGCGAGCAAGGCGGGACTCGTCGGACTCATGCGGTCGCTCACCAAGGAGCTGGGCCCGCGCGGCATCCGGGTCAACGTGGTGGCACCCGGACCGGTCGAGACCGAGGAGCCCGTGCCGCCCGAGGTGCGCGAGCGGTACCGGAATCTCATTCCGCTCGGTCGGCTGGGCACTCCCGAGGACATCGCCGGGGTGGTGGCGTTCCTGGCCAGCGATCTGGCGCGGTTCGTGAACGGCGAGACCATCGACGTCGACGGGGGGATCTGATGACCGTCGCGAAGGTGCCGGTACTGATCGTGGGCGGCGGCCCCGTCGGGCTCTCCACCGCGGTGTTCCTCGGCCGGCACGGAGTCTCCTCGCTGCTGGTCGAGCGGCGGGACGACACCTCTCTGCTGCCGCGCGCGCCTGGTCTGCAGGCCCGCACGATGGAGCTGTTCCGGGCGGCCGGGCTGGGGCCGGACATCCGCGCGCTGGAGATCGGCGACTCGCATCCGTTCTTCGAGGGCGGGATCCTGCGGGTCGGTACCTACTCGGAGATCGCCGACGCGGAAGTGCTGGAGGCGCCGTCGCTGGATGGGCCGGGAGTCAGCCCGGAACGGGTGATGGGCTGCGGTCAGGACCGGTACGAGGTCGTCCTGGCCGCGAAGGCGCGGGAGTACGGCGCCGAGGTGCGCTTCGGCAGCCGGATGCGCTCCCTCGAACAGGACCGGGACGGGGTGACGGCCCGGATCGAAGATGTGCGGACCGGTGCGGTGAGCGAGGTCCGCGCGCGCTACCTGGTCGGCGCCGACGGTGCCGGTAGCACCGTGCGGCGGCTGCTGGGCGTGGAACGGCAGGGGCGCGGCACGGTGTTCAACGCGCTCAGCATCTACTTTCGCGCGCCCGAGCTGGAGCGGATTCTGCGGGACCGGCCGTTCATCCTCTGCTACGCCACCGCTGGTGGCACCATGATCGGGCTGTCCCGGTTGCACGGCTGCGACCCGTGGCTGGCCGCGCCCGTCTACCACCCGGAGAAGGGCGAGACGCCGGCCGACTTCACCGACGAGCGCTGTGTCGAGATCATCCGGTCGGCGTCCGGGGTCCCCCAGATGGACGTGGAGGTCGTGGCGAAGGTCCCCTGGGAGGGGGCCCAGCTGGTCGCCGAGCGGTTCCGAGCCGGACGGGTCTTCCTGGCCGGGGACGCCGCGCACGTGCATCCGCCCGCCGGCGGCTTCGGTGCCAACACGGGCGTGCACGACGCGCACAACCTGGCGTGGAAGCTCGCCGCCGAACTCGGCGGGTGGTCCGGCGCCGAACTCCTGGACACCTACCACGATGAGCGGCACGCGGTGGGCTCCGCCATGGCCGAGCAGGCGATGGTCCGCAACCGCATCCGGCACGGGTTCGCCACGGAGGAGGTCAAGGCCCAGATGGTGGACGACATCATCATCACGCTCGGCTACCGCTACCGGTCGAAGGCGATCCTCTCAGAGGAGCCGCGGCCGGTGCTGACGGCACCGCTGGAACTCGCGGGGGAACCGGGGACCCGGGCGCCGCACGTCTGGCTCGACCGGGCGGGGGAGCGTTCGTCCACCATCGATCTGTTCTGGGACTCGTTCGTGCTGCTGACCGGGGCCGAGGGCGTGTCGTGGCATCGGGCGGCGGTCCGGCTGGCCGGCCGCACCCGGATACCGCTGCGTTCGGTGCGCATCGGCCAGGGCGGGGACTACGTTCCCGCGGAAGGCGCCGACTGGGCCGCGGCGTACGGCATTCCGCCCGACGGCGCGGTCCTGGTACGGCCGGACGCCTTCGTGGCCTGGCGGAGCGCCGGTACCGGGGATCCGGACAAGGCGCTCGCCGAGGTACTCGACCAGGTGGCGGGTTCTGTGGAAGCGGCCGTCCCGGCTCGTTGACGGGTGGGCGCCCGTGAGCGAGAAGCCGCGGGCGCGTCATCGGTCGTGCGGGATCGGCGGCCTGTGCGTGCCGCCGATTCCGCGTCGTCGAGCACGCCTCGAGTGGTTCTCGGAAAAGTACTCCACCCTGTCAGCGCCGCCAACGGGGGTGCGCCGACGTCACTCAACGGGTGGAGCACGACCATGAAAGTGAAATCCCTCCCAGCGGCCGTGAGCCTGGTCGCCGCGTTCGCCTTCTGCGGCGTCCAGGCCGTACCGGTCCAGGCGAGCACCGAAGGCCGGGTCTATCACGTCGACTGCGGCGCGGGGAACGACGTCGCGGACGGGTCCACGGCCGGGCGGGCATTGCGGTCCCTCGAGCGGGTCAACCGGATCAGGTTCAGACCGGGCGATTCCATCCTGCTCCGCAGGGGCGCCATCTGCCATGGGACCCTCTCGCCGATGGGGTCGGGCACGGCCGATCGCCCCATCACGGTCGGCTCGTACGGTTCGGGGCGCAGGGCGGCGATCAACGGGGATGGCGCCAGGGCGGCGGTGTTCCTGAAGAACGTTGCGGGGTGGAGGATCCAGAGCCTGGACATCTCCAACCCCGGTCCCAGGGACGGAACCTTCCGGACCGGTATCTACGTGTTGCTGGAGGACCACGGCATCGGCCGGCATTACGTGGTGGACGATGTGGCGATCCACGACGTGGTCGGGGCCGACTCCACGGGACCGGAGTACGAGCTCAGCGGTGGAGTGGTCTTCAAGGCCGCCGGATCGGCCAAGGCCACCGGCTTCGACGGGATCCAGGTGGCGCGCAGCACCGTCACCGGAGTCGACGGCCACGGGATCTCGATCTCCTCCCAGTGGAACCGCCGCGACCGCTTTCCGTCCGGAACGGGGACCTTCGTTCCGATCACTCGGGTGCACATCGCCGGCAACCGGCTCAGTGACCTCGGCGGAGACGGGATCGACGTACAGAACGCCGTGGACCCGATCATCGAGTGGAACCGGATCGACGGGTTCGGGCTTCGCCCGCAGGTCTTCCATACCGGTCTGTACGCGTGGAACTCGGACCGGCCGGTGATGCAGTTCAACGAGGTGTCCAACGGTGCGGCCACTCCGCTGCCCAGCCCTGCCTTCGGCATTGACGCCGCCAATACCGGCGTCGTCTACCAGTACAACTTCAGCCATGACAACGGCGGCGGCTTCATGATGCTGTGCGCGAACGACGGGATGCCGACCGACGGGGCGACGGTCCGCTACAACGTGAGCCAGAACGATCGGAACGCGCAGGTCGGCCCGTACAGGTTCGCGCTCATCGCCAACTGCCCCGGCAATGACGAGTCCGGCCTCGATTTCTACAACAACGTGCTGTTCACCACTGCCGCAGGGGCGTCGCTCATCGCGATCGACGAGCAGACGGAGATCACGTTCCGGAACAACGTCTTCGTCGGCGGGGCGAACTCGACGATCGCTGGAAAGGGCGTCTACGACCACGACCTCTACCGCAATGTCGCCGTGGTGCCTGCGGGTGACGCGTTCGCGGTGACCGCCGATCCACGCCTGGTCGCCCCGGGCACCGGAACCGGACCGTCCGGGCTGCACGGTTACCGGCTCGCCTGCGGCTCCCCGGCCGCCGGCGCGGGCGTCGCCATCGCGTCCGACGGCGGCCGCGACATCTTCGGCCACCCGGTGCCGTCGGAGGGGCCGCCGAACATGGGGGTCGACCAGGGGAGCTGCGCCCGCCGGTAGCACCGTGCACCGCTGCGCATCGACCCGGCGTCGACCCGGTTCCCAGCCTCGGCTCGGAGACTGCCGGCATCGCCGACAGTTGAGGAGACGTCCATGGATATCGGAGTCTGCCTGCCGACCACCGTGCCCGGGGTGGACGGTCGGCAGCTGATCGAGTTCGCGCGCGATGCCGACCGGCTGGGGTTCGCCAGCCTCACGGTGATCGACCGGGTGGTCTACGACAACTATGACGGCATCGTGGCGCTGTCCGCCGCCGCCGCGGTCACCGAGCGCATCGGGCTCACCACCGCGATCCTGCTGGCCGCCGCCCGGCCGAGCGCGGTGGAACTGGCCAAGCAGGCGGCGAGCCTGGACCGGCTCTCGGGCGGGCGGCTCACGCTCGGCGTATCGGCCGGGATGCGGGAGGAGGACTACGTCGCGACCGGTACCGAGCACGCCACCCGGGGGGAGCGGCTGGACCGGATGATCGAGGAGATGCGGGAGATCTGGAGAGGGGAGGGCCCCGTGCCCGGTGTGGGACCGCGGCCGGCGCGCGGCGACATCCCCATCTGGGGCGGCGGACACTCCGCTGCCGGACTGCGGCGGGCGGCCAGATACGGGATCGGCTGGATCTCGCCCGGTGGCCCGCCGCACAGGTTTCCCGACCTGGTGAAGGCGGTCAAGGAGCTGTGGGCGGAGGAGGGGCGTGCCGGCGTTCCCCGGATGGGCGCCAACTGCTACGTGTCGCTCGGTCCGGGAGGCCGGGAGCGCGCGACCGAGCACATGCTGGGTTACTACTCCTTCATGGGCCCGATGGCCGAGCGCCTCGCGGCCGGTGCCGTCTGCGACGAAAGCGGGCTCCGGGACACGGTGGACGCGTACGCGGCGAACGGCTGCGACGAGCTGTTCCTGCTGCCGGTCACCGCCGACCCCGACCACCTCGGCCGCGTCGCCACCGTGGTGCTGGGCTGATGCGGGTCCTCATCATCGGCGGCGGGATCGGTGGACTCTGCCTCGCGCAGGGGCTGCGCCAGGCCGGCATCGAGGACGTCGTCGTCTACGAACGCGACGCCTCGCCGCGGGGGCGGATGCAGGGCTACCGGCTGAGGATCAGCCCGGAGGGAGAGCGTGCACTCAGGGAGTGCCTGCCGGGCCGGTCGCAGGACCTCCTCACCGCCACCTCCAACCAGCGCCACGAGGAGGGGATGGCCGCCTACGACGAGCGGCTCGCGCCCCGGTGGGCTCCCACCTTCGACGATCCCCGTGGCGACGCGCCGGACAAGGTGGACGCGGTGGACCGCATCACGCTGCGCCGGATCCTCCTCGCGGGCCTGGACGACGTGGTGCGCTTCGGTAAGCGGTTCACCCGGCTGGAACGGCCGGACGGGCGACCCGACGGGAAGGTCGTGGCGCACTTCGCCGACGGTGACGGCGATGTCGGGGACGTACTGATCGCCGCGGACGGTGCGGGCTCCCAGGTCCGCGCGCAGTCGCGCCCTGGGGACAGGGCTCGCGACCTCGGGGTGCGCACGATCCTCGCGCGGACGCCGAGGGCGCGTGCCATCGAGGCAGGGCTTCCGGAGATGCTGCGCGACAGGTTCGTGTACGTGATGGGCTCTGACGGGCACCATCTCGGCCTCATGCCGATGGTCTTCCGCACCAGCCCGGCGGAGGCGGCCGCGCGCTACTGGCCGGGCCTGGAGCTCGACGACGTCGCGGACTACTACATGTCGGTGTTCAACGTCCACCAGGAGGTGCTCGGGCTGCCGGACGAGCGGTTCTTCGCGATCATCGCGAAGAACTGCGCGCGCTGGTGCTCGAACGCACCACCGGCTGGCATCCCGACCTCCGCGGTGTGTTCGCACATGCCGAGCCGGAGGAGACCCATCCGATCGCGATGCGGGCCACCCTTCCCGTGGAACCGTGGGAGCCGGGCAGCGTCGTCCCGCTCGGCGACGCGGTGCACACCATGCCGCCGTCCGGCGGAGTCGGAGCCAACACGGCGGTCCAGGACGCGAGCGCGCTGTGCCGGGCCCTGGTCCCGGTGAGCCGCGGCGAGCGGTCGCTGGTGGATGCCGTGCGCGCGTACCAGGACGACATGGTCGGGTACGCGACCCGGGCGACGATCACGTCGCTCAAGATCGCTAAGTGGTCCATCGAAAAGATCGATCTCGACGAGCGCGAGTTCTCGGTGAACCCCGCGTGAAAGGAACCGCACATGACCACGACCGACACCACCAGCGCCGCCGGCATCCTGCGGCTCGGAAACTCCTTCTGTGACGCCAAGGCGCTGCTGACCGCGGTGGAGCTGGGCTTGTTCACGGTCCTGCGGGAGGGCCCGGCCGGGCCGGAGGAGATCCGCGACCGCCTCGGCCTGCACGGCCGCGGCCTGTCCGACTGGCTCGGGCTGCTCACCGAACTCGGCCTGCTGGAACGGCGGGACGGCCGGTACCGCAACGGCCCGGGCGCCGACGGCTTCCTGGTGGGCGGCGACCCCTCCTACATCGGCGGTTTCCTCCAGCGGACCAACCACAACCTTTATCCGGCGTGGGCCAGGCTCGCCGAGGGACTGCGGACCGGCAAGCCGCAGTCGGGGAGCAGCTTCGAGGCGGTGCTGAACGAACCGGCGATCCTCGGCAGGTTCGTGGCGTCGATGGACGCCCTGACCCGCGTGCTCGGTCCGCAACTGATCGCCGCGTACGACGGCTGGCCGCGGTACCGGTCGGTGCTGGACGTCGGCGGCTGCAAGGGCAGCCTCATCGCGCAGATCGTCGCCGCGCACCCCCGGCTGGCCGGCGGGGTCTTCGACCTGCCCCAGATGGAGCCGTTCTTCGACGAGCTGGCGGCCGAGCGGGGCCTGGAGGGCAAGGCGACCTTCCACGGGGGCGACTTCTTCACCGACCCGCTGCCGGCGGCCGACATCGTGATCATCGGTCATGTCCTGCACGACTGGGACGCGGAGCAGCGCAGGGCACTGGTGGACAAGGCCTTCCAGAGTGTCCGGCCCGGTGGCGTGCTGCTGGTCTACGACCGGATGCTCGACCGCGCGTCCAGCCGCGTCGAGAACCTGGTGATCAGCCTGGACATGCTGCTGGTGACCGATGGTGGTTCGGAGTACGGCGTGGCCGAACTGCGCGAGAACGCGCTCGCGGCGGGCTTCACCGGGGTCGAGGATCGCACGCTCGGCGAGTACGACACGCTCGTGGTGTGCACGAAGCCGTGAGCACGGCACCCGGCCGCCACGCGGTGGTGATCGGCGGTGGCATCGGAGGCCTGGCCACCGCCGCCGGGCTGCACCGGCTGGGATGGCGGGTCACCGTCCTGGAACGGGCGACCCGCCCGCGCGAGGCGGGTGCAGGGATCTCCCTGCTGACCAATGCGCAGCGGGCGCTCGACCGGCTCGGTTTCGGCGCCCAGGTACGGGCGCGTTCGGTGAGCATGGCACCGGGCGGCGAGGGATTGCGGGCGCCGTCAGGGCGGCGGCTGCAGCACCCTGCCGATCCGCGGTTCCTGAGCCGGCACGGGCTGTCCCTCATCGTGCTGCTCAGACCGGACCTGCACGGCCTGCTCCGCGCGGCGCTTCCGCCCGGCGCGCTGCGAACGGGCGCCGACGCCGTCGGCGTCGAGGACCTGCCGGACGGTGCCGTGGTGCGGTACGGGAGCGCGCACGGTGAGGAGAGGGTGCGCGGCGATGTGGTGATCGCGGCGGACGGACTGAACAGCCGCTTCAGGCATTTGCTATGGCCGTCGGCCGCCCGGCCCGTCTACAGCGGGCACAGCGTCTGGCGCGGCATCGCCGGCGGCGGCGTCGGCGCGATCGCCGAACCGGGGGGCGGTACCTGGGGCCGCGGCCTGGAGTTCGGGCGCATGCCGTTGCCCGGCCACCGCGTCTACTGGTTCGCGGTCGCCAACACCCCCGAGGGCGCGCGGTTCCCCGACGGCCACGCGGAGGTCAGGCGCCGGTTCGGGTCCTGGCACCGTCCGATCCCCGAACTGATCGCCGCGACCCCTCCTGGAGACGTCCTCCACCACGAGGTCTTCGAGTTGGCGGAGCCCCTGCCCGGTTACGTGTCCGGTCGGGTGGCGCTGCTCGGCGACGCGGCCCACGCCATGACCTCGGACCTCGGGCAGGGAGCCTGCCAGGCGCTCGAGGACGCCGTCGTGCTGTGCGCCGCCCTGGCCACCGAGCCTGCCGTCCCCGCGGCCCTGGCCCGCTACGAACGAGAGCGCCGGCCGAGGACGCAGGGCATCGCGGCGGCCTCCCGGCGGATGGGAAGGACCAAGATGACCGAGAGGTGCTGGGACCTGGCGTGCCGCTCCGTGATGATGCGGCTGCGGTCACCGCGCGCCGCCGAGGAGGGGATGCTGTACCTCGGTGACTGGCGACCGCCGCGACTGCCCGGGCCGGTTCCGGCCTGAGCCGGGAGGACATGATGATCCTGGTGTTCGGTGCCACCGGAAACGTCGGCCGGCACGTGGTGCGCGGCCTGCTCGCGGCCGGGGAGGGTGTTCGGGCCTTCACCCGGGACGCGGCGGGAGCCGGGCTCGGCCCGGCCGTGCGGGTCGTCCAGGGAGACCTCGGCAGGCCCGATACCCTGCCCGCCGCCTTCGACGGCGTGACCGGCGTCGTCATGATCTCGGCGGGCGCCGACGCCGCGTCACACGAGCTGGCCGTGGCCGAAGCGGTACGCGGCCACGGTGTGAAGCGGGTCGTCAAGCTCTCCTCGGTAGCCGCGCTGCGGCCGGTGCGGGACGCCTACGGCGCGGCGCACGCGGCGGCCGAGCGCGCCTTCGCCGAGACGGGAGCGCATGTCACGGCTCTGCGCGCGGCCGCATTCATGTCCAATGCCCTGCAATGGAGGTGGTCGATCCCGGCCGGCCGGATCCACCAACCCTACAGCGACATCCCCAGGGCACTGGTGGACCCGATGGACGTGGCGGCGGTCGCGGTCGCGTGCCTGACGACCGGCGACCACGGCGACGGGGCGTACCAGCTCACCGGACCCGAGGCGCTCACCGGTTCCGAGCAGGCCGCCAGGATCTCTGTCGTCGTCGGGCACCGGGTGGAGTGCGTCCGGGCGGAGCCGGAGCGGAGCCGGGACGGCATGGTCGCCGCCGGACTTCCGGCCGAGTACGCCGAAGCGCTGCTGGCCTCGCTCGCCGACCCCGACCCGGCGCGGGGCGGGACGCCACTGCCTACCGTCCGGCGGATCCTGGGTCGCCCGCCGGCCACGTTCGACGACTGGCTGGCGCGGCATGCCGGCGAGTTCGGCGGCTGACCCCCGACGCCCGGCGGCGCCTCCGTCGCCGGGCACCAGGCCGGTCATATCGGTCGGTACTCCAGCAACGCCAGACTGCCGGGACGCGGGTCGCCGGTCGGCGCGAAGTCGGCCAGGGCGGCGATCCGGTCCCATTCGCGGCGGTCGCGCTCCCTGCCGCCGATCACCGACATCGCTTCGATGTCGATGAGCTTGCCGATGTCCCACGCGCCGGGGCCGTGCAGCAGCTGGTCGACGATGAGCAGCCGGGCGTTCCGGTCCGCGCCGATCGCCGTGCGGACGCTGCGCAGCAGCAGCGCCGCCTTCCGATCATCCCAGTTGTGCAGGGTGTGCTTGATGAAATAGGCGTCGCATCCCGCGCTCACCTCGGTGAAGAAGTCCGACGGCGCGATCGTCACCCGGTCCGCGAGGCCCGCCGCCTCGAAGGTCTCCTTGGCGTCGGCGACCGTCTGCGGCTGGTCCACCAGCACCCCGGTGCAGCCGGGATGGCGTCGCAGGATCTCGGCCAGGAACTGTCCTTTGCCGCCGCCCACGTCCGCGATCCGACGGAAGCGCCCGAAGTCGTACCCGGCGAAGATCCGGTCGGTCGCCGGGTACCGGTTCTGCAGCATGGCCCGGTCGAACAGGGCCGCCTTCGCCGGATGGGCCTTCAGGTACTCGTAGAAGGTCATGCCGAAGCTGTGCTGGAAGGCCGTTTCGCCCGTGCGGACGGTGTGCGCCACGTGCTCGTACGGCCGCCACAGCATGGGGTCGGAGGCGAACAGGAACATGTCGCGGATGCCGTCCGGTGCCCCGGTGACCAGGCCCGCGGTGAGAGGGGTCAGGGCGAAGGAATCGTCGGCCCGCTCTTCCAGCGCGCCGGTCGCCGCGACGGCGCGCAGCACCCGGGAGAGGAGGTCGGCGTCTGCTCCGGTCTCCGCCGCGATCTCCGCGACGGTGCGGGGGCCTTCGGCCAGCACATCGGGTACCCGGAGTTCGACGACGGCGCGGAGCGCGCCGAGGGTCCATTTGGCGTAGAAGAGCCCCAGTACCTGCTGCCGCGGAGGCAGATCAGGGTCGTACAGGCTGACGTCGCCGTGCGGTGCCGGTCCGTTCTCGCTCGGGTCCATTGGCGTCCACCTCTCGTCCGCGAATCACATCCGCAGGCTTCCCGCCGGCTCTCGAACTCGCTTGGGGACCTGGTCGAGCAGAGGGGGCCACCGGAGGGCGGTACGGGCACGGCGGTCGAGTGACCGTCAAGGCCCCCTGTGCCCCCTGCCCGCATGCTGGGGGAACCGACTGAGGGAGTGACGATGTGCGGTGTCGCGGGCTGGGTGGACTTCGGGCGTGATCTGGTGGGCGAGCGGCCGGTCCTGCAGTCGATGACCGACACCCTCGCCCGCCGGGGGGTGGACGGCCAGGGCCTATGGCTGCGAGGGCACGCCGCGCTCGGGCACACCCGCACGACCGTCATCGATCCCGAGGGCGGTGGGCAGCCGTTCACGGTCGAGGAGGACGGCCGCACCGTCGCGGTCATGGTCTACAACGGCGAGGTCTACAACTTCAAGCAGCTCCGGGCGGAGCTGCGCGAGCGCGGTCAGCGGTTCGAAACCCGCGGCGACACCGAGGTGGTGCTCCGCGCCTACCTGGAGTGGGGGACCGCGTGCGCCGAACGGCTCGAGGGCATCTTCGCTTTCGCGATCTGGGACGTGCGCCGCGAGCGGCTCGTCCTGGTCCGTGACCGGCTGGGCGTGAAGCCGCTGTTCTACTCCCCCCGGCCGGGCGGCATACTCTTCGGCTCCGAGCCCAAGGCCCTGCTCGCCCATCCGGATGTACGGCCCGTTGTCACCGCCGACGGACTCCGGGAACTCTTCGCCACCGCCAAGCAGCCCGGACGCGCGGTCTTCCGCGACATGGCCGAGCTGCGGCCCGGGCATGTGATGACCGTCGGGCGCGATGGGACGGCCGACCGGGCCTACTGGGAACTGGAAGCCCGCCCGCACACCGACGATCTCGCCACGACCATCACCAAGGTCCGGTCGATGCTCGAGGAGATCGTCCTGCGCGAGCTCGTCGCGGACGTGCCGCTGTGCACCGCGCTGTCGGGCGGCGTGGACTCCAGCGCCGTCACCGCGATTGCCGCACGCTGGCGGTGGCGGCTGGAGGGCGAGCGCGTCCGGACCTTCGTGACCACCTTCGACGACTACGCGCGCGACTTCAGCCCGGATGACGTGCGATTCTCGGCCGATGAGCCGTACGCGGCCGAAGTCGCCGGGCACCTCAGGTCCGAGCACGTCAACATCATGCTGAGCACGGATCGGCTGATGGACAGGGAGACCCGTCTGGCCGTGCTCCTGGCACAGGACATGCCGACCACTCTCGGCGACATGGACACCTCCAACTACCTCACCTCGCAGGAGATCAAGACACACTCCACCGTGGCGCTGGCGGGCGAGGTGGCCGACGAGATCTTCGGCGGCTACAACTGGATGTTCAAACCCGAATGCGTGCGCGCCGACGTCTTTCCCTGGGTGGTCAACGAGACCCTGCAGCCGGGTTCACCCGACGGGCAGGGCCGTCGGCTCTTCGACCGGGGGCTGATGGAGAAGCTCGACATGGGCCGGCACTACACCGACACCTACCACCAGGCCCTGGCGGAGGTGCCCCACCAGGAGGCGGAGAGCGTCGAGGAGCGGCGCATGCGCGCGATCGGCCACCTCACCCTGACCCGGTGGCTGCCCATGCTGCTCGACCGCGGTGACCGGCTGTCCATGGCCCATGGCCTGGAGCTTCGCGTGCCGTACGGCGACCACCGGCTCGTCGAGTATCTCTACAACACCCCATGGAGCTTCAAGACCTTCGACGGGCGGGAGAAGAGCATCCTGCGCGCGGCGGTGGCCGATCTGGTGCCGGCGTCGGTCCTCGGCCGCACGAAGAGCCCATGGCCGGTGACCCAGGACCCCGCCTACGCGCGGATGCTGCATGACGAGCTCGCCGCCGCCGTCGCCGACCCGCGGTCGCCCGCGCTGCCCTTCCTCGACGGGGAGGCGGTACGGCGGACGCTGGCCGATCCGGAGGGCATGGCGCGCGACTGGCCGAGCCGAATGCACATCGAGATGGCACTGCAGTTCAACGCCTGGCTCACGCACTACAAGGTCGTGGTGGAGGTCTGAGCCGGCGGACGCGGTCGGACGTAGGCCGCCGCCTCGCTGAGCCGGCGGAGCGTGCCCGCCGGGTCGGCCACGGCGGGAAGCGTCGCGAGCACGCAGGACACGCCCAGGGTCTCGAGCCGCTTCAGATGGTCGGCCACTTCGGCGACGTCGCCGGTCACGGCGGTGAGGCCGGCCGCGAAGTCGGTGAGGCCGGTTTCGCGGAGCAGCCTGGCGTTCTTGCCGTCCAGGACATGGTCGTAGCGGTCGTAGCGGCGTTCCACCTCCTCGACGGCGCCGAGCAGTTCCGGAGGCACCGTCGCCCGCATGTGCGGTGCACGCAGGCGCATGCCCACATCCGAGGCGAGCGCCGTGGCGATCTCGGCGTTCGCCGCCGCCCTGCTGCCCCCGATCGCGACGAACGTGAAGCCCCAGACCTCCACCGCACCGGGGTCCCGTCCGGCCCGCTCCGCCGCTGAGCGGACCGTCGCGATCTTCTGCTCGACCCGGCCGGCGTCCAGCCCCACCGTCATGATCACCCCGTCGGCGATCTCTCCCGCCATCCGCAGGCTCGCCGGATGGTCGGCCGCGACGAACACGGGCATCGGACGCACCACCCGCCGCAGCGGCTCGGTCGGGCGACCGTCGAAGACCACCGATCGACCGGCCAGGATCTCCCGCACGGCCAGCGCGTACTCGCGCAGCTCCGCCGGCGTGGCCCCCCGGGGCCTGCCGAGGACGCGGATCGCGCTGCCACCGCTGCCGAGCGCGATCATGAGCCGGTCGCCGGCCACCTCGCGCACCGCGCTGATCGCGGTGGCGGTGACCGACGGGTGGCGCAGGAAGGGGGTGGTGACCATCGTCGTCAGGGTCGCCCGCCGGGTCTCATGCGCGGCCACTGTGAGCGAGACGTACATCTCGTGGGCCCGGGCCGGGGAGTCGCCGATGCCGATGACGTCGTAGCCGAGGTCGTCGGCCAGGCGGACCTGCTCGCGGAAATCCGACAGGTCGGCCACCCACTCCGTGATCGCGCCGAGTTTCACCGCTGTCCTCCCACGACGTTCCCGTACCGGATTCGACGGCCGACGGTACGGACGGCGACGCGAAGGCGGCTCGACGGACTCTCGACGGCCGGGGATCGAGTGCCTCTCCAGCAGGGGTTGACCCTTTCCGGGGACGCTTCCCTGACCGCATCGTGCGCGCCTTGCGGACCGTTCCCGGCGTCGAGGGCACCCGCGGACATGGGAGAGATTCTTGATGGGATCCGACAGAGTGACGGAGTCGATCGCGATCGTCGGGATGGGATGCCGGTTTCCGGGCCGCATCACCTCGCCGCGCGGGTTCTGGGACCTGCTGGAGGAGGGTCGCGCCGTCCATGGTGAGATCCCGCCGGGGCGCTGGGACTCGTACGCGGCGCGCGGTCCCGAGTACGCCAGGGCGGTGCGCGGGGCCATCAGGTTCGGCGGCTACCTGGAGGACGTCGGGGCCTTCGACGCCGGGTTCTTCGGCATCTCCCCGCGCGAAGCCGAGCTGATGGACCCGCAGCAGCGGGTGACGCTCGAGGTCGCCTGGGAGGCGCTGGAGGACGCGGGCATTCCCGCGAGCGTCCTCGCGGGCTCCGACACCGGGGTGTTCATGGGCGTCTGCACCGATGACTACGGGCGCAGGATCCTGGAGGACCTGCCGCGGCTGGAGGCGTGGGCCGGCATCGGCAACTCGATGTGCGGGGTCGCCAACCGGGTCTCCTACGCCCTGGACCTGCGCGGCCCGAGCATCGTGGTGGACACCGCCTGCTCGGCCTCCCTCGTGGCCGTGCACCAGGCGTGCCAGGCGCTGCGCCTCGGCGAGACCTCGCTGGCGCTCGCCGGCGGCGTCATGCTGGTGACCAGCCCCAGCTTCGCCCTGGTCCTCGACGCGGCCGGCGCACTGTCGCGCGACGGCAGGTCCAAGGCCTTCGACGCGTCGGCCGATGGTTACGGCAGGGCCGAGGGCTGTGCCGTCGTGGTGCTCAAGCGGCTTTCCGACGCGCGCCGCGACGGGGACCCGGTCCTGGCGGTCATCCGTGGCAGCGCCGTCTGCCAGGACGGCCGGACCAACGGCATCATGGCGCCGAGCCGGCAGGCACAGGAGAACCTGATCCGCCTGGCATGCCGGAACGCCGGGCTGGACGCCTCCGACCTGGACTACGTGGAGGCGCACGGAACCGGTACCGGGATCGGCGACCCTATCGAGGCGGGCGCGCTGGCCGCCGTCGTCGGCGCCGGGCGTCCTCCGGACCGGCCCTGCCTGATCGGATCGGTCAAGACGAACATCGGCCATCTGGAGGCCGCGTCCGGCGTGGCCGGGATGATCAAATCGGTGCTGGCCCTCGAACACGGCCGAATCCCGGCGACGCTGTCGGTCACCGGGCCGAACCCGGCGATCCCCTGGGCGGAGTCGGGGCTCAAGGTCGTCAACGAGGCCGTGCCGTGGCCCGCCGGAGACCGGCCGCGGCGGGCCGGGATCGGCAACTACGGGTACGGCGGCACGCTCGCGCACGTCATCCTGGAGGAGGCGCCGCCGGCCGAGGCCGCAGCGGGGACGCCCGAGGTCCAGCCGGCCGTCGGGCCACGGGTGTACCCGCTGTCCGGGGCCACCCCCACGGGTGTGCGGGAGAACGCCGGCAGGCTGGCGGAGCGCGTCGTCGCCGACGCGCCGTCGCTGTCGTCGATCGGCCACACGCTGGCCCACCGCCGGTCCATGCTCGCCGCGCGGGCGTGCGTGGTCGCCACAGGCGGGGAGCAGCTGGCCGAACGCCTGGGCAGGTTCGCCGAGGGCAGGGCCGCCGCAGGCGTCGCCGCCGGGGAGGTGCTCAGGGGCACTCCCTCCCCGAGTCCGGTCTGGGTCTTCTCCGGGCACGGATCCCAATGGGTCGGCATGGGGCGCGACCTGCTGTCCAGCGAGCCACTTCTCGCGCGAACGCTGGACGAGCTCGAGCCGATCTACCTCAAGGAGATGGGTTTCGCGCCGCGCCGCGCCCTGATGGAGGACGACCTGGAGGATGTGGACCGGGTGCAGGCGATGATCTTCGCCATGCAGGTGGGGCTGGCCCGGGTCTGGCGCGGTTACGGGGTGCGCCCGGCGGCGATCATCGGGCACTCGGTCGGAGAGGTCGCGGCCGCGGTCGTCGCCGGCATGCTCACCCTGCCCGACGCCGCGCGACTGATCTGCCGCCGGTCCCTGCTGCTGCGCCGTGTCGCGGGCAAGGGCGCGATGGCGATGGTGAACCTTCCCTTCGACGAGGTCGAGGCGCGTCTCGCCGAACGGCTGGACGTCGGCCCCGCCATCGCGGCCGCGCCCGGCTCGACGGTGCTCAGCGGCACGATCTGCGCCATGGAGCACGTCGTCGAGCGGTTCCGGTCGGAGGGACTCGTGGTGCGCCGGGTCGACTCCGACGTGGCCTTCCACAGCGCTGACATGGACGGACTGATGTCCGACCTGGTCGATGCGGTGACCGAGATCAGGCCGCGGCCGCCCACCGTGCCGGTGTTCGGAACAGCGCTGGAGGATCCGCGCGACGGCGCGCCGCGCGACGGCGCGTACTGGGCGGCGAACCTGCGCAACCCGGTGCGGTTCGCCGCCGCCGTCGCCGCCGCGATGAAGGACGGCCACCGGCTGTTCCTGGAGGTCTCGCCGCATCCGGTGGTGGCACATTCGATCATGAAGACGCTCGAGGCGGGCGGCGTCCCGGACGGCGTCGTCGCGCACACCCTGCGGCGCGAACGCTCCGAGCGGGAAACGCTGCTGGGCAACCTGGGGATGCTGCACTGCCATGGGGCCCCGGTCGACTGGTCGGTGCTGCAGCCCGAGGGGGACTTGGCGGAGTTGCCCACGATGGCCTGGCAGCATCGCCGCTACTGGGTCGAGGAGACTCCGGCCGTGCAGGCCGCACGGCAGGGCCATGACGTGGAGAGCCACGATCTGCTCGGCGGCCGGGTCGCGGTGCAGGGAGCCTCCCCGGTGGCGCTGTGGCAGACCCGCCTCGACCGCGAGAGCCGCCCGTACCCCGGCGGCCATGCCGTGCTCGGCGCCGAGGTGGTTCCGGCCGCGGTCCTGCTGACCACCTTCCTGGGCGCGCGGTGGGAGTCGCCGCGGGCGGCGGCGCTCGCCGACGTCTCGCTCCGCGTGCCGCTGGCGGTCACGGCGCCGCGCGACGTCCAGGTCGTGCGGCAGGACGGTTCGCTGCGCCTGAGTTCACGCCTGGCCGGCCGGCCGGACGACGGAGCCTGGCTGGTCCATGCCACGGCGGAGGCCGTGGACCCGCCGGACGCGGGCGGCCTGCTGGACGAGGCGGCGCTGCGCGCGAGCTGTCCCGAGGCCGTCGATCCCGGCGCCGTGCTGGAACGGCTGACCGCCATCGACGTCGACGGGCTCGGTTTCCCCTGGCGGGTGACGGAGGCGTGGCGCTCCGCCCGGACCCTGCTCGCCAGGATCGTCGCGGATCCGGAGGGGGAGATGTCGGCCGCCACCTGGGGGTCGCTCCTGGACGGAGCGCTGTCGGCGGCCCCCGTGATCTTTCCGGGCGGACCGCTGCTGCGGATGCCGGGCCGGTTCCGCGAGGTGGTCGCGTACGGGCCGCCCCCCGATGAGGCCTTGGTCGCCGTTCGACTGGTGGAGGGGGAGGCGGGCGAGGACGTGGTGGTGGACGTCCGGATCGCGGCCCCCGACGGTGTCGTGGCCGCCTCCCTGTCGGGAGTGCGCTTCGGTGTGGTGCGGCGCGCGGTGACGGCCGAGTTCGGACCGGAGGACGACGCCGCCCGGGAGGCCGGCATCGATGCCGGCCGGGAATGGCTCGGACTCGAGGGCCGGGACTTGCATGATCACTTGGTCGGGGTGGTCGGCGGGATCGTCGCGGACGAACTGCGGCTGGATTCCGACGCCCCCTCCCCGCACCGGCCGCTGATGGACATGGGAGTCGATTCGATGCTGAGCGAGGCCATTCGCGTCCGCCTGCGCCGCCGGTTCAGGATCGATCTGCCGAGCACCCTGCTCTGGGACAGGCCCACCGTGGCGGCGATCAGCGACCACTTGGCGGAGTCGCTCGGGGCTTCCGAGGAGGCCGCCGGCTGAGGTGCCGGCGCTCTTCCCGACCCCGTTCTCCGGCCGACTCTGCTTTCCGGCCCGGGTGGGCACGGCACGCGGCCGTGCCCACCCGGGCCGGAGCCAGCGGGCTCAGCCGCCGCCGTCCGCCCGCGCGAGCCGTTGGGCGATGTCCTCGCGCAGGGCGCTCTTGTAGATCTTCCCGATCGCGGTGCGCGGGAGGACGTCCACGTACTCGAGACGTTCCGGCCACTTGTACTTGGCGAGCCCCTGGTGCTCCAGGGTGGCGCAGAGATCGGTGAGGGACGGCGTCGGATGCCCCCGTCGTACGACGGCATAGGCGCAGCCTCGCTCACCGAGCCGTTCGTCCGGCATGGCGACGAGCGCCACGTCGGCGACGGCGGGGTGGCGGAGGAGGAGGGTCTCCACCTCCTCGGCGTTGATCTTCTCACCGCCCCGGTTGATGAGGTCCTTGACCCGTCCGACGACGGAGTAGGCGGTCATCCCGTCGATCTCGTGCGGCTGGACGATGTCTCCACTGCGGTAGAAGCCGTCGGAGGTGAACGCCTCGGCGTTGCGCTCGGGAGCGTCGAGGTAGCCGCGGATCGTGTACGGCCCGCGGACGCACAGCTCACCGGCCTCGCCCGGCTCGGCCGTGTCGCCGGTGTGCGGTCTGAGCAGGCGAACCTCGTCCAACGGGCTGATGGGGACGCCCACGGTCGTAGCGCGCATCTCCCGGGACGCGCCGGCCGGGGTGAAAAGGAACAATCCTTCGGTCATGCCGAAGGCCTGGCCGACGCGAATGCCGCGGGCGTCCAGGGCGTCGAAGGTCCGGTGCGGTACCCGGGCGGCGGTCAGCACGCAGTGCCGCAGGCCGGTGAAGGCCTTGCCGAAGCCCGGATGCGCGAGGTAGTCGCCCATGACGCCAGGGGGGCTCATGAACCAGGACGCGTTCTCCGCGGCCATCAAGGGCAGGAGGTCACCGGCGGCCGGGGTGGAGAGCAGCAGTGCCGCACCGACGCTGTGCGCCGCGTGCAGGGCGTTGACGATGCCGGCGTTGTGCACCAGCGGCAGGCCGAATGCCAGGCGGTCGGCCGAGGTGAGGTCCCAGTGCCGGGCGGTGGCCACGGCGTTGTACCAGTACTCGGGGTGCAGGCGGGGGATGACCTTGGGGCTCCCCGTGGTACCACCGGAGAGCTGGAGGACGGCCGGGGCGCCCAGATCCGTCTCCTCGGCGACCTTCCGGAGCGCGGCCCGCTGCGCGCGGGTGGGACGGCGCTCCTCGAGGTCCTCGATCCGGGTGCCCGGGGCGCCCGCGGCGGCGCCCACCGTGAGCAGGGCGCGCATGCCGGGCAGAAGGCCCGCGACCTCGCCGGCGAACGCCACCAGGTCGAAGGAGGGGAGGTCGGCCTGGACGAGGTGGGCGACCGCCCCGGTGCGGCGAGCGATCTCCACGATCTCGTACCGGCGGTGCGACGCCAGCGTGCACACGGGAACCAGGCCGGCCCTGAGCATGCCGTACCAGGCGGCGGCGGTGTGGACGCTGTTGGTCACCTGCAGAACGACGGGGTCGCCGGGCCGGAGCCCCTCCTCGAGTAGGCCCGCGGCGACGGCCTCGGACCGTTCGGCGAGTTCGGCGTACGTCCAGTGCGCCGACGGCGTGATGACGGCGGCGTGGTCGGCGTGTCCCCGCACGACCTCGTCCAGGGCGGCGGGGATCGTGAGGTCCCGCCACAGCCCCGCCTTCCGGTAGCGATCGGCGTGGCCGGGCGGGTACGGAGTGTTCCCCCAGCGCCGTCGGACGCCGGGTGCGAGGGCCGGGGTCGGCTGATCGGTCATCGTCGCGGATCCTCCTGTCCGGCACCGTCGCGGACGGCGACGAGAAGGCCCGTGGACGCCGACACCGCCCGCGTCTCCAGATGGCGCAGGCCGGCCCTGGCGAACAGGGCCGCGAACTCCGCCTCGCTCCGCTCCCTGCCGGGATGGAGGGCGAGCATGAGGATGTCCCGCAACTTGCCGTCGTGCGGCGCGTCGTCCTCCGGCACCACCGCGTCGATCACCAGGACCAGTCCGCCGGGGGGCAGTACCCGCCGGACGTTCCGGAGCAGTGCGACGCACTGGTCGTCGTTCCAGTCATGCAGGATCATCGACAGCAGGTAGGCGTCCCCGCCCTTGGGCACCGCGCGGAAGAAGTCCCCGGGGACCGCCCGCGCGCGCCCGGCGATCCCGGCCGCCGCGAGGAGCGCGACCGTGTCGCGGACGACCTCTGGCCGGTCGTGGACGATGGCGCTCATCGCCGGATAGCGCTCCAGGACCGCCGCCACGAGGTGGCCCTCGCCACCGCCGACGTCCACCAGGACCCGGACGCCGGACAGGTCGTAGCTTTCCATCGCCGCGGCGTGCAGGTGCCGGGCCAGCTCTCCCATCGCCGCGCCGAACACGGCGGCTTGGGCGGGGTGCGCCTTCAGATGGGCCCACCAGGTGGTGCCGTGCAGGTCCTCGAACGCGGGGCGTCCCGTCCGCACGCTGTGCAAGAGCCCGGCGACGGCCGCCTGCCGTTCCGGAAGGCCCCAGAGTCTCGCCCAGTTGCGCAGCGAGCCCTCGTCGTCGGCGCGCAACTTGTCGGCCAGTGGAGTCGTGCCGAAAACGCGCGGGGCGACCTGCCGGAAGACCCCGGCGGAAGCGAGCGTGCGCAGCATTCGGTACAGGGGCCCGGGCTCCGCGCCGACCAAGGTCGCCAGTTCCTCGACCGTACGGGGCCCGTCGGCGAGCACGTCGGCCACGCCCAGTTCCGCCGCCGCCGCCAGCGAGTGCGTCACGAGCGGCGCGTGGAGCAAGCGCATCATGTCCGAGTGGGCCTGGTCCGGCTCCGGCACCGGTCGGGGAACCTGATGCGGCTCCGGCGGTACGGTCGTCATGGCAGCCCGCCCTGGGGTCCTTGGCCGTCCGTGCTCACGGTGTACCTCCCTCGTCGTGTCCGCCACCGGTGAGGATGCTGCTCCCGGCGTCTCAAGCGTGGCTGGAGCCTCGATCGGCGCGGGAGCCGGTGACGGAGGCGGGCTACGAGGCCGGATCGTCGATGTGGACGACCCGCTTGCCCCTGCCATGCCGGTCGACGTGGTCGGTGAAGGGACGCGCGCCGTCGGAGAGGCGGTAGCGGGCACCGATGGCCGGGGGCAGGATCCCCGCGACGGCGTCGGCCGCGAGCCTGTCGAGGTCTCCTGGGCGGGCCGTGGTGAACAGGGACCGCACCGTGATGTCGTCACGGCCGAGGGCGGCCTCGTCGAAGCCGGGGGAGGCGACGTTCAGGAGCCGTCCCCCCGGCCGCAGGACACGGCTCGCCGCAGGCAGCGCGCTGCCCGGAAGGGCAAGGTTCACCAGCGCGTCGACACCCTCGGGATGGCGCCGCAGCGTCTCGGTCACCGTGTCGGCGGACCGGTGGTCGATCACCTCGGCGGCGCCGAGGCCCCGCAGGTACGGCTCGTCCGCGGGCGGCCCCGTCGCGATCACATGCGTCCCGGCGGCGGCGAGCAGGGGAACGACCACGCTGCCCACTCCGCCGCCCGCGCCGATGACCAGGGCCGCGGCACCGGGGTCCAGATCACCCGTCCGGAGGACGGGCAGCGCGGTGAGGCCGGCGACGGGCAGGCTCGATGCCCGGTCGGCCGCGAGGTCCGCCGGGCGTCGCGCCAGGGCGGGTGTGTCCGCTTCCAGCACCGTGTACTCGGCCATCGTCCCGGTCGTCAGGGACGGCGGCGAGGCGATGCGTCCCGCCGCCGCGGAGGCGGAGCGGGGGAAGGCCAACCCGAAGATCTCGTCGCCGACGGCGAACCTGGTGACCCCCGAGCCCGTCACGGTCACCGTCCCGGCGATCTCCAGGCCCACGATGTGCGGGAACGCGAGGGGGGTGATCCGGTGCATGACGCCGCTCAGCGTCCTGATGTCGGCCGGGTTGACGGCGGCCGCGGCGACCTTGACCTGGATCTGCCCCGGACCGGCGGACGGGATGGGGACGTCCTCCAGCCGCAGCTCGCCGACCGGGCCGTACCGCCTGGCCACCAGCGCCCGCATCGTCGCGCTCACTCGCTCGTCCCTCCTGCCGGGTCGCCCTCGGGTGGCGATCCGCCAGCATGGTGCGGCGCGCTGGAGCCCCGCTCGACGCCGGGAGAGCAGCGCCCTCCGCTCCGCTCCGGTGATGCGACGCCGGTCCAGGAACGGCCCGAGCCGGGCTCCAGTCCGACGCGAGGGGCACGGGCGATCGTCGCTGTGCGTTCCCTTGGAGGTAATCGTGGACCATGGACTGGCCGGCAAGCGCGTCCTCGTCACCGGCGGGACCCGCGGGATCGGACGGGAGACCGTGCTCGGCTTCGCCAGGGCCGGCGCCCGGGTCGTGGCGT
Organism: Actinomadura sp. 9N407; assembly: GCF_044326315.1. Lineage (NCBI taxonomy): Bacteria > Bacillati > Actinomycetota > Actinomycetes > Streptosporangiales > Thermomonosporaceae > Actinomadura > Actinomadura sp. 9N407. Next base: position 277,850 of record NZ_JBIRAW010000001.1, on the reverse strand, counting down.
GCGGGCGCACCGCGGCCGACGACCTGGCCCGTGAGCTCAAGGAGCAGGACGGCGCGCACCGCGTGGTCCAGGCCGACGTCACCGACGCCGACGAGGTGGCCGGGCTCGCGGCGGTCTGCCGGAAGGAGCTCGGCGGTCTCGACGTCGTCGTCAACAACGTCGGCGCCGATGCCCGCGGCAGATTCGACGAGCTCACCGAGGAGGAGTGGCAACGGGTCATCGACACCAACCTGACCGGTGCGTTCCTGGTGACCCGGGCCGCCATCGGGCTGCTCGCCGACCACGGCTCGATCGTGTACGTCGGTGCCGTGGCGGGCACGCGTGGCCGGCCGGAGAGCGCGCATTACGGAGCCTCCAAGACGGCCCTGACCGGGCTGGCCCGGTCCCTGGCCAAAGAACTGGGCCGCCGGGGCGTCCGTGTCAACACGGTCGCTCCCGGCGTGATCGTGACCGGACCGGGGAGCGGACCGCCGCCCCCGGTCGCCGAGATCATTCGTGGCATGACCGCACTGGGCCGGCTCGGCACCAGCGCGGACGTGGCCGCCGCCGTGCTCTTCCTGGCCGGCGACGCCTCCCGCTACATCAGCGGGGCGACGATCAATGTGGACGGAGGCCTCTGATGCCATTCGCAGCAATCACTTACCGGGTCGAGCCGGGGCACGAGGACGAGATCGCCGAGATCTTCGCCGGTTTCCAGCGGACCAGTACCCCCGTCATGCGGGGAGATGACGGTGAGCGGGCCGGGCGCCTGCTGGGCACCGCCGTGTTCATCAAGGAGGACGTCATGGTCCGTGTGATCCACTACGAGGGCGACTTCGGCGCCGTTGCCGCGCACATGGCCGGGCAGCGCGGCGTGCACCTGCTGGAGGAGAAGCTCGCGCCCTACCTCGCCGAGCGGCGGGACACCTCCACCCCGGAGGCGTTCGGTGCCTACTTCCGCGACGCCGTCATGCGCTGCGTGTCGCAGTTGTCGATCGATACCCACCCGGCGGGCCGCTGACATGGAGGTCGGGATCGGGCTGCCGACGATGATCCCGGGCATCGCCGGCGGAGACGTCCTCGCCTGGGCCAGGCGGGCCGAGGAGTGCGGGTTCTCCTCACTCGGGGTGCTCGACCGCCTGATGTACGACGGGTACGAGTCCCTGGTCGCCCTCGCGGCCGCGGCCGGAGCCACCAGCCGGATCCGGCTCGCCACCACCATCCTGATCGCCGCGTACCGGGGGGACCGTGCGCTGCTGGTCAAACAGCTGGCAAGCCTGGACCGCGTCTCCGGCGGACGGCTGACCGTCGGTGTGGCGGCCGGGGGGCGCCCTGACGATTTCGAGGCGTGCGGTACCCGGTACGACGATCGCGGGCGCCGCCTGGACCGGCTGCTCGGCGAGCTGCGGGGGACCTGGGACGGCACGGCGGGCGGGCCGGTGCCAGGGCCGCATCCGGCCGGCGGCTGCCCGACGCTGCTCGTGGGCGGTCACTCCGCCGCCGCTCTGGAGCGGGCCGCCGCCTACGGCGACGGCTGGATCGCGGGAGGCAGCTCGGCCGCGGGTTATGAGGAGCTGGCCGGCCGTGCCCGCAAGGCATGGAAGGACGCGGGACGTGCGGACGAACCCCGCCTGGTGGCGATCGCCTATGTCGCGCTGGGACCGGGAGCGCGCGCGGAGGCCGAGCGGTACCTGACCGACTACTACGCGTTCATCGGCTGGAAGGCCGAGATGGCCGTGCGGAGCGTTCTCACCGACGCCGGTCGGTTGCGCGAGTTCGTCGCCGGTTACCGGGAGACGGGGTGCGACGAGCTGATCCTCTTCCCGTGCGTCCAGGATCCAGGTCAGGCGGACCTCATCGCCGACACCGTTCTGGAGTGATCGCTTTGACACATGTTCTCGGTGTGCTGGTGGTGCTCGGCAGCGGAATCGTCGCCGGGGTGCTGTTCGCGGTGGCGCTCAGCACCGTGCCGGCGCTGGCGGCCATGCCGCCGGACCGTTACGTCTACGCGCACACGCTGCTGGGCCGGAACTGGGACCCCACGATGCCGCTGATCGTGCTGGGGTCGACCTTCCTGGACGTGGCATTGGCGGTGCTCGCGCCGGGCCCCGGTGCCCGGTGGCTCACCGGGGCGGCGGCGGCCTGCCTCCTCGGAGTCTCGGCCGTCTCTCACTTCCGGAACGTACCGATCAACAGGCGGATACACCGTACGGATCCCGACGCCATCCCCGCGTCCTGGCGGGATCCGCGGCCGGTATGGCGGCGCTGGCATCTGGTACGCACCGCGCTGGCGGTTTCGGCCCTCGGCCTCAACGGCATGGCCGCGATACTGCTGTCCTGAAGAGTCCCGGTCCGAGGGCTTCGTGGATCATTCGCGCGGCCTGCGCGTTGCCCTCCTCGGTCAGGACGCCGTTGGTCACGAAGGACCGGCCGGTGAACCGGTCGGCCGAGACGTTGAGAAAATCCACGCCGAGTTCCGCGCAGCCCTGCGCGAGCAGCTCGGCGAACAGCGGCAGGTGATCTTCGAGGACGCCGTTCGGGACGCCGAAGACGTTCTCGGTGAAGTCGTAGTGCTCCTGTTCCTCGGGCGTGATCGCGCGAGTCCGGTGGGTGGCCAGCGGCTGGAGACAGAACAGCAGCCGCGTGCCCGGCCGGGCCGCGCCCGCGAGGAACCCGAGGTCGCGCAGCTGTGCGCGCGCGGCCGCCTCCACCCGCGCGATGGCGTCGCCGAGCCGTGGTTCGGGCGGCACGGGCATCGGCGGTATCTCGATCCCGGCGTCGGAGGCCGCCATGCCGGTGGCCAGTTCGGCGAGATCGAACAGCGGGATGTTCGTCAGCCTGGCGAACGTTCCCTCGTAGAAGACCGCCGGGAACAGCCGGTCCAGGCTGCGGGTGCGCATCATCGACAGGTAGTTGCCCATTCCGCTGAACACCACGACGGTGGAGGCGGCGTGCAGGTACGGCACGGCGGCGATCAGTTCCTGGAGCGAGTTGGCCGCGACCACCGCGAGGTTGTGCCACCGGAGCCCGGTGCGCAGCGCGAGCCGGGAGGCCAGCGTGCCGCCGTCGGATCCGGAGCCGAAGCCCAGCGCCGCCGAGCTCCCCAGCACCAGGCCGCCGCCGCCCGCGGTGAGCCAGCCGCGGCTGTCCACCGTGCCGAACGGCGACTCGGACAGCCGGAAACCTTCGCCGTCGGTGTTGAGCGCGGCGGAACGGTGATGCGGCGGCAGCGAGAAGCCCAGGTACGGATGGGGATAGAGGTCGATGCCCAGCTGCTCGAACAGCGCGCCTCCACGGTGCCGCCGGGCGTGCGCTCCGTGATCGAAGGTCTCAGCGGGTTCCATGACGTTCCTCCTGTGCCGGGACGGGAGCGATGGGGATACCCGGAGGTTCACACCCGTGGGTGGAGCGCGACTCGGGGATGGCTCCAGCCCGGCCGGGCCGGGGTCATGGCGCGGGAGGCGCCGTCGCGCCGACACCCGTTGCGACGAGCTCCAGTTCCCGTACGACCTGGGCGGGTGAAGGCTGAGCCCGCATCTCGTGTCCCAGTGCCTCCGCGGCGCTCCGGTAGGAGGGAGCCGTCAGCAGTTCGGCGAGCCGGTCTCGTATCGCCTCGCGGTCCGGTACCGGTACCACGGTCGCGGCACCGGTCTCAGCGAGCCGGCCCGCGTGCCGGACGTGGTCGGGCAGGCGCGGGACGAGAAGCTGCGGCAGCCCGTGGGCCAGCGCGGTCAGCAGGGTGCCGGCGCCGCCGTGGGAGACCACCAGATCGCAGCCGGGCAGGATCAGGTGCAGGGGCGTGTCCGCCACGATCTGGACGCCCGGGGGAAGCGGGCCGAGCATCGCCCGCTGCTGGGACGTCACCGCGGCCACCACGTCCACGTCGAGATCGCTGATGGTCCTGGCGACCTGTCCGGTGCGGAAGAGGCCGGGGTCCAGCCTGCTCATCGTGGTACCCCAGGTGACGCACACGCGAGGGCGGCTGGTGCGGGCCGGAAGGTCCCGTGGGGCCACGCCGGGGCCGTTGTACGGGACGTATCGCATCGGTAGCCGGCGGGACGCGATGGGGACCTGCAGCCTGCCGGGGCATGGGTCTATGGTCGCCGCACCGAAAGGATCGACCTCGTCCAGCCCGAGCTCGTCGCGCAGCGGGGCGATCGCGTCGGGAAGGAACCGGCCGACGACGCTCATCAGGTCCGTGCCGTACAGATGCCGTACGGACGGGATGCCCAGCGCGGCGGCGGCGAGCGGCCCCGCGAAGGCCGTCGGGTCGGACACGATGAGGTCCGCGCGCCACCGGCGGGCGAGCGCGGCGAGGTCGTCCGTCATGGCCTCGGCGAGTGACCTGAGCAGGCTCAGCACGCGCGGTCCGCCGGTTCCCTTCGGGCGCGGCGAGGGAGGGCCGGGCGGGGATTGCGCGAGCGCCCGGAAGACCGCCACCGCATCCACGTCGTGACCGACAGGACCGGCGTTCAGCCCGGTGCGCAGGATGGTTTCCGTGAGTTCGGGCTGGCTGGAGACGAGTACTTCGTGGCCGGCCGCCCGGCAGGCCCACGCGAGAGGAACCATCGCGTAGAGGTGCGAGGGCCACGCCCAGGTGGTGAAGATGATGCGCATCCGTCCAGGGCAGCATCCACCGGTCGCCGACCCGTCCAGTGTCGCTCGAGCACGCCGGAGGCCCCGGGCGCCACGCGTCCAGAGCGGGAGCCGGGCTGCCCCAGGCCGCACGCCGTTCTGTGGCCGCTGTGTGGACGAGACTTCGGTCAGAGGTAGAGGCCGGTGCCGTGTTCGGGGCGTTCGTTGGCGATGGCGTGCAGGTCGCGCTCGCGCATGACCAGGTAGTTCTCGCCCTGGATCTCGACCTCGTACTGGTCGTCGGGATGGAAGAGCACCCGGTCGCCGACCTTGACGGTGCGCGCGTGGTGCCCGACACCGCAGACCTCGCCCCACACGAGCCGGTTCGTCTGCTCGACCGTCGCGGGAATGACGATGCCGCCGGTGCTGCGGCGTTCGGCGGCCTCCTTCTCGACCTTGATCATGACGCGGTCGTGGAGCATCTGGACTTCGAACTTGGGCTGGGACACGCTGGGATTTTATCCGCCCCGCGAGGGCAGGACGGCCCAGCCGTCCGCGATGATCTCCGGGAGCGCGGAGCGGACCGGGCGCCAGCCCAGCTCGCGGCGGATCGCGCGGGCGTCGCAGACCAGCAGTGGCGGCTCCGGCTGGGGCGGGCGGCGGACGGTCGGCACGGGGCGTCCGGTGACCCGCTCCACGGCCGTGATCACTTCGAGGACGGAGGTGCCGGCGCCGGTGCCGACGTTGTAGAGGCGGTCCTGGCCCGGGGCCACCGTCTCCAGGGCGCGGACGTGGGCGGCGGCGAGGTCGTCCACGTGCAGGTACTCGCGGACGGCGGCGCCGTCGCCGTTGATCTCCAGGTGCGGGGCGTCGCCGGCGGCGACGGCGAGGGCCTTGGGGATCAGCCGGGTCCGGTCCGGATCGGGACGGCCGCCGACCGCGCCCGCGACGTTGAACGTGCGCAGGACGGTGGCGCCGATCGCACCGGTACGGGCGTGGAAGCGGACGACCTGCTCGGCGGCGAGCTTGGACGCGCCGTACGGGCTGGTCGGGGCGGGCGTCTGGTCCTCGGGGATCGGCTGCCGGTCCGGGGTGCCGTAGACGGCGGCGGTCGATCCGTACACGAACCGGGTGGTCCGCGGGGACAGCGCCTCCAGGAGGTTCACGGTGCCCTGGACGTTGGCGGTGAAGAAGCGCAGGGGCTCGGCGAACGACTCGCGGACGCGGGTCAGGGCGGCCAGGTGGCAGACCGCGTCGTACGGCTCGTCCAGGACGGCGCCGAGCGCGGCGGGGTCGAGGAGGTCGCCGATGACCGGCCGCACCCCGGGCGGCAGCATCCGGTCGGCGCGGCGGACGAGGCCGGAGACCTCGTGGCCCGCCGCGATGAGGCGCAGCCCCACCGCGTACCCGACATAGCCCGCCGCACCCGTCACCAGCACCCGCATGGGCCTCGCCCCCTGCCCCCAGCATCCTGGAGCGGAGCGGGCGGGGCAACGTGGTCAGGCGCTGGAGCGTGCCGTGCGTTGCGCGTACGCGGCCTCGGCGGCCTCCGCGGTCTCGGGCTCCTCGTACCGGGGGAAGATCGCCAGCGCGATGAGCGCGAGCGTGAAGCCGCCGGCGCGCAGCAGGAACGCGCCGGCCTCGCGGGGCCAGTCCTCGCCGAACAGCGCGACGCTGCTGAGGATCAGGTAGGCGCGGCCGATCACGGTGAGCACGGTCGCCACGATCGCGATCCGGCAGCGCTGCAGCGCGACCTGCAGCTGGCCCAGGGCGATCGCGGCCATGCCCAGCGTCAGGTACGGGTAGGGCGAGCCCAGGACGCTCTGGACGCTGCCGGTGTTCTCGTAGACCAGCGCGACGCCGCGGATGCCGGCCTCGGCGAGCCCGGCGCAGGCCCCGGCGCCGATCCCGTACGCGACGCCGGCCAGCTTGCGGGCGTGCCGGCCGCCCGCCCGGCGGTCGCCGACCAGCCACACCATCGAGGCGATGATCAGGGCCGGTGCCATCACCGCCAGCATCAGCCAGGGCGCCTTGAGCGTGTCCAGCAGCGAGGTCTCCGCGGTCAGCGTGCCCTCCGAGCCGGCCGACAGCCCGATCATGACGGCCGCCACGACGAACAGCCCCACGCTGAACCACTCGCGGGCGTTCAGCCGCTCGCCCAGGAACCGGACCGCGTAGATCACCAGCAGCACCAGGCTGAACGCGAAGATCGGCTGGGCCACCGCCAGCGGCATCGCGGTGAACGCGACCACCTGGTAGGCCAGGCCGAGGAACAGGATCAGGCCGCCGGCGAACCAGACGGGATCGGTGAGCATGTGCCACGCGACGTGGAACGGGCGGCTGCCGCGCAGCGGAGGCATCCGCGTCGCGGCCAGCCGGAACACCAGGAAGGCGACGTAGTAGGCGCTGGTCGACAGCAGCGCCAGGGCGGCGTATCCGAGGTCGTGACCCATCGGGAAGGGGACCTTTCAACGGAAGGCAAGGGTCCGATGGCGCGGTCGGCGCCCCCACGCCATCGACCTGACACACTGCCGTGTTCCACGCCGGGTGACAAGACCGTAACCGTCGATTAAAGCGCCCGTAACCGATCGTGTCGAGTCCGTCGCGGAACGCGAAGCGGCTCAGTCGTACGTGCGCCCGGCACCCGAGGAGAGCCGGCCGACCAGCTCGCGGGGGATCAGCCGGCTGAGCCCGACGATCGCCTTGTACTGCGGGCTCGGGACGCTGACCTGGACGCCCCGGCGCAGGTCGCGCAGGGCCGCGTCGACGACCGCGTCCTTGTCCAGCCACAGGAACTCGGGGATCTTGGAGACGTTCATCCCGGCGCGCTCGTGGAACTCGGTCCGCACGAAACCGGGGCACAGCGCCATCACCCGGACCTTGCCGCGCGCCCGGCGGGCGATGTCCTGCGCCACGCCCTGGCTGAACGACACCACCCACGCCTTGGAGGCCCCGTACGTACCTCGGGTCGCGAACGCCGACACCGAGGAGACGTTGAGGACGGCGCCCCGGCCGCGTTCCAGCATCGACGGCAGCGCCGCGTGGGTCAGCCGCAGCACGGCCTCGCAGTGCACCCGCAGCATGACGATCTCGTTGCCGAGCGGGACGTCGAGGAACGTGCCCCCGTGCCCGAACCCGGCGTTGTTGACCAGCAGGTCCACACCATCGCGGCAGCGCTCCTCCGCCGCGGTGAGCCCCTCCTCGGTGGCCAGGTCGGCGACGAGGGTCTCGGTACGGATCGCGTACGTCTCGTGCAGGTCGCGGGCGGTCTCCTTGAGCCGGTCGCCGTTGCGGGCGAGCAGCACGAGGTCGAATCCGTCGGAGGCCAGGCGGCGGGCGAAGGCGGCACCGATGCCCGCCGTGGCCCCGGTGATCAGTGCGGTCGGCATGGGACGAGACTAGATCCGCCGGGCTACCCGTTGGTAGTCCCGGAGGCGGCCGTGGCGTGTCCGGGGCCGCCCGGGCCGCCGGCGCGCCGCGCGACGAAGTGGCGCGGATCGGGACGGCGGGTGGCGCGGCGGTAGGCGAACGTGAACCCCGGCCAGTTGTTGACCACCTTGCCGCTGGCGTTCATGTACCAGCTCTCGCAGCCGCCGTCCCAGACCGTGGAACGCAGCCGCTCCTGCATCTCGCGGCCGAAGGCGTCCTGGACGTCGGGCCGGACGTCGATCCAGTCGAGCCCGGCCTCCAGCATCGCGCGCAGGCAGCCCAGCACGTACCGGAACTGCGACTCCAGCATGTAGATGATCGAGTTGTGGCCGAGGTTGGTGTACGGCCCGTACAGCAGGAACAGGTTGGGGAAGCCGCTGACCGTGATGCCCAGATGGGCCTCGGCGCCGTCCCGCCACGCCTCGTTCAGCTCCCGGCCGCTCCGTCCGACGATCTTCATCGGGGCCAGGAAGCCCGAGGCCGCGAACCCGGTGGCGTACACGATCGCGTCGGCGCCGAACGCGCGGCCGTCGCGGGTGCGCACCCCGTCCGGCGTGATCCGCTCGATCGGGTCGGTCACCAGTTCCACATCCGGCCGGGCCAGGGTGGGGTAGTAGTCGCTGGAGATGAGGATGCGCTTGCACCCCATCGGGTAGTCCGGGGTCAGCTTGCGGCGCATCTCCGGATCGGCGACCTGCTCGTTCAGCTGCGCGCGGAACCGCCGCCCCACCATGTCCATCAGCTTGGGGTACTTGATGAAGCCGATCGCCCGCGACTCCAGCAGCGTGTAGGTCCGGGCGCGGCTCAGCGCGTGCGCGCCCGGGACGGTCCTGAGCACCGCCTTCTCCCAGTCCCGGTACGGCCGGTCGGGCTTGTCGATGACGTACGGCGCGGACCGCTGGAAGACGGTCAGCCGCTCCGCCCGGCGGGCGATCTCGGGGATGATCTGGATCGCGCTGGCGCCGGTGCCGATCACCGCGATCCGCTTGCCGTCGAGGTCGGCGCCGTGGTCCCAGCGGGCGGAGTGGAAGGAGGTGCCGCGGAACGTCTCGCGCCCTGGGATGGAGGGCAGCGCGGGCCGGTTGAGCTGGCCGCACGCCGAGACCAGGATCCGCGCGGACAGCTCGCCGCCGCCGGTGGAGATCCGCCACAGCCCGGCGTCCTCGTCGAACCGGGCCTCGGTGACCTCCGTACCGAACCGGACCCACGGCAGCACCCCGTACTTGCGCGCGGTGCCGTGCAGGTAGTCGAGGATCTCCTCCTGCGGCGGGAACCGGCGCGACCAGTCGGTCTTGGGCTCGAAGGAGAAGGAGTACAGGTGCGAGGGGACGTCGCAGGCCGCGCCCGGATAGGTGTTGTCCCGCCAGGTCCCGCCCAGCCCGGCGGCCTTCTCCAGGACGACCACGTCCCGGTATCCGCGCTCCCTGAGCCGGATCGCCATGCCGATGCCGCCGAACCCGCTTCCGATGATCACGACGTCGTGCGGAGAGCTCATCGTGCCGTCCTGCCGTCCTCGCGTTCCGCGATCCGAATTGCGTTCTGTTTTGCCTCTTCGAGCGTAGGTGACCGATGGGTCAGTTGAACAGGAGGCAGCCGGCGGATTCACCGTGCGGGAAGGGGAACCGGACCGGTTCTGTCCGACCCGCGTGCCAAGATCCACATATGCCGAACGACAACGCCCTCCCCGAGCACGCGCCGCAGGACGAGGCGCTCCAGGGGCCCGACGCCTTAGTCCTCTTCGCGCACCTGGCCAAGCTCCAGGCCGTACGGCCGGGCCGCAGGTGGCGGGACCGCACGCTGGAGCTGCTGCAGCCGCCGGGAGCGCGCGAGTACGTACGGCGGACGGTGCGCGGCTACGCGCGGACGGAGCTGACCGAGCCGATCCAGCAGCACCGGATGCGCGGCACGTCCCTGCTGCTGGTGGCCGACGAGGACGCGCGCGGCCATGTCTGGGCGGCCGCGCTGGCCGGCGGTGCCGAGACGCTCGGCGATCTGGTCACCATCATCAGGCGGGCCGGCTGCGCCACCCGCGAGCAGCTGTGGGACGCCGCGCTGGCCAACGCGACGATCAACGCGCTCGGCGCGTTCCCCGGCCCGGGCGCCCTGGACGCGCTGCGCGCGCTGGAGAAGGAGCTCGGCTACCCGGGCGCGCGCAAGCAGGTGCAGGCCGCGATCGAGGCGGCGGCCGCGCGGCAGGGCATCACCCCGGGGCAGCTGCTCGAACGCGGCGTTCCCGACCACGGCCTCGGCGGGGACGGGTCGGTGACGCGCGCGCTCGGCGGCTACCAGGCGGTGCTGGCGATCGAGGACCCGCTGACCGTGCGGCTCGTCTACACCGGCGCCGAGGGCCGCGCGCTCCGTACCGTGCCCGCCTCGCTCAAGACGACGCACGCGGCGGAGATCAGGGAGATCAGGACGCTGGCCAAGGAGGTGCGCGGCACGCTGTCCGCCGAGCGGGCCCGGGTCGAGGGGCTGATGTCGGCCGACCGCTCCTGGCCGTACGGGGAGTGGTGCCGCATCTACCGCGACCACCCGATCACCGGTGCCGTCACCCAGGGGCTGATCTGGGAGTTCGAGGGCACCGACGGGGTCTGGCGCGCGGCGACCCCGAGCGGCGAGGTCCTGGTGACGGTCGGCGGCGACGCGCTGTCCCGGCCGGCCGACGGCGCCCGCGTCCGGCTGTGGCATCCGCTGCGGGCGACGGCGCCGCAGGTACGGGCCTGGCGGGCGTTCGTGACCGACAACGAGATGCGCCAGCCGTTCAAGCAGGCGTTCCGCGAGATCTACCTGCTCACGCTGGCCGAGGAGCAGACCGGCGGCCACTCCAACCGCTTCGCCGCCCATGTGGTGCGCTATCCGCAGCTGTTCGCGCTCATCAAGGCCCGCGGCTGGCGGTCCAACTTCCTCGGACGGCACCACGACGGGCACGAAGGCCGGGCCACGGGCACCTTCGCCGAGGGCGCCTGGCAGGCCGTCTTCTTCCATGAGAACGCCGACCCGGAGGCCGACTACCAGCCCGCGTACGCCGCCACCGACCAGGTGAGGTTCGAGCGCCGCGACGGCGGCCGCTGGCGCGAGACGCCGCTCACCGAGGTACCGCAGATCATCTTCAGCGAGGCGATGCGGGACGTGGACCTGTTCGTCGGGGTCACCTCGATCGCCACCGACCCCGAGTGGACCGACCGGGGCGAGGACCGGCACGGCGACTACTGGCGGCGGGCGAGCTTCGGCGACCTGACCGCGACCGCCGAGGTCCGGCGGGACGCGCTGGTCCGCATCCTGTCCCGCACCAAGATCGCCGGCCGCTGCTCGATGGAGGGCCGCTACCTGGTGGTCCGCGGCGACCTGCGCACCTACAAGATCCATCTCGGCAGCGCGAACATCCTGATGGAGCCCGACGACTCGTACCTGTGCATCGTGACGGCCCCGCGCCGCGGCCCCGGCAAGGTGTTCCTGCCGTTCGAGGACGAGCGGCTGTCGCTGATCCTGAGCAAGGCGCTGCTGCTGGCGGGTGACAGCGGCATCACCGACGAGACGATCCTCAGCCAGATCAAGGGGAACCGGTGACCGGAGCCGAGCCGCTTTCACCGCCGGCGCGCGCGCTGCTCGACGCGCTCGCCGCGCCGAGATCGGAGAACCCGTTTCCCGACGGTCCTCCCGACCTCGGCCGCATCGGCGACGGCGAGCTCGGAGCGCTGGTCCCCGACGCGTACGCCGGCGAGAACTACAGCGCGAAGAACCTGATCAGGGAGGCCGTCGCCGCCCGGGAGGTCACGTTCAGCCCGCATACGTGCGAGCGCGTGTTCGCGGCGCTGGCCGAACGCGGCACAAGGGGGGTCGGCGGGGCGCACATCGGGCTGGGGCTCGGCGTGCTGCTGCGCTGCACCGGTCCTTGGCCGGACGGGCTCTCCGAGACGGCCCGCCCGATCGTCCGGTACCTCATCGACAAGCCCGACATGCTGCGAAGGGCCCCGTACGCGCTGCTCGGCACGGCGATCCTGGCCGGTCCCGACCTCCACGGCGAGGTCCTGGAACGGCTGGCGTCCCACTACGGCCCGATCGGCCTGGACGAGATGCGCTGGCTGGAGGACTGGGGAGTGGAGGGCTTCGCCGTCATGTCGGAGTTCTTCGACGACTTCTACGTCACCTGGCTGGCCCCGCGCCGGGACGCCGCGCGGCGGCTGCTCGACAAGGGCCGGCTCGCCGTGGCGCGCAAGGCCCTGGAGAAGGCCGGCGCCCGGCTCGCGGACATCCAGGCCGGGCGGATCCCGTTCGCCGCCGACAAGGCGTTCACCGCTCACGAGGTCGCCGTGCTCGGCCGCGGGGCGCGGCTGGCCCTCGAACGCGACGAGCCGTGGCTGCCCGAGCTGCTCGACCGGATGCTGCACGCGGTCGCGGTCGCGCCGACGGCCGCCAGGACGCTGCCCTCGCAGGCGCTGCTGTTCGAGCTGGCCCGTGCCGCCGAGGAGGTCCCCACGCCCGAGCTGGTCACCTCGCTGCGCGCGGTCCGGCGGATCGTCCGGCACGCCGGCGTGGCCAAGCAGCTCGACCGCAAGTGGAAGAGGATCGACGCGGCGCTCGCCGAGCGCGCCGACGTCGCGTTCCGGCTGCCCGATCTCGGCTTCGGGCCGGACGGCGTGCTGCGGACGCCGCTGGGCGAGTACGAGGCCGTGGTCACCGTCGCCGCGTCCGTCGAGCTGACCTGGAACGGGCCGGGCGGCAAGCCCTTGAAGTCGGTGCCCGCCGCGGTACGCCGCGATCACGGCGACACGATCAAGGAGCTGCGCGAGCTGGTCAAGCGCGTCCGCGCGCATGTCACCACGCTCGCCCGCGTGCTGGAGGGCGGGCTGCCGGGCGAGATCGCGATGCCGTACGGGGAGTGGCGCGACCGGCTGGGCTCGCACCCGATCGCCGCGACGCTCGTCCGGAGCCTGATCTGGGAGGCCGAGACCGCAGCGGGCGAATGGCGCCCCTGGCTCCCGGCGACCGGCGACGGCGCACCCGGCGGCGGCGCGCCCGGTGGGTGGGCGCTGGACGACGCGGCGCCGGTCCGGCTCTGGCATCCGATCCGTTCGACTCCGGACGAGGTCCGGGCCTGGCGCGATCTGCTCGTCGAGCGGCGGATCGCGCAGCCGTTCAAGCAGGCGTTCCGCGAGATCTACGTGCTGACCCCGGCCGAGGTGGCGACCGGGGTCTATTCCAACCGGTACGCCGCCCACATCCTGCGCTACCGGCAGCTGTTCGCGCTGCTCAGGGGACGCGGCTGGAAGAGCGACATGCTCGGGCCCTGGGACGGCGGTCACGAGTCCGTCGCCTACCGGACACTCGCCTCGGGGGAGTGGCGGGCGGCGTTCCACCACGACTACGTGGAGTCGATGGACGAGCGCGAGCTGTGCTCCACCGACCAGGTGCGGCTGGCCAGGCGCGAGGGCCTCGGCTGGCGCGACGCGCCGCTCACCGAGGTGCCCGCCGTGGTGTTCAGCGAGGCGATGCGGGACGTGGACCTGTTCGTCGGCGTGACGTCGATCGCCACGGACCCCGAATGGGCCGACCGGGGCGAGGACGGCCACATCGACTACTGGCGGCGGGAGAGCGTCGGCGACCTGACCGCGACCGCCGAGGTCCGGCGGGACGCGCTGGCCCGGATCCTGCCCCGCACCAAGATCGCCGATCGCTGCTCGATCGTCGGCCGCTTCCTGGCCGTACGGGGCGACCTGGCCACCTACAAGATCCATCTGGGCAGCGGCAACATCCTGATGGAGCCCGACGACGCGTACCTGTGCATCGTCTCGGCCCGGAGCGGCGGCGGCACGGTGTTCCTGCCGTTCGAGGACGAGCGGCTGTCGCTGATCCTCAGCAAGGCGCTCCTGCTGGCCGCCGACGCCAAGATCGACGACCCGTCCATCCTGTCCCAGATCAAGCGAGGTGCCTGATGTCCGCGGTGACCTTCCGCGACGAGACCGCGACCGGCAAGGCGCCGGCCGCCTTCCACGTGGCCGACCTGCCCGCCCGGATGACCGCGCGCGAGCTGATCCGGCTGCGCGTCCGCGAGGAGGTCGCGCGGCACAACGCGCGGCCCGTCCACCGCTTCAACGGCCTGGTCCAGCCCGACGAGGCGGAGGTGGAGCTGAACGGCTACCGGCCGCGCGAGGCGCGGCGGCTGGACTGGGAGCGGCAGGCCGAGATCGCCGAGCGGGCGTTCCTGTCCAACGGCTTCTTCATGCTCGCCGGCGACCGCCAGGTGGAGGAACTGGACGAGGAGATCGACCTGACCGGCGACCCCGACCTGGTCTTCATCAAGCTGGTCGCGCTCGCGGGCGGCTGAGCCCTTCCAGGGCGGGGGTCAGTTGAGCAGGCCCAGCTCGTGCGCGCGGCGGCCCGCCTGGAAGCGGGAGTCGGCGTCGAGCAGGGTGAGGATCTCCGCGACCCGGCGGCGGTAGGTGCGCAGCGACAGGCCGAGCCGGCGGGCGGCCGTCTCGTCCTTGTGGCCGCCGCCCAGCAGCCGCAGGATCTCCAGGCTCTCCTCGCCGAGCGCGGGCGGCCGGTCCCGCCGGTACTCGGCCAGCTCGGTCGCGGACTCCCAGGTGGCCCAGTAGAGCGTGCGCATGCTCTCGATCACGTCCGGCGACCGTACGGCCGTGTAGGTGCGGACGCCCTGGACCGGCGGGCCGGCCATGATCGCCACCCGGCGGTCGATGATGATCGTCTCCTGCCGCAGCCGGGTGGTACAGATCCGTACCTCCACGCCGCGCGCCGCCATCGCCAGCACATGCCGCTCGGAGGCCTCGGTGGCCAGCGCCTGCGCGTTGTAGAGCTTGCAGACCCGCAGCTCGGGCGGTGCCTCCCAGCGGGAGGCCAGGATCTGCTCGCGGACCTCCGGCATCACCCAGGTGTTGAGGTCGGTGGCGGCGCAGATGAACTCCTCGCGGGCTTGGCCGAACAGATGCCCGGCCCGCTCGGCCAGCTCCACCTCGCCGCGCAGGGTCACGTTCACGTCCTGGTCGGTGCTCATCGCGCTCCAGTCTCGTCGGCGCTCGCGAACCGGTCAATCCTGGCAGCAAGCTGCCACCGGCGCGGTCCCGGGCCGCTCGCCCGGCAGGGTGGCGGACATGAGCGAACAGAGCAGGGACAACTGGACACTGGGCGGCGATCTGCGGATCGCGCGGATGGGCTTCGGCGCGATGCGGCTGCCCGCGAGCGCGCTGGACGGCCCGGCCAACGAGCGCGCGAACGGGCTGGCCGTGCTGCGCCGCGCGGTCGAGCTGGGCGTCGACCACATCGACACCGCCGCCTTCTACGAGCGCGACGGGCTGGCCGCCAACGACCTGATCCGCGAGGCGCTGTCCCCGTACGACGAGAACCTGGTGGTCGCCACGAAGGTGGGACCGTACAAGGGGCCCGGGGACCCCGTGCCGACCGGCGAGCTGGAGCCCGGCATGCTGCGCGCCGAGGTGGAACGCAACCTGCGCGAGCTGGGCCGCGACCGGCTGGACCTGGTCTACCTGCGGCCCGGCGGCCTGGCGCCGCCCGCGGGCGAATCGATCGGGGAGCGGTTCGAGATCCTGGCGGGGCTGCGCGAGGAGGGGCTGATCCGGCATCTCGGCGTCAGCCACGTCACGCCGGCCCAGCTCGCCGAGGCCCGGCGGATCGCGCCGGTCGCCGCCGTGCAGAACTGGTTCGATGTGACCAAGCCGCAGGACACCGAGATGCTGCGGCTGTGCGAGCGCGAGAACATCGCGTACGCGCCGTACTTCCCGCTGGGCGGCTTCGGGCTGCCCGACGCCCCGGAGCTGAAGGAGATCGCCGGGCGGCACGGCGCCACGGTGGCCCAGGTGCTGCTGGCCGCGCTGCTCGCGCTGTCGCCGGCGATGCTGGCCATCCCGGGCACCTCGTCCACCGCCCACCTGGAGGAGAACGTCGCCGCCGCCGGGCTCGGGCTCACCCCGGAGGATCTGGCCGAGATCGCGACGATCAGCGCCGGCTGACTCCGGCTGATTCCCGGCGACGCCCTAACCTGGCCGGACGACTTCAGGGCGGACAGGGGAGACGATGTCGGCGACGCGGCTGCTGGTGCTGGGCGGGGTGCGCGCCTCCGGGCGGGCGAACGGGTACGAGATCCGCCGGGAGCTGCTGTCCTGGGGATCGGACGAGTGGGCCAACGTCAATCCCGGCTCGATCTACCACGCGCTCAAGCAGCTCGGCAAGGAAGGGCTGCTGCGCCCGCACGAGATCGCCGACAGCGACGCCGGGCCGCCCCGGGTCGACTACGAGATCACCGAACGGGGCGAGGCGGAGTTCCTGCGGCTGCTGCGGGACGCCGTCGTCGAGGTGGACGTCCGGCGTCCCGAGCTGCTGTCGGCGGCGCTGGGCTTCCTGACCGAGCTGCCCCGGGACGAGGCCATCGAGCTGTTCCGGCGGCGCCTGGACGGGCTGGCCGAGTGGCGCGCCTCGGTCGTCCCGCACCTGGAGGACGAGAGCGGCGAGCCGCAGCCGCTCGATCATCTGAACGAGCTGCTCGGCTGGTGGGTGTACTCGGCCGACACCGCCGCCGAGTGGACGCGCGGCCTGATCGAGCGGCTGCGGAACGGCGCGTACGTGATGGCGGGGGAGTCGCCCCGGACCGCCAAGGCCTGAGCAAGGGCCTGGCCGGCGGGCCGGTCAGGCGAGGCAGACCAGGGCGCTGCGCAGCTCGGAGCCCAGCGTGTGGCCGGCACCGAGCCGCCCGGTCGTGGCGTCCACGAAGTCGGCCGCCGACAGCTCGGCCACCTCCTCGTCCAGCTCCACCCGGTAGCCGCCGGCGATCTCCTCCACCCGGACGGGCGAGTCCTGCTCGTCCAGCACGAAGATCCCGACCCTGGCGCGCCAGGCCGTCCGGTCGGGCTCCTCGCCGTGCTCGACCGGGACGCCGATGTCGTCGGCGTGCGTGGCGTACTCCGAGGAGTAGTGCAGGGTCTGCAGCGGGACCGCGTACGGCCCGGCCATCGTCGTGAGCGTCGCGTTGCCGCCCAGCTCGCGCATGCGGCGCCGGGTGTCGCCGTTCTCGCGGCGCCACTCCGCCAGCACGTCCTCGACGGGCAGCGCGCGCCGCTGCCGTACGCACCACTCGTTGAACCCGCCGAGGTCCTGGACGCCCTCCTTCTCCAGCCGGGCGAACAGGCCGTCGAGATCGTCGTCCAGGCAGGCGTGGTTGTAGAGCTCCTCGCCGGCCAGATGGCCGAGCACGTCGCGGACCGACCAGCCCTCGCAGCGCGACGGATGGTCCCAGTCGGGGCCGGTCAGGCCGCTGAAATAGGCGTCCAGCCGCGCGGCCTCGGTGTCGAAGAGGTCGAAGGGGTCGAGCCCCGCGAGAATCGTGGCGTTCATGCCGCTAGGCCTGCCCTCTCCGGCCGCCGTGAACCGGGCGCCCGCACGGTGCACCGGACGGGCCGCCACCCCGGGCCGCCGCCCGGGCCTACGTGTCGACGAAGGACTGCGGGACGATCACCCGCAGCGCGTTGCCGAGCAGCCGGATCGTCATCGGCGTACGGCCCCTGATCTCGCCGTCCACGTCCACCTGCATCGGCGGTTCGGTGCTGATGTGCACGTGGTCGGTGGTGAGGAAGGCGTCCTCGGACAGTGAGCGCCGCGGCCCGGTGAGCACGTGCCGGGCGGTCGCCGACGCCAGCCGCAGCCGCCGCCGGTCGCCCAGCCGGTAGACGGCCAGCAGCCGGTCGTCCGGGCTGGCGTCGCGGGCGATCCGGGTGCCGCTGTGGTGCGCGCCGTTGGCCACGTTGAGCTGGTGGGTGTCCATCTCGTACGTCTCGTCGCCGATCCGGATCGTGGCCCGGAACGCCTCGTGCCGGGGCAGCAGCCGGACCGCCGTCACCGCGTACGCGGCGCGGCCGATGGCCCGCTTCAGCTCGTGCGGGACCTGCTCGGCCACGTTGACCGACAGCCCGATGCTGATCATGTTGGCGAAGATGTGCTCGGCCTGGCCCTCGACACCGGAGTCGCCGGCCGGGACGTCCCCCGCGGGGGCGGCGCCGCTGGGCGGCGTGGCCTCGAACCAGCCGACGTCGACGTCGGCGACCTTGCCGTCGCGCAGCGCGCGGACCGCGCCCGGGAGGTCGAGCGGCAGCTCCAGGCTGCGCGCGAAGTTGTTGGTGGTGCCCAGCGGGAGCACCCCGAGCGCGATGTCGCGGTGCGCCAGATGGCCGACCGCCTCGGCGATCGTGCCGTCGCCGCCCCCGACCACCACGAGGTCGGGCTCGATCGCCAGCACCTTCTCGAACAGCTCGCCCAGCCGGTCGGGATCGTCCACCGGGAAGACCTCGGCGAACTCCAGCCCGGCGACGTCCAGCAGCCGCCGGGCGGTGCCGTACAGCCGGCGGCCGCGCCGGGACCGCACGTTGATCATCAGAACCGCGCGGCCCGTGCCACGGATCGCCGACTGCAGTTCCGCTTTGCTCCGCATCTCGACCGGTCGTCTCCCTTCAGGTCCGGCCACACCCTACCGGGACGGCTCGGGACCCGGCCCATGACAGGTATTTTATATTCCGTTACCGAGCGTTGAAGCGGCGCCGAATCTGGGGATATTTCGGTTAATGCTGCGTTGGAATGGGTGGGGCGAAAATATGTGGCGACGAGGCCTGCTCGGTAGGGGATTCACCGCCGCGGGATTGCTCGCGGGAACGGCCGGCATGCTGGCCTCCATCGCGCCCGGTGGACCGGCGCCGTCGGCCCTTCCCGCCTCCGATGACGGCGCCACGGTGGTCGGCGAGCGCTCGCCGGGTCCCCGGCTGCTCGACCTGACCGTACGCTCGCCCGTCCTGGCCGGAATCGCGCACGTGCGGTTGCTGCTGCCGCCCGGCTGGTCACGGGACGCGGCCCGGACCTGGCCCGTGCTGTGGCTGCTGCACGGCAGCGGCACCTCGGCCGACCACGCTTCGTGGTCCGTCCACACCGATCTCGAACGGATCGCGGGCGAGCAGGAGGTGATCGTCGTCATGCCGGACGGCGGGCCCTGCGCCACGTATTCGGATTGGTGGAATCAGGGCGGCGGCGGGCCGCCCAAGTGGGAGACGTTCCATCTGGCCGAACTGCGGCAGATTCTCGAACGCGGATATCGGGCCGGCACCGAACGCGCCATCGCCGGTGCCGGAATGGGCGGGATGGGCGCGCTGGCGTACGCGGCGCGGCATCGCGGGCTGTTCCGGGCGGCCGCCTCGTTCAGTGGCGCACTCAACACCCTGCACCGGGATCCGGCCGGGCTGGACATGCCCGACCTGGTCCAGCTCTCGGTCGAGATCGGCGGCTCCCTGGCCGCCTGGAACGACCTGTGGGGCGACCCGGACGGGCAGCGCCTGGTGTGGCGCCACCACAACCCGTACGACCTGGCCGACCGGCTCGCCGGGGTCCGCCTCTATGTCAGCTCCGGCGACGGCACGACCGGCCCGTACGACCCGAGGCCCGGCGGCGGCGCACGGGCCGCACGCCCGGGGCCCGACATCCTGGAGGCGCTCGCCCACCACGTCACCCAGGACTTCGCCGGCAAGCTCCGCAAGCTCGGCATCCCGGTCTCGACGCACTTCTATCCCGGTACCCACCGCTGGTCGTACTGGGGCCGCGAACTGCATGCGGCACTGCCCATCCTACTGAGTGAGATAACCTGAAACCGCTGATCAGAGCCCGGTTTAGGTGACCAAGCGAGCGTTTGGCCGGGCCCGGGCCCCAACCGGGGATCCCGAGCGGATAGGGTCCGGTCCGTGGCTGAGTCTCGTTCTGTTCGCGGTCCGGGTTCCGACGCCGACGTGCCGGATTTCTGGCGCGCGCTGGGCCTTCCCGGCGTCATCGACGTGCACGTCCACTTCATGCCGCCGCGGCTGATGTCGCGGGTCTGGGAATACTTCGATTCGGCGGGGCCGCTCATCGGTGCCGACTGGCCGATCCACTACAAGGTGCCCGAAGAGGAACGGATCACGCAGCTGCGCGCCCTCGGCGTGCGCGCGTTCACGTCCCTCGCCTACCCGCACAAGCCCGGCATGGCCGAGTCCCTGAACGAGTGGACGGCCGCGTTCGCCGCCCGCGTCCCCGAGTGCGTACCCACCGGCACCCTCTACCCCGAGCCCGAGGCCCTGTCCTACGTCCGCCGTGCCATCGACGCCGGGACCCGGATCTTCAAGGTCCATCTCCAGGTCGGCGGCTTCGACCCGCGCGCCTCCGAACTGGACGAGGTGTGGGGCCTGCTCGCCGACGCCGGCGTGCCCGTGGTGGTGCACGCGGGCTCGGGGCCGGTCGCCAACGGGTTCACCGGCCCCGGCCCGTTCGGCGACGTGCTGCGCCGGCATCCGCGGCTGCCGGCGATCATCGCGCATCTGGGCGCCCCCGAGTTCGAGGGCTTCTTCGACCTGGCCGACCGGTACGACCGGGTCCGGTTCGACACCACGATGGCGTTCACCGACTTCTTCGGCGGCCTCGGGCACTTCCCGGCGGAGCTGATGCCCCGGCTGCGCGACTTCGGCACGGCGGGCCGCGTGCTGCTCGGCAGCGACTTCCCGAACATCCCGTACGAGTACGCCCACCAGCTGGAGGCCCTGGCGCGGCTGGACTTCGGCGACGACTGGCTGCGCACCGTCTGCTGGGACGCGCCCGCCAAACTCCTGCACCTCACGCCCGTACTCAGCTGACCCGCTCCACCGGCCGGCTCGGTCGGCCCGGTCAGTCGGCTGCTCGGCCGGCCCTCAGTGCTCGCAGGGCCGGTCGCCGATGTGCTCGTGCGGCCCGGCCCACCCGGACACGTGCCGGGGACCGTGCGGATCCTCGCAGTGGAACTCGTCGTCCACATGATCGACCTCGAGGGTCGTGTGCGTGATCCCGTACGACTCGCGCAGCAGCACCTGCAGATCGCGCCGTACGGCGTGGCAGTCGCCCTTCGGCTCCACCAGAACGTGCGCCGACAGCGCCGGGTAGCCGGAGCTGACCTCCCACACATGCAGGTCATGGACTTCCTCGACGCAGGGCCGGTCGGCCAGCCTGGTGCCCATCTCGGCCGGGTCCAGGCCCGCCGGCGCCGCCTCCATCAGCACCCGCCCGGCGTCGCGCAGCAGGCCGTACCCGGCCTTGAGCATGAGCGCCGCCACCACCAGCGAGGCGATCGCGTCGGCCCGGGCGAAGCCGAGCGTCCAGACCAGCAGCCCGGCGATCGCGGTGGAGATGAACGCGTACAGGTCGTTCAGGATGTGCTGGAACGCCCCCTCGACGTTCAGGCTGCGCCGGTCCGCCCGGCTGATCAGCCAGGTCGCGGCGACGTTCACCACGATCCCGGCCAGCGACGTCCAGAACACCAGCGGCCCGTCCACGTCCGGCGGGTCGAGCAGCCGGCCGATGCCCTCGTACACGAAGAAGGCCGCCAGCAGGATCAGCGTGAGGCCGTTGAGCTGGGCCGACAGGATCTCGGTACGGCGCAGCCCGTAGGTGTAGCCGCCGCGCGGCGGCCGGGCCGCGATCCGCATCGCGATCAGCGCCAGCGCGATCGCGAACGCGTCGGTCATCATGTGCGCGGCATCGGTGATCAGCGCCAGCGACTGGGCCGCCAGCCCGATGACCACCTCGCCGGTCATGAACACCAGGATCAGGACCAGCGCGGCGGTCAGGTAGCGCCGGTCTGCGTGGGCGGAGACGGCGTGCCCATGCCCGTGCCCGTGCTTGGCCTCGCGCGCGGGCTGGGAATCGTGCCCGTGCCTGGAGGCGGACCTGGAGCCGGACCCGGGCTTGGAGTCGTGCCCGCTCATACGGCCTCCTCTTCGTGGCCGATGTGGGCGAGCGCGACGTCCAGGAGCATCCGCACGTGCGAGTCGTCCAGCCGGTAGTAGGCGCGGCGGCCCGACCGCCGTACCCGGACCACCCGGTGGGCGCGCAGCAGGCGCAGCGAGTGCGACACCCCGGACTCGCTGTGCCCGCAGGCCGCCGCGATGTCGCACACGCACATCTCGCCGCCCTCGAGCAGCGCCGTGATGACCCGCAGCCGGCCCGGATCCGCCAGCAGCCCGAAGATCTGGGCCAGCTCGGCGATCTTGTCCGGGGCCGGCATCGCCGCGGTGACCATGCCGACCTTGGCGGGGTCGACCACACGGATCGCGCAGTCGTCGGCGGTCCGTACGTCTGAATCACTGCTCATATGAGCAAATGTAGCCTACCGCCGGCCCGCCCTCAGGACGGGCCCGGCTCCGGCGGCGCGTCCATCGACGCGGGCGGCGGCTCCGAGACCGGCCCGCCGTCCGGCGCCGGCTCGCCGCCGTCCCCGGGCGTCTCGGTCACCGGCGGAGGCTCGGTACCCGGTTCGCCGGAAGGAATGCCCGGATCGCTCGGATCGACCGGCGGCGTGCTCGGATCCATGCTGCCCGAATCCGACGGATCGGGGGTCGGTGTCGACTCCACCGGCAGCTCCTCCGGCGGCCCGTCCGAGCCCCCGGTCGTCGCGACCGGCCGGTCGAAGCCGATCGTCGCCTCCGGATCCACCAGCACGAAGGCCTGGACCGTCGTCCGAATTCGGATCTTGGTCACCCCGCGCTTGGAGAATCCGGGCCACGACGCCCCGGTGTACTCGGCGCCCCCCGTGGAGATCTTCTTCTCCGGTTGGGTCAACGGATTGCCACAATTGCACTTCACGACCGGCACGCCGTATTCGTTGACAAGAACGCCCATTCCAGCCTGAAGCACCGCCGTGCCGCGGGTCGCCTTGCCGCCCTTGAAGCCATGATTGGTCACCAGCGTGTCGGTCCGCAGCAGCACCGGGGTCAGCCGCCCGACGAATCCCGAGATGTCGCCGGTCCCGATCCGGTGCACGCTCGCCCACGCCTTCGCCTTGCCCGGATTGGCCTGCAGGAAGGCGATCAGCTTGGCCGGATCGCAGCTCGCCGCCTGGCGCGTCCCCCCGTACAGGCCCGGCGCGTTCCCGTCCTTGGTCCCGCCCTTGCTCGTGCTCAGCTTGATCTCGCGCCGGTCGGTGTTCGCCATCACCGTGTACGGATCGGGCCCCGCCGACCCCACCGTCAGCCGCGTGATCGTTTCTCCGGCGTCCCCGCAACCCGCCAGCATCGCGCCCAGCAGCAGCACGGGAACGGCCCCGCTCCCCAGAATTCTAAAATTGATCTCCGGCATGCTCTCTCCCACCCGTGGCCGGTCGAAACCTATACTCTTTGATGCCACGGAGGCGGGTTTTGTGCCTGGTCAATTGTGCGTATTTTCGTAACGGGGACGCGATGACACTTCCACTGAGCCCCGCCGACCCCGTACGGCTGGGCGGGTACGAGATCCTCGCCCGGCTGGGCACCGGTGGCCAGGGCGTGGTCTACCTCGCGCGATCGGGCGACGACCAGGTCGCGATCAAGCTCCTGCACGCCCGGGTGCTCGCCGGCTCCGACGCCCGTGCCCGCTTCGTCCGCGAACTCGCCCTGCTCCAGCGCGTCGCCGGCTTCTGCACGGCCCAGATGCTGGCGGCCGACATGGACGGCGACCGCCCGTACATCGTCAGCGAGTACATCCCCGGCCCGTCCCTGCGCGAGCTCGTCACCGACCGCGGCCCCCGTGCCGGCGCCGACCTCGACCGGCTGGCGATCAGCTCGGTGACCGCCCTCACCGCCATCCACCGCGCCGGCATCGTGCACCGCGACTTCAAGCCGCACAACGTCCTGATGGGCCCCGACGGCCCCCGCGTCATCGACTTCGGCATCGCCCGCGCCCTGGACTCCGAGGCCACCCTCACCAGCCAGCTCATCGGCACCCCCACGTACATGGCCCCCGAGCAGTTCGCCGGCGCCGCCATCGGCCCCGCCGCCGACCTGTTCGCCTGGGCCGTCACCCTCCTGTACGCCGCCACCGGACGCGACCCGTTCGCCGGCCCCTCCGTCCCCGTCGTGATGAACCGGATCCTGACCGAGACCCCCGACATCTCCGTCCTCCCCGACGAGATCGCCGACGTCGCCTCCGCGTGCCTCCGCAAAGACCCCACGGCCCGTCCCTCCGCCGAGGAAGCCCTCCTCTGGCTCCTCGGTGAGAAGTCCTCCAACAAGACCGCGCCCCGTACATCCCACCCCGCCGACCCCGCGCCGCCCACGCCCATGGCCTCGCCCCGGCAAAGCGCCACGCTCGCTCCCCCGCCGGAGCCGACCGTCCCGCACAGGCCACAAGACGGCCCCGTTCCGCCGAGCGGCCCTGTGCCTGATCAGCGGAACCCTTACGGTCAGCCGGGCTCAGGCAGCCCGGCGCAAGGGGTTCCGCCGGGCGGCCCTGTGCCCGACCAGTGGAGCCCGTACGGTCAGGCGGGTCCGCCTGGCGCAGGCGCCCCGGCGCAAGGGATGCCGCCGGGCGGGCCTGTGCCCGACCAGCGAGATCCTGGTGGGGCACAGGGGACACCCGGGAGGCCGAGGACGTTCCGGCGGCTGCCGCGCAGTGCCGCGGTGGTCACGGGACTGGTTCTGGCGGCGCTGCTGGCGGCCCTCGACGTGGCGTCACTCGCGATCTTCGTCGCGCGACCCGACCTGACCCGGGGGCCGGACGGCCGGTGGCTCTCGGCGGTGGCGGGCTCCTTCGTCCTGCTGGCGGTGATCACGCTGGTGGGCGTGGTGCTGGCCTGGCGCGGCAGCCGGGCCGCGGCCTGGACGGTGCTGGCCGTACGGGTCGTCCGGGTCGCGATGTGGGGTGCCGCGAGCGCCCTGGTCACGGTGCAGGCCTCCGCGCTGGCCGTGCACGCCGGCGTGACCGCGATCGTCGTCCTGCTCCTGGCCCTGGGCCTGCGATCCCGCTGACCCGCGCCGGGCCCAGCGGCTGCGTTCGGGCTCAGAGGCTGCGTTCGGCCCATTCCTTGAGGTCGCGGCGCTCCACGGCGGCGGCCATGAGATCGGGGAAGGCGTCGGGCGTGCAGGCGAACGCCGGGACTCCCAGCGCGGCGAGGGCGGCGGCGTTGTCATGGTCGTGGGCCGGCGCGCCCTCGTCCGACAGGGCCAGCAGGACGATCACCTGGACGCCCGCGGCGGTCAGCGCCGCGACCCGCTGCAGCATCTCGGCCCGGACGCCGCCCTCGTACAGATCGCTGATCAGCACCATGATCGAGTCGTTCGGGCGGGTGATCAGGCCCTGGCAGTAGGCCAGCGCCCGGTTGATGTCGGTGCCGCCGCCGAGCTGCGTACCGAACAGCAGCTCGACCGGGTCGTGCAGCTGGTCGGTGAGGTCCACGACCGCCGTGTCGAACACGACCAGGGACGTGCGCAGCGACCGCATCGAGGCCAGCACGGCACCGAACACGCTCGCGTACACCACCGAGGCGGCCATCGAGCCGCTCTGGTCGATGCACAGCACCACGTCGCGCTTGACGGCCTGCTGCCGGCGGCCGTACCCGATCAGGCGCTCCGGTACGAGGGTGCCGTGCTGGGGGAGGTAGTGGCGCAGGTTGGCGCGGATCGTCCGGTTCCAGTCGACGTCGGCGAGGCGGCGCGGACGGAGCACGCGCGCCGAGCGGTCCAGCGCGCCGCCGACGGCCGAGCGGGTGCGCTGGGCCAGCCGCCGCTCCAGATCCTGGACGACCTTGCGGACGACGGTACGGGCGGACTCGCGGGCCCGGTCGGGCATCACCTGGTTGAGCGACAGCAGCGTGCCGACGAGATGGACGTCGGGCTCGACGGCGTCCAGCATCTCGGGCTCGAGCAGGAGCCGGGTGAGGTCGAGCCGCTCGATCGCGTCCTTCTGCATCACCTGGACGACGGTGGACGGGAAGTAGGAGCGGATGTCGCCCAGCCAGCGCGCCACGGTCGGCGCCGAGTCGCCCAGGCCCGCGCCACGGCGGCCGGAACGGGACCGGCCGTTCTCTCCGGCGCCGTACAGCTTCTCCAGGGCACCGTCCATCCGCGTCTCCTCGGCGGAGAGCCGGGCTCCGGTGCCCTCGGAGCCGCCCTCGCCGCCGAGCACCAGCCGCCAGCGCTTGAGCCGCTCATCGATGTTCAACGCAACCTGCTTCCTCCTTGCTGCCCTGAGTTGAGCAAGATCGGATGTTTCGCTCTCCGCACCGGCAGGTTTGCTGGGTGCTGGAGTCCTGGACCGGCAGTCTGGTCCGTTGGCGATCGTCACGTTCCTTCAGGATCTGCCTGACCCGCGTGTGCGGTGTGTGCAGGGAGATATCGGGGTCTCCGTCCCTGTGCAGGATGTTGATCGCTGCCGCGTGGTCCGCTTGCCACACCGCCCCGCACCGGGTGCAGTGAAGCCGGTCCCCCGCACGGACACCGAGGATGTCGGTGTGGGGGATGGCTTGTGAGGTGTAGGCAGCGTTGACCAGCCGCACCGCAGAACCTCTGCGGTCCGATACGGCCGCCAGCGCCTCGGCGGTGATGCCCTTGGTCCAGGCAGCCAGGCGCCGGTTGGTGTTCTTCCCCAACCTCTTCTTGCGGCCAGAGAACGTCTTGGTGAGGTCTTCGGCGACCACGGTGTGGGCCTTGTCGAAGACCTCGTGCACGGCCTTGAACGTCAGGTCGCGCACGCGGCACTTCCAGGAACTCGATCGCCGCTCACGCTTGCTGGTGCCGAGGTTGTTGTCACGGATGCGGCGGGCCTTGGCCAGGTCGCCGCGTTCCTGGGCCTTTTCCGCGATGGTGCGTAGCTTGGCCCGCCGCCGGCCTTTGGCCTTGCGGTAGTCGGACTCGCAGGACAGCAGAACGCCCAGGCATGCTCCGTGGTGGGCGCCGTCGGAATCGGTGAGGACTTCGGTGTATCCCTTGTCCACGCCGATCTTGGCGTTACCGACGGGGCGTCGCGAAGACTTCATCGTGTCGGCGTCGATGGCGTAGTGCACCTCGACCCGGCCGGTGCGGAGCATGAGCCGGAGGGTTCCGGCCGGCGCGACGGTGGTGTCCAGCGGGATCTTGACCAGCTGCCGCCGCACCAGGCCGGGAACCGCAAGCCAAACGTTGCCGCCGTCGGCGAGGGTGAAGGTGCGGTACTGGTCGGAGCGCACCACGATCTGGTTGCGGCTGCTGCTACGGCCTCGTCGCCAGTGCTCACGCATCATCCGGGACAGATACCGATCGTCGACCCACCGGTCTCGCCTGAGCGCGGTGAACAGCCGCTTCTTCTCCGCCTCGGACACCTTCAGCTTGGCGACGGCCGAGCGGACCTTGACCTTCGCGGCCTCACGGTTGGCGGTGATGTCGGCGAACGCGTCGCGGACGGTCTCCTTCCATGCGTTCGCCAGCACACCGAAGCCGGCGGCAGTGCCGTCGCGCATCCACCGGTCGCGGATCGCGCGGTCTTTGGTGTCGGCTCCGGCGACGGAGCCGTACTCCCGCCAGACCTTCGCCCTTACGGCACCGAGCCGCGCGGCCTGCTCTTGGAGCTGGGCGTACTTGCCCGCATTCAGATTCTGGCTGTAGGCGATGCGGGTGACCTTCACCGGCCGCCCCCAAGATCGCCCTCGAGTTCCTTCTCGTACTTCCGCAGCCCGTACAGGCCACACGAAAAGGTGTGCACGATCGCCAGCAGGTCCTGCACCATTTCCTCCCGCACCCACCGGCGAACGGTGGACGGGGAGCGGCCGATACGCTTCCCGAACTCTCCGATCTGATACACGCCGCTCACTATAAACAACTCTGAGTAACAATGAGCAAGAAAATGACACTAGCTAGATCACATCTTTTGAAGTGTGGAGCCGGGTGATCACGCGGGGGCCTTCCAGCCGAGGATCTGCAGGACGGTCGCGGCGGCGCGGGAGGCGCGTTCGGGGTCGTGGTCCTGATCGTCCTGGCGGGCAGGGGCGCGGGGCGTGTCCAGGTGCCGTACGCGTTCACCGATCGTGCGGCGCTCGGCGGAGGCGTAGCCGCCGAACGTGCGGCGCAGCAGGGGCAGCACGTCGGTGAACGAGTCGCCGGGCAGGCCCGCGATCCAGGAGTCGACCAGCCGCAGCAGGTCGTCGTCGTGGACCAGGATCAGGCCGCCGCCGGACAGGAAGCCCTCCACCCACGCGGCGGCGCGCTCGGGGGCCGCGCCGACCGAGACCGAGCGGGCCATCCGGTCGGCCACGTCGGGCAGCCCGCCGGCGTCCAGCAGCAGCCGCGTCAGCCGGCCTTCGAGCAGCCCGTGCAGGCCGGAACGGTCGATGACGCCGTGCAGCGTGCGCCGCCAGCGCTCGAGGTGATCGGCGTCGTTCAGCAGTGCCAGCGCGCCGTGCACCGCGTCGATGTGCGCCAGCATCTCGCGGGCCGCGTCGTCGTCGAGGGCGCCGACGGCGGGCGGCAGGCCGACGCAGACCCGGACGACCAGGCCGTCGACGACGGTACGGAGCGGGCCGGTGGAGGTGCCGCGCACGTCGCCGTACCGCAGCGCCCGGACCAGCGCGGGCAGCGCGGACATCAGGTGCGCGACGTCGGCGTCCACGGCCGCGCGGTCGGCCAGGGCCCGCATCACCGCGGGCAGCGCGCCGCCGAGGTCGGCCAGCAGGCAGCGTTCGGCGACCGAGGTCAGCTCCGGCAGCGCCCCGGCGTGCGCGGCCATGGCCTCCGCGCGGGCGGTGGCGGCGCCCAGCACGGTGGTGCCCCACGCGCTGGCCTCGATCAGCTCCACATCGAACTCCGGCCGCCACATCAGCGTCCAGGTCTCGCGGAACGTGCCCTTCGACCGGCCGCCGCCCTCCTCAGGGACGCCCCAGTCGACGTTCAGCAGCCGGAGCCGGTGCAGCAGCCGGCTGCGGTCGAGGTCGATCGGCCTGCGCAGGTCGAGATCCTGCTCCTTGTCGAGCGCCGACTTCTTGAGCCTGAGCCGGCCCCGCTCGGCCTCCAGGTCGCGCTGCAGCGGCACCATCGGGGTACGGTCCGGTACGGCGCCCAGCCGCTCGCCGACCACCATCCGCCGCTGGATCAGCTCCACCGGCAGCTCGGCGCCCTCGCACAGCACGGCCCGGGTGGCCTCGTTGATCTCGTCGAGCCCGGCCAGCGGCCGCCCGCGCAGTGCGGCCAGCGCGTCCGCGAGCCGTACGCCCTCGATCACGTGCGCCGACGAGACGTGCAGGTCCTCGTCGCGGAGCACCCGCGCGGCCTCGGTCAGCCAGCGTTCGACGGGACGGTCGGGGGCCGTGAACAGGTGGTGGTACCAGCCAGGCGACCGCACGCCCGCGCCGTACCCCGAACGGTTGGCCAGCCGCCCGTGCGTCCACGGCACCCAGGTCATCGCGACCTTCGCCTTGGGCAGCCCCCGCAGCGTCTGGTCGTCGCGGGTCGCCGGGACCTTCTCCAGCAGGGCCGGTACATGCCAGGCGCCGCAGACCACCGCCACCCGCTCGTGCCCCTCCTTGAGGGCGCGGCGCAGGGTCCGCCGCATGTGCGCCTCGCGCTGCTCCTCGCGTTCCAGATAGCCGGCCGGCAGGCCGGTGAAGCCACGGCCGGGGAGCGCGGCCAGCTGCTCGCGCAACTCGGTCATCGCCTCGGCGATGGCCGGGAACGGGGACGGCCCGCCGTGCCGATGCTCGACCACGTCGTCCCACCAGCGCTCGGCGTCGTCGTACCCGGCCGCCTTGGCCAGCCAGCCGAGCGGATCCATCCGGATCTCCCGCTCGGCCGCCTCCTCACCGGCCGGTTCGCCCTCATCGGCCCCCGCCGCCTGCTCGCCGGACTCCTCGGGCCGCTCGTCGGGTACGGCCTGGTCGGCCGGGGGCTCCGGCTCCGGCGATCGGGCCAGCTGATGGGCGGCCGGGAGGTCGCAGAAGCGGACGGGGACGCCCGCGTCCAGGGCGTAGCGGATGGCCTGCCACTCGGGGCTGAACTCGGCGAACGGCCAGAACGCCGCCTGCCGCTCGGTGCCGCCCGGCGCGGTCTCACCGCTGGGCGCCGGAGTCTGGCCGGGCGCGTACGCGAGCAGGGCCACCGGCGGGACCATGCCGGGGTCACCGGCCAGCTCGACGATCGGATCGGCCTCGGGCGGGCCCTCGATCAGCACCGCGCCGGGCTTGAAGTCCTCCAGGGCCCGCCGCACGGCGCGTGCCGAGCCGGGGCCGTGGTGGCGGATGCCGTAGACCTCGACCCGGCCGCTCTCGCCGCGGTCCACCGTCACGAGACCTCCCGGCAGGCGCGGTAGAAGTCGCGCCATTCGGGACGCTCGCGGACGACGGTCTCCAGGTACTCCTGCCAGACGACCTGGTCGGAGACCGGGTCCTGGACCACGGCGCCGACGATGCCGCCGGCCACGTCGGCGGCGCGCAGCACGCCGTCGCCGAAGTGGGCGGCCAGGGCGAGCCCGCTGGTGATCACCGAGATCGCCTCGGCGGTGCTCAGCGTGCTGCTGGGCGACTTGAGCTTGGTACGGCCGTCGGCGCTGAGGCCGCCGCGCAGCTCCCGGAACACGGTGACGACCCGGCGGATCTCCTCCAGGCCCGCAGGGGTCTCCGGCAGTTCGAGCGAGGAGCCGATCTGGCCGACGCGGCGGGAGACGATGTCGACCTCGTCCTCGACCGACTCGGGCAGCGGCAGCACGACGGTGTTGAACCGCCGGCGCAGCGCGCTGGACAGCTCGTTGACGCCCCGGTCGCGGTCGTTGGCGGTGGCGATGACCGTGAAGCCCTTGATCGCCTGGACCTCGGTGTTGAGCTCGGGGACCGGCAGCGTCTTCTCGGACAGGATCGTGATCAGGGCGTCCTGGACGTCGCTGGGCATCCGGGTCAGTTCCTCGATCCGGGCCACCGAGCCGCGCCGCATCGCCCGCATCATCGGACTCTCGACCAGCGCCTGCTCCGAAGGGCCTTCGGCGAGCAGGCGGGCGTAGTTCCACCCGTACCGGATCGCCTCTTCGGCCGTGCCGGCGGTGCCCTGGACGAGCAGCGTCGAGTCGCCGCTGACGGCGGCGGCCAGGTGCTCCGACACCCACGTCTTGGCGGTGCCGGGGACACCGAGCAGCAGCAGCGCGCGGTCGGTGGCCAGGGTCGCCACCGCGACCTCCATCAGGCGGCGCGAGCCCACGTACTTGGGGCTGATGGCGGAGCCGTCGGGCAGCTCGCCGCCCAGGAGGTACGTGGTGACGGCCCAAGGGGACAGCTTCCAGCCGGGCGGGCGGGTGCGGTCGTCATGCTCGGCCAGCCGGGCCAGCTCGTCGGCGTACTGCTGTTCGGCATGCGGCCGGAGAACCGTCTCGGTCACAGGGAGAGCTCCTTCAGCATTTCGTGGCGGAAGCGCAGGGTGCCGGTCAGTTCGGTGAGGGCGTGGGCCGTCGCGGCCTCGGTGCCGGCCGGAGGCGCCAGGGACTCCAGGCGGGGGGCCGCGTCCGGGGTCAGCCGCTGGTCGGCCAGCCGGCACAGCTGGGTGAGCGTGTGCTCGTGCCGGTGCGAGGAGCGTTCGGCGGCCATCCCGATCGTCGCGACGACCGCCTCGGCGAGCGCGCCCCGCCACGGGCCGGGAACCCGTTCCAGCACGCGCAGCAGATCGGGCTGGCCTTCGACCCAGCCGATCAGGTCGGCGGCGGCCGCGTCGCGCTCGTCGACGGGCAGCACCGCCAGCAGGTCGGCCAGCGCCTCCGGCTCGTCCACGACCACGCCGCCCTTGAGCAGCGCCCTGGCCCAGGCGGTGTCGCGCTGGCGCAGCGCTGCCCGGGCCCAGCCGATGTGGACGTCGCGGGCACTACGGCCGTCGGGGTCGGACGCGGCGGCGACCGGCAGGCAGACGATCTCCATCGGCGGCAGCCCGAACAGCTCGGTCCAGGCCGGCAGCGGCGTCCGGGCCAGGATCTCGCGCAGCCAGGCCGCCCGGGTGCCGACCGGCCCGCCCGCCCGCCGCCCGGGCGCGAACGACCCGGTCGGATGGAACGGGACGCCGTCCCTGGCCAGGTCCTCGTCGTGGGTACGGGGCGGCTCGACCACGATCCAGGTCTCCGCGCGCTCCCGTACGGTACGGGTCTCGGGCCGCAGGCAGTCGCGGGCCCGCACGGCCATCCGCCGCCCGTACGCCGAGTCGGGCAGCCGGGCCAGCAGGTCGGACGCGAGCTGCCGGACGTCCTTGCCCCGGTCCTCCAGGGCCTGCTCAAGGAACTCCTCGTCACCTGACGAGAGCCCGTGCTCGAACGTCGCCAGGAACGCCGCCCGATCCGGCGCGGGCTCGCGCGCCCACGTCTGGCCCAGAGCCTCCCGCGCCGCCGCCGGATCGGTGCCGCGCAGCCGGGTCAGGTGCGCGACCCGCTGCTGCCGCGTCCCGGTCTCCCAGACCTCCGCGTCGCCGCCCGGATCGTCGCCCGACCCGACCAGGTAGGCCCAGTCGGTGTTCTGCAGCGCCAGCCACACGCCGCGCCGCCCGGCGGCCCGTGCGATGGCCGGGCGCAGCACCCGGTCGCTGCGCCCCTTCTCCAGCAGCTCGGGCAGCAGCCGCGAGGGCACCCGGTAGCCATGATCGGCGGCGGCGTCCAGCCACTCGGGCAGCACCCGGATCTGCTCGCCGCCCAGGATCCGCGCCAGCCGACTCCCCGCCGCCGCGGGCACGGCCGGGACGGGCTCCTGCGGCGCGGGCGCGATCGGGTCGGCGCCGCTCAGCGGCCGGTGCCCCGCCCGCCGGCGCAGCGCGAGGACGGCCGCCTGGTCCAGCAGCCGGCCCGCCGGATCATCGTCTCCCGCCGGGGTGCCGGGCAGCGCCGGCGCGGGCCGCCGTTCGGTGCCCAGCAACGCCGCGCTGACATGCTCGCTCCACAGGCTCACAGGATCACCACCCCCTCATCGCCGGCCCAGGCGGCCAGCGGGCGCAGGCCGCGCCGCGACCACTCGCCGGCGAACGTCACGGGCTCGCCCCCCGACACCGCCAGCAGCCGCCACGGCTCGACCGGCAGCAGCGGCAGGGCGTCGCCGTGCTCGTCGACGGCCTGGAGCCCGCCGGCCCGCGCGAGCCGTACGCCGCCCAGCAACGCGGGCCAGCGGTCCAGCCAGGGATCGCGCCCCAGCGCCGTCGCGTACTCGTCCAGGAACGCCCCGATCGTCACACCGCCCGGCCTGCTCGCACTCGCCGTCTCCAGACGGTCGGCCACCAGAGCCCGCAGCGGCTGCGCCCCAGGGTAGAAGGCCAGCTCGGCGTTGATCTCGGTCCCCACCATGAGCGAGGCGTCCAGCGGACGCCCCGGGGCGGCGAACGACAGCACCAGCGCGGGCCGCCCCGTCACGCTCCCGCGCAGCCACACCCGCCGGGTCGTGAGCTGCTCCTGCGGCACGTCCCGCGACCCGATCACGTGCCAGCGGTCGCGGACCCGCTCGCCCGCGCGCAGGACGTCCTCCTGCTGGACGGTGAAGCCGATCCGCGACCGTACGGTCTCGCGCAGCGCCGCAGGCAACTTCTCGCGCCGCTGATGGGCCCGCACCAGCAGCCGCAGCAGCGCGTACTCCTCCAGCAGCCGGTCAGGCCAGCCCGCCTGCCGCGGAATCGCCGCCAGGCCCTTGACCTGCCCGGCGAGCGCCCCGGCCTGCGCGTCGACGAGCCGCCGCGCGGCGTCGTCCCACAGCTTGTACGGCGCCTTCTCCGCCTGCGCGAGCCCATGCGCCACCTGATCGCGCAGCCATTGGTCGAGATCGGCCAGGCCTCCATCGACCCGCTGCTCACGCCGTTCGGCGGTCTTGGGATCCCTGGCCTTCGCCGCAGTGCTCTGCTTGCGCTCCTGGGCCTTGTCCGCACGTTCCTGCCGCTGCTCGACCCACTCGGCCACCCAGCCCGGTCGCGGCCCTTCCCGTACCGTGCCGTCGCTCCACAGCAACAGCAGCCCGAGGGCATGCTTGCAGGGGAACTTGCGGCTCGGGCACGAGCACCGGAACGCCGGCTCGGACAGATCGACCGACGCACGGTAGACGCTCCTGCCGCTCCCCTCGCACTCGCCCCACAAGGCGTCGCCGTCACACCCCGTCCCGCTCCACTTGGCGGGCTTGGACGCGCTCCCCGCCGCCTTGGCCGATGCCGCGTCGGATGCCAGCCCGAGCACCTGCCCCCGATCCCATCGATCGCTCACAGTGTCGAAACTATCGACAGGGTCGGACACTCAACCCGCTCTTGGGGGAATCGCGGGGGAGCGGGATCGGGGCCGATCAGCGGCGCCTGCCCTTGCCGGTGGTCGGCCGGCTGCGGTGGCGGGTCTTGCGCAGCCGCGACTTGCGCTTGCGGCGGTACGCGGCGCGGTCGAGCTTCTTGTTGGCCATGGGCCATCGTGGGCCCGTTCCGTCCCCGAGGGGCAGGGCCCTGACCGCATCCGGCCCGGGCTACTGCCCGACCGAGGCGGGGAGGTCGGGCAGGGACGTGGAGTCGGGGGTCAGCAGGAGCCCGCCGGTGAGCAGGGCGCCTAGGGCCACCACCGCGAAGAACGTGACCCAGGCGAGGCCCGGGACGCCGGTGAGGTGGGCGAGCTGGTCGGCGTCGGAGCTGGGGGCCATGTGGCGGGCGCGCATCCGCTGCAGCTCGATCACCGGCCGGGCGGCGGCGAACAGCAGGAAGAACGCGGCCAGGTAGGCGAAGCCCGCCTGGATCTTGGCGCCGCCGAGCCAGGAGACGCCGAAGATGATCGCTCCGGTGGCGACGATCGACAGCACCCCGTACGCGTTCCGGATCATGATCAGCATCGCGGCGAGCAGGGCCAGCGAGAACCACAGCATCAGCGTGATCCGCCCGCCCGCCAGCAGCCCGGCGAACAGCAGGCCGAGCAGCGGCGGGGCGAGGTAGCCGGCCAGCGCGGTGAAGACCATCCCGGGGCCGTGCGGCTTGCCCCGCGAGACGGTCACGCCCGAGGTGTCGGAGTGCAGCTTGATGCCGTCCAGCTTGCGCCCGGTGAGCAGGGCGAGCAGGGCGTGCCCGCCCTCGTGGGCGATCGTGACCACGTTGCGGGCCACCCGCCAGGTGGGGCCGTGCAGGACGGCCCCCAGCGCGACCAGCGCGACCAGGATGACCAGCCACCAGGGCGGGTCCGGCTGTGTTCCCGTCACCCGGTCCCACAGGTCGGCGATGCTTACCGTGTCCACGTCCACCTCGAAATCTCGTCGCGCGCTGCCCCAGGGTAGGACGTCCGGCATAAGGGTCGCGTTCAGTTTCATTTCGGAACGGGGCGTAGCGTGACGCGCGTCACCCGGAACGCCGCCGGAACCGCCCTCGCCCCCGCTACGTCGGAAGTGGACCTTGGCTACCCGAGGCGTGGCCGCCGGCGACGACGTCCAGTGGCATCGCCCGGCTCCACGAGGGATCGACGGAGACGCCGCGCACCGGAGTATCTCCGGCGCGCCGCTCTACGAATGCGAGTACTGATGACCAACTCACGGGGAACTGATCGGTGACCGAGAATCAGGCGATGGGGGGCGCGGACGCCGTCGCGGGACGGTTCGCGCAGCTGTTCGGCACGCTGGCGGCGTCGATCGAGCAGGTCGTGCGGGGCAAGCGCGAGAAGGTCGAGCTGGCGCTGATCTGCCTGCTCAGCGAGGGGCACCTGCTGGTGGAGGACGTGCCCGGGGTGGGCAAGACGACGCTGGCGCGGGCGATGTCGGCGACGGTGGACGCCAAGTGGACCCGGATCCAGTTCACCCCCGACCTGCTGCCCAGCGACATCACCGGAGTGTCGATCTTCAACCAGGGCAGCAGCTCGTTCGAGTTCCACGCCGGGCCGATCTTCGCCAACCTGGTGGTGGCCGACGAGATCAACCGGGGCTCGCCGAAGACGCAGTCGGCGCTGCTGGAGGTCATGGAGGAGCGCCGGGTCACGGTCGAGGGGACACCGCATCCGGTGCCGCGCCCGTTCCTGGTGATCGCGACGCAGAACCCGGTGGACATGGACGGCACGTACCCGCTGCCCGAGGCCCAGCTCGACCGGTTCCTGATGCGGATCTCGATGGGCTACCCCGACCACCGCTCCGAGGTGGCGGTGCTGGCCGGGGCGCCGACCGGGGTGACGCTCGACCAGATGAAGCCGGTCGCGGGCCGCGAGGACGTGTCGCGGATGATCGAGTTCGCCGGGCGGCTGCACGTCGCCCCGCCCCTGTACGACTACGTGGTGCGCCTGGTGTCGGCCACCCGTGACCACCCGGAACTCCGCCTCGGCGCGAGCCCCCGCGCCAGCCTGGCGCTGCTGCGCGCCGCCCGGGTCCGCGCGGCGGCGGCGGCCCGGTCGTTCCTGGTGCCCGAGGACGTCAAGGCGCTGGCCGTCCCGGTCATCGCGCACCGCCTGATCGTCACCCCGGAGGCGGAGCTGCGCGGCCGGACGGGCGCGGACGTGGTCGGCGAGGTCCTGGCGAAGGTGCCGACGCCGCAGGCAGCAGGGGTGCACTAAAACAATGGCGGAGCCATTCGGGGGGTCTGGGGGACCGCCCCCAGAGGGGGCACAGTCGATGGCGAAGCCATTCAGGGGGTCTGGGGGACCGCCCCCAAGGGAGGCGCGGCCATGCTGACGCCGTTGGGGTGGGGGACGGCGGTCGTGTCGGCGTCGCTGTACGCGGCGGGCTGGTGGCTGGGGTATCCGGAGCCGGCGATGCTGGCGGTGGCCGGGCTGGTCGCGGTGGCCGGTGCCCTGCTGTGGTCGCTGCCGAGCCCGAAGCTCGACGTGTCGAGGGAGATCGCGCCGTTGAAGGTGGGCCGGGGCGAGCCCGCCGTCGGGGTCTTGCACGTCATCAACGCGGGCCGGGCCGGTGTACGGGGCCTGACCGCCCATGACGCGGCGGGCTCGACCGCCGTGGCGGTGGACATCCCGAGGCTCCGGCCGGGCGGCAAGCGAACGGTGACGTACCGGCTGCCGACCGACCGGCGCGGGGAGATCCCGGTGGGCCCACTGCGTCTCGTACGGGCCGATCCGCTGCGCTTGGCGCGGCGCGTACGGGAGTACGGCACGCCGCAGACGCTTCTCGTGCGTCCCAAGACGGTGCGGCTGGCCCTGCTCGCCTCAGGGCGCGCGTACCACCTGGACGGGCCGACCAGCGACAAGTCCCCGGCGGGCACCGCGACGTTCCACGCGCTGCGCGAGTACGTGATCGGGGACGAGATGCGGCACATCCACTGGAAGTCCTCGGCCCGTACCGGCACGCTGATGGTGCGCCAGCTCGTGGACGCGAGCCTGCCCACGACGACGGTCGTGCTGGAGGCGCGTCCGGGCGTGTGGGGCGATCCCGACGACTTCGAGCTGGCGGTCGACGCGGCGGCCTCGGTCGCGGTGGGCGCGGCGGCGGCGAACTTCCCCGTACGGGTCCTCACCGGGAACGGCCCGGTCGCCGACACCCGGGGCGGCCCGGACGACATCGAGGTCCTGCTCGACAGGCTCACGGTGATCGGCATGGAGGAGGGACCGCGGTCGACGGTCGACGCCGTACGGCGCGTGCGCGCGGGCGGGTCCCTGATCGTCGTCACGCCGGGCGGCGCCGATCTCGGCCGGATCGCGGCGGTACGGACCAGGTTCGACCGCGTCGTCGTGCTGCGCGTGCGGCCGCGGGAGTCCGCGTCCGCGCCGCCGGGGGTCCGGCTGGTCGACGTCGACGATCTGGACGGGCTGGCGTCCGCCTGGAACCACCTGGGACGGTCCCGATGATGCGGCGCTACCTCTCCCTCGTCGTGACGGCGTCGCTGGCGGCGGTGGCCGGGCTGGCGTTCCACCGGGTCTTCGGCCTCGGCCCCGTGGTCCCGGTCGTGGCCGTCGCGGCGATCGTCCCGACGGTGCTGTGCGCGCTGCTGTCGGGACCGCGCAAGGCGAACCGGTCCTGGCCGCTGTGGATCTCGCTGGTCCTGACCGTGGTCGCCTGGGCCGGTACGGCCGCGGTGACCGTACTGCGGCCCGCGCTCTCGGACGGCACGCTCCCGCAGGCGCTGCGCGCCGGAGTGCTCGGCTCGTGGAAGTCGATCCTCACCACGCTGCTGCCCGCGCCCGCCAAGCCGGAGTTCCTGCTGCTGGTGCATGTGCTGGTCTGGCTGGCCGCGTTCGCCGCGGCCGAGCTGGCGCTGCGGACGTCGCTGCGCGCCCTGCCGTGCCTGCCCGCGCTGGCGGTCTTCGGGGCCGCGCTGCTCCTCGGCGTGGACGGCCCGGGCTCCAACCTGGGGCCGGCCGCCGCGACCGTGGTGCTGATCGCCGTCCTGATCCTCGTCCGTTCCGAGCCGGAGGCGTCCGAGGGATCGAAGGTGGCGGTCTGGCGGCCCGTCCTGTTCGGTGTGCCCGCCGCCGCCGCGCTGGGCGCGCTGGCGTTGCTCGCGGGCCCGTACGTGCCCGTCAGCGCCGACCCGTACGACCCGCGCGAGCAGGTGCAGGCTCCGCCGCCGCAGCAGCGCGACGGCGTCAGCCCCCTCGACCGGGTCGGCGGCTGGCTGCTGACCCCCGACCAGGTGCTGTTCAGCGTGCAGGCCGCCCGGCGGGAGAACATGCGGCTGGCCGTGCTGGACCGGTTCGACGGCGTGACCTGGTCGTCCACCGCCCGGTTCGTTCCCACGGGCAGCCGCGTACCGGAGGCACCGGAGGAGGAGGGCGGAGGCGGGAAGCGGCGCTCGTCGGTGCAGCAGATCACCATCCGCGACCTGCCGGGCGTCTGGGCCCCGGCCGCCGACCGTCCCCGGCAGGTGGACGGGATCGGCGTGGTCGTCGATCCGGCAAGCGGCACGCTGGCGGTGGCGCAGGAGCTGCGGAACGGCCAGAGCTACCGCGTGACCTCAGAGATCCGGGAGTGGAACGCGGACAAGCTGGCCGCCGCGAGCATCGCCAGGGACGCCGAAGCGCGCGCGGCGACGCAGCTGCCCTGGGGACCGGGGGCCACGAAAGCACCCGTACAGCTGGAGGAGTTCCGGCGGTTCGCCCAAGGCGCCACCTCCGGAGCGGCCTCGCCGGTCCAGCAGGCCGCGATGCTGGCCGTTCACCTGAAGACCTATGCCAAGTACGACGTGACCGCGCCGCCCGGGCACAGCTACCGCCAGCTCGACTACTTCCTGTCCGAGGGCCGCCGGGGAACTCCCGAGCACTTCGCGACCAGCTATGCGGTCCTGGCCCGTTCGCTGGGGCTGCCCACCCGCGTCATGGTCGGGTTCAGCGGGGGACGTGCCTCAGGTGATGGACGGAACATGCGCGCCGGGGACGTGATGGTCTGGCCAGAGGTGAAGTTCGACAAGCTCGGCTGGCTCCCGTTCAACCCGACTCCCCAGCGTTCCACTCAGTCCAAGGACTCCGACTCGGTCGCGGCGGGGGAGACCCAGCAGAAGCTGGAGCAGCTGCAGAAGAACGCCGCCTCGCAGCAGCGCGGTTCGGGTGCGGGCAAGACGCCGCAGACACCAGCAGCGGCCGCGAAGCCGGTGGCGGAGGATTCCCCGCTGCCCTGGTGGGTGTACGCGGCGTCGCTGGTCGGGCTGCTCGTCATCGGGTACCTGGCGGCCGTTCTGCTGGCACCGTCCCTGCGCAAGCGTCGACGCCGCCGTAACGGCACCCCTGCCGCACGTGTCACGGGTGCATGGCGCCAAGCCCTGGAGCATCTCAGCGACCTGGGGCTGGCCACCGCACGGACTCTCACCGCCCACGAGGTCGCCCACTTCGGCGAAGGCCACTTGGGCGAGAGGGCGCTGCAGCACTTGGGGCCCTTGGCGGACCTGGTCAACCACACCCGGTTCGCCCCCGTGCCCCCGCAGCCGCGCGCCGCCGTCCAGGCGTGGGAGCACACCGACGAGCTGGGCCGCATGGTCACCGCCAAGGCGGGCCGGATGCGCCGCCTGCGCCGCCGCCTGCACCCGCGCTCGCTCCGCAGGGACCGCCCTTAGCGACCGTCCCCTGGGCTCACTTCTCCGGAACGAGGACGCCGATCTCGCCGCCCAGGCGGGCGCCGTCCTCCAGCTCCAGGTCGTCCCCGCTCCAGAAGCGTCCCGGATCGAACCAGTTGGGGCGGCGCCCCGGAGGCAGCAGCCCCATCGACTGGTACGTCACGGCCACGATCTCGGCGCAGAACGCGGTCTCCAGGTCCATGTCCCGTTCGGCCGGCCGGCGGAACGGGATCCGGCCGCGCAGCCAGCGCGAGGCCATCCGGGACGTGGTCGGGAACGGCGTGCCGTCCAGCCGGGCCACCGCCTTGAGCGCCGCGTTCTCCATCTCCCGGTCCGCCGGCGGGTCCAGCTGGCGCAGCCAGGCGCGCTGCCCGTAGCGGTT
Organism: Actinomadura sp. 9N407; assembly: GCF_044326315.1. NCBI lineage: Bacteria > Bacillati > Actinomycetota > Actinomycetes > Streptosporangiales > Thermomonosporaceae > Actinomadura > Actinomadura sp. 9N407. Next base: position 237,776 of record NZ_JBIRAW010000001.1, on the reverse strand, counting down.
CCCCCACGCGACCACCGCGTCGTTCAGGTCGTGCAGCTGGGCGCCCCGGTGGTGGCTGCCCGACCACATGTCGCGCAGCGAGCGGCCCAGCTCGGCGTGCCACATCAGCGGCGGCAGGTCGTCGATCACGATCGACATGCCGACATGGTTGACCGGGCTGTTGGTGGTCATCTGGATCGCCCGGTCGGCGACCGTGCGGCCGCGGAACAGCCACACGTCGCCGGTGCGGGTCAGCTCTGCCGCCTGGCCGAGGCCGATGCTGGTGCTGGACATGATCGCTACCCTAGGCAGATGCGCTGGTGGAAGATACTGGGAGTGGCAGGATTCGTCGGTGTCGCGGCGACCGGGGTGGTGATCGCCCGGCACGAACGGCGCCGCAGGTCCTATACCCCGGACGAGATCAGGGAACGGCTGCATCAGCGGGCCGCCGAGGCACCGGCCGGATCCGGCGAGCACTGATCTGTCAACGGTTCCCTGGTTTTCCGAAGTTACCGGATCCGGCCAAAATGCCCCCTCTTGATCCATATTCCGGAGGGGAGTGCCCCGTACCCGATACTTTGGCCGCTGCGTCCGCCTATGGGGAAGGTGACGGCACGTGGGGCAGGCCGGTATCAGAGGGACCGTACGCGCGCTTTTCCGCCGCGACCGGGTGACGGGCCAGGTCGCGATCGGGCTCGTGGGGATCCTGGTCGTCACGGCCGCGGTCTACGGGGTCGGGGTGGCGAGCGCGAAGTACGACCTCGCCGACGTCGGCGCCTGGCTGAGCGCGCCGGACAAGGGAATGGTCGTGCACGCCAACGGCCCGGCCGCCAAGGTCGACGGCAAGGCGGCGCTGCCGGGCGCGATGCGCGGCCACCGGATCAAGGTCGTCCAGGACGGCTCCACCGTGCTGATCGTCGACCTCGACAGCGGTGTGGTCAGCCGGATCGACCCGTCCCAGCTGAAGATCGAGCAGAACCGGCGGCTCGGCACGGCAGGCCTCCAGGTCCTCGTCGGCCAGGGCCGCGCGTACACGGTCGACGCGGTGCGCGGGACGATCCAGCAGATCGACCCGTTCACGCTGGCCGCGTGGGGCAAGCCCGCCACGGTCGCCCCGCCGCTCGGGCAGGCGGGCATCGACGCCAAGGGGACGCTGTGGGTCCCGGCGCCCCAGCACGGCCAGGTGATCCCGTTCCGGGACGGCGCCGCGCAGGCACCCGTCGGCGTCGGCAAGCCGGGCGACCGGCTGGCCCTGACCATCGCCGCCGGCGAGCCCGTCGCCATCGACTCCACGGCCGCGACCGCCACGGTCATCAAGGAGACCGGCGCGCACCTCACCGTGACGCTGCCGTCGACCGTACGGAAGGCCGGCAAGGGCGGCGTGCTCGCCCCGGCCCGCACCGAGGGCCGGACGGTGCCGCTGCTCGTACCGGAGACGGGCTCGCTGCTGCTGCTCGACACCGGTACCGGCCGCCACACCAGCGGGGCGCTGTCGATGTCGCGCCATCGCTACGGGGCCCCGCAGATCCTCGGCTCCAAGGTCTACATCCCGGACGAGACCGCCGGTGCGCTGGTGGTGTACAACACGGCGACGCGGCGGTTCGAGCGCTTCATCACCGTCACCGGCAAGCCGTCGGCGCTGGAGGTCTTCGTCAAGGACGGACTGCTCTGGGCGCACGACCCGAACGACCACCGCGCGGTCGTCCTGGACGACAGGGGCAGCGTCAAGCGGGTCGAGAAGTACGACGACAAGGTCGCGGGCGGTCCCAACCGGCGGCCCCTGCCCGCACCCAGGGGCAACGGCAACGGGAGTGGTGGCGCGGACCAGGGCGGCGGGCGCGGTGGCTCCGAGCAAGGACCCCAGCCGCAACCACAGCCGCAGCCCCAGCCGACGCGTACACCGCTCCCGCAAGAGCCGCCGCTCGCTCCCACCAACCTGACCGTGACGCCCGGCTCGGGCACCATGCAGGTGGACTTCCAGCCTTCGACGGGTGGCACGCCCACCGGATACGTCCTGAAGGACGTCCCCGCCGGGGTGACGGTGTCACCGCAGAGCATCGCTCCCAACGCCGGCGCGTACACGTTCACGGTCAGCGGCGGCCAGTGCTCCCAGGAGTACCGGTTCCGTGTCGCAGTCCAGTACAAGGACGCTCAGGGCCGCGCGGGCGAGCAGGTGTCCCAGCCGAGCGATCCCGTACGGCCGTGCGTGCCGCCGGGCGCTCCGAGCAACGTCAGCGCGAAAGCCGTGGCGACCGGCGCGCAAGTCACGTGGAACCAGGCCGCAGGGGGAGCGCCGGGGACGACCTACACGGTCGCCTGGAGCGGGAAGTCGAACGGTAGCCGGAGCAACGTGACCGGTACGTCGGTGACTCTCGGCCAGATCTCGGCCAACGGCCGCTACACGTTCACCGTCACCGCCGCCAACGACGCGGGCACAGGCAACGCCGCGTCCACCAGCGCGCAACTCACGGGACCGACGCAGAGCTACAAGGTAACGAGCAACGGCAATTCCACCGCGTACATCCACAAAAGCGCCAACGCCAACAACGACAACGACGTGGTCGCCACCATGAGGGACAACAACGGGGAGAGCGTGCCCGTGCTCTGTCAGACCACGGGCACGAAGTACACCCACCCCAACGACAAGAACCTCTCCGGCAACATGTACTTGCGGATGACCTACAGCGGCGACACGGGCTACATCATCGGCTACCTGATCGACACCAACAGCAACTGGAAGTCGTACAAGGGCCTGCCACTGTGGCGGTGCTAGATCATCGCCTGACCCTGCTCTGTTGACTCGTGGCGTGTTCGTCTGTCTGCGGCCTCGGATAGGCGAACACGCCACGAGTCAACGGGAGGGGTTGGCCGGCGGAGCCGGTGGTGGCGTCAGTTCTGGACGCGGGCGCCTCGGATGCAGGTGGCCGGCTTGGACCAGGACATGGTGGCGGGCTTGCCCTCGTTGATCCGCAGCAGCGCCCCGACCCGGAAGCAGTAGCCCTTGGTCGGGGCCAAGCCGGTCACGGTGGCCGAGCGCGTGCCCTTGACCGCGGGCACTGCCGCGGCGCTTCCGGCCGGGAGCGTCTGCACGATGATCGGAAGCTGGCGGGCGTCGGGCGGCACGGTCCAAACCACGACGGCCCGGGTGTCGATCGCCTTGACCTTGACGTTGCGCGGGCGGGTGGCGAGGAACTGCGCCGGAGGGATCGGCTCCTGGCCGTTCCCGCCGCCCACCGTGCCGTCGCCGCCCTGGGCGCCGGCGGACGGCTGCGCGGCCTGGGCGCCGGTCGGCTGCCCGTCCTGCGGATCGTCCGGAGGACCGCCCGTCAGCGCGAGCGCCCCGATGCCCAGCGTCAGGCCGCCGACCAGCGCGACGGCGGCGGCGATGATCAGGCCACGGCGCGGCCCGTCGGAGGCGGCCACGGACGTCATGTCCATGTCCTGTCGCGGCGGCGGCCAGCCAGGGGACGATTCCGGGGCGAGCGGCGGAGCCGGCGGAGGGGGTGGCGCAGGCGGCGGAATCGCGCTGCTGTTCGGCTGTGGCTGTGGCTGCGGCGCCGTGCTTGCGTGCGGCTGCGGCTGCGGCTGCGGCTGCGGCTGGGGTGGCTGCTGCTCGGCGGCCGGGTGCCAGGGCGACAGTGGGGCGACGGCCGTGCGCTGCTCCTGCGTGGATCCCGGTGACGTGGGCGCCCAGTCGGGTACGTGCGGCGCCTTGGGATGGGTGAAGGGCGCGGGCGGCGCCTCGCTCGGGTGCGGCGGCGACAGGGTGGACGCGGACGACGACGGCGACGGGAACACGGCGGCCGTTCCGGTACCGCTGTGCAGCAGGTCGGTGATGGGCAGGCCGAGCTCGTGCTGCAGGCGCTGCAGATCCTGCGCGAACTCCACCCCGCTCGCGTACCGGTGCTCGGGCGCCTTCGCCATCGCGCGGCCGATGATCTCCGCGACCGGCGGCGGTACGTCGGCGCGCTGGAACGGCGGGGGATCGTTGTTCAGGATCCGCAGCATCAGCTGCGCGATGCCCTCGCCCTGGGGCCCCCTGAACGCGGGATGCCCGGCCAGCAGCTGGTAGAGCGTGGAGCCGAGCGAGTAGATGTCGGAGCCCACGCCCGGCGTGCGCCCCTCCAGGACCTCGGGGGCCGCGTGGTGGGGCGTGAACGCCTGGGTGTGGGTGGCGTCGAACGAGTCGACCAGCCGGGCGATGCCGAAGTCGGCCAGCGCGGGCTCCCCGTACCGCGAGACCAGGATGTTCTGCGGCTTGACGTCGCGGTGCAGGACGTCGGTCTCGTGCGTGGCCGCCAGCGCGCCCGCCATCTTGACCCCGATGCGCAGGATCTCGGCGACCGGCAGCGGCCCCTCCCGCGCGAGCCGGTCGGTCAGCGCGCCGTGCTCGAAGTACTCCATCGCGATGTAGGGGCGGCCGGAACGCGTCGTCCCGGTGTCGAGCACGGTGACCACGTTGGGGTGCCCGGACAGCCGGCCGGTGATCTTGCACTCGCGCTGGAACCGCCGCATCGCGCCGTCGTCGACCGCGCTGATCGACAGCACCTTGAGCGCGACCATCCGGTCCAGCCGCTCCTGGTGGGCCCGGTAGACGATGCTGAAACCGCCCTCGCCGACCTGCTCGAGCACCCGGTAGCCGGGAACGTCCTCGGTCATGGCAGAGCGGATCCTTAGGGCGCGGAGGGGCTTCGGGGAGGTGTCGGGAGTACGACGCCGGGTCGTCGGCGCAGGTTCCCCCGCAGCGCCACAGTAGTACGGGGCGAAACGGCGGCATGCCGGTCGGAGTAGTCGTTAGGTATTGAACTACGCATCTCGGCCATGCCACGCTGCGGCCCAGTGCCGTGAAGCACAGTGCCGTTGGAGCGAGGGAGCGATCCGTGACGACCCGTACCGATGACGACGCCTGGCACCAGATGTACGCGGCGCTGGACGACGAGCACGACTACGTGGTGGACGGGACCGGCGTCCCGGAAGAACTGACGGGGACGCTCTACCGCAACGGCCCCGGGCGCTGGCAGGTGGGGGAGAGCCTGCTCGACCACATCTTCGACGGCGACGGGATGCTGTCGATGTTCACGTTCCCCGGCGACGGCAGCGTCCACTACCGCAACCGCTACGTGCGGACGCGCCACTACCGCTACGGGCAGCGCAAGGGCAGGGTCGGGCTACGCGGACTCGGTACGCAGCGTCCAGGGGGCATGCTCGCCAACATGCTCCGGCCGCCGGCCAATGTGGCCAACACGGGGGTCGTCTTGCATGGCGGGCAGTTGCTGGCCCTGTGGGAGGGCGGGCGACCGTTCCGGCTCGATCCCGACAGCCTGGAGACGCTGGGAGAGCACTCCTTCGACGGCAGGCTCCGCATGACGGCCGCGTTCTCGGCGCATCCGTCCCGCTGCCCCGACACGGGCGAGCTGTTCAACTTCGGCATGGACTTCACCCGTACGCGCAGCCTGCGCTGCTACCGGGTCGACCCGGGCGGGCGGCTGCACCATCTGCCGCGCGTGCGGCTCCCGTACACGCCGTGGAACCACGACTTCGCGCTCACCCGCCGCCATCTCGTCTTCGTGATCAACCCGGTGATCCCCAAGGCCGGGCGCATCCTGCTGGGCACCGGCTCGATCGCCGACGCGCTGGCCTACGAGCCGCACCGGCCGACCTGCTTCACGATCGTTCCCCGGGACGGGGGCCGGGCCCGCGTGATCGAGCACGAGGCGCTCCTGGGCTTCCATTTCGTCAACGCCTTCGAAGACGGCGACGACATCGTGGTGGAGTTCGTGCGGTTCGCCGACTGGGACGGGGTGGCCAGGGCCTTCCGCGATTTCCGTACTCACGACTTCCCCTGGGGCTGCGCTCTGATGCGCTATCGCATCACCCCGTCGTCCAGGATCGAGCGCGAAGAGATTTGCGCGCTTCCCATGGAATTGCCGCACGCGGACATCCGCCAGGCGGGCCGTCCCCACCGGTACACCTACTTCGCGGGACGCTCGGGCGACCGGATCGGCATCCACGCGTACGACCACGGCACGGGCACCCGCAAGGTGCACGAACTCCCGCCCGGCCACGGTTTCGGGGAGCCGGTCTTCGCGCCGCGTACGCCCGCCGCCCCGGAAGGGGACGGGTGGTTGCTCACCCTCGCCTACGACCCGGACGAGCATCGCTCGCGGCTGCTCGTCCTGGACGCCCGCGACATGGAGGCCGAGCCCCTCGCCGTGGTCCCGCTGCGGCACCACATTCCGATGGGATTCCACGGCTCGTTCACCGAACGCGTCGCCCATATCGGGAGATAGCCTCCCGCTCGCTTAATCGTTCCGCCAAATTCGCCGCCCCCGGCCCCGCGGCTGCCTAATGTCTCCTCCGCACCAGTCGGCATGACCTCGGGGGAGCGGCATGAAGGCAGAGGATCAGGACCTTGTCAGGTTGGCGTATTTCGTCCTGCCGGGTAAGGGCAAGCGGATCTACCGGCTGGCCGTCGCCCGCCGCATCGTCGACCGCACCGAGGGACGCGACCCGGCGCGGCGCAGGACCCGCGTGCTGCGCCGCGCGATGCGCCCCTCGCGCCGGTTCCGGACCGGCCTGGGCCCGTGGCTGCGCGCCATGCCCGCCCGGCTGCCCGACCCCGTCCTGACGTCCGCGCTGTCCAGGCTGGAGCCGCCGGTACGGGTCGCGTACGTGCTCCTGTACGTGGCGGAGTCGCCCCGGTACGCGGTGCGCGACCAGCTCGTCAGGCTCCGCGTCCGCGAGCCCTGGGCGGCGATCGAGGCGGCCGAGGAGGCCCGCGCGACCTCGTCCGTACCGGAACCGCCGGACGCCGCTCCCTTCGGCCCGGAGGCGCTGCGGCCCGTCCAGGCCCGGTCGGTGCTGCCGGTGGCCGTCGCCACCGCCCTCACGGTGGTCCTGGTCGGCGCGCTGGTGGTCAGCGAGAACGACCTCAGCGGCACCTCCACCGCCGCCGCCCGCAACCTGCGCCTGGTTTCGGCGGTACCGGACGCCTGGCGGAACGCCCCGCGCAGCCTGGACGTCTGGCCCGCTCGCGGCGATCTGGCCGCCGACAAGGCGTTCACGGACCGCGCCCTCCGCGCCTGGATCAAGGAGACGGAGGCCGGCCGTACGGGGGCGCCCGGCAATCCCCAACTCCTCTTCGCCGGCCATGTCGACGGCCGTCCGGTCGCCCTGCTGCGCCGCGCCGACCGGCTCGCCCGCTTCACCGGCCCGCACGGCCCGCTGGCGGTCTCGACCGTCTCCACCGACCCCGAGCACCCGATGTCGGCCGGCGCCGGCCGCTACCTGCTCGCGCCCTGGCAGCGGGCCGAGACCCTCACCGGCGGCAAGGTCAGCGTGACCGACGGCATCACCGAGTCCGCCGCCGCCCGTACACGCTGCGGGCGGGGCCCGGTGCTCCACCTCATCGGCGACGGCAAGGCGCGCACGGTGGGTGAGTTCGGCGGCCCCCGCCCAGTGACGCTCACCCACCGTTCCGCCAAGGACTCCCGCGAGGAGTCCCGGGGCGGCCCGGAAGCGGCGGCGGCCCCGACCACCAAGGCGGCCAAGCCCGAGAAGTCCGCCACGAGCAGGTCCGCGCCCGCGAGGACACCCGCGAAGACCAAGAAGCCGGCGCCCACGCCCGAGCCCGCTCCCATGCAGAAGCCCGAACCGGGCCGGGCGCCCTCGGCGCTACAGGCGCTCACCGATCTCTACGACGCCGTCACCGAACGGGCTCCCAGGGCCGTCCGCGAGCCCGCCGCGATGCTGCTGTCGGCCGCGGTGTCGCGCGTGGGCGTGGAGCCATCGCCCACCTCGTCTCCGTCGGCCGAGAAGCCGGCGGAGAAGGGCCGCCTGGACGCGGCCGGGATACGTATCTGGGAACGGGTGGCCTGCACGACCTCCCGGCCCCTGCGTCCGGTGAACGAGGCGACGGCGTGGGAGTTCTGGTCCGGCAAGCTGCCCAAGGGCGGTGGACGGGCACAGTGGATGTGCACCGACATGGCCTTCGCCGGTGGCGGGAACGCCACGCAGGCCGCCTTCCTGGACGGGAAGGGCGCGCGGGCGACCGGATGGTGTGATGATCGGCGGCCGGTCAGCGGTACGTGGTGGCAGTCCCCGGGCGGGAAGTGGTACTACCTGGCCGCCGCGGGACGGGGCTTCGTCCCGCACGCCGACGGGCCGTTCAAATCGGTGACGGTGAAGTCGCGGCTGCTGACCGCGACGCCCTCGCAGGAAGGGGAGCGGCCCACCGAGCCGGTGACGCTCACGGCCCGTCCGTCCTGAACCGAGCCTTGAACCGAGCCCAGTCAGGACATACTTACCGAGATCGGGCACACTAGACCCGAATAACGTTCAGTGTGTGGGCTGAGAGGGGTCTGGGATGGGCAAGGGGCCACTGTCCGGGGTACGGGTGATCGAGCTGGCCGGGATCGGGCCGGGGCCGTTCGCCGCGATGCTGCTGGCCGACCTGGGTGCCGACGTGATCCGGGTGGACCGCGCGTCCGCCGCCAGGGAGGGCAGGACCACGGGAGGCGCGGACTTCACCAACCGCGGCAAGCGCTCCATCGCCGTCGACCTCAAGAGCGAGCGCGGCAAGGAGGTCGTCCTCGGGCTGGTGGAGAAGTCGGACATCCTGCTGGAGGGCTTCCGGCCGGGCGTGACCGAGCGGCTTGGCCTGGGGCCGGACGACTGCCTAGCCCGCAACCCCCGGATCGTGTACGGGCGGATGACCGGCTGGGGCCAGCAGGGCACGCTCGCGCAGAGCGCCGGGCACGACGTCGGCTACATCGCCATCACCGGTTCGCTGCACGCCATCGGCCGTGCGGGCGGGCCGCCGCAGATCCCGGCCAACCTGCTGGGCGACTTCGCCGGCGGCAGCATGTACCTGGTGGTCGGCGTGCTGGCGGCGCTGCTGGAGTCCAAGATCAGCGGCAAGGGGCAGGCCGTCGACGCCGCCATCGTGGACGGCACCGCGCACCTGAGCACGTTCATCCACGGCTTCCTGGCCGCCGGGATGTGGAAGGACGAGCGCGGCGTCAACATGCTCGACACCGGCGCCCCCTGGTACGACGTGTACGAGACGGCCGACGGCGCGCACATGGCGGTCGGGGCGATCGAGCCGCAGTTCTACGCCGAGTTCCTGCGGCTGCTCGGCCTCGACGGCGAGGAGGGCCTGCCCGGGCAGCACGACCAGGAGCGCTGGCCCGAGCTGCGCGAGCGGTTCGCCGCCGCGTTCAAGACCCGGAGCCGCGACGAATGGGCCAAGGTCTTCCTGCCGAGCGACGCGTGCGTGGCCCCGGTGCTGTCGCTCAAGGAGGCCTACGAGCATCCGTACAACACCGAGCGCGAGGTCTTCGTCGAGCGCGGCGGCCACCACCAGCCCGCGCCCGCCCCGCGGTTCTCCCGTTCGGTCACCGGGACCGACGGGATCCCCGTCCTGCCGGGCGGCCAGAGCCGCGACGTCCTGACCGACCTCGGCTTCGACGACATCGACACGCTGCTCTCGACGGGCGCCGTCGTGCAGAGCTGACCGCGCACGCGGCTCGGCCTGTGGCCGCCCCGGCCGAGGGCGTCTACAGGCCGAGCCGCTTGGCGATGATCTCGTTCATGATCTCGTTGGTGCCGCCGCCGATGCCGAGGATCCGCGCGTCCCGGTAGTGCCGCTCGACCTCCGACTCGCGCATGTAGCCCATCCCGCCGTGCAGCTGGACGGCCTCGTGCACGACATGCTCGACCGCGTACACGGCGGTGTTCTTGGCGTACGCGGTCTCGGTCAGCACGTCCTCGCCCGCCACGTACCGCTCGGCGACGGTACGGGTGTACGCCCGCGCCACGTCCACCTGGCGTGCCATCTCGGCGATCTTGTGCCGGACGACCTGCCGGGACGCCAGCGGGCGCCCGAACGTCTCGCGCGCCCGGGCCCACTCCAGCGTCAGGTCGAGGCAGCGCTGCGCGGTCGCGTACGCCTGGACGGCCAGCGACAGCCGTTCGGTCACGAAGTTCATCATGATCTGCAGGAAGCCCGAGCCCTCCGCGCCGACCAGGTTGGCGGCGGGCACCCGGACATCGCTGAACGACAGCTCGGCGGTGTCGGAGCAGAGCCAGCCCATCTTGCTCAGCGCCCGCGACACCGCGAAGCCGGGCGTGCCCTTCTCGATCACCAGCAGCGAGAGCCCGCCGGCGCCCGGCTCGCCGGTCCGGACCGCCGTGGTGACGAAGTCGGCCCGCACCCCGGAGGTGATGAACAGCTTGCTGCCGTTGACGATGTAGGAGTCGCCGTCCCGTACCGCCGTGGTCCGCAGCCCGGCCACATCGGATCCCGCCTCCGGCTCGGTGACGCCCAGCGCCCCGATCGCCTCGCCGGAGAGCGTCGGCCGCGCGAACCGTTCGATCAGGTCCTTGTCGCCGGAGGCGATGATGTGGGGCAGCGCGATCCCGTGCGTGAACAGCGAGGCCACCAGCCCGCCGGAGCCGCCCGCCTGGATGAGCTCCTCGGCCACGATCAGCGCGTCGAACACGTCGCCGCCGCTCCCGCCGGCCTCCTCCGGGAACCCCGCGCCCAGCAGTCCCGCCTCCGCCGCCTTGCGGTGCAGCTCGCGCGGCAGCTCCCCGGCGTCCTCCCACTCCGCCATATGCGGAACGATCTCGCGCGTGGTGAAGTCGCGGACCAGCTTGCGCAGGGCGGTGCGTTCTGGAGTGTTCCAAGGGCTCATGGACGCGGAATCTAACAGCACCACCCGGACGGTGGCCGGGCCGGGTCCGTCCCCGCCCTTCCCCAGGTGGAACGGACCCGAGCCCGGCTCGCGTCAGCCGTCAACACGCGCTGGTGACGGCCTCCGACCAGAGGGTGAGGGCCTCGTCGATCTGGGCGCCGTCCACGATCAGCGGCGGGATCATGCGGACGACGTTGCCCGCGGCCCCGCAGGTGAGCAGCAGCAGGCCGAGCTCGGTGGCGGCGCGGTGCGCGCGCTGGGCGGTGCCGGCGTCGGGCTCGCCGTCCGGCGCGGTGAACTCGCTGGCCTGCATCAGGCCGAGCCCGCGGACATCGCCCACCTCGGGATGGTCGGCGGCGACCTTGCGCAGGCCCTCGTGCAGGCGGGCGCCCATCTCGGCCGAGTTCTCCACCAGGCGCTCGTCCTGGATGACGTCCAGGGTGGCGAGGGCGGCGGCGCAGGCGACGGCGTTGCCGCCGTACGTGCCGCCCTGGGAGCCCGGCCAGGCCTGCTCCATGAGGGCGGCCGGGGCGGCGATCGCCGACAGCGGGAAGCCACTGGCCAGGCCCTTGGCCGTGATGACGACGTCGGGCACGATGCCGGCGTGGTCGTGGCCCCAGAACCGCCCCGTACGGCCGAAGCCGGTCTGGACCTCGTCCACGATCAGCAGGATGCCGTGCCGGTCGGCGCGCTCGCGCACGCCCTGCAGGAACGCGTCCGGCGCGGGGATGTAGCCGCCCTCGCCGAGCACCGGCTCGACCAGGAACGCGGCGGTGTCCTGGACGGGGCCGGTCGTCGCCAGCACGTAGTCGAGCTCGCGCAGCGCGAACCGGGTGGCCTCCTCCTCGCTCCACCCGTACCGGTAGGCCTGCGGGAACGGAGCCACCACGGCGCCGGGCATCAGCGGGCCGATCCCGGCGCGGAACTTGGTGCCCGCCGTGGTGAGGGCGGCGGCGCCCATGGTGCGGCCGTGGAAGCCGCCGTGGAACACGACGATGTTGGGCCGCCCGGTGACGTGCCGGGCCAGCCGGACCGACGCCTCCACGGCCTCGCTGCCGCTGTTCATGTAGAACAGCGAGTCGACGCCCTCCGGCAGGACCTCGCCGAGCCGTTCGGTGAGGTCCAGCAGCGGCCGGTGCATCACCGTCGTGTACTGGCCGTGGATCAGCGTGCCGACCTGCCGCTGGGCCGCCTCGACCACCCGGGGATGGCAGTGCCCGGTGCCGGTGACGCCGATCCCTGCGGTGAAGTCGAGATGGCGGCGGCCCGCCTCGTCGTAGAGGTACACGCCCTCGCCGCGTTGCGCCAGGACGGGAGTGGCCTGCTTGAGCGCGGGTGACAGCTGAGCCATGCGACCCTCCGTAGGATTGTTGACAATCTACAGTTATGGCAGCACGCGCACCGGCGCGCTGTCCAGTCCCGCGAGGGCAAATTCGGTGTACGGGCGGGTACGGGGCGCTATCCGAGCCGTTCGATCGAGTCGGTCATGTGCTCCTCGATGAGCACCAGCAGCCGCTCCTCCTCGCCGTCGGAGATGGCGTCGACGAGGCGGCGGTGCTCCTCGACCAGTTCCTCCGGCTCGGGATAGGTGTCCTGCAGGGCGTTCAGGCACATCCGGGTCTCGACCAGCAGCGTCTGCGCCATGCGTTCCAGCCGGGGGCTGCCCGAGGCGCTGACCAGCACCTCGTGGAACGCCTGGTCGGCATCGCTCATCGCGATCCGGTCGCGCTGCCGCGCGGCCTCGACCAGGTGGTCCAGCGCGTCGGTGAGCCGGGCCACGGCCTCGCCGCGGTTGCGTTCCATGACCAGCGTGCAGGCGGCCCGCTCGATGGCGAGCCGGGCCAGGTAGACGTCCTCGACGTCGCCCTGGTCCAGGGTGATCACGAACAGCCCGCGGTGCGGCTCGCTGTGCAGCAGGCCCTCCTGGACGAGGCGCTGCATCGCCTCGCGCAGCGGGCCGCGGCTGATGCCGAGCCGGCCGGCCAGCTCGGCCTCGCCCAGCTGCTCGCCGGGCTCCAGCGAGCCGTACATGATCGCGGAACGGAGCTCGTCGTAGACGATCTCCACGGTGGATTTGCGGGGGACGGGTTCCAGCTCACCCAATCGGCCCATCGAGGGCCCCTCTCTCATAGCGTGCGTAGCCTCGCACCCGGCACCGGTTCGGCGGAGGCGTGCCCGGACGGCACGGGGACGGCGGCGCCGGCGTCCCCCATGAACTCGGTGGCGAACAGTGTGCCCAGTCCTGGACGGGCGCGCAGCGCGCTCGCGGCTCCGTCGCCGCTCGCCGCCGCCAGCCGCAGGCCCTCCCAGACGCTCACCTGGTTGGCGGTGAGAACGGGCTTGCCCAGGCGGGCCTCCAGGTCGTCCAGCCAGGCCACCGTGTGCAGCGCGGTGTCGGGCACCAGGACGGCCTCGGCGCCGGGATGGTCGTTGGCCGCGACGAAGTCCAGGACCTCGTCCCGGCCGAGCGTGCCCACCTCGGCCGCGGTGATGATCCCGCGGGAGGTCAGCGCGACCACCTCGATCCCGGCGTGGCCGAGGAACGCGGCGAAGCGTTCGGCCACGTCGGCCGGGTACGTCGCCGCGACCGCCACCCGGCTCAGACCGAGATGGCGGGCCGCGTTGACGAACGCGAAGGACGTGCTCGACGCGGGCGCCCCGGCGGCCTCCCGTACTCCGGCCACCTGGTCGGCGGCGCCGTCCCAGCCGAAGACGAAGCTGCCGCTCGTGCAGGCCCACACCGCGGCCGTGACCTCCAGCTCCCGCAGCCTGCGGGCGCCGTCGGACAGGACGTCGGCGCCGCCCACGTCGAGAAGGGCGTCCACCCGGTGGGCGTCCTCCCGCATGAGCGTGTGGACCACCGGGAGGCGCACGTCACCGAGGATCCGTTCGATCACCGGATAGTCGTCCTCGGCGCTGTGACCGGGGTACAGGAATCCCACGCTGGCCGCCATCCGGCCCTCCGTTCCGATCCGCATGCGTTGGCAGATTGTCGACAATCCTAACAGTGGCGCCGCCGGCGTCCCCGCGACGGCGGCGCCACCTCAGGCGGACTCAGGCGGCATCGGCCCGGCTGAGCTGCACCAGCCACTGCCCGTCCCCGGCCGCCTGGCAGCCCATCGCCCGCAGCGCGGAGCACATGGTCACCTGGTTAGCGGTCAGCACGGGCTTGCCCAGCATCCTTTCGAGCGGGGCGATGATGTCGTACGTCGGGACGTTGGTGCAGCTGATGAAGACCGCCTCGGCCTCGGGGCAGTCGACCGCGGAGACCGCGTTGACCACCTCGCCGTAGCCGACCTTCCAGATGTGGTTGAGCAGGCCCATCCCGACCGACGACACGACGCCGATGCCGTGCGAGCCGAGGAACGACACCAGCCGGTCGGTGACGCTGTCGATGTAGGGCGTGACCACCGCGACCCGGCTGATGCCGAGCAGGGCGAGCGACTCCACCAGGGCACCGGAGCTGGTCGTGGCCGCCGGAGCGCCCGCCTTCAGCATCGCCTGGCTGAGCTCGCGCTCGCCCTGCGCGCCGTTGATGAAGCTCCCCGACGTGCAGGCGTAGGCGACCGCCAGCGGCTCGGGGGCGAGCACGTCGCGGGTGGCCTGGCGGACGATGGAGTGGTCGGCCAGGGCGGAGGCCATCTCCACCGTGACCGGCACCGGGACGTACGGCAGGCGGGTCATGAACAGCGAGACGTCGTCCGGCGTCCACCGCCACAGTTCCCGGTCGAGCGCGAAGTCGAACGGGGCGACCACCCCGATGCCGTGCTGGGCCGTCAGCTCCGGCCCGACGATCAGCTGAGGGTCGAATGCCATCCCCGGCCGCCGCTCAGTCGCCGTGCCGTCGGTACACCAGGCGCTCGCCGGCGCCGCCCGAGCGCCAGACGTCGTTGCAGGCCTCGGCCATCGGGCCGAGCCCCTCGACGATCGTGGCGTAGACGTTGCCGGGCACCCACCCGACATCCCCGTTGAGCAGCAGATTATTGCGCCCGTAGAAGATCGCCAGGTCGATCACTCCGGGCAGCGCGTCGATGCCCTTCTCCTCCTTGAACCCGCGATCCAGCATCCCGCCGGGGAAGGAGAAGTAGACGACGTCGCCCGGGATGGGGGTCACGGTCGGGTTCTCCAGCCCCACCTCGTGGGCGGCGAACCGCTCGACCATCGTGTAGACCTCGTTGCGCGCGTACTTGGCGTGGTACGCGTCGCCGCCCTGCGGCAGCGACTCCCAGACCGCCTCGCAGGTCCTGGGGGCGTCCTTCTCGAGCAGCTCGGCGACGCAGGAGACGCCGCGGCGCTCCAGCGTGATGGTCATGAGCTTGGGCATGCCGGCCTCCCCGGGCACAGGGGTGGGCGACGCGTCGCTCACCCGTGCGGACTCTGTCGGATTAGAGCGCCTTGGGACCCGCCCTGGCCTGTGGAACGGTTGCGACGGACTTGCAGCACGATCAGCGGGGTCATCTTGAAGCTGGTATGCCCGCGCTGATTGTTGACAATCCTACGAAGGGTTCCTAGCGTGTCAATGCCCCCACGCGTTGCGTCTTCGTTAATTGAGCCTGGAAGCGAGGCACATGGAGTCCGTGCCAGAAGTGGTGGTACTGCAGGGCGGCGACAAGCCGCCGGGCATGGAGCCGATCGAGCGGATCGCCAAGGTGCGCTACGTCCGCGAGCACGAGCTCGCCGGCGCGCTCGCGGGCGCCGACGTGCTGTTCGTGTACGACTTCTGGTCCGAGGCGCTGCCGGGGGCCTGGCCGCGTGAGGGCGGCCCGCCCTGGGTGCACATCGCGAGCGCCGGAGTGGACCGGCTGCTGTTCCCGGCGCTGGTCGAGGGCGAGACGGTCGTCACCAACTCGCGCGGCGTCTTCGACCAGCCCATCGCCGAGTACGTCCTGGGCCTGGTGCTGTGCTTCGCCAAGGACCTGCACACCACGCTGCGCCTCCAGGCCGAGGGCCGCTGGCGGCACCGCGAGACCGAGCGGCTGGCCGGCTCGAGCGCGCTGGTCGTCGGCACCGGCCCGATCGGCCGCGCCATCGCCCGCGCGCTCACGGCCGCCGGCCTGCGGGTGTCCGGAATCGGCCGTACGGCCCGTACCGGCGATCCCGACCTCGGCGAGGTGCTGCCCGACGACCGGCTGCACGAGGCCCTGGCCGCGGCCGACTACGCCGTGCTGGCCGCCCCGCTCACCGACCGCACCCGGGGCATGATCGACGCGGCGGCGCTCGCCGCGATGCGCTCCACCGCCCGGCTGATCAACGTGGGCCGCGGCCAGCTGGTCGTGGAGGACGCCCTGGTCACCGCGCTGCGCGCGGGCACGATCGCGGGCGCCGCCCTGGACGTCTTCGTCGACGAGCCGCTGCCGGAGCCCTCGCCGCTGTGGGACCTGCCGAACGTCATCGTCTCCCCGCACATGTCGGGCGACGTGGTCGGCTGGCGCGACGAGCTGGTCGGGCTGTTCGCCGACAACCTCGGCCGGCGGGTGCGCGGCGAACCGCTGCGCAACGTGGTCGACAAGCGCCTGGGCTACGTGAGCTCCGGCGCGTCCGCCCCATCCTGACCGATCTTCAGGGGGTACAGATGACCGCGATGGCGGACCTCACCGCGACCGAACTGCTCGATGCCTACCGCGCCGGGGAGCTGTCCCCGGTCGAGGTCACCCGGGCCGTCCTGGAACGCATCGAACGGGTCGACCCCGGCCTCAACGCGTTCTGCCTGATCGATCCCGAGTGGTCGCTGGAGGCCGCGCGCGCCTCGGCGGAACGCTGGCGGCGGGGCGAGCCGGCCGGCCTCCTGGACGGCGTGCCCGTCTCCATCAAGGACGTCCTGCTCACCAAGGACCGCCCCACGCTGCGCGGCTCCCGTACGATCAGCCCCGGCCAGGCGTGGCCCGACGACGCGCCCTCGGTCGCCCGCCTGTACGAGCACGGGGCCGTCCCGATCGGCAAGACCACCACGCCCGAGTACGCCTGGAAGGGCGTCACCGACTCGCCGCTCACCGGCGTCACCCGCAACCCGTGGGACCCGTCCCGTACCCCCGGCGGCTCCAGCGGCGGCGCCGCCTCGGCGGTGGCGGCCGGAATGGCGCCGCTGGCGCTCGGCACCGACGGCGGCGGCTCGGTCCGCATCCCCGCCTCGTTCACCGGCGTCTTCGCGCTCAAGCCCACCTACGGCCGGATCCCGCACTTCCCGGCCAGCCCGTTCGGCACGCTCGCCCATGTCGGCCCGATGACCCGGACGGTCGCCGACGCGGCCCTGCTGATGGACGTCGTCTGCGGCTTCGACAGCCGCGACTGGTCGGCGCTGGCACCCCCGCCGGTGCCCTTCGCCGACCCCGCCGGTGACGTCGCCGGGCTCCGCGTCGCGTACAGCCCCACCCTCGGCTTCGCCTCCGTCGACCCCGAGGTCGCCGCGCTCGTCGCGGCCGCCGCCGAGAGGTTCAGCGAGCTGGGCGCCAAGGTGGAGGAGATCGACCCCGGCTTCGCCGACCCGGTCGCCGCCTTCGAGGTGCTGTGGTTCTCCGGCGCCGCCAAGGTCGTCCAGCACCTGCCCGCCGACCGCCGCGCCGAGCTCGACCCGGGCCTGCGCGACATCTGCGAGCAGGGCGCCGCGTTCTCGGCGAGCGACTACCTCGACGCCACCGCCTGCCGGATGGAGCTGGGCCGCGTCATGGGCCGCTTCCACGAGGAGTACGACCTGCTGCTCACCCCGACCATGCCGATCCCCGCCTTCGAGGCCGGCCGCGAATCGCCGGGCGAGGGACGCTGGACGAGCTGGACCCCGTTCACCTACCCGTTCAACATGACCCAGCAGCCCGCCGCCAGCGTCCCGTGCGGCTTCACCGCCGCAGGCCTCCCGGTCGGCCTGCAGATCGTCGGCCCGCGCCACGCGGACGCGGCCGTCCTGAACGCGTCCGCCGCGTACGAGCGAGCCGACCCCTGGCAGACCCGCCGCCCACCCCTGATCAGCTAATCCAGCTCTTTGCGCTGCTCCTTGCGGAGCTTGCGCTGCTCCTTGCGCGCCTTGCGCTTGACGTTCACGCCGCCCCAGAAGGAGAAGCCCGACACCACCACGCGCGGCGAGCCCGGCTCGCCCGGGCCGCTGGCGCGCTGGTCGAAGCCGCCCATGATCCCGATGCCCTTGACGTGGACGGTCATGTCATCGGGGGCGATCACATCGATGCCGCCCATGATGGCGAAGGCGCGGATGCGCACCTCGCCGGTGGCGAAGCGGGCCTCGCGCAGGTCGATCTTGCCGCCGCCCCAGAACGCGAACGCGGTGAACTTCTCGGGTACGGTCCACACGCCCTGCCGCTGGAACTCGGCCATGATCGCCACGCCCGTCTTCCAGCTGGGGGCGTCGGCGCCGCCGGTCGCGGGGGAGAACGACGGGGCGGGCGTGACCGTGCCCGGTACCGGCAGGTCGCGGGTGAGCGGCGCCAGCTCGGCGTACGTCTTGGCCGCGTAGACCGCGCTGAGCCGATCGTCGAGCTCCTCCAGGGTGAGCCGCCCGTCGCCGGCCGCGTCGCGCAGGATGTGCGCCACCTGGTCGCGGTCGGTGTCGGACGCCCGCATCTCCTGCGGCTTGGGGGAGTCCGCCCGATCGGGGAGATTCGTCATGGCCCGAGCCTAATCCCGTACGGCCCCCTCCGACGACGGGCTCGCGGTACTGATCAGCCGGACCACCACGGACTTGGACGTCGGGGTGTTGCTGATGTCGGCGGTGCTGTCGAGCGGCACCAGGACGTTGGTCTCGGGGAAGTAGGCCGCCGCGCAGCCCCGGGCCGTCGGGTAGGACACGACACGGAATCCGGGCGCGCGGCGTTCGACGCCGTCGGACCACTCCGACACCAGGTCGACCATGGCGGCGTCGGCCAGGCCCAGCGCGGCCAGATCGTCGGGGTTGACGAACACGACGCGGCGCCCGGCCTTGATGCCCCGGTAGCGGTCGTCCATCCCGTAGATCGTGGTGTTGTACTGGTCGTGGCTGCGGACGGTCTGCAGCAGCAGCCGCCCCTCGGGGACGCGCAGCACCTCCAGCTCGTTCACCGTCAGGTTGGCCTTGCCGGTGGCGGTCGGGAAGCTGCGGTCGTCGCGGGGCGCGTGCGGCAGCGTGAACCCGCCGGGCTCGCGGACCCGCTCGTTGTAGCGCTCGAACCCGGGCACCACCCGCGACACGTGGTCGCGGATCACGTCGTAGTCACGCTCCATCGCCGCCCAGCCGATGGTGGAGCCGGCCAGCGTCGCGCCGGCCAGCCGGCACACGATCGAGACCTCCGACAGCAGATCCGGCGCGGCGGGCGCGAGCCGTCCGCGGGAGGCGTGCACCATGCCCATCGAGTCCTCGACCGACACGATCTGCGGGCCCGAGGCCTGGACGTCGCGTTCGGTGCGGCCCATCGCCGGCAGGATCAGGGCCTGCTCGCCGGTCACCCCGTGCGAGCGGTTGAGCTTGGTCGACACGTGCGCGGTCAGCCGGCAGCGCCGCATGGCGGCCTCGGTCACCGCCGAGTCGGGGGTGGCGCGGACGAAGTTGCCGCCCATGCCGAGGAACACCTTGGCCGTGCCGTCCCGCATCGCCCGGATGGCGTCGACCGTGTCGAGACCGTGCTCGCGCGGCGGCTCGAACCCGAACTCCTCGCCCAGCGCGTCCAGGAACGCGGCGGCGGGCTTCTCGTAGATCCCCATCGTCCGGTCGCCCTGCACGTTGGAATGCCCCCGTACGGGGCACACGCCCGCGCCGGGACGGCCGATGTTGCCGCGCAGCAGCAGGAAGTTGACGACCTCGCGGATGGTCGGCACCGAGTTGCGGTGCTGGGTGAGTCCCATCGCCCAGCACACCACGATCCGCTCGGCGCCGATCACGTCGGCGAGCGTGCCGTCGATGTCGGCGCGGGACAGGCCGGTCGCCTCCAGCACCGCGTCCCAGTCCAGCTCGCGCAGGTGGGCGGCGAGCGCCTCGTACCCCGCCGTGTGCTCGTCCAGGAACGCGTGGTCGACCGCGTCCTTCTCGATCAGCAGCCGGTTGAGCGCCTGGAACAGGGCCAGGTCGCCGTTCAGCCGGATCTGCAGGAACCGGTCGGCCAGCGACGTGCCGCGCCCGGCGACACCGGCGGGACGCTGCGGGTTCTTGAACCGCATCAGCCCGGCCTCGGGCAGCGGGTTGACGGCCACGATCCTGGCCCCGGCCCGCTTGGCCTCCTCCAGCGCCGACAGCATCCGCGGATGGTTGGTGCCGGGGTTCTGCCCCACCACGAAGATCAGGTCGGCCTGGTGCAGGTCCTCCAGCGACACCGACCCCTTGCCGACGCCGATCGTCTCGGTCAGCGCCGATCCGGACGACTCGTGGCACATGTTGCTGCAGTCGGGCAGGTTGTTGGTCCCGAAGGCCCGCACGAACAGCTGGTACGCGAACGCGGCCTCGTTGCTCGTCCGGCCCGAGGTGTAGAAGAGGGCCTCGTCCGGCGAGTCCAGGCCGTTCAGCTCGGTGGCCAGCAGCCCGAACGCCTCGTCCCAGGACACCGGCTCGTAGTGCCCGGCCCCGGCCCGCTTGATCATCGGCTCGGTCAGCCGCCCCTGCTGCCCCAGCCACATGTCGCCGCGCTCGGCCAGCTCGGCCACGCTGTGCCGCTCGAAGAAGTCCCGGCCGATCCGCCGCGTCGTGGCCTCCTCGGCGACGGCCTTGGCGCCGTTCTCGCAGAACTCGGCGACATGCCGCTTGCCGGGCTCGGGCCACGCGCAGCCGGGGCAGTCGAACCCCTGCTTCTGGTTGACCCGCGCCAGCGTCAGCGCCGTCCGTCCCACGCCCATCTGGTCGTACGCCTGCCGCAGCGCCGCCGTCACACCCGGAACCCCGGCCGCCCACTCCTTGGGCTGGGACACCTGCAGGCCGGTGTCGTCGAAGTCGTCCCGGGGGGCCTTCCGGCTCATGATCCACATCCTCGTACTCGTGCTGGGCCCCTCCAGTCTCCCACTCCCACCAGCACTATTGCGGTGGGCCTTCTGTCAGGTGGATGGGGGTGGTGAAGCGGCGGCCGTCGAGGTCGACCCAGCCGATGCGGACGGTGTCGCCGGGGTGGTAGCGCAGCAGGATGTTCGTCAGGGTGCCGGGGGAGTCGACGTGCTGGTCGTTCAGGGCGATGATGACCGTGCCCTTGCGCAGGCCGGCGGACTCGGCGGCGGTGCCCGGGAGGATCCCGGCGATGAGGGCGCCGCTGGTGGCCGGGGGCGGGGTGCGCCGGCCGGGGGTCCGGGGGCCGACCGAGCGGACCTGGACGCCGAGCATGGCCGTGGGGCCGATGTGGACGGTGTCGGAGGCGCGGCCCTGCTGGATCTGGCGGGCGACGCTCAGGGCGCGGTTGGAGGGGATGGCGTAGCCGCGGTGGGTGCCCTCCATCTTCATCGTGTAGCCGGCGGAGGCGGCGGTGTTCATGCCGATGACCTGGCCCGAGGTGTTCAGCAGGGGGCCGCCGGAGTCGCCGGGACGGATCGGGGCGTCGGTCTCGATCATCGCGGCCAGCCGCTCGGAGCTGCCGTCGCTCTGGTCGGTGGCGGTGACCTGCTGGTCGAGCGCGGTGACCTTGCCGGTGACGACCTTGGGATCGCCGCCCTTGCCGCCCTCGTTGCCGACCGCGGTGACCGGGTCGCCCAGCTGGACCCGGGTGGAGTCGCCGAAGGCGGCGGGCTTGAGGCGGGCGGCGCCGCGCAGCCTGATCACGGCGATGTCGCCGGACTTGTCGTAGCCGAGGACCTCGGCGGTGAAGCGGCGGCCGTTGTCGGTGACGGTGCCCCGGATGGCGGTGGCGCCCTGGATGACGTGGTTGTTGGTCAGGACCAGGCCCGAGGCGTCCAGCAGGATGCCGGTCCCGGCGGCCCTGGTGCTGCGCAGGCCCTGCTCGGTGTCGATGTTGACCACGCCGGGGCGCCGGCCGCTGGGCTTCTCGGTCGAACGGGTGGAGGGCGGGATCACGGTCTCGGGCGCCGACTGCACCTGACCCGACCGGCCGTCCAGCAGCGAACGGCCGGCCAGCACGGCGACCACCGCGATCACGACGGCCAGGATCAGCAGGCAGCCGCCGCACCCGCGGCGCTCCGGGGTCTCGTTCAACCTGTGCCTCCTCCGGCCGTTCCCGTGCCCGGAAACAACGGTTTCGCACTTTTGAACGATCTTCCCCGGTAATCCGCTCCAGAACTACCCGGAGAAATACCGCCGGGGATTCTCCACCAGCATCTGGTCGAGCTGGGCCTCGGTGACGCCCAGCGCGCGCAGGGACGGCAGGACGTCCTCGCTGATGTGGCGGTAGTTCCAGTTGGGGGCCATCCCGCGCAGCGTCTCGGGATCGGGGCCGAACCAGTCCATGAAGCAGCTGGCGTCGTGGCTGAGCACCATCCGGTCGGCGTAGCCCTCCTCGCAGAGGGCGGCGATGGTGCTCACGCGGTCGGCGGTGGAGTTGATGATGTCCAGGCCGAACCGGTCCATGCCGAGGATGGCGCCGGTGTCGGCCAGTTCCTTGAGGTAGTCGCGGTCGTTGCTGTCGCCGGCGTGGCCGATGACGACCTTGCCGAGGTCGACGCCCTCCTTGCCGAGCAGCTCGACCACGGCGCGGCCCGCGTGGATGGAGCTCTCGGTGTGGACCGTGATGGGGGCACCGGTCTCGCGGTGGGTGGCGGCGACGGCGCGCAGCACCCGCTCGACCCCGGGGACGAGCCCGGGCTGGTCGACGGCGCACTTGAGGAACGCGGCGCGCACGCCGGTGCCGGCGATGCCCTCGGTGAGGTCGCGGGTGAAGTCGGCGATCATCGGGTCGGGGCCGCCGAGCAGGGTGCCGGGACCGCGGTGGTGGAACTGGAACGGGACGTCGTTGTAGGTGTAGATCCCCGTGGCGACGATGATGTTGAGGTCGGGGACTTGCTCGGCGATCCGCTCGATCCGCGGGATGTAGCGGCCGAGGCCCCAGACCGTGGGGTCGGCGATGGTGGTGATGCCGCGTTCCACGAGCTGGTGGAGCTTGGCGACCGCGTCGGCGACGCGCTCGTCCTCGTCCCACCAGGCGCCCTCGCCGTAGTTCTGGACATGCTCGGTGGAAAGGACGAACACGTGCTCGTGCATGTAGGTCCGGCCGAGGGCGGCGGTGTCGACCGGGCCTCGGGCGGTTTGGACTGAGGGCATGGGTGGGTCTCCTCTGCGCATACCGACCGGTCGGTTTTCTGGCAAGCTATGACCGTGCCGGGCGGGCGTCAATGGGGTCAGTGGGAGGAGCCGCGATCATGGCGGGAGACGGGCGGTCCGCCGCGGTACGGCGCAGCCCGGTCGAGCGGCGGATCCTGGACGCGGCCGTACGGCTGTTCGCCGAGCGCGGCTTCGCCGGGACACCGGTCCAGGACATCGTGGAGGCCGCCGAGGTCACCAAGGGCGCGCTCTACCACTACTTCGACTCCAAGGACGATCTGCTCTACGAGATCTACCATTCGCTGATCGCGCGGCAGCTGGCCGATCTGGACCGGATCCTGGCGGCCGGCGGGCCGCCGGGGGAGACCGTGGGGGCGATCGTGACCGGCCTGATCCGGAGCACCGCCGACCACATCGACGAGGCCAAGGTCTTCGCCCGGGAGATGTACCGGCTCGACCACGACCGGATGCACGCCGTACGGGCCGACCGGCGCCGCTACCACGTCCGGTTCAGATCGCTGATCGAGCAGGGCCAGCGGGACGGGACGTTCGCGACCGAGGCCTCGGCCGACACGGTCACGATCGTCGCCCTGGGCATGGTCAACCAGATGCCCTACTGGTACCGCGCGGGCGGCCGCAAGACGGCCGGGGAACTGGCCGAGGAGGTCTCGGCCTTCGTCCTCGCCGCCCTGCGCCCCTGCTAGCCCTTTTGGAGGTGCAGGACGGCGTCGCGGACGGCGGCCAGCTCGGTGTCCCAGTCCTCCGGCGGGCCCAGCGGGATCAGCACGAACTTCGACAGCCCGGCCTCCACCAGCCGCTTGAGATGGGCCTCCAGCGCCTCCAGGGGCGGGGCGACGTCGTCCGGTGCGGCCGGTCCGTGCACCCGGCGGGCGGCACCGGTGATCCGCTTCTCCAGTTCGGGGCTCAGCGGCCCGCGCCGGTACGGGACGACCGCGCCGAAGTGCTCCTCCTCGATCTCGCGGCCGGCCTCGGCGGCGGCCGCCTGGATCAGCAGCCGGCCGCGCTCGCCCTCGGCGGGGGTGGTGAACGAGGCGAGCCAGCCGTCGGAGATCCGTCCGGTACGGCGCAGTTCGGCCTCGGAGGCCCCGCCGAGCCACACGTCGAAGCCGCCCTTGGCGGGCCGCGGGGTGATCCGGAGGCCGTCGTAGTCGTAGTGGGCGCCGTGGTGGGTGACCTCGTCCCCGGCCCAGAACCGGCGCAGCAGCGGCAGCGCCTCGTCCAGCATGGCCGCGCGCTCCTCCCGCCGGACGCCGAACGCCTGCTGGTCGCCGGGGTTGCGGACACCGAGCCCGAACGCGGGCAGCAGCCGCCCGCCGGACAGCAGGTCCAGGGAGGCCAGCTCCTGGGCGACCAGCGCGGGCGGCCGGCCCGGCAGGGCCATCACGGCGGTGCCCAGCTTGATCCGGGAGGTGAGCGCCGCGGCGTAGGTGAGCGCGACGACGGGGTCCCCGGCCGGGCCGGTGGGCCGCTCGGAGACCCACAGCGAGTCGAAGCCCTCGCGTTCCAGGCCCTGGACCAGGGCGGTGAAGCCGTCCCGGTCGGGCGGTGCGGCGGCGGGCATGTAGCCGATTCTGACGATCACCATCCGACCGTACGGGGCGTCAGTCCTGTGAAGCAACCCGTCCGGGACGGGCGATGATCGCCACCGCGAGGGCGGCCAGGATAGCCAGCACGGCGATCGCGGCCGCCATCGGCACCGCGGTGTCCGGTCCGGCGAGGCCCGCCAGCGGCGCGGCGGCGCCTCCGAGGCCGAACTGGGCCACCCCAAGGAGGGCGGACGCGCTGCCCGCCACCCGAGGTGCCCGCCCGTTCAGCGCCAGCGCCGTGCTGTTGGGCAGGATCAGCCCCTGTGCCGTTACGCCCAGGAACAGCGCGGGCAGGACGACGGCCGGCCCGGCCCCGGTGAGCACGGCGGCCAGCAGCGCGATCCCGCCCACGGCCGAGATCCCCAGTCCGACGGCCAGCAGCCGTTCCAGCGCGACCCGTCCGGCCAGCCACCCGCCGACCTGCCCGGCTGCCACGATGCCGATCGAGTTCACTCCGAACACCAGGCTGTAGGCCTGGGGGGACATGTCGTAGATGCCCTGGAGGACGAAGGGTGAGCCGGAGATGTAGGTGAACATCCCGGCGAAGGACAGCCCGAGCGCCAGCGCGTACCCGACGAAGATCCGATCGGCCAGCAGCCGGCGGAACGTCGTCAATGTCGCCCGCACGCCGCCGGTCGCGCGCGCCTCCGGCGGCAGCGTCTCGCGCAGCCCGAGCAGCACGGCGAAGAACAGCAGCGTCCCGATCCCGGCGAGCACCGCGAAGACCCCCGGCCACGGGGTCAGCCGCAGCAGCTGGCCGCCCAGTACCGGGGCCAGGATCGGGGCCAGCCCGTTGACCAGCATCAGCGCGGAGAAGAACTTGGCCGCGGCCACGCCGTCATGGCGGTCCCGGACGATGGCGCGCGCGATCACGATCCCGGCCGCGCCGGTCGCGCCCTGCACCAGCCGCAGCGCGATGAGCGTCTCGACGGTCGGCGCCAGCACGCACAGCAGCGAGGCGACCGCGTACGCGGCGATCCCGATCAGCAGCGGCCGCCGGCGGCCGAAGGTGTCGCTCAGCGGGCCGGCGATGGCCTGGCCGAGGGCGAGCCCGATGACGCAGGCCGTCAGCGTGAGCTGGGCCTGCATGGTGCCCGTCGACAGGTCCTTCGACAGCTCGGGCAGAGCGGGCAGGTACATGTCGATCGACAGCGGCGCGACGGCGGTCAGCGCGCCCAGGATGATGATCAGCCGCAGCCGCCCGGCGGGGGCGGGCGCGGCGGGAGTGCTGGGCGGCGCGGGTTCGGCGCGCGTTTCCGCCTGGCTCATCGGGCCTCCGTACGGGCGGGGCGCACCGCCGCGAGCGGGGGAGCGTGCGGCGGTGCGCCAGGGGGGATCGGGGGGTGTGCGGACGCCGCCAGGCGTCAGACCGTGCGGACGGCCTGGTCGTACTCCAGGCGGGGGTTGCGCGGGCGGAAGGAGTCGGGACCGGGCCGGCCGACGTTGACCACGGCGATGACCTCCTGGCCGGTGTCGCCCAGGAACTCCTTCTTGAGGCCCTCGGCGTCGAAGCCGGCCATCGGGCCGGCGGCGAGGCCGGCCGCCCGGATGCCCACGATGAGGTAGCCGAGCTGGATGGTGGCGTTGTGCCGGGCGATGCGCTCGCGTGCGGGGTCGGCCTCCATCGACTCCCGGATGCCCGGCTTGTTCGGGAACATCACCGGCAGGTGCTCGTGGAAGTCGGCGTCGGCGGTCACGATCAGGGCCAGCGGGGCGGTCGCGGTCTTGGCCTTGTTGCCCTCGGCCATATGGGCGACGAGCCGCTCGCGCGCCTGCGCCGAGCGCACCTGGAGGAGCCGCAGCGGCTGCGCGTTGAACGCGGTCGGACCCCACTTGACCAGGTCGTAGACGGCCTGGACCTGCTCTTCGGTGACGGGCTCGCCGGTGAACGAGTCGGCGGTACGGGCCGCGCGGAACAGCAGGTCCCCCGCCGCCTCGTCCAGGATCCGCGCGTGTCCGGTCGCGGGCGTGCCCATCTCGTCACCTCTCTGTCGCGTGCGGGACCCAGGCCTGAGCCCCAACGGATGCAACGAGATGACGGTACGTTATCTGCCGTGTCAGGAAGTGGAGTGCGTCACATGGATCCGCGCCATCTGTACCTGCCGGGAGGCATCAGCCCAGGGTCAGCGTGACGGTGGCGTTCCGGGGCCGGACCGAGCCCGGCGCGGGCTGCTGCGCGGCGACGGCCGTTCCCGAGCCCCGCACCACGACGCGGAACCCGAGCGCGACGGCGGTGCCGCGCGCCCGCTGCTGGTCCAGTCCCACGAAGTAGGGCACGGTGGCCTCGGCTCCCGTCACCGATCCGCCCATTCCGGCCGACACGTACAGCGTGACCGGTGTCCCGCCGTAGACGACGGTTCCGCCCGGCGGGTAGCTGCGGACGATCAGGCCCGCGTTCTGGGACGACGGTACGCGGATGACGCCGCCCAGCGGGATGCGCCGTACCGCGAGCCGGTTGACGGCCGACGCCATGTCGAGCCCCGCGACGGCGGGAACGCCCACCGGCTGAGCCGGGTCGGCAGGGCCGGTGCCGTTCACCGGTCCCGGTGCGTCCGGTGATGCCGTGCCGGGCGGCGAGTACCCGGGCGAGGAGACGCTTCCGCCTCCCGGCACCACGAGCAGGGTGAGGCCCAGGACGGCCGCGGCGGCGACGGTACTGATACCGCCGAGCAGCAGCATGGACCGTACGGATATCTCGGTGTAGCCGCTCCTGGAGCTCTCCTGCTCCTCGGCCACGTGGACGTCCTGCTCGGGCATCCGATGCCCCCGATCGTCAGCGGGGGCCGTACCCCCTCTTGCGCGTTGGGACGCTGCGTCCAGGGGCGGAGTTCGGTATCTGCCCGGAACGGCATCAGAACGGCAGGTTCCAGTACGGGAAGGGATAGCGGTCGGCGGCGGCGACGATCACGCCGGCCACGGTGGCGAGGGTCAGCACCGACAGGCCCGCCAGGACGGCCCAGCGGCCCGCCTGGTAGCCGGCGGGGACGCGGGTGTCGCCACGCCCGCGTACCGGCCAGGGGGCGCGGAGCGAGGCCGTACCGGGAAGGTCGTGGCCGGGGTCGGCGGCGGCCTGCCGCCCGTCGGCGGGCAGCCCCGAGACCCAGCCGAGCAGGTCGGCGACGTCGTCGGGGGCGGTGCCCAGCCCGGAGCCGAAATAGCGGACCTGCCCCGCGGCCTGGTCGAGCGCGCGGACGGTGTTGCCGAGGCCGACATGGTCGAGCCAGTCGCGCAGTGCGGCGTCGTCCTGCGCGGCGGCGCGCCCGATCTCGGTGCCGGCCAGCAGGTCGACCTTGGTGACGACGACCGCGACCCGCTTCTGGCGGCCCCGGTCGGGCCGGGAGCGCAGGCCGTTCAGGACGCGCTGCAGGGTGTCGGCCGGGTCCTCGCCGGACGAGGCCGCGGCCTGGTCGACCGATTCGCGCTCCTCGGCGGTGAGCGCCCGGCGTACCTGGGGCAGCGCGAACGGATCGACGACGAACAGCACCGCCTCGCCGTGGTCCAGGTAGCGCAGCGACTCCACTTCGGTGGCCCCGGTGTAGTGCTCCCCGGCCGGATCGAAGATGTAGAGGATCCTGCGCGCCCGGCCGGGCAGATCCACGTCGACCATGGTGGCCAACGGCAGTTCGGGGCCCGTCTTCGCTGGACGGCCGCCGCGCTGGAACTCCCCGATGGCCCTCGCGTACGCCAGCGCATGGCGCTGCTCCACAAAGGCAAGCCGTCCCTTGAGGGCCTGGGCGCGCGCGTGTAGCGCACGGATGCCGAGCACCATGAACGTCGTCTTGCCGGCCGCCGGGCCGCCCACGAAGGGGAGGGGCTCCACCCGTACGCGCCCGATGCGGTCGGGGAGGCGGCCGTCGCAGTGCGGGCAGTACGCGGCGAGCCGGAACCGTCCAAGGAACACGGTCGTCGGGAGCCGTGCCCCACACCGGCACACGTGGCGGAACGCGCCCCCTTGGCCAGGGGTCAGGCGCGGGTGGAGCGCCCCACACCCGGGGCACTCGTACACGGGAAGCGCGATCTTCTCGTAGCAGAAGGGGTGCGGGCAGGTCTGCAGGATCCGCCCGTACGCCATGAAGAGCCGCTCCACGGCGGCCAGTACGAGCACGCACGCCAGCCATGCCCCGAGGCCGATGGCGGCGACGACCCCGTACAGGACGGTCAGCGCCACCCCGATGACGGCGGCCGGTATCGCGGCGGCCACGATCCCCGCGCACAGGGCCAGCCAGATGGGGAAGGCGAAGAACCCCCACAGGCCCCCGAGCAGTGTGCGGGTCAGCGTGATGATGACGCCGGACGCGGTCTGCCAGACGCGGGGCACCACCGTGCGGGTGATGGTCCACCAGTCCCACCAGACCTGGGCGAGCAGGTAGTGCCGGTAGGCGATCTCAGGCTCGGCCACGGGCGAGGGGCCCTTCAGGGTGGACGGGCCCAAGGTGCGGCAGGCGTGCAGGTAGTACAGGCCGAGCGCGGCGGCGCCCGCCGCGACCAGCGTGACCGGGAACAGGATCGGGAACACCAGCACGAACCCGACCCACATCGCGCCCAGCCACACGGCGGCGAGCAGGAGCAGCACAAGGGGATGCATCGCGTCAGTCCCCTCGCGACTCGGAGATCAGGTCGCGGAGCGCGGCGCGCAGCTCGGGGGCGTTGGAGAAGTGCGCGTCCAGCTGCCGTACCGACAGCCATCGCCCCGTCACCGAGCGCGCCCAGGTCTCCAGCGCGGGCTCGCCGACCCCGCGCCGCCTCAGCCGCAGCACGACCTCCATCAGCTCGTTGCGCTGCGCGACCTCCGTACCGCGCACCGGGGACCGGCCGGAACGTGCCCGGCCCGGCAGGCCCGCGGTCCAGAGCGCGCCGAGCCGCGAGCGCACCTGGCCGCTGACGGCGGCCAGCAGCTCCGCACGGAAGCCGGGGCCGCGCTCGGCCAGCCGCCCGGCGGCGGCGGCGAGCACGTCGTCGGCCAGCCGCGCCGACGCCCCGGCGGTGGTCAGGGCCTTCGCGGCCTGCTCGCCCCCTTCCGCCGTGACCGCTTCGGCGTACGCCTGGATCACGGCGGCGCCGAGGGCCGCCTCACCGTCGTCCGGAAGCGTCGAGCGGACGCGCGCCGCCAGCCGCAGCGTCGCCTGCGCGCACAGCGCCCCGTCGCCCTCGGCGGCCAGGCGCGCGAACGCCCGCGACGGCAGCGCGGCGAGCGACGGGAACGCCGCGAGCGCGTCCTCGTGCAGCTCCAGCAGCGTCAGGCACTCGGAGGCGGACGGAGGTGCCTTCCAGACCTCGGCGAGCGCGCGGTCGACGTCCTCGGTGGCGAGGTGGAGCAGTTCGCCGGTGACCGTGAGCCTGCGTTCGGTACGGCGCCGGCCGACCGACACCAGCACCGGCAGCGCGACCGCGGGGAAGGCCCTGAGCCGTTCGAGGTCCTCGTACAGCAGGTCGCAGGCGTCCGGGGTGAGCACCGCCCGCCGCGCTTCGCGTCCGGCCTCCGCGAGTCCGGCCAGGCAGCCGTCCAGCAGCGGCCCGCGCGACCCGTCGGGGACGCGTGCAAGCGCGCCCGGCAGCCCGGCGGCCCCGTCGCGGACGCAACGCGCTGCCGCCTCCCGCACCTCGGACGCCTCGATCCCGGCTCCCGTACGGGACGCGGTGACGGCGATCCGCGCCACCTCGTCCAGATCGGGAGCCGCCGCGAGCGCCGCCGCGATCGCCTGGACGGGACCGGCGCCGCCCGTGACACCGGCGGCCTTGGCATGGCCGTGCACGATCAGGGCGAGATCGACGCCCATCGCCGACGTGCCTCCGGCCAGGTCGCGCCAGACCCACTCGGGGACCTCGTCGCCGCGCCCGGCCAGCAGCGTGGCGACCGCGCCCTCCTCCTCCGCCGTGACCGTACGGTCGCCCCGGCACAGCGACAGCAGCGCCGCCGCCTGGTCCAAGACCTCGGGCGGCGCTGCGGGCGCGGGCGGTGCCAGCTCGCCCAGTGCGTCGAGCCCGGCGAAGTCGAAGTCGCGCCAGCAGCCGGCGACCGTACGGGCGAAACGGCTCACCGCACCCTCCCGGCGCCGTCCCCCGGCGATGTGGAACGCGTGGTCGGTGAGGCGCTGGGCGGCGCCCCACACGTCCGGGGTCGTGCCCACCAGCCGCTGGGCCGCGCTGTCCGGATCGGCGCTGTAGGTGACGAACGACATCCGGGCCGCCGCGGCGACCGGCAGCGAGTAGGAGACCACCGCGATCCAGCGCGCGATCGGCTCCACGTCGTCGGCGACGAGCACGACCCGTCCATGCCCCCGCGCCATGACCTCCGCCACGGCGTCCATCAGGTGCGCGAGCAGGCCGTACGCGCCGTCCTGCGTGCTCAGCCACCCCGCCAGCGATTCGGGATCGAAACCGTCGCCGGGGGCGAGGTCCTCCAGGAGCGGGAGGTCCGCGTCCTTCAACGGCCCGTCGGTCCACAGGGGGGAGTGCCACAGCTCGGCGGGACGCAGCCCTTCCAGCTCCTCCTCCTCGGCCACGACCGCGTGCGCGAAGAAATTGCCGTACCGGCCCGAATAGTCCTGGCCGAGGTAGCGGCACCGCAGCAGCAACGGCCGTTCGGCGACCCTGTCGTACAGGAGTGCCACAGGGAAGCGGTCGAGTTCACTGTCATCGGGGGACAGCGGGGCCTCGGGCGGGGGACGGTACGACAGGTACGGCGTCACGTCCGCGCGCGCGCCGTCCGGCAGCCCCGGCGTCTCCGCCACGAACTGGAAACCGGCCCGTCCCGTTGGCCCGCGCCTAGCCGATGTGTAGTGCAACTGCCAGGCCACCTGGGTCACGCCCCCTGTGAGGACGAATCGTCCCCCGGCCGGAGCCCGTCGAGCATCCCGAACTTGTAGAGCAGCCACAGCAACGGATCCTCGGCCCTGTACGGCCGCACGCCGCCCGCCCCCACCCGTCCATCCTCGGGGATCCCGCCCAGCGCGGAGATGCCGAACAGCGCGTGATCGGCGTACTGCTGGCCCAGGTACGTGTCGAGCTGGCCCGCCTCCCACTCGTGCAGCAGCGCCCGTACCTGCGCGTCCACGCCCTCCCTGTCGTCCAGGTCCAGGACACCGGTGCCACCGCGCGAGCGGTGCAGCGCCGACTGCCGCATCAGCGCCGGCCGCAGCACGTCGATCTTCGTCAGCGCCACCGCGACCGGGACCGGCAGCCGCTCGCCGGGCTTGGACCCGTGCCGCGCGCGCAGTGCCTCGGTGACCCGGGCGATGATGTTGATCGGCTCGCTGTCGGGATCGTCGCCCGGCGCGTCCGGCAGCCCTGGCGCGCCCTCCAGCAGCGCCGACCGCGCGCCCGGCAGCTCCAGCGGATCGACGAGGAAGATGACCGCGTCCGCCGCCTCCAGATACCGCAGATGCAGGTCGCGGACCTCGCGGCTGCGCAGATCCTCGCCCGCCGTGTCGAACAGCACCAGGGCGAGCGAGTCGTTCCGCGACCGCCCCAGCCGTCCCGCCGCGAACCGCGACCGCCGCGTGCGGGTGAGCAGGTAGACCAGCGGCTCGCGCGGCGTGGTCGCGGCGCTGGCCGTCGTCGGCAGCAGCCGCCGCTGCTCCAGCAGGGGCCGCGCGAAGTCGCGCTTGTAGCGCTCGATCGTCCGGTCGTCGCAGGCCACCAGCGAGGCGTCCAGCTCGGTCCCGACCCGGTTCATCAGCTCGTGCAGCAGCACCGCGATATAGGTGCTCTTGCCCGCGTTCTTGGCCCCGACCAGCGCGACGATCCGGCCGGGGGAGTCGACGTACGCCGGCGGCAGCGGGTTGTGGCACTCCGGGCAGACCCGGTTGCCCGTGAGCTGACCGCAGTCGGGACAGTCCGCGCGCCCCTTGCGTCCCGGCGCCGCGAAGACCGGCGGCAGGGACGCACCGGCCGTCGACCCCAGATAGTCGGCCAGCTCCTTGTCGAGCACGGGTTCGCACCCCTGCCGCCGTCCCGCGCGCCCCCGGCACCGGAACGGGATCCGCTGCGACGCCACCACCGCGAAGCAGTACGGACAGGTCAGGCCCTGCCGAGCGCGCGCGCTTGGAAGCTGCACCCGGGACGCTAGCGACACGGCTTCCCACCCTCACTGAACGGCATCGTCACCTCGAGCTCTGCAAGCGCCGGACCGGCGGATCGCGCAGTTCGATGACATCATCCTCGGCGAAGCACCGCAGCCAATGTTCTCTTCCCGCAGAGCCGTCGGCGCCCTTCGGCAATGACACCGACAACTCGCCCGGCACCGGGACCTGCTCCCAGTCGCCGACCGTCTCGCCGTCCCCGGCCCGGTGCGGCATCACCCGCCCGGCCCGCCGTACCAGCACGAGCCGCCGGATCCGCAGTGGCTTCCCGCACGTCAGCCGGATCGTCAGCGACCGCCGCCACGGCGGCCCGACCCGTTCCACGTCGTAGTGAACGAGAACGCGCGCCCCCACCTCGGCCCTTACCGGCGGCCCCGTGACCAGCGCACCGCCCATGGTCCCCGCCGACGCCACCGACACCTCGACCGGCAGCTCCTCGGGCACCGGCACCCGGATCCCGCCCTGGGTGTCGTACGCCGCGCGCGTGACGATCTCCCGCTCGGGCTCCCCGTCGTTCTCCCGGCTCGGCAGCGCCGAGGGGGCCGCGCCCACCCGGTAGGCGATCTCCACCTCCGCCACGTCCGCGGGCCAGTCGAACCCCACATGCACATGCGCGCCCCGCCGCTCGGCCACCAGGCGCTGCGGCGGCGGCAGATGGACGTGCCGGTGGTACGCCCCGATCGCCGCCGATCCCTCGGCCACCGTCACCGCGAGCAGCCAGCCGCCCGCCCCGGGCCGTACGGTCAGGCCGTCCGCCACCGGAGTCCCCGCGACCCGCCGGCTCGCCCGCCGCACCTCCTCCAGCGGAACCACAGCGCTGCGCGGCCAGGGCGGCGAACGGTCCAGCAGCACCAGCTCCGGAACACCATGCCGGGGCCGCTCGAACCGCACCCGCAGCGTGGCCGGATCGGCCGGATCGGGCTCGGCGGCCAGCTCGTACACCGGCTCCGGTGGCGCGCTCGGCGTCACCGATGCGCTCACCCCCGGCGTGACCGCCTCCCGGCCCTCCCCGTCCAGGTAGACGGCACGGATCCGGTAGTGGTGCGTCGTCCCGTTGGGCACCTCGTCCCGGAAACCCTCGCGGCCCGCCGGCACGTTCCGCCCGTCCCGTACGACCTCGACCCGCGCCGCCTCCGCCGGGCACCGCCACCGCCCGGTCACCACGCCGTCGCCCGGGACCAACTCCACCTCGCCCGGCTCCGGCCGTACGACCACGGGCCCCGCCACCGCGGGCTCGGCCGCCGCGTCGCCCCGTACCGCGACCACTCCGTAGAACAGCGGCACGTTGACCGGCGGCCGGTCGTCCCGCGCCCCCGCGATCCGCTCCCCGTCACCGGCCGTACGAGGCGGCCGCCCGTCCCGCCGTACGACCAGGTAGGCCACCTCGCCCGCCGTCGACGGCGACGGCGGCCACGACAGCCGCACCACCGCGTCGTCGACATCGGCGCGCACCCGGCCGACCGGCCGCGGCGCCAGCCGCCGCTGATGCTCCTGTACCCCCGGCAGATCACGGACCAGCTGCAACGCGTCGGCCAGCAGCAGCCACGCCCGGTCCGGATCCGCCTCGGCCACCGCGTGCTCGCGGAGCCGTACGGCCGTGTCCACCCGGTGCCGGGCCTCGGCCGCCAGCACGCCCGCGGTCTCGTCCTCCGGCTCGGACGCCTCGGCCAGCTCCGCCGCCGCGTACACCTCGCCCGCGTCCAGCAGCGCCCGCAGCCGTCCCGCCAGCCCCCCTCCGGGCCCGGCCTCCCGCAACACCGAGAACACCAGCCGATGGGCGTCGTCGGGCTCGATGCCCAGATCCTCCACCGCGTACCGCAGCAGCGCCCGGTCCGAGGCCCGCTGCCCCAGCCGCTCCCGCAGCCGCTCGGCGACGTCGTACCGCACCAGCTCGGTCAGGTCCGCACCCGACTTCAGCGCCGCCAGCACCGTGTCCGCATGCGTCGTACTGGTGTCACGGCTCCGCCGCGCCCAGGCCGCCGTCGTCGCCGCGATCGCCTCCGCGTCCAGCCGCAGCGCCTCGCCTTTCGGCCCCGGCGCCGCGAACCCCGCCGCCACCCGCATCGGCCCGCGCATCCGCCCGCCGAACACGAAGTCGGCCAGATGCCGCCGCCCCAGCACCTCCAGCGACTCGCGCACCTTCCGGTACGCCGCGTACGGCGCCGAGGCCGGCAGCCGGTCGGGCTCCCGGATCGCGATCGAGTCGGCCTCGGCCAGCGACTCCAGCTCCGCCCGCGCCACCCCGGCCGTACGCGCGATCCCCTCCACCTCGGCCGGCGTCACCATCCGCAGCATCCCCGCCGCGTCCGCGAGCCGCGCCCGCGCCTGCCCCCGCCGCGCCCGGGTCCGCTCCTCGCCCCCGCGCAGCCGCTCGGCCAGCGGCCGCAGATCGCCCCGCTCGGCCGCCTGGAACAGCGGCGCCAGCTCCCGGTGCTCGGCCTCCAGCCGGTCGATCAGCTTGCGGTACTTCAGCTGCCCCCGCGCCCGCCGCCAGCACTGCCGGACCTCCTTGACCCGCGCCGCCACCACGGCCGACGTCAGCGGATCCGGCAGCCCGTACCGCACCCGCAGATCCTCCGGCGGCTGATCCCCGGCCGCCCGAGCCGGCTCCAGCACCTCCCGCTGATACTCAAGATCAGTGTTCATGGCCTCGCTTCGCTCGGCGGCGCTCTACCCATGGGCTCGCCTCCGCTCGCCGGCTCGCGGCCCTTTGACGCACCGCCTTCCCTCCTCGCTTCAGTCGCTCGTTCCTCGCTCCCCGCGCTCGTCAGTCCAGGCGGCGCGGGGCCGCTCGCAGTCCAGTGGAGGCGGGGCCGCTCGCGTGCATCCTGGGGTCAGGTGATCTGGACTTGGGAGAGGGCTCGGCGGGACTTCTCGACCTCCTCCTCGGACATTCCGCCGACGTCGACCTTGAGCTCCAGGCGTTCGCCGGTCTCCTTCTCGACGGCGGTGACGTTGAGCAGGCCGGAGGAGTCGAGGGCGAAGGTGACCTCGATGGGCCAGCCGGCCTTCTTGCCCGCCGGGACGCGGATGTCGCCGGTGGCGATCTCGGAGTTGTCGATGAGCTCGAGGGACTCCACGCTGCCGGCCTGCTCCATCACCCGGATGTCGGCGGAGGTCTGGTCGTCGTAGACGGTGAAGAAGTCCTCGCTCTTGGCGGCGGGCAGCTCGTCGTTGGCGTGTACGAGGTGGGCGACGTGCTCGGCGCCGGTCTCGCGGTCGACGACGACGATGCCGAAGGCGTGCGAGGCCACCGTCTTGATCTGGCGGGCGGCGATCTGGGCCTGCTGGTCGGTGGACAGGCCGGCCCGGCCGGCCATCTCCTCGGCCTGGTCGCGGTCGCCGGCGGCCAGCAGCCGCCGGTAGGTCTCCTCGAACGCGTAGAGCGCGGCGCCCTTGGCGACCGCGAGGTCGGGGTCCTGGAGGCGGGGGCGCATGCTGAGCTCGTTCTCCAGGCGCGCGGCCACCGCGGGCATCTTGGTGGAGCCGCCCACCAGGACCAGGTCGTCGTAGTTGTCGACGCCCTTGTCGGCGGCGGTGCCGAGGGTACGGCCGGTGATCTCTATGGTCCGGTCGAGTAGGTCCCTGGTGATCTCCTCCAGCTTCTCGCGGGTCACCTCGACGGACGCCACCCGGCCGCCGTGCGTCACCCGGACGGTGTGCGCGGTACGGGTCGTCAGGGCCTTCTTGACGTCCTCGGCGTCCCGGCGGAGCTGCTGCTCGGTCTGCTTGTCCTCCAGCGGGTCGCCGGCGTCGGCGTGCTCGGCGCGGAACCGCTCGACCAGGTACTCGACCAGGCGCGCGTCCCAGTCGGCGCCGCCCAGCTCGTGGTCGCCGTCGGTGCAGACGACCTCGATGTGCCCGCCGCGCAGGGTGATGACGGTGGTGTCGAACGTGCCGCCGCCCAGGTCGTACACCAGGATCGTGCGGTCGGTGTCGGGGTTGAGGACCCCGTAGGTGATCGCGGCGGCGATCGGCTCGGAGACGATGTCGATGACGTTGAGCCCGGCGATCCGGCCCGCCTTGCGGGTGGCGTCGCGCTCGGCCGCGCCGAAGTAGGCGGGCACGGTCACGACGACGTCGCGGGCCTCGTCGCCGGTGGAGGTGCGGGCGTCGGTGGCGAGCTTGTGCAGGATGAACGCCGACACCTCCTCGGGCGTGTAGTCGAACCCGTTGATCTGCCGGCGGACGTCGCGGCCCATGTCCCGCTTGATCAGGCTGACGACGTTGTCGGGCTCCAGTACGGCGGTGTCCTTGGCGGTCGCGCCGACCACCACGTTGTCGCCGCTCTCGAAGTACACGACGGACGGGGTGGTGTCGGTGCCCTCCAGATTGCGCAGCACCGCCGGCCGTCCCACATCGTCGATGGAGGCAATGCAGGAGTAGGTCGTTCCCAGATCGATCCCGTAGACGGCCATCAGAGTCGCGCGGCGCCGCGGCGGAGGCCGTGACGCTGGTCGCGCTCGCTCCCTTCCAGGTGTCGGTGGCGCGGGAGGTCCCGCAGGTCGCGGGCTCGGCGGGGGTCGAGCCTCAGGGTCCGGGCTTCATCGTCTCGTCTCGTCCCGCCTCGTGCAGGCCACTTGACCTGTCCGTGGCAAGAGGTTCCGGTCCGGTGTCGGGGGCTTTGCCGACACCGACCTCGGCCT
Source organism: Actinomadura sp. 9N407 (assembly GCF_044326315.1). Classification (NCBI taxonomy): domain Bacteria; kingdom Bacillati; phylum Actinomycetota; class Actinomycetes; order Streptosporangiales; family Thermomonosporaceae; genus Actinomadura; species Actinomadura sp. 9N407. The sequence goes on along the minus strand of NZ_JBIRAW010000001.1, from coordinate 200,606 downwards.
TGCGCACCACCCGGCCGTCGCGTTCGAAGCCGTGGGTGCGCACGGTGACGACGGTGCCGGCGGCGGCGGGATCGGTGACGGTCTCGACGGAGACCGGGCGGTGCCGGGTGGAGTCGTACGGCTCGCCGGGCTCGACGGTGTACCGCTCCACGCCGGTACGGGCCAGCGCGTCGGCGACCTCGTCGGCGACCGCGGTGAGCAGCGCCGCGGCGTGCGCGGGGTCGGGGGGCTCGGCGGCGGCCCAGTGCTCGGCCTCGCGCCCGACCATGTCGTGCAGGCGGTAGAGGGCGGCGCGGACGGGCTCGAACGCGGACTGCAGCTCGCCGCGGCGCAGGCCCTGGTTCTCCTCGTGCAGGCGGTCGATGACCGTCTCGCGGTGCGCGGCCCGCTCGTGCTCGCGCTCCAGCCGCTTGGTGAGCGCCGCCAGCGCCTCCATGATCTCGTCCCGAAGGTCATCGCCGGGCGGGGACGGCACGTCCTCGCCGGTGGCAGGGGGCGATGGCTCCGCGGGGGCGGAGCCCTCGTTGACTGGGGGGTCCGGGGCGCTCGACACGTGCAGTTACCTTAATGGCCCGCTTGGGGTGAGCATAGAGCCCGCGCGGGCCGTTTCCTAGGTGTGTCCCCGCCGGTCATGCGGTTTCTTAACGCGGACATGGCGGGGTAACACGATGGAAACGATGGTGTCCCACGGTGGGAGGCCATTGTTCGACTACGGGAGGTGGCCATGTTGCTGCGGATTCGGGTGAGATTGCCCGACCGGCCGGGATCGCTGGGCAAGGTGGCCCGCCTGCTGGGCGCCGCGGGGGCGGACGTGGTGCAGATGGCGGTGCTGGAGCGCGACAACGGCCGGGCGCTGGACGACTTCACCGTCGTCTGGCCGGCCGGGGCCGACACCGGGCGGCTGCGCGACGGGCTGGCGTCGGTGCCGGGCGTGGAGACCGTCGGGATCTGGACGACGGCCGAGCCGCACGGGGCGTTCCCGGACGCGGCGCTGATCGGGCAGCTGGCGGCCGATCCGGGACGGGGCGCGGTGACGCTGGCGGACGCGGTCCCGGCGCTGCTGAGCGCCGACTGGGCGGGGCTGGCCCGGACGGGTCCGGAACGGGCCGCGCTGGTGCACGCGAGCGTGGGCGGGCTGGCGGACGCGGAGCTCGCGGACCTGGAGCCGGTACGGCCGAGGGCGTTCACGGCTGGGGACGGGACGGAGTACGCGATCTGCCCCGTACAGGATCTGGTCCTGGTGGTGGCCCGCAGGGACGCGCCGCCGTTCCACCGCAGCGAGGTCTTCCGGCTCGCCCAGCTGGTCGGGGCGGCCGAGGCGGTGCTCGGCGTGCGGGCCCTGGGCGGTTCCAGCGGTTCGGGCGGCCCGCCGCCAGGGGGCGATCTGGTACGGAGTTCTTGATTTTGGTACGGAGTTCTTAATACGGATGAAACCGGTTAGATGCCGCGAGCGTCTACTTTGAGGGACATGGCCCCTCGGTGCGGACCCCCGGCGCGGCCGCGCCGGGGGTCATTTCTCTTCCGGCTCCCCGAGCAGCGCCAGGACGGCGCCGAGGTCGGTGAGCCCCGCGTCCGAGCCGAGCCCCTGCGCGACGATCGACGCGGTGGCGGCGCCCCAGCGCGCGCACTCCAGCGCCTCCTTGCCGTGCACCAGGCCGGTGATGAACCCGGCGCAGTACGCGTCGCCGCAGCCGGTGGTGTCGACGACCTCGACCTCCAGCGCCGGGATCCGCCGCGTACCGCCGGCGTCGACGAGCAGGCTGCCCTCCGCGCCCATCGTCACCACGACGGCCTTGGGACCCTGGACGAGCAGCGAGTACGCGGCCTGCTCGGCGTCGGTCTCGCCGGTCATCGCCTGCGCCTGCTCGAGGTTGGGCAGGAAGTAGTCGACCAGCGGCAGGAACGCCCGGGCCCCGAGGATCAGGTCGGGCATGCCCGACAGCAGATCCATCGTGATGACCGTCCCGGCGTCCCGCGCGGCCGAGAGCATCGCGAAGAACGCCGGGTCGTTCAGCCCGAACGTGACGTCCGGGCCGCCCAGGTGCACGACGTCGGCGGCGGTGAGCAGGCCGGGCTCGACCGCGCCGGGCGACAGCGTGAGGTTGGCGCCGGGCGCGTGGAACGAGGGGCGCCCGCCGTCCGGCCGGATCGGCAGGATCGAGGCGGCCGTCTGGTCGGCGGTCCGCCGCACCAGGCCGCTCACGTCCACGCCGTGCCGGGACATGACCGCGACCAGCAGGTCGCCGAGCTCGTCGTCGCCGATGGCGCCGACCGAGACCACCTCGTTGCCGAGCTTGGCCAGGGCCACCGCGGTGCCGGCCGCGGCGCCGGCCGCGGTGACCCGGATCCGCTCCACGACCACGGTGTCCTGGCCGGGCGGGATCTCCGTCACCGGGCGGGCGAGGACGTCGACGATGTGCGCCCCGAGCGTCACGACGGCCATGGCGGCTCCCTCTCTTGATCGTTGGGGCCGTAGCGTACGCCCTGCGGACCGGTGGATCGGAAAGGTGGACGCGATGAAACTGGCGGACGAGCGCGCGGAGCTGTGCGGGATCGGCCGGAAGATGGCCGGAACCGGGCTGGTGTCGGGGGCGAGCGGCAACATCAGCGTGCGCGCGGGCGATCTGGTCGCGGTGACGCCGTCCGGGATGATGCTGGACCGGATGGCCCCGGAGGACTGCCCGGTCCTGGACCTGGACGGGCACCTGGTCGAGGGGGAGCGGGTCCCGTCGTCCGAGACGCCGATGCATCTGGCGATCTACGAGGCCACCGGCACGAACGCGATCGTGCACACCCACTCCACGTACGGCGCGGTGGTCGCGACGACCATGACCGAGCTGCCCCCGATCCACTACAACACCCTGGTCCTGGGCGGCGTGGTCAAGGTCGCCGAGTACGCCACGTACGGGACGCCCGAGCTGGCGGCCAACGTCCGCGCCGCGATGGAGGGCGGCATCGGGGGCGGCGGCATGCACGCGGCCCTCATGGCCAACCACGGCGGCGTCACCATCGGCGGCGACCTGGAGCAGGCGTACGAGAACGCCGTCCTGCTCGAATGGCTCTGCGGCGTCTACGTCCGCGCCCGCACGATCGGCGAACCCCGCGTCCTGACCGACGAGGAGCTCCACCAGGTCATCGAACGCGGCCTGACCCCGCCCCACTACCCGCGCAGGTAGCCGGAGCCGTACCGGCGTGACAGGCTGCTGCCGTGCCCCGGCTCACACCTGACGACGCGCTGCACCGCCTGGAGACGGCCCCGGTCGTACGGCTGGCCACCGCCGACGAACACGGCCGCCCGCACCTGGTCGCCGTGACGTTCGCGGTACGCAAGGGGACCGTCTACACCGCCGTGGACCACAAGCCGAAGAGCACCCGCGACCTCAAGCGCCTGGACAACATCCGCGCCAACCCGCACGTGTCGCTCCTGGCCGACCACTACGAGGACGACTGGGAGCGCCTGTGGTGGGTCCGGGTGGACGGTCACGCCCACATCATCGAGGACCGGGCCCAGATGGCCGAGCCCGTCGCGCTGCTGGCCGAGCGCTACCACCAGTACCGCGACCACCCGCCCGAAGGCCCCGTCATCGCGATCGTCATCGACCGCTGGACGGGCTGGGCGGCCGCTTAGTCCCAGGCCTGGCCGATCCTCGTCAGGATGCCGGCGTACTCGATCCGCGCCGCCCACTCCGCGGGCCAGGCGTCCATCCCGAGATGGGCGCCCGCGAAGGCCCCGGCGAGGCAGGCGATCGAGTCGGAGTCACCGGAACTGGCGGCACCGCGCCAGATCGCCGAGACGGGCTCGTCCGGGAACAGCAGGAACGCCAGCAGCCCGGTCGCGAACGCCTCCTCGGCGATCCACCCGGCCCCGGTCGCCTCGCAGGGGTCGGCGCCGCGATCGGGACGCGCGAGCGCGGCGTCCAGCCGGTCCAGGACGCCCAGGCACTCGTCCCACCCGTAGGAGATGTAGTCCTCGGGCGTCTTGACGCCCCAGCGCGACCAGAGGTCGCCCAGCCACCTCTCGTGGTACGTGCCGCGCTGCTCATGGGCGCGCTCACGCAGCGCTCCGGGGAGGTCGGCCGGAGCCATGCCCTCGCGAAGCCACCACACGGTGAACGCGGTCAGATCACTGGCGGCCAGACCCGTCGGGTGCCCGTGCGTCATCGCGGCCTGGAGCTGTGCCGCGCCCGCCCGCTGCTCGTCGTCCAGCCCCGGCGCCAGGCCCACGGGCGTGACCCGCATGTTGGCCCCGCAGCCCTTGGAGTTGTGCTGCGTCGCCTCCAGCCAGGGCCGGCCCTCCTCCAGGCCCCGGCAGGCCCGCAGGCACGTACCGCCCGGCGCGCGGTTGTTGTCGGGGCTGATCAGCCAGTCGACGAAGCGGCGCCGCCACATCGGCGTGATCAGATCCGGCGTGAACGGCGGGTTCTCCAGCGCGTCCAGCAGCCCGAGCGCCACCGCGATCCCCATCTGGGTGTCGTCGGTGACCAGCGCCGGGTTCCCGGACGGCTCGCGCGGGCCGTCCTCGCCGAAGCGCCGCCGGATCTGCTTCATGTCGAGGAACTCGGTGGGGGCGCCGAGCGCGTCCCCGTACGCCAGCCCGAAGATGCTCCCGCTCGCCAGTGAAGTCCGCATCGGCCCAGCCTAGAGCGGGAAACGGCTCAGATGCCGACAAGCTCCGCAAGCCGCCCCCGGTGCCGCGCCGGCGGCCCGAACAGCTCCTGCGACGACTTGGCCCGCTTGAAGTACAGGTGGGCGTCGTGCTCCCAGGTGAAGCCGATCCCGCCGTGCAGCTGGATGGTCTCGCCGGCCACCTCGAAGAAGGCGTCCGAGCAGTACGCCTTGGCCAGCGCCGCCGCCGCGGGCAGCTCGCCCGGGCTCTCGTCGGCGACCAGCGCCGCCTGCAGCACGGCCGAGCGCGCCGACTCCACCAGCACGAACATGTCCGCGCACCGGTGCTTGATCGCCTGGAACGACCCGATCGGGCGGCCGAACTGGTGCCGGACCTTGACGTACTCGACGGTCATCTCCATGGCCCGCTGCGCCCCGCCGAGCTGCTCGGCGGCCAGCGCGACGGCCGCCACGTCCAGCGCGTGCGCCAGGACGGGCGCCGCCTGCGCCTCGATCAGCCGCGCGGGCACCGCCGTGAAGTCGAGCCGCGCCAGCTTGCGCGTCTGGTCGAACGTGGGCAGCGCCGTCCGCACCAGGCCCTGAGCGTCCCCGTCCACCGAGAACAGCGCCAGGCCGTCCTCGCCCTGCGCGACCACCAGCACGAGGTTCGCGACATGCCCGTCCAGCACGTACGACTTCGTCCCGTCCAGGACCCAGCCGTCGCCCTCGCGGCGCGCCGCCATGGCCACCGACTCCGGGTCCCAGCTCTGGCCCTCGGTCCAGGCGAGCGTCGCGATCGTGCCGCCCTCGGCGATCCCGGGCAGCAGCTCCCGCTTGGCGTCCTCGTTCCCCGTCCCCAGCAGCGCGGCCGCGGCCACCAGCCCGGACAGGTACGGCGCGCACACCACCGCGCGGCCCATCTCCTGCATGATGATCGAGACCTCGCGCATCCCGAAGCCCGCGCCCCCGTACTCCTCGGGGATCGCCATCGACTGCAGGCCGAGCTGCCCGGCCATCTGCTCCCAGACCGCCGGGTCGTACCCCTCGGCGGTCTCCATCAGGCGGCGCACCTCGGCCCCGGACGACTTGTCGCCGAAGAACCGCCGCAGCGCGTCCCGCAACTCTTCCTGCTCCTCGGTCACCGCGAGCTTCATCAGCAACTTCCCGTTCTGCCAAACAGATGTTTGTTAGATAAGTCTGCCGCACACCGTCCCGGGAAAACCAGCCGGGTCCCGTTAGGCTGATATCGAGCGACGTCGAAACCACGTTCTGTATGCGAAAGGTGGCGCTCTGTCTCTGAACTCGTCCGCACGAGGAAGGGAGCAGGGCATGGCAGTGATGGCTCTTGAACCGCAGACGCAGGAGGACACTCTCCTCGAAGGCTTCCTCGCCCTTGAGACCCCCGAGGGCTTCCGAGCGGAGCTGATCGATGGAGAGATCGTCGTGACACCACCCCCCGGCGGACCGCACGAGCACAACACGGCAAAGATCATCTCGCAGCTGACCAGGAACAGCCCCGTCGAGCTCGACGTGTCCGGGCACAAGGGGCTGGCCATCCCCAGCCGCGAGAAGGACGGTACCCCGGGGCGGCTGATCCCGGACCTCACCATCGCGCTCGGCGAGCAGGACCTGTACGGCGAAGCCACCTCCTGGATGTCCCCGGAGGGGGTCGTCATGGTGGTCGAGGTGACCTCCACCCGCGCCGAACGGGATCGCGAGGAGAAGCGGCGCTGCTACGCGCGGGCGAAGATCGCCCACTACCTGCTGGTGGACCGAGGGCAGCAGGTCGTCACCCTCTTCAGCGAGCCGGAGGACGGCGACTACCACGCGACCGTGTGGGTGCCGTACGGCAAGGCCCTGGCGTTGCCGGAGCCGTTCGATTTCGAGCTGGACACCTCCAGGTTCATCTGATCGGGGCCGTCACGGGGCCCAGTCGTGGGGGCCCAGGACGAAGCCGCCCTCCGTGGAGTGCAGGTGGTTCGCCGAGGTCAGGTGGCCGAGGGCGGCCCAGATGTCCTCTTCCGGGTGGTCGATCAGCCGCTTGAGCGTGTCGATGTCGGCCGCGCCGCCGTCCTTGTCGATCTCGGCGACCGTCTCGTACACCAGGAGCTCGAAGTCCGTCAGTTCCTGGACGTCGCCGCGTTTCTCATCCATGGGGTCGGCATGCCCGTTCTGGGTCAGCCGTAGCGCTTGAGCTCGTGAAAGAAGTCCGGGACGGTCTGCAGGGCACCGGACGAGGCGACCTCGTCGTAGACGTACTTGGCCACGGCCAGGTCCAGGACGCCCAGGCCGAACGGGGAGAAGACGATCGGGCGGTCGGTGGGCGGGGTGGCCGCGCCGGTCAGCACGTCGTAGAGGGTGCCGGCCACGAAGTCGCGGTTTCCGGTGCGCTGCTCGGCCAGGTGGGGCGAGGTGTTCGCCTTCAGGCAGTGGTCCACGTCGTCGACGACGTTGTACGCGGACAGGATGATCTCGGGGGACAGGTCCCGCAGCGAGATGTGCAGTACCAGCGGGTTGTGCCCGAACCAGGCGGGGTCGGTGACGTGCGGCTCGCCCGCGATGGTGGCGAAGACGACCAGGTCGGACGAGCGGATCAGGTCCTCGGGCTTGTCGTGGATGGTGACCGGGCCGGATTCGGTACGTTCCAGGTAGCCCTTGAAGCCCTCGGCGTGCTCGTGGCTGAGGTCGTGCACGCCCAGCCCGGTGAACGTGAAGCCGTTCCCGGCCAGGTAGGTGTGCAGGTAGCGGGCGATCAGGCCGACGCCGACGAAGCCGACCCGCAGCTCGCGGCGCTCGGTGAGCGCGGTGGCGGCCAGGGCGGCGGACGCGGCCGTCCGGGCGGCGCTGATGATCGAGCTCTCCAGGCAGGCGAACGGGTAGCCGGTCTCGGCGTCGTTCAGGATCAGCACGGCCGAGGCGCGGGGCAGGCCGGCGGCGACGTTGCCGGGGAAGCTGGAGATCCACTTGATCCCGTGCACGCCGACCGGGCCGCCGACCGAGGCGGGCAGCGCGATGATCCGCGAGGACGGGCGGTCGGGGAAGCGCAGGAAGTAGGAGTCGGGGTTGACGGTCGCGCCCTCGCCGTGCAGCCGGTAGGCGGCCTCGACCATGCGGGTGACCCGCTCCTCGCGGCCGCCGATCGCCTCGTGGACCTGGGCTCCGGAGATGACGGCGAAGGTGGGCGGCTGGGTCATGGGACGGTGATCTCCTGGACGTCGGTGCCGGGCAGGTCGAGCTCGGCCAGGATGTGGCCGAAGTTGGCGCGCAGCCAGCTCTCCTCGTAGATCGAGTCGAGGTAGCGCTCGCCGAGGTCGGGGGCGATGGCCACGGCCACCGGCTCCTCGCCGGGGTACTTCTCCTCCAGCCAGCGGGCCGCGCCCGACACCACGGTGCCGGTGGAGCCGCCGAACAGGAAGCCGTGCGACGAGAGCCGGTGCACGGTACGGATCGTGTCGTCCTCCGGTACGTGCACGACGTCGTCGATGTACGACTCGTCCACGAGTTCGGGGCGGCGGCTGGTGCCGAGGCCGGGGACCATCCGGCGCTCGGGGATGCCGCCGAAGGTGACCGAGCCGACGGCGTCGACGGCCACGATCGTGACCGGGCGGCGGTGCTCGCGGAACCAGCGGGCGCAGCCCATCAGCGTGCCGGTGGTGCCGGCGCCGACGAACAGCACCTCGAGGTCGGGGAAGCTGTCGGCGATGGCCGGGGCGGTGCCCGCGTAGTGCGCCTTCCAGTTGCCGGCGTTGCCGTACTGGTTGAGCCAGACGTAGCGGTCGCTGGTCGCGCACAGGTCGCGGACGTACCGGATCCGGCTCTCCAGGAACCCGCCGTTGGCGTCCTGGGTGGCCACCACCCGCACCTCGGCGCCCAGCGCCCGCATCAGCCGTACCGAGGCCGGATTGCACCGCGGGTCGGTGATGCACAGGAAACGGTGACCCTTCGCGGCGGCGATGATGCTCAGCGCTATCCCGAGGTTGCCCGAGGAGGATTCGATGATCACCGAGCCGGGCGTGAGCAGCCCCTCACGCTCCGCCGCGCCGACCATCTCGGCGGCCGCCTTGAGCTTGACCGAACCAGCGAAATTGAACCCCTCGCACTTGAGATAGATGGGGAAGCCGAGGATCGTCCTGAGGTCCACGTAAAGGTCCTCGACGTTGAACTCCTGCGGCGCGGAGATGATGGGCACGCTGCCACCCTCGAATGAATGACAATTTGTTAGTGTGGTGGTCTTCCTCGCCATTCCCCACTGTTTCTGATCGAACATGGCGGAGCCTCACCGTACCTTCGGGCTTCGGACCTCGCAACCCTTGATTACTCATTGGTAGCGCGAAATCGCTGGTCCGGGCATAAGCTATGGCGGCCGACTCCGAGAGTGCCGATTTCTTGATGACGGTGCAGAAGTTCTAGATCACGGAGAGTAATCATGAATGCTCGTGGACGTGTGGACGAGAGGCTGCCCGGCCGGGCGGAGCTGCCCGTGGTCGGCATCGCCGCGGCCGAGGCGGCCCGCGCCGTGGAGCTGGCCGCACGGCACGGCCTGAGCCGCGAGCAGGCCGTCGACCTGGCCGATCCCGTGATCGCGCGGGTGGAGCGGATCGCCGCCGAGCGCGACCGTCCCGCCGTGGCCGACGACGTCCGGACGCTGTCGTACGGGGAGTTGGCCGCCGAGGCGCGCCGCCTGGCCACGCTGCTGGAGCGGGAGGGCGCCGGGCCCGGCGTCGTGGTGGGCGTCGGCGGCGAGCGCTGCGCCACGGTGGTCGCCGCGTTCCTGGCGATCGAGCTGGTCGGCGCCCTGTACGTGCCCGCCGACCCGACCTGGCCGGCGGGCCGGGTCCGCGACGTGCTCGACCAGGCCGGGGCGCCGCTGCTGCTGACCGTGGACGAGGGGCCGTCCGCGCCCGATCTGCTGGCCGGCGCGGCCCAGGCGGGCTGCCGGATCGTCCGGGCCGCGGCCGCCGCGGGCTGCGAGCCGTGGCGGGGACCGGCCCGGCTGGACTCCCTTGACCAGCCCCGATACGTGCTCTTCACGTCCGGGTCCACCGGCCGGCCCAAGGGCGCGGTGGTCGAGCACCAGGGCATGATCAACCACCTGTACGCCAAGATCGTCGACCTGGAGCTGACCGGCGCCGACGCGGTGGCCCAGACCGCCCCGCTGGGCTTCGACATCTCGGTCTGGCAGATGCTCTGCCCGCTGCTGACCGGCGGCCGGGTGGTGGTGATCGGCGACGCGACCGGGCACGATCCGGTGGCCCTCGCGCGGGCCGTGGCCGAGCGGGACGTCACGGTCGTCGAGCTGGTCCCCACCATGGTCCGGCACCTGCTGGACGACCTGGGCGGCGAGCGGGAGGCGCTGGCCGGGCTGCGCTGGATGATCGCGACCGGCGAGGAGCTGCCGGCCGAGCTGGCCCGCCGCTGGATCGCGGCGATGCCGGGCGCGGGGCTGCTGAACGCCTACGGCCCCACCGAATGCTCCGATGACGTGACCCATCACCGCGTGACGGCCGGTGACCTGGGCCTTCTCCGGCTGCCGATCGGTTCGCCGATCATCAACGCGCAGCTGTACGTGCTGCGCCGCGACGAGCGGGACGGCGACGGGGACGACGGCTGGACGGCGTGCGGCATCGGCGAGACGGGCGAGCTGTTCGTCGGCGGCGTGTGCGTGGGCCGCGGCTACCTGGGCGATGTCGAGCGCACCCGGGACGCCTTCTACCAGGACCCCTTCGGCGACGGCCCCACCGGCCGGCTCTACCGGACCGGCGACGCGGTACGGCTGCTGCCGCCCGGCGCCGGTGGCGAGGACCGTCCCACCCTGCAGTACCTGGGCCGGGTGGACCGCCAGGTGAAGATCTCCGGGGTCCGGATGGAGCTGGGCGAGATCGAGGCCGTCCTGCAGCGGCACCCGTCGGTGGGCGCCGCCGCCGTGGTGGTGCACGACTATCCCGGCCGGTAAATCCCACCCAGTGGGACTTCGGTGACGCAGGGTGAGCGCAGTGGCCGAAAAGGGTGGCCAACCATTGTCACTTCCCGAGCGTCATGCGCATCTGGCCCGCGCCGTCCCGGCCGATTCTTTGTCACACCTGTGAGTAATTCCTGATGTCAAGTTCTACAAACGAGGGGATTGCGGCCCAGGTGACGCGGCTGGTTGACTATGCGTTCGCTACTCCTGAGTAGAGACGTGATCGAGGGGGGCGCGCCGGCGGTGGAAAGCGGCACGCCATCGAACCGGCCGGGTGTGCCCCCGGCCCTGCGACGGGGAGCGTGCCAGGCCGGCGCACCGGCGGTACCCCGCAGAAAGGGGACGGGGACTGTCCGACGTTTTTTGGTCACTGTTCATTTCCTGTTCCGGAGCCCGGCGAAGTGCCCGGCACCGGTGTTAAGAAAACGCCTCTGATCGGGAAAGCACTGCGTGATGTCGTCCAGCGAGTTCCTTCCTCTTTCCGCCGCACAGCGCAGCGTCTGGTACGCGCAGCAACTGGCCCCGGAAACACCGATTCACATCGCGCAGTACATCGAGATCGAAGGACCGGTCGAGCCGGAGTTGTTCGACCGGGTCGCGCGTATCGCCGCGCACGAGGCCGAGTCGCTGAATGTGCGGCTGGCCGAGCGGGACGGAATGGCCGGCCAGATCGTGGACCCCGCCGCGTCCGCGACCATTTCGCTGCTCGACCTGAGCGCCGAAGCCGACCCGCGGGCCGCCGCGCGCGCGTGGATGCGCGACCGGATGGCCGAGCCGCTGCCGCTGGACGGCGACCGGCTCCATGACAACCGGCTGCTGCGGCTGGCACCGGATCTGCACTGGTGGTACCTGCGGGTGCACCATGTGATCGAGGACGCCTACAGCGGCCTGATCATCAGCCGCCGCGCCGCCGAGATCTACACGACGCTGGCCGGCGGCGGCACGTACGTGCCCGCCGAGCGCGGCTCGTACCGGACCGTGCTGGCCGACGAGGCCGCCTACCGCGAGTCGGAGCGGTACGAGCGGGACCGCGCCTACTGGACCGAGCGGTTCGCCGACCGCCCGGTCGCGGTGAGCCTGTCGGAGGAGACGGCCGCGCCGACCGCCGACTACCTGAGCCGGATCGTCACGATCCCGCCGGAGCCGGCGGCCGGGCTGGCGGCGGGCGCGCGCCGGCTGCGCACCGCCACCCAGGGGCTGGCGATCGCCGCGACCGCCGCCTACGTGGCCCGGATGACCGGGACCGACGACGTGATCCTCGGGCTGGCGGTCACCGGCCGGACCACCCAGATCGCCCTGGAGACCCCGGCGCAGCTGGCCACGGTCCTGCCGCTGCGGGTGACCGTACGGCCGGACATGACGGTCGAGCAGCTGGTACGCGCCGCGACCCGGGCCGCCGCGCGGGGACTGCGGCACCAGCGGTACCGGCGCGAGGACCTGCTGCGCGACCTGAAGCTGCTCGGCGAGCGCCGCCGGATCCACGGGCCGGTCATCAACATCATGGCCTTCGACTACCGGCTGGACTTCGCCGGCCTGCCGGCCCGGGTGCACGCCCTCACGACCGGGCCGATCGACGACCTGTCGATCAACATCTACGACAACTCCGACGGCGCCGGGATGCGGGTCGACTTCGACGCGCATCCCGACCTCTACACCGCCGACCAGGTCGCCTCGCACCAGGACCGCTACATCCGCTACCTGCGCGCCCTCGCGGCCGCCGACCCCGACACCCCGCTGCACGCGGTCGAGTTGCTGGACGAGGCCGAACGGCACCTGGTCCTGAACGAGTGGAACGACACCGCGCTTCCCGTCGCGCCCGCCGTCGTCCCCGAGCTGGTGGAGGCGCAGGCGGCCCGCACGCCCGGCGCGACCGCCGTCGTCGCTGGCCCCACCCGGCTGACCTACGCCGAGCTGAACGCGCGCGCCAACCGGCTGGCCCGCCACCTGGTCGCCCAGGGCGTCGGTACCGAGGACTTCGTCGCGCTGGCGCTGCCGAGGACGGCCGACCTGGTCGTGGCCGCGCTCGCGGTGCTGAAGGCGGGCGCCGCGTACCAGCCGATCGACCTTGCGTACCCGCCCGACCGGGTCGCCTACATGCTCGCCGACGCCGCCCCCGCCTGCGCGATCACCACCGCCGGCGCCGCCCTGCCCGGCGGCACGCCGCGCGTCGAGCTGGACACGCTCGACCTGGCCGCGTACTCCGGGACCGACCTCACCGACGCCGAACGGGTCCGCCCGCTGCGGCCGGGCAACTCCGCCTACGTCATCCACACCTCCGGCTCGACCGGCCGCCCCAAGGGCGTGGTGATCTCGCACGCCAGCGTCGTGGACTTCTGCGCGGAGTCGATGGCGGGCTACGGGCCGGCCCGGATGGCGCGGGTGCTGTTCTCCACCTCGCTCAACTTCGACGTGTCGCTGTTCGAGTGGCTGGTGCCGCTCACCGCCGGCGGCGAGATCGAGGTCGTCCGCGACCTGCTGGAGGTCGCCGAGCGCGGCGGCTGGGAGGGCACGCTGGTCAGCGGCGTGCCGTCCGCGGTGGCGGTGCTGCTGGCGCGGGGCGGGCCCGCGCTGCGCGTGGGCGACCTGGCCCTCGGCGGCGAGGCGCTGCCGCCACGGCTGCTGCAGGACGCCAGGGCGCTGCTGCCGGACGCGCGGATCTCCAACATCTACGGCCCGACCGAGGCGACCGTCTTCGTCACCGGCTGGTACGACGACGGCAACCTCCAGGGGCTCGCGCCGATCGGCCGCCCGATGGCCAACACCCGCGCGTACGTGCTGGACACCACCCTGCGTCCCGTTCCCCCCGGCGTACCGGGCGAGCTGTACGTGGCGGGCGACGGCCTGGCCCGCGGCTACCTGCGGCGGCCGGACCTGACCGCCGACCGGTTCGTGGCCTGCCCGTTCGGGCGGCCCGGCGAGCGGATGTACCGGACCGGCGACCTGGTGCGCTGGAATCGCGACGGGCAGATCGAGTACCTGGGCCGGCTCGACCACCAGGTGAAGGTCCGCGGCTTCCGGATCGAGCTGGGGGAGATCGAGATCGCGCTCGCCGCGCATCCGCGCGTGACGCAGAGCGTGGTGGTGGCCCGCGAGGACGCCGCCGGGGACACGGTCCTGGTCGGCTACGTCACCGGCGTCCCGGGCGATCCCGTCGATCCGGCCGAGCTGCGCGCCTTCACCGCCGGGACGCTGCCCGGCTACATGGTGCCGTCGGCGGTCGTCGTGCTCGACGCGATGCCGCTGAGCCCCAACGGCAAGCTGGACCGTGCCGCGCTGCCCGCACCCGACCTCTCCGCGCCCGCCGTGAGCCGCGCGCCGCGCGACGCCCGCGAGGAGATCCTCTGCGGGATCTTCGCCGAGGTGCTCGGCGTGCGCCGGGTCGGCCTGCACGACGGCTTCTTCGACCACGGCGGCGACTCCCTCAAGGCCACCCGCGTGGTCGCCCGCGCCCGCGCCGCACTGGGCGTAGAGCTGGCCGTACGGGCGCTGTTCGAGACGCCGACGGTCGCCGGGCTGGCCGCGCACATCGCCGAGGCCGGCGCGGGAAGCGACCGGCCCGCGCTGGAACGGCGCGCCGGCCGGCCCGACCCGCTTCCGGTGTCGTACGCGCAGGAACGGCTGTGGTTTCTCAACCGGCTCGACGGGCCGACCGCCACGTACAACATGCCGATCCCGCTGCGGATCACCGGCGATCTCGACCACGGCGCGATGCGGGCCGCGCTGCACGACGTCGTCACCCGCCACGAGTCGCTGCGCACCGTCTTCGCCGACCGCGACGGCGAGCCGTACCAGCGCGTCCTGGACCCGGACGAGGCCGCCCCGCGGCTCGTCATCGGCTCGGTCGCGCCCGGCGACCTGCACGCCGCGCTCCTGGCCGACGCCACCCGCGGCTTCGACCTGGCCGCCGAGACGCCGCTGCGAGCCCACCTGTACCGGACGGCGCCCGGCGAGCACCTGCTGCTACTCGTCCTGCACCACATCGCCGCCGACGGCTGGTCGATGGCGCCGCTGGCCAAGGACCTCATCAGCGCCTACCTGGCGCGCCGCGAAGGACTGGCACCCGAATGGGCGCCACTGCCCGTCCAGTACGCCGACTACGCGATCTGGCAGCGCGAGCTCCTCGGCGCCGAGGACGACCCCGGCAGCCTCGCCGCCCGGCAGTTGGCGCACTGGAAGCGGGCCCTGGCCGGCCTACCCGACCAGATCCGGCTTCCGGCCGACCGGCCGCGACCCGAGCGCGCCTCGTACCGGGGCGCCCAGATCCCCTTCGAGGTGAACGGCGAGCTGGCCGAACGGCTGGCCGCGCTGGCCCGCGAGCACCACGTCAGCCTGTTCATGGTGCTGCAGGCCGCGCTCGCCTCGCTGCTCACCGGGCTCGGCGCCGGGACCGACATCCCGATCGGCTCGCCGATCGCCGGCCGGACCGACGAGGGCCTGGACGACCTGGTCGGCGTCTTCGTCAACACGGTGGTGCTGCGCACCGACACCTCCGGCGACCCCGCCTTCGCCGAACTGCTGGCGCGCGTCCGCGAGACCGACCTGGTGGCGTACGCGCACCAGGACGTCCCGTTCGAGCGCCTCGTCGAGACCCTCAACCCCGCCCGGTCGCTGGCCCGGCACCCGCTGTTCCAGGTCATGCTCACGCTGCAGAACAACCCCGAGGCCGCGGTGGAGCTGCCGGGGCTGACCGTCGCCCCCGAACCGGTGGACGCCGGGGTCGCCAAGTTCGATCTCGAGTTCCTGCTGGAGGAGGACGGGGGCGGGGACGGGCTCGCCGGGACACTGGAGTACGCGCTCGACCTGTTCGACCGGGAGACCGCCGAACGCCTGGCCGCCGCGTACGTCCACGTCCTGGAGGCCGTGGCCGCCGACGCCGCCGTGACCGTCGGGGCCCTGGCACCTCCGGGCTTCGTGCCGAGCGAGCGGCCCGTCGCCGCCGGGCCCGAGGTCAAGCGCCTCGTCGCGTACGTCGTCGCCGCGCCCGGCCAGCGCGTCGACCCCGAGGAACTGCGCGCCCACGTCCGCGAGAGCCTGCCCGAGTCGATGGTCCCGGCCGCCGTCGTCGTCCTCGACGCGATGCCACTCACCCCCAACGGGAAGGTCGACGTCAAGGCGCTGCCCAAGCCGGAGCTCGCGGCGCCCGTTCCCGCGACCGCCTACCGGGCACCGCGCACCGCCCGCGAGGAGGCCATCGCGGCCGTCTTCGCCGGACTCCTCGGCGCCGAGCGCGTCGGGATCGACGACGACTTCTTCGCGCTGGGCGGCAACTCGCTGATCGCGATGCGGGTCGTCAGCCGGATCCGCCGCGCCCTGGACACCGAGGTCCCCGTCCGCGCCCTGTTCGAGACCCCGACCGTCGCGGGACTGGCCGCGCTGCTGGACGAGGCGTCCGGACCGAGGCGCCCGGCGCTGACGGCCCGCGAGCGTCCGGCGACCCTGCCGCCCTCGTACGCGCAGCAGCGGCACTGGTTCCTCAACCGCTTCGAGGGACCGTCCGCCACGTACAACATGCCGCTGGCCCTGCGGATCCGCGGTGCCCTCGACCCCGCCGCCCTCCAGGACGCGCTCGGCGACGTCGTCACGCGGCACGAGTCGCTGCGCACGATCCTGCCCGACAGCGGCGGCGTCCCCCGGCAACTGATCCTCGACCCGGCCGCAGCCCGTCCCGAACTGGAGATCGTCGACACCACCGCCGCCGAACTCCCGGCCCGGCTCGGCATGGCCGCCGGATACGCCTTCGACATCTCCGCCGAGCCCCCGCTGCGCGCCCACCTGTTCCGGCTGGGGCCGGACGACCATGTGGCGCTGCTACTCATGCACCACATCGCGGGTGATGGGTGGTCGATGGCGCCGCTGGCGCGTGATGTGATCGTGGCGTACGGGGCGCGGGTGTCAGGGGCTGTGCCGGAGTGGGCTCCGTTGCCGGTGCAGTATGCGGATTATTCGTTGTGGCAGCGGGAGTTGCTGGGGTCGGAGGATGACCCGGGCAGTCTGGTGTCGCGGCAGATCGCGTATTGGCGGGGTGCGCTGGCGGGGTTGCCGGAGGAGTTGGCGTTGCCGTCGGACCGTCCGCGTCCGGCCGAGGCCTCATACCGCGGCGGCACCGCCCGCTTCCGGCTCGGCCCCGACGTGCGGACCGCCCTGCTCGCCCTCGCCCGCGAGACCGGCACCAGCCCGTTCATGATCGCCCAGGCCGCGTTCGCCGCCCTGCTGACCCGGCTCGGCGGCGGCACCGACGTCCCGATCGGCTCGCCGATCGCGGGGCGTACCGACGAGGCCCTGGACGATCTGGTCGGCATGTTCGTCAACATGCTCGTCTTCCGTACCGACACGTCCGGCGATCCGTCGTTCCGTGAACTGGTCGCCCGGGTGAAGGAGACGGACCTGGCGGCGTACGCGCACCAGGACGTCCCGTTCGAGCGCCTGGTCGAGGTCCTGAACCCGCCGCGCCACCTCGGCCGCCACCCGCTCTTCCAGGTCGGCCTGACCTTCCAGAACAACCCCGAGGCCCGGCTGGAGATGCCCGGCTTCACCGCCGAACCCGAGCCGCTGCACGCCGGCGTCTCCCGCTTCGACCTGCTGATGGTCCTCACCGAGCGTCCCGACGGGCTGGACGGGGAACTGGAGTACGCGCTCGATCTCTACGACCCCGCGACGGCCGGCCGCCTGACCGCCCGGTTCGAGCGCTACCTGACCGCCCTGCTCACCGACCCGGGCGCCCGGATCGGCGAGGTCGACATCCTCGACCCGGCCGAACGCACCACCCTGCTGAGTGATTGGGCCGGGGGGCATGAGGCCGTGCCGGTGCACGGCGACACGATCGTTTCGTTGTTCGAGGCGCGGGTGGCGGAGAGTCCGGGTGCGGTGGCGGTGTCGTTCGAGGGCCGGGCGCTGTCGTATGGGGAGTTGAACGCGTGGGCGAATCGGCTGGCGCGCTCTTTGGTGGCGCGGGGTGTGGGTCCTGAGCGTTTCGTGGCGTTGAAGTTGCCGCGTTCGGTGGAGTTGGTCGTGGCGGTGCTGGCGGTGCTGAAGGCCGGTGCCGCGTACGTTCCGATCGACCCGGACTACCCGTCCGGCCGCATCGCCGCGATGGTGGACGACGCCGATCCGGTCGTGACCATCGAGTCGGTGGACCGCTGCGACGGCTACGCGGACGGGAACCTGGACGTTGCGATCTCGCCGGACAATCCGGCCTATGTGATCTACACGTCGGGTTCGACGGGTCGTCCCAAGGGTGTTGTGGTCCCGCATGCGAACGTCGTGCGGCTGCTGGGTTCGACGGAGGGCCGGTTCGGGTTCGGTGCGGACGATGTGTGGACGTTGTTCCACTCGTATGCGTTCGATTTCTCGGTGTGGGAGTTGTGGGGTTCGCTGCTGTACGGGGGCCGGCTGGTCGTGGTCCCGTATCTGACGTCGCGTTCGCCGGAGGACTTTCTGCGGCTGCTGGAGACCGAGCGCGTCACGGTTCTGAATCAGACGCCGTCGGCGTTCTACCAGCTGATGGCCGCCGACCGGGATAACCCTGGCGTGGATGTGTCGGCGTTGCGGTACGTGGTGTTCGGTGGTGAGGCCCTGGAGTTGGGTCGTCTGGATGACTGGTACTCCCGGCACGCCGACAACGCGCCAACGCTGGTCAACATGTATGGGATCACCGAGACCACGGTGCATGTCTCGCACATTGAGTTGGACCGCGCCTATGCGGCGACCGCGCCGGGCAGTGTCATCGGCACCGGCATCCCCGACCTGCGCATCTACGTCCTGGACGGCCGTCTCCAACCCGTTCCGGCGGGTGTGGTCGGCGAACTGTACGTCGCGGGCCCCGGTCTGGCGCGCGGGTATCTGAATCGTCCGGGTCTGTCGGCGGAGCGGTTTGTCGCTGACCCGCACGGGGCGCCTGGGACGCGGATGTATCGCACCGGCGATCTGGGTCGCTGGCTGGCCGACGGTCGCCTTGAATACTTGGGGCGCTCAGATCAGCAGGTGCAGTTGCGTGGGTTCCGGATCGAGCCGGGCGAGATCGAGGCGGTCCTGGCCCGTCATGAGGCGGTGTCGGATGTTGCGGTCATCGTTCGTGATGAGCGGTTGATCGCCTACATCGTCGGCAAGGACGACGATCTGCGCGCGCACGCCGCCCAGCACCTTCCCGGCTACATGGTCCCGGCCGCGGTCGTCGAACTCGGCGCTCTGCCGTTGACCTCGAACGGCAAGCTGGACCGCAAAGCGCTTCCCGATCCCGATTTCTCGGCCAAGGTGTCCTCGCGGGCACCTGGCACCCCCCAAGAAGAGACCCTCGCGGGCCTGTTCGCCGAGGTTCTCAATCTTGAACGGGTCGGGGTCGAGGACGGGTTCTTCGACTTGGGCGGTGACTCGATCATCGCCATCCAGCTCGTGTCCCGGGCCCGCCAGTCCGGCCTGGTCATCTCCCCCCGCGAAGTCTTCCAGCACCAGACCGTCCAGGAACTGGCCGCCATCGCCCGCCCCGCCGGCGAGGCCGAGACCATCGAGACCGAGCCGCCCGGCACCGGGATGGGACCGGTCCCGGTCACGCCGATCGTCGCGTGGCTGCGGGAGCGGGTCGGCGGGGACGCCTCGCTGGTCAAGGGCTTCCACCAGTCGATGCTGCTGCGGGCACCCGCCGATCTCGGCGTGGAGCGGCTCGCGGAGGCACTGCGGACGCTGCTCGATCACCATGACATGCTCCGGCTTCGCCTCGACGTCGTGGACGGCGACCGCTGGCAGCCGGTCGTCCGGCAGCGCGGGACGGTCGACGCGCGTGACCTGATCACCCGGGTCGACACCGCCGGGCTGGACGCCGACAAGCTGAACGCGACCATCGCCGAGCAGGCGGCGGCCGCGCGGGACCGGCTCGACCCGGTCGGCGGCACGATGGCGCAGCTGGTGTGGTTCGACGCGGGGGAGGCGCAGGGTCGCCTGCTCGTTCTGCTGCATCACCTGGTCGTGGACGGGGTGTCCTGGCGGATCCTGCTGCCCGATCTCGTCGCCGCCTGGGCCGGCGTGGATCCGGAGCCGGTCGGGACCTCGTTCCGCCGCTGGGCGCAGCGGCTCTCGACGACGGCACGGCCGGACGACCTGGACGCCTGGCTCGACATCGTCGACGGGCCGAACCGGCCGCTGGCCGACCGTGCACTCGATCCGCGCGTGGACATCGCGGCCCGGGCGCGTTCGGTCAAGCTGGAACTGCCCGCCGACATCACCGGCCCGCTGCTCACCGACGTGCCCGCCGCGTTCCACGGCCGGGTCAACGACGTGCTGCTCACGGGGCTGGCCCTGGCGGTGACGCAGTGGCGCAAGCACCGGGGCGGCCGTGGCACCAGCGTGCTGCTGGACCTCGAAGGGCACGGCCGCGACGACTTCGTTCCCGGAACGGACCTGTCGCGGACGGCGGGCTGGTTCACCTCGATCCATCCCGTACGGCTGGACGCGGGCCAGGTCGACTGGGCCGTGGTACGCGACGGGGGCCCGGCCGTCGGCACCGCGCTGAAGAAGGTCAAGGAGCAGCTCCGCGCCGTTCCGGACGGCATCGGCTACGGCGTGCTGCGCTACCTCGGCGAAGGCGGCGGCGACGCGGCGGAGCTGGCCGAACTGCCGCCCGCGCAGATCGCGTTCAACTACCTGGGACGGGTCATGCCCGGCGACGAGGGCGGCGACTGGAGCATCGCGCCCGAGGAGCTTCCGCCGGGCGAGGACCCGGGGATGCCGATGGCGCATGCCCTGGAGATCAACGCCATCGCGCGGGACGGCCTGGCCGCCACCTGGACCTGGCCGGACGGGCTGTTCACCGAGGAGGAGGTACGGGAGCTGGCCGAGGACTGGTTCGCGGCTCTGCGCGGGCTCGTCGCCCATGTGGCCTCGGGCGATGGTGACGGTTTCACCCCGTCCGACCTGCTCGTGGAGCTCGACCAAGCGGAGATCGACAAGCTGCAGGACGCCTGGAGGGGGACCAATTGAACCGGGGGGACCTGGAGGACATCCTGCCGCTGTCGCCGCTCCAGCAGGGCTTCTTCTTCCATGCGCTGTTCGACCGCGAGGGCTCCGACGTCTACACGGCGCAGATCGTCCTGGAACTCGAAGGACCGCTGGACGTACCGGCGCTCCGTACGGCCGCTGACACGCTGCTGCGCCGCCATTCCAACCTGCGCGCCGCGTTCTGGCACGAGGACCTGTCCCGGCCCGTCCAGATCGTCCCGCGCGAGGTGGAGCTGCCGTGGGAGGAGGTCCGCGTCGCGTCCGAGGCCGAGGCGGACGCGGTGGTGGCGCGGGAACGGGCCCGCGGATTCGATGTCACGGCGCCGCCGCTGCTGCGGTTCACGCTGGTCGAGCTGGCCGCCGACCGCCATCGGCTGGTGTTCACCAACCACCACATCCTGCTGGACGGCTGGTCGACGCCGATCCTGGCGACCGAGCTGTTCCTGCTCTACATGCAGGGCGGGCACGACGCCGGGTTCCCGCGCGTCACCCCGTACAAGACCTATCTCGCCTGGCTCGCCCGGCAGGACCGGGGCGCGGCCGAGGAGGCCTGGCGGCACGCTCTGCAGGGCGTGGACGAGCCGAGCCTGGTGGCTCCGGAGGCCGCCGCCCGCCCGCCCGTGCCGCCGGAGGCGGTCACCGTCCATCTGGACGAGCGGCTCACCAAGCGGCTCGGCCGGGCCGCCCGCCGCCACGGCGTCACGCTCAGCACCGTCCTGCAGGGGACGTGGGGGCTTGTGCTGGGACGGCTGCTGGGCAGCGGCGACGTCGTCTTCGGCTCGACTGTCTCGGGCCGACCGGCCGACCTGCCCGGCGTCGAGCAGATGGTCGGGCTGTTCATCAACACGCTGCCGATCCGCGTCCGGCACAGCCCCGGCGACTCGCTCGCCGACCTCATGGAACGGCTGCAGGACGAGCAGACCGAGCTGCTCCCGCACCATCACCTCGGTCTGACCGAGATCCAGCGGGCGGCCGGGCATCGCGGCGCCCTGTTCGACACCATGACGGTGCTGGAGAACTATCCGTTCGATCCGGCGTCCATGGACGGCTCGCTCAACGGCGTGCGTATCGCCGCCGCCGACTCCTACGACGCGACGCACTTCCCGCTGTCGTTCGTCGCGGCGCCCGGTCCCGAGCTGCTGCTGCGGTTGCACTACCGGCCCGACGTGTACGAGCGGGACGTCGTGGAGGCGCTGCTCGCGCGGGTCCGGGCGTTCCTGGAGGCGTTCGCGGACGACTCGTCCCGCCTCATCGGCTCGGTCGAGCTGGGCGGCGAGGACGAGCGGGCGCGGCTCGCGGCCTGGAACGACACGGCCGTGACCACTGGAGAGCGCCCCGGCACGCTGCCCGAGCTGTTCGAGAAGCAGGCCGCCAGGACACCCGAGGTGGTGGCGCTGGTCTGCGGCGAACGTTCGCTGACGTTCCGCGAGCTGAACGCGAGCGCCAACCGGCTCGCGCACGACCTGATCGCGGGCGGCATCGGCCCAGAGGATCGGGTCGCGCTCGTCCTGCCGCGCACGCCGGAGATCGTCGTCGCGCTGCTCGGGGTGCTGAAGGCGGGCGCCGCGTACGTGCCCATCGATCCCGAATACCCGGCCGAGCGCATCGCCGACCTCCTGAACGACTGCCGTCCGGCTCGTACGCTCAGGCCCGGCGATGCCGCCGACGCCGGCGGACCAGACCACGATCCCGGTCGCCGGGCCAGGCCGGGCAACGCCGCGTACGTCATCTACACCTCGGGCTCCACCGGGCGGCCCAAGGGCGTCACCGTTCCCCACGAAGGGGTCCTCAACTACTTCGAGGTGCATCGGGCCGCCCTGTTCGAACCGGCGATCGCCGCGCACGGCCAGGACCGCCCGATGCGGTTCGCGCATCTGGCGTCGTTCTCGTTCGACACGTCCGTGATGGGCGTGCTGTGGATGATGTACGGCCAGGAACTGCACCTCATCGACGACGAGACCCGCCGCGACGCCCGGGCGTACACCGCCTATGTGGAACGCGCCCGGATCGATCTGATCAACACGACGCCCTCGCATTTCCAGGCGCTGCGCGAGGCGGGGTTCCTCGACGGACACCGGCCCGCGCACGTGCTGCTCGGCGGCGAGTCGATCAGCGACGAGCTGTGGCGCGAGCTGCGCGAGCTGACCGGGACGACCGTCCGCAACTTCTACGGGCCGACCGAATCGACGGTCGACACGATGAACGCCGCCGTGGTGAGCAGTGAGACGCCCACGGTCGGCGCCCCGCACACCGGCACCCGCGCCTACGTCCTGGACGCGGCGCTCCAGCCGGCCCCGGCAGGCGTTCCGGGCGAGCTGTACCTGGCGGGTGCCCAGCTGGCACGCGGCTACCTCGACCGGCCGGGCCTGACCGCCGAACGGTTCGTGGCCGACCCGTACGGGACCCCGGGCGAACGGATGTACCGCACCGGCGACCGCGCCCGCTGGCGTGCCGACGGCACCATCGAGCATCTCGGCCGGGTCGACGACCAGGTCAAGATCCGCGGTTACCGGGTCGAGCCTGCCGAGATCGAGAGCGTACTGGCCGCGTACGAGGGCGTCGCCCGCGCCGTGGTCGTCGTCCGCGACCGGCGGCTCGCGGGCTACGTCGTACCGGCCTCGGCGGACCTGGCCGGGCTACGCCGGCACGCCGCCGCGCGCCTGCCCGCCCACATGGTGCCGACGCTCACCGCGCTCGACGCCCTGCCACTGACCGTCAACGGCAAGCTCGACAAGGCCGCGCTGCCCGAACCCGGCACCGGCACCGCCGTCACCCGCGCGCCCCGCTCGCCGCAGGAGGAGATCCTCTGCGGCCTGTACGCCGAGGTGCTCGGGGTGTCCCGGGTCGGCGTCGACGACGGGTTCTTCGACCTCGGCGGCGACTCGCTCACCGCCACCCGCCTGATCGGCAAGGTCCGCTCCGCCTTCGGTGCCGAACTGCCGGTCCGCGCGCTGTTCGAGGCCCCGACCGTCGCGCGGCTGGCCGAACGGGTCGCCGAGGCGTCCGGTTCGGTACGTCCCGCGCTGGTGGCGCGGGAGGAGCGTCCGGACGTGGTCCCGCTGTCGTACGCGCAGCAGCGGCTCTGGTTCCTCAACCGCTTCGAGGGCCGCTCCGCCACGTTCAACATGCCGATCGCGCTGCGGCTCGACGGCGCCCTCGACCACGCGGCCCTGCGGGCGGCGCTCGGCGACGTCGTGGCACGGCACGAGTCGCTGCGCACGATCTTCCCGGATGCCTCCGGTACCGCCCGCCAGCTCGTCCTGGACGCGGCGACCGCCCGCCCCACGCTCTCCGTCATCGAGACCGGCGAGTCCGGCCTGCCGGGCGTCCTCGCCGCCGCGGCCGGTCAGGGCTTCGACCTGTCCGTCGAACCTCCCCTGCGCGCCGCCCTGTTCTCCCTGGGCGAGGACGCGCACGTCCTGATGCTGGTCCTGCATCACATCGCGGGTGATGGGTGGTCGATGGCGCCGCTGGCGCGTGATGTGATCGTGGCGTACGGGGCGCGGGTGTCGGGGGTTGTGCCGGAGTGGGCGCCGTTGCCGGTGCAGTATGCGGATTATTCGTTGTGGCAGCGGGAGTTGCTGGGGTCGGAGGATGACCCGGGCAGTCTGGTGTCGCGGCAGATCGCGTATTGGCGGGGTGCGCTGGCGGGGTTGCCGGAGGAGTTGGTGTTGCCGGCGGACCGTCCGCGTCCGGCCGAGGCCTCGTACCGAGGCGGCACCGTCCCCTTCGAGTTGGACGCCGACCTGCACGCCGGGCTCCGCAAGCTGGCCCGCGAGACCGGAGCCAGCCTCTTCATGGTGACGCAGGCAGCCTACGCGGCCCTGCTGACCCGGATGGGCGCCGGCACCGACGTCGCCATCGGCTCCCCGATCGCGGGGCGTACCGACGAGGCCCTGGACGATCTGGTCGGCATGTTCGTCAACATGCTCGTCCTGCGCACCGACACGTCCGGGGACCCGTCGTTCCGTGAACTGGTCGCCCGGGTGAAGGAGACGGACCTGGCGGCGTACGCGCACCAGGACGTCCCGTTCGAGCGCCTCGTCGACGTGCTCAATCCGGCCCGTTCGATGGCCAGGCACCCCCTCTTCCAGGTCGTTCTCTCGTTCCAGAACAACCCCGAGGCGAAGCTGGAACTGGACGGGCTCAGCGGCGGCGCCGAGTCCCTTCCCTCGGTCGCGGCCAAGTACGACCTGTCCCTGTACCTGGAAGAACGGCACGCCGAGGACGGCACCCCTGCCGGGATCGAGGGCGGCCTCGAATACGCCCTCGACCTGTTCGCCCCCGCCACCGCCCAGTCGCTCGCGGCTCGCTTTGAACGGCTGCTCCGCGAAATGGTCGCCGAGCCCGACGCCCCCATCGGCACCGCCGAGATCCTCGACCGCGCCGAACGCCGCACGCTGCTGAAGAAATGGGCCGGCGGCCGCGGGGGCGAACCGGCGGGCGACGCGACGATCGTCTCGTTGTTCGAGGCGCGGGCGGCTGCGTCTTCGGATGCGGTGGCGGTGTCGTTCGAGGGTCGGACGTTGTCGTATGGGGAGTTGAACGCGTGGGCGAATCGGCTGGCGCGGTCGCTGGTGGCGCGGGGTGCGGGTCCTGAGCGTTTCGTGGCGTTGAAGTTGCCGCGTTCGGTGGAGCTGGTCGTCGCGGTGCTGGCGGTGCTGAAGGCCGGTGCCGCGTACGTTCCGATCGACCCGGATTATCCAGCGGACCGGATCGCATACGTCCTGGACGACGCGCAACCGGTTTTGACGATCGACGAGGTCGGGGCGTGCGAGGAGTACGCCGATACCGACCTTGCAGTGCCGGTGTCGCCGGACAATCCGGCCTATGTGATCTACACGTCGGGTTCGACGGGTCGTCCCAAGGGTGTTGTGGTCCCGCATGCGAACGTCGTGCGGCTGCTGCGCTCGACCGAGGGCCGGTTCGGGTTCGGTGCCGATGATGTGTGGACGTTGTTCCACTCGTATGCGTTCGATTTCTCGGTGTGGGAGTTGTGGGGTTCGCTGCTGTACGGGGGCCGGCTGGTCGTGGTCCCGTATCTGACGTCGCGTTCGCCGGAGGACTTTCTGCGGCTGCTGGAGACCGAGCGCGTCACGGTTCTGAATCAGACGCCGTCGGCGTTCTACCAGCTGATGGCCGCCGACCGGGATAACCCTGGCGTGGATGTGTCGGCGTTGCGGTACGTGGTGTTCGGTGGTGAGGCCCTGGAGTTGGGTCGTCTGGATGACTGGTACTCCCGGCACGCCGACAACGCGCCAACGCTGGTCAACATGTATGGGATCACCGAGACCACGGTGCATGTCTCGCACATCGAGTTGGACCGCGCCTATGCGGCGACCGCGCCGGGCAGTGTCATCGGCACCGGCATCCCCGACCTGCGCATCTACGTCCTGGACGGCCGTCTCCAGCCGGTCCCCGCCGGTGTGGTCGGGGAGTTGTTCGTTGCGGGTCCTGGCCTGGCGCGCGGGTATCTCAACCGTCCGGGTCTGTCGGCGGAGCGTTTCGTCGCCGACCTGCACGGAGCGCCGGGCACGCGGATGTATCGCACCGGCGATCTGGGTCGCTGGCTGGCCGACGGTCGTCTCGAATACTTGGGGCGCTCAGATCAGCAGGTGCAGTTGCGTGGGTTCCGGATCGAGCCGGGCGAGATCGAGGCGGTCCTGGCCCGTCATGAGGCGGTGTCGGATGTTGCGGTCATCGTTCGTGATGAGCGGTTGATCGCCTACATCGTCGGCAAGGACGACGATCTGCGCGCGCACGCCGCCCAGCACCTTCCCGGCTACATGGTCCCGGCCGCGGTCGTCGAACTCGATGCTCTGCCGTTGACCTCGAACGGCAAGCTGGACCGCAAAGCGCTTCCCGATCCCGATTTCTCGGCCAAGGTGTCCTCGCGGGCACCTGGCACCCCCCAAGAAGAGACCCTCGCGGGCCTGTTCGCCGAGGTTCTCAATCTTGAACGGGTCGGGGTCGAGGACGGGTTCTTCGACTTGGGCGGTGACTCGATCATCGCCATCCAGCTCGTGTCCCGGGCCCGCCAGTCCGGCCTGGTCATCTCCCCCCGCGAAGTCTTCCAGCACCAGACCGTCCAGGAACTGGCCGCCATCGCCCGCCCCGCCGGCGAGGCCGAGACCATCGAGACCGAGCCGCCGGGCACCGGCGTGGGGCTCGTTCCGGCGACGCCGATCATGCGGTGGTTCCGGGAGGACCTGAACGGGCCGGTCGACGACTACAGCCAGCGGATGTTGCTCCAGGTACCGCCTGGCCTCCGCATGGACGATCTCACCCGCGCGCTGCAGCAGGTCATCGATCACCACGACATGCTGCGGCTCCGGGCCGATGCGACGGAGTTCGAGGTCACCGAGCCCGGCACGGTCGATGCCGCGACGCTCGTCGAGCGCGTCGACATCGCGGGTCTCGATGCGGAAGCGCTGCGGGCGACCCTCGCCGAGCAGGCCGCCGCGACCCGGGGCCGTCTTGACCCGGCGGCCGGGGTGATGGTGCGGCTGGTGTGGTTCGACGCGGGGCCGGAGCGTTCCGGACGGCTGCTGCTGACGCTGCATCACCTGGTCGTGGACGGGGTGTCCTGGCGGATCCTCATCCCCGATCTGGTCACCGCCTGGGCGGGGGAGGACCTGCAACCGGTCGGGACCTCGTTCCGCCGCTGGGCGCAGCGCCTCGTCGCTGAGGCGTCCAGTCCGGAACGGGCCGTCGAGCTGCCGCTGTGGTCGGAGATCCTCGCCACGCCGGATCCCCTTATCGGGGAACGGCCCCTCGACCCCGCGAGCGACACGTTCGGGAACGCCCGGCACCTCACCGTGGACCTCCCGCCGGAGGTGACAGGGCCGCTGCTCACCGACGTGCCCGCTGCGTTCCACGGCCGGATCAACGACGTGCTGCTCACCGGGCTGGCCCTTGCCGTCGCCGGCTGGCGCGGCGGCGACCAGACGGCCGTCCTGATCGATCTCGAAGGGCACGGCCGGGAGGAGATCGTCCCGGGCGTGGACCTGTCGCGCACCGTCGGCTGGTTCACCTCGATCTATCCCGTACGGCTGGACGCGGGAACGATCGGCCGGATGGAGATCCGGGAGGGCGGCCAGGCCGTCGGGACGGCGCTGAAGAAGGTGAAGGAGCAGCTGCGCGAGATCCCGGACAACGGCATCGGGTACGGGCTCCTGCGCCCCCGGCTGTCCGGCAGAGACGGCAGGGACGGCGAGGACGGCGAGACCACGCCCACCCCACAGATCGCGTTCAACTACCTGGGCCGGAGCGCCGTCCCCGAGGCCACCGACTGGGGCCCGGCGGACGCGGCGGAGAGCGGCGCGCTCGGCGGTGGCCAGGACGATGCGCTCGCGCTCGTACACGCGATCGAGGTCAACGCCCATACCCGTGACCTGCCGGGCGGGCCGGAGCTGTCGGCCACCTGGACCTGGGCGGGCGGGCTCCTGGACGCGGAACGGGTCCAGGACCTCGCCGACCGCTGGTGCGACGCGCTGCGCGGGCTGGTGGCGCATGTCGAGCAGGGCCGGGACGGCGGGCCGGTCGGCGGGTTCACGCCGTCCGACCTGGACCTGGTGTCGGTGAGCCAGGACGAGATCGACGAGCTGGCCGCGGAGCTGGACGCCGAAGAGGAGTGGGATTGACCGCGCAGCAGAAGAAGCCGCAGCTCGAGGACATCCTGCCGCTGTCGCCGTTGCAGCAGGGGCTCTTCTTCCACGCGCTGTACGACGACACCGGCCGGGACGCGTACACCGCGCAGATCGTCTTCGACCTGCGGGGCCCGCTGGACACCGGAGCCCTGCGCGCCGCCGCCGCGACGCTGCTGCGCCGGCACGCCAACCTGCGGGCCGGGTTCCGGCAGCGCAAGGAGGGCAGCGCCGTCCAGGTCGTGCATCGCCAGGTGCGGCTGCCGTGGGAAGAGATCGACCTGACCGATGACCCTGGCCGCGCCGGGGAGATCGCCGCCCGCGAGCGGGCCCTGCCGTTCGACATGGCCAAGCCGCCGCTGCTGCGGTTCGTCCTGCTCAGGCTGGCGGACGGCCTGCACCGGATGGTGTTCACCCATCACCACATCCTGCTGGACGGCTGGTCCACGCCGGTGCTGCAGACCGAGCTGTTCGCGCTCTACCTCGCCGGTGGCGACGACACCGGCCTGCCGCGCGTCGCTCCGTACAAGAACCATTTGGCCTGGCTGGCCGCGCAGGACAGGGACGCCGCCGAGAACGCCTGGCGCCGTGCGCTCGCCGGAGTGGACGAGCCGACCCTGCTGGCACCCAAGGCTGGCGAACCGGACGCCGTCACGTCTCCCGAGCGCGTCCGCGTCCGGCTCGACGAGGACCTGACGACCGCGCTGTCCGCCCGGGCCCGCGCCCAGGGCGTCACGCTGAACACGGTGCTGCAGCTCGGCTGGGGGCTGCTGCTCGGAGGACTCACCGGCCGTACGGACGTGGTGTTCGGCGCTGCGGTGTCGGGCCGCCCTCCCGAGCTGCCCGGCGTGGAGCAGATGATCGGGCTGTTCATCAACACGCTTCCGGTCCGGGTCGCGTTCCGGCCCGGCGACACGGTCGCGGACGCGCTCACCCGGGTGCAGGGCGAGCAGGCCGACCTGATGGCCCACCACCATCTCGGGCTGGCCGACATCCAGCGGCTCGCGGGTACGCGGGGCACGCTGTTCGACACGATGACGGTGCTGGAGAACTACCCGTTCGATCCCGGATCCGCCGGAACGGACCTGGGCGGGCTCAGTCTCCATGGTGTGGACGGCTACGACGCCACCCACTACCCGTACACGTTCGCGGCCGTACCGGGCCCGAGTCTGTCGCTGCGCCTGGACTACCGGGCCGACGTCTGCTCCGCCGCCGAGGCGGAACGGATGATGCGACGCTTCGTCACGATCCTCGACGCGATCGCGTACCGGCCCGAGGCCCCCGTCGCCCGGATCGGCGTCCTGGACGACGCCGAGCGCGGCGCGGCCCTGAGCGCATCGCGGGGAACGGCCACCGCCCGCCGCCCCGGCACCATCACCGACCGGTTCGCCGCCCGAGTCCAGGAGCACCCCCACGCCATCGCGCTCCGTACGGCCGACGGCGCGACCGTCACCTACGCCGAGCTGGACGCGCGCGCCAACCGGCTGGCCCACCGCCTGATCGCGCTCGGCGTCGGCCGCGAGACCCCGGTGGCCCTCCTCCTCGAACGTTCCGCCGATCTCGTGGCCACCTGCCTGGCGGTCCTCAAGGCGGGCTGCTGCTACGCGCCGATCCACCACGGCTACCCGCCGGAACGGATCGCCTGGGCGGTCTCCGAGGCCAGGGCACCGGTCCTCGTCGTCGACACCGCGATGGCGGATCGCGTCGCCGGTCTGGACACCGGCGCGCACGTCCTGCTGCTGGACGACGGCGACGGCCACCCCGCCACCGATCCCGGAGTCCCGGTCCAGCCCGACCAGCTCGCCTGCGTGTTCTTCACCTCCGGTTCGACCGGGGAGCCCAAGGGCGTCATGCTGCGGCACCGGGACGTCGTCGACCTGGCCACGGACTCCCTGCTGCAGGCGGATGCGCACGAACGCGTCCTGGTGCACTCCGCGCACGCCTTCGACGCCTCCCTCTACGAGCTGTGGACGCCGCTCCTGGGCGGCGGTACGGCCGCCATCGCGCCGCCGGGACGGCTCTCCGCCGAGGACCTCGAACGGATCGTCGGCGAGGCGGGCGTCACCGGGCTCTTCCTCACCACCACCCTGTTCAACCTCGTCGCGGAGGAACGGCCGCAGGCGTTCGCCGGGCTCAAGGAGGTCCTGACCGGCGGCGAAGCCGGCTCGGCCACCGCCATCCGCAGGGTTCTCGCCGCCTGTCCTGGGACGGCGGTCGGCAACGTGTACGGGCCGACCGAGACGACCACGTACGCCACCGCCGGCGGGCAGCGCGCGGCCCTCGCCGATCCCGGCGAGTCGACCACCGTGCTCGGCCGTCCGCTGGACGACATGCGGGTGTACGTGCTGGACGCGGCCCTGCGCCACGTCCCGCCCGGCGTGCCGGGGGAGGCCTACATCGCGGGCGCCGGGCTCGGCCGCGGCTACCTCGGGCGGCCCGCGCTGACGGCCGAACGGTACGTCGCCGACCCGTTCGGCGCCCCGGGCGACCGCATGTACCGCACCGGCGACCTGATGCGCCGCCGCCCCGACGGCACCCTGGAGTACCTCGACCGGGCCGACTTCCAGGTGAAGATCCGCGGGTTCCGGATCGAGCCGGGCGAGATCGAGGCGGCCATCGCCGCCCATCCGGCGGTCGCCAACGTCGCGGTGATCGCCCGCGAGGACGCCCCCGGCGTCAAGCGCCTGGTCGCCTACGTCGTCGCGACCGCCCCGCCCGAGGAGCTGCGCGCCTTCGTCGCCGAGCGGCTGCCGGAGTACATGGTCCCGGCGGCGTTCGTCCCGCTCGAGACGTTCCCGACCAACCTCAACGGCAAGCTCGACCGCACGGCGCTGCCCGCGCCCGACTTCGGCACCGCCGCCCGCGCCGGCCGCGACCCGCGCACCCCCGAGGAGGAGGTGCTGTGCGGGCTGTTCGCCGGTGCCCTCGGCCTGGAACGGGTCGGGGCCGACGTCGGCTTCTTCGACCTCGGCGGCGACAGCATCGCCGCGCTCAGGCTGGCCGGGCTGGCCCGCCGGGCGGAACTGGAGATCACGCCGCGCGACGTGTTCACCCACCAGACCGTGGAGGCGCTGACCCGGCTCGGCGAGCCGGCGGACCGGCTGGGCTTCGAGGTGCTGCTGCCGATCCGGACCGCCGGGACCCGGCCCCCGGTGTTCTTCGTGCATCCGGCGGGCGGCCTGGCCTGGAGCTACTTCCAGTTCCAGCGGCACCTGGGCGCCGACCGTCCGATCTACGGGCTCCAGGCGCGCGCGTTCACCGAGCCCGACCTGCCGGACTCGGTCGAGGAGACGGCCGCCGACTACCTCGCCCAGATCCGGACCGTGTGCCCGGCCGGGCCGTACCACCTGGTGGGCTGGTCGCTGGGCGGGCTGATCGCGTACGAGATGGCGCTGCGGCTGCGCGAGGCGGGCGAGGAGGTCGGCGTGCTCGCGCTGATCGACGCCTACCACGGCCAGGACCTGGAGGCCGACCGGCGCGAGATCCTGCCCGAGCTGCTGGAGTCGATCGGGATCGACGCGCGGATGGTCGCCGCCGACGGCAACCCCGACCTGGAGCAGATCATGGCGGTGCTCGCCGCGCGCGGCGACTCCCTGTCCACCCTCGCCGAGGGCGACCTGGTCAACGTCTACCGCAACTACGAGAACGGGCTGCGGCAGGCCGAGGAGTACCGGCCCGGGAGCTTCGGCGGCGACCTGCTGTTCTTCACCGCCCTGCAGGGCCGTACGACCGACGCGCCCACGGCCGCCGGCAACTGGGGACCCCTGGTCGGCGGCATCGAGGACCATCCCATCGACGCCGACCACCACCTGCTGATGGAGCCGGGCCCGGCCGCCGAGATGGGCGCGATCCTCGCCGCCCGGCTCGACAAGCTCGACTGACACCCCGGAACCCCCCACGAGAGGAACACCGATGAGCAACCCGTTCGAGGACCCCGACGGCACCTACCTCGTGCTCGTCAACGGCGAGGGGCAGCACTCGCTGTGGCCGTCGTTCGCCGAGGTGCCCGCCGGCTGGACGGTCGCCAAGGACGAGGACACCCGGCAGGCCTGCCTGGACCACATCGCCGAGCACTGGACGGACATGCGGCCGAAGAGCCTGATCGAGGCCATGGGTGACTAGCCCGGTCGAGGTCCCCGCCGTCACCGAGTGGACGATGGAGATGCTCGACAGCGCCGACCTGCGGCCCGCGCCGCTGCCCGGCGTCGAGATGACGTTCAGCCTCGCCCGCCGCCCGTCCGCCGACGTGAACCGGGCGCTGTACGCGGCGGTCGGGGCACCGGTCTGCTGGACCGACCGCTTCCCCTGGTCGTACGACGACTGGCGGGACTGGGTGCGGCGGCCGGGCCTGAGCACCTGGCTGGCGATGGCCGAGGGCACGCTCGCCGGGTTCTTCGAGATGGAGGCCCAGGACGGCGGCGACACCGAGATCCACCTGGTCGGCCTGACCCCGGCGTTCGTGGGGCTGGGATACGGGGGCTACCTGGTCGAGCAGTGCGTGCGGCGGGCCTGGCAGCGCGGGCGGCTGTGGGCCGAGGGCACCGGCCCGGCTTCCCGGGTGTGGCTGCGGACGAGTACGCTCGATCACCCGAGCGCGATGGCCAACTACCGGCGGCGCGGGTTCAAGGTGGCCGCCGAGTCCACCGGGCCCAAGCTCGTACCGGACCCCCGGGCGGCGCCGTGGCCGCTGCCCCGCGACCCCCGCCCGGCCCGGGACACGGGCGGGCGCGCCGGCCCGCACCCGGCCGACGAGGAGGAGTTGATCTCTTGACCTGGTTCCGCTGCGTGGAGACGCGCCCCTGGGCGTCGATGCGGCTGTTCTGCCTGCCGCACGCGGGCGGGTCGGCGGTCTTCTACCGGACCTGGGCACGCGAGCTCGGCCCGGCGGTGGAGATGCACACCGTGCAGTACCCGGGCCGCGCCGACCGGATGGCCGACCCGTTCGTCACCGACGCCCGGCAGCTCGCCCGGCTGATCGCCGGGGCGATGGCGCCGCTGCTCGACCGGCCCGCCGCGCTGTTCGGGCACAGCATGGGCGCCGTGCTGGCGTACGAGGTGGCGCGGCTGCTGCAGGAGCGAGGCACGCCCCCCGTCCACCTGTTCGTCTCCGGTGCCCGGCCGCCGCACGACCGCGACGACGAGCGCGTCGCCGGCCGCGACGACGACGGCGTGATCGCCGCGCTGGCCGAGCTCGGCGGCACCGATGCGGAAGTGCTGCAGGACGAGGAACTGCGCGAGCTGGTCATGCCGTACATCCGCAACGACTTCGCGCTGATCGAGGACTACGAGTACCGGCCCG
The DNA here is from genome assembly GCF_044326315.1 of Actinomadura sp. 9N407. NCBI lineage: Bacteria > Bacillati > Actinomycetota > Actinomycetes > Streptosporangiales > Thermomonosporaceae > Actinomadura > Actinomadura sp. 9N407. The sequence goes on along the minus strand of NZ_JBIRAW010000001.1, from coordinate 167,110 downwards.
AGCCGCGGCTGAACGTCCCGCTCACGGTGCTCCTCGGCGACAAGGACTCGCATGTCGACGAGGTGACGGCGGCCGGATGGCGCGAGGCCACCGACGCCGGTCCCGTCCGGGTGAAGGTCTTTCCGGGCGACCACTTCTACCTCGTACCGAAGCAGTCCGAGGTTGTGGCCGAGATCCTGCGGACCCTCGAGGTGCCCGCCGGCCCCTGACCCGGTACCAGGCCGGGGGCCGGCGGTCTCAAGACTTCCGCACACCTCTCTGTGATGGGTCGGTCGCCGCGCCGGTCAGTAGACCTCGACGCCGTACTCGCTCAGCGCCTCGCCGACCGGCTGGAAGAACGTCGTCCCGCCGATGGTGCAGTTGCCGCTGCCGCCCGAGGTCAGCCCGAGCGCGGTGGACCCGGCGAACAGCGAGCCGCCGCTGTCACCGGGCTCGGCGCACACCGTGGTCTGGATGAGTCCGCTGACGCTGCCCTCGGCATAGTTCACCGTCTGGTTGAGCGCCGTCACCTCGCCCTCGTGGACCTGGGTCGTGCTGCCGCTGCGGGTGACGTTCTGGCCGACCGCCGCCGCGCCCGCGCTCGTGATGTCCTGGGTACCGCCGTACAGGGACACCGTCCCCTGGGAGTCGGACGGCGTACCCGTGTACTTGACGATGCCGTAGTCGTCCCCGGGGAAGCTGCTGCCGTCGGTGTCGCCCAGCTTCTGGGTGTTGCCCTGGTCGGAGAACCAGGAGCCGCCGATGTCGGTGCAGTGCCCGGCGGTCAGGAAGAAGAACTCGCTTCCCCTCTTGACGTTGAAGCCGAGCGAGCAGCGCCCGCCGCCGGTGAAGATGGCCTCGCCACCGGCGGTGAACGTACGGAACTCTCCCGCGACGCGCTTGGTGCGCACGGCGGCGCCGTGCTTGCCCGCCGCGCTCCTCACCTTGGTCAGCTTGCTTCCGGTGACGGTGCTGTCCATGGAGAGCACCACCTGGTTGGTGGCGGGATCCACGGCCCAGGCGGTGCCGGGTACGGTCGCGTCGCGCTTGAGCGCGGCCATGACCTCCTTCAGGTCGGTGCCGCTGCGTTCGACCGTGCGCGGCTGTGCTCCGGCGGCGCGGACGGTCCGCGCGGCCCCGGTGTCGGTGACGGTGACCACCAGGGAGCCGGTGGCCTTGTCGATGTACGACCCGGCGCTGCGCGCGCCGAGCGTTCCCGCGAGCGACCGGGCGGTCTTGACCGCGCCGGCCTGCGGGGAGGGTGCGAGCGCGGCCGATGCTCCGGCCGGTGCCGCGGTCACGTCGTCCGGTGCGGCCGAGGCGACGACCAGGCCGGTCGCCACGACTCCGGTGGCCGCGCCGATGGCCGCGATGCCGCGAACGCGGGCATGACGGTGTTTCACTGAGCCTCCAGTGGGGGTTGGGCGCGCCCTTGTGGCGCGCCGGAGGTCACCGGACATGGTCGGAGATTCGCATTCCTCCGGGTAAGTCGAGAATGTGCCGAAGTTCGGTGGGCCGGTTGGGCACATTGGGTGCGGGAGGGTCCGCTGCGGCGGGGGAGACGGCCCTTGACGAGTGGTCCAATAAGTCCCCGCTGGGCCTCCCGCGCGCGCGGATCGCGTCGTACAGTCGAAGTCGGCGGGGGACCGGCAGGAGGCTGCGGAAAAACCCGCCCCCGGACGCCCCGCCCTGGGAGTCGCCATGGGCGTCGAGATCCGGGTCGAGGGGCTGCGCAAGTCGTTCGGGCGGCAGGTCATCTGGGAGGACGTGTCGTTCACGATCCCGGCGGGCGAGATCTCCGCGCTGCTGGGCCCCTCCGGCACCGGCAAGTCGGTGTTCCTCAAGAACCTCGTCGGCCTGCTGCGCCCCGACCGCGGCCACGTCTACGTCGGCGACGGCGACGTGCCCCGGCTGAGCGAGCACCGGCTGTACGAGATGCGCCGCAAGTTCGGTGTGCTGTTCCAGGACGGCGCGCTGTTCGGCTCCATGAACCTCTACGACAACATCGCCTTCCCATTGCGTGAACACACCAAGAAGAGCGAGTCGGAGATCCGGCGGATCGTGCTGGAGAAGATGGAGATGGTGGGGCTCGGCGGCAACGAGCAGAAGCTGCCCGGCGAGATCTCCGGCGGGATGAAGAAGCGCGCCGGCCTCGCCCGCGCGCTCGTCCTGGACCCCGAGGTGATCCTCGCCGACGAGCCCGACTCCGGCCTCGACCCGGTCCGTACCGCCTATCTCAACCAGCTGTTCGTGGACCTCAACACCGAGCTGGGCGCCACCTTCCTCATCGTCACCCACGACATCGGCACCGCCCGGGTGCTGCCCGACAACCTCGGCCTGCTGTTCCGGCGCGGCCTGGTGATGTTCGGGCCGCGCGAGATGATCCTGTCCAGCACGCACCCGGCGGTGAACCAGTTCTTCAACGCCCGGCGGCAGGGCCCGATCGGGATGGCCGAGGAGAAGGACCTGGCCCAGATGGAGGACGAGGGCCATGTCCCGCAGGCGATGCCCGCCCCGATCCCGCCGCAGCTGATGCCGAGCGACGGCAGCCTGCGTCCCGCGATGCGGCGGCCGGGGGAGTGGCTGCGGCAGCACCAGGTGAAACCGCCGCCCGGCTCGTTCATCGACGACGAGGGCCGCAACTGGCTCACCGAATGGGACCACCTGGTGATGTCACGGCAGCGCCCTCAGTGATGCGGGGGGCGTGGATGATGGGGGAGTGACAGAGCCGGCCCCATCGTCCCCATCGCCACCGAGCGCCCCCGTCGGCCTGCGGACGATCGCCCGCGAATGGGGCCGGATCGGCTGCGTCGGCTTCGGCGGGCCGCCCGCGCACATCGCGCTGCTGCGCCGCCTGGTTGTGCGGGACCGGCGCTGGCTGGACGCCGAGGAGTTCGAGGACGGCATCGCGGCGACCAACCTGCTGCCCGGCCCCGCCTCCACGCAGCTGGCGATCCTGTGCGCCTGGCGGCTGCGCGGCGTCCCCGGCGCGCTGATCGGCGGGCTGTGCTTCATCGTGCCCGGGCTCGTCGCGATCCTGCTGCTGTCGGCGCTGTTCCTGTCCGGCGAGGCGCCCGTGTGGGTACGCGGCGCGGCGGCGGGCGCGGGCGCCGCCGTGGCGGCCGTCGCGGTACGGGCCGCGCTCGACCTCATCCCGTCCAGCCGCGCCCGGTCGGCGGGCAGCCGCGGCCACCGCGCCCGCTGGTACGCCTACCTCCTCATCGGCGGCGTGGCCACCGTGACGCTCGGCCCCTACCTCGTGCTCGTCCTGCTGGCCTGCGGGTTCGCCGAACTCGCGGTCCGCCGCGTTCCGATCCGCACCCGCATGCTGCCGCCCTTCTTCCCGCCGTTCCTCGCGGGCGCGCCGCTGGCCGCGGGCGGTCTCGCGGCGGTGGCGTGGCTCGCGTTCAAGGTGGGCGCGCTCTCGTACGGCGGCGGCTTCGTCATCATCCCGCTGATGCAGTCCGAGGCCGTGACCAACTACCACTGGATGACCTCGGGCGAGTTCACCACCGCCGTCGCGCTCGGCCAGATCACGCCCGGACCCGTCGTGCACACCGTCGCCGTCGTCGGGTACGCGGCGGCCGGTGTGGGCGGGGGTCTGCTGGCCGCGCTGGTGGCGTTCGCGCCGTCGTTCGCGCTGGTCCTGGCCGCCGCCCCGCGCTTCGACCGGCTCCGCGCCAGCCCCGCCGTGCAGGGCTTCTTCGACGGCGCCGGCCCGGCCGTCATCGGCGCCATCGCCGGCTCGGCGGTCACGCTCGGCCTGACCCTCGCCCACCCCTGGCAGTTCGGCGTCCTGGCCGCGGCCGCGCTGGCGCTGCTGGCCCTGCGCCGAGGCGTGGTCACCACCCTCCTCGGCGCGGGCGTCCTGGGGGTCTTCGCCGGGTTGGCGGGCCTTCCGGTGACCTGACCGGATGTCAGACTCTGAGAATCTCAGCTCGACGCTCGGACCGGCCCGCCCCGAGAATGGTCTGGTGACCCTACTGCTGAGCCGTCCGGTGCTGGAGGGCCTGCTCGACCCGGTGGCGTGCATGGCCGGGCTGCGCAGCGGCTTCACCGCCGGGCCGGCCGAGGTGGCACCGTCCCGTACGGTGGCCGCGCTGCCGGGCACGGGCACCGCCACGGCCCTGCTGCCCGGCCTGGTCGAGGGCATCCCCGCGTACACGGTCAAGGTGAACGCCAAGTTCCCGGGCCGCCGCCCGGCGCTGCGCGGCGTGGTGTGCCTGCACGATCTGGAGAGCGGCGAGCTGCTGGCGCTGCTGGACTCGGCCACCGTCACCGCCTGGCGGACGGGGCTGGCCGCCGCGCTCGGCACCCACGCGCTCGCCCGGCCGGACGCCCGTACGATCACCGTGATCGGCGCCGGAGCGCAGGCCGAGCTGGTGATGCGCGGGCTGCCCACGCTGCGCGACCTGGGCGGGCTGACCGTCTGCGACACCGACGCCGGGCGCGCGGCCGCCTTCGCCGAACGGCACGCGGCGGGCCGTCCCGCCTCGGTGGTGGCCGACCCGCGTACCGCCGTCAAGGACGCGGCCATCGTGATCGTCGCGACCTGGTCGCGGCGGCCCCTGCTGCACGCCGCCGACATCGCGCCCGGGACCCAGGTGACCTCGCTGGGCGCCGACGAGCCCGGCAAGGCCGAGCTGTCCACCGACCTGCTGGAGAGCGCCCGGGTGGTGGTCGACGACATCCCGCTCGCGATGGAGACGGGCGCGCTCGGCAACGCCGGCCTCGGCGTCGAGCATGCGGCGGGCACGCTGGGCGACCTGCTGCGCGGCCAGGTCCCGGGCCGGGTGAAGGCCCGGGAGATCACCGTGTACGCGCCGGTCGGGCTGCCGTGGCAGGACCTGTCCCTGGCCTGGACGGCCTACCGCGCCGCCCGGGACGCCGGCGCCGGCCAGGACTTCGACTTCCTCGGCTGAGACCGCGCTGCGCCGATCCATTGAAACAGGTTCTAGTTCTGGCTACGCTGACGGGATGATCACAGAGCGCTTCCTGATCCCCGGCCGGGTGGCGGTCGTGACCGGGGCCGGCCGCGGGATCGGCGCCGCCTGCGCCCGCGCGCTGGCCGAGGCCGGTGCCGACATCGTGCTGTCCTCCCGCACCGAGGACCAGCTCCGCAAAGTCGCCGCGGACATCGAGGCTCTGGGCAGGCGTGCCCTGGTCGTCCCCGCCGACCTGTCCGACCCCGCCGCGACGGCCGATCTGGCCGCCCGCGCCGCCGCCGAGTTCGGCCGGATCGACATCGTCGTCAACAACATGGGCGGCGCGATGCCGCGCGCGTTCATGGACACCGAGCCGCGGCACATGGAGAACGCGTTCCAGTTCAACGTGAGCACCGCGCACGCGCTGACCCGCGCCGCCGTGCCGCACCTGATGGAGAGCGACGGCTCGGTCATCAACATCTCCTCGGCGATCGGCCGCCTCGCGGGCCGCGGGTACGCCGCGTACGGCACCGCCAAGGCCGCGCTCTCGCACTACACCCGGCTGGCCGCCCTCGACCTGGCGCCCAAGATCAGGGTCAACGCCATCTCCGTCGGCGCGGTCGCCACGTCCGCCCTGGACATCGTGATGTCCACCGAATCGCTCCGTACCGAGATGGAGGCCAAGACCCCGCTCGGCCGGATCGGTACCGCCGAGGACGTGGCCGCCGCCGCCCTCTATCTCGGCTCCCCGGCCGCCGCGTACGTCACCGGCACGATCCTCCAGGTCGACGGCGGTATCGATACGCCGAACCTCGACCTCGGCCTGCCCGACCTCTAGGAGCAGAGATGACCCTTCGCGTAGTCCAGTGGTCCACGGGCAACGTCGGGCGGAACGCGCTGATCGGCATCGACGCCCACCCCGAACTCGAACTCGCCGGAGTCTGGGTCTCCAACCCCGCGAAAGTGGGCAAGGACGCCGGTGACCTGGCCGGCCTCAACCGCTCGCTGGGCGTCGCGGCCACCGGCGACGCCGACGAGATCCTCGCGCTGCGCCCCGACTGCGTCGTCTACACCGCCATGGCCGACATCCGCATCATGGAGGCCATCGACGACCTGTGCCGCATCCTGCGCTCCGGCGCGAACGTCGTCTCCAGCAGCCCCGTCTTCCTGCAGTTCCCGGACGGCGTCGTACCGCCGGAGATGTCCGACCCCGTCCGCGAGGCCGCCGCCGAGGGCGGCGCCTCCATCTTCGTGAACGGCATCGACCCGGGCTTCGCCAACGACGTGCTGCCCCTCGCCCTCACCAGCATCAGCGAGCGCGTCGACGAGATCCGCTGCCTGGAGATCCTGGACTACGCCACCTACGACCAGCCCACGGTCCTGTTCGACATCATGGGCTTCGGCCGCCCGCTCGACGACACCCCCATGCTCCTGCAGCCCGGCGTCCTCACCATGGCCTGGGGCAGCGTCGTCCGCCAGCTGGCCGCCGGCCTGGGCGTCGAGCTCGACGAGATCGGCGAGTGGCACCACCGCTTCCCCGCCCCCGAGACGTTCGAGGTCGCCTCCGGCACCATCGAGAAGGGCACCACCGCCGCCCTGCGCTTCGAGGTCCGCGGCATGCGCGGCGGCAAGCCGATCATCGTGCTGGAGCACGTCACCCGCCTGCGCGGCGATCTCGCCCCCGCCTGGCCCCAGCCCGTCGGCGCCGGCTGCTACCGCATCGAGGTCCGCGGCGAGCCCGACTACACCCTCGACCTCCAGCTGCTCGGCTCGGACGGCGACCACAACACCGCCGGCCTGAAGGCCACCGCGATGCGCCTGGTCAACGCCATCCCCGCTGTGGTCGCTGCCCCACCCGGCCTGCTCACCGCCCTGGACCTCCCCCTCACCCCCGCCCGAGCTCCCGGTTGACTCGTGGCGTGTTCGCCTTTCCGGCGGACTGGCGGGGCGAACACGCCACGAGTCAACGGAGCAGGGTCAGGTGAGGAGGCCTTCGCTGTGGGCCTTGGCGGCGGCCTGGGTGCGGCTGGTGACCTCGAGCTTGGCGAGGATGTTGGAGACGTGGACGCTCGCGGTCTTGGGGGAGATGAACAGGGCCGCGGCGATCTCCCTGTTGTTGCGGCCCTCGGCCACGAGCTTGAGGACCTCGCGTTCGCGGCCGGTGAGCCCGTTGCTGGCGGGACGGGCCGTACCGAGGCGGGCGCGCAGGCCCAGGTCGTCCAGGGCCTTGAGAAGAGGAGCCGCGCCCAGGGTGGTGGCCTCTTCCTTGGCCGTACGCCATTGGACGACGGCCTCCTCGCGGTCGCCGCGCTCGGCCAGGGATTCGGCCAGGCGCCAGCGGGAGCGGGCCACTTCGTAGGTGTAGCCGTACGAGAAGGCCCGGAGCGTCGCACGCCATAGGGCCGGGTCGTTGACGCCGTGGGCGCGGGCTCGTTCGGCCTCGGCACGGGCCAGCCAGGCGTGCCCTTCCAGGCCGAGCCATGCGCGGTGGTGGCCGTCCGGGGTCGTGGACGCGGCGTCGCGGGCACGCGCGAGCAGGGTGTCGGCGGCCTTCTCGGCCGATTCGGCGGTCTCGGTGTCGCCGGAGGCGCGGGCACGGGCGGCGATGTCGGCCTGGGCCCACAGGGCGGTGGCCGCGCCCCTGATGGCGGCGGCGTCGTTCGGGTCCTGGGCGGCCAGCACGGGCGTCAGGTGGGAGAGGGCCGCGCCGGGGTCGTCCAGCCACAGGAAGTACTCGGCCGCCTGGCTGCGGGCGACGAAGGCGATGTACGGATCGTCGCGCCACTGGGGTTCCAGCCAGCGCAGCCGTTCGGGCACGATCTCGCGGCCCTGCGCCACCTCGATGAAGAGGGCGTACGAGGAGACCTGCGCCTCCACGGGCCGTACCACCTGGATGGGGAAGTCGGCGGCCAGGCGGTCGGCCCGCTCCCATTCGCCGGCCGTGTAGTGGATGAGGAACTGCAGGCAGCGCAGCGTCGTGCCGTAGGCGCTCCATTCGAGGCCGTGGGCGACGACGAAGCGCAGCGCGTCGTCGGCGGCGTCCTTGGCCCCGGCCAGGTCGCCACGGTCGAACATGGACCGGGCGTGGTGGAACGCCGCGCGCAGCCCGACCTGGTAGTTGCCCGAGTCGATGGCCAGCCGGCGGGCGCGGGCGAACAGCGCGCCGACCGAGCCGCCGGCGTCGCGCGACTCCCGGTAGATGCCGAGGGTGACCAGGCCGCTGGCCTCGGCGTCGGGTGCCCCGGAGGCGCGGGCGGCCGCGACGGCCTCCTCGGCGATGGCCGGGATGGCGGGGTCGCGTTCCTGGCCGAGCAGGGTACGGGCGTACGTGGCCAGCGCGGCGGCGCGCTCGGGGGTGGGCGGATCGGCGGGGATCATGGCGATGGCCTCGCGGGAGACGGCCAGCGACTCCTCGTACTGGTCGATGTCTCCCAGGTAATAGGCGAGGTGCTCGCGGATCAGCATGCCCATCCGGACGTCGGTCTCGCTCGCGCGGAGGCGGCGGAGCCGGGAGATGGCGCGGCGGGGCTCGCCGGAACGGCCGGACGCACGGACGGCGGCGAGCTCGATCTGGACGCGTTCCGTCCCGGCGGCCCGTTCCGGATCCGGTACGGCGTCCCACAGGGACAGGGCGCGGTCGTAGTGCTCGTGGGCCTCGTCGGGGGCGCCCATCCGCTCGGCTTCGCGGCCAGCGCGGACGGAGGCGGCGAACGCGGCGGGCAGGTCGTGCGCGGCGAGGGAGTGGTGGGCCAGCTCGGCAGCCGCTCCGGTGCCGGCGAGCAGGGCGGCGAACGCGGCGTGCAGCCGGGTCCGCTCGCCGGGGAGCAGGTCGGCGTACACGGCCTCGCGGAGCAGGGCGTGCCGGAACGTGTAGCCCTGGGCGCGGTCGGGGACCAGCAGCTGGTGGGAGACGATCTCGCGCAGGGCCTCACCGACGGCGGCCTCGTCGAGCCCGGAGACCTGGCGGACCAGCTCGTCGTCCACCCGGCGGCCGGCGACCGAGGCGGCCCGGACGACGCGGGAGGCGTTCTCGGAGAGGTCCTCGAGCCGGGCCAGCAGCAGGTCGGCGAGCCCGGCCGGGAGGTCCTCGCCGGAACGGGCCGCGGTGTAGAGCTCGCCCGCGTAGAACGGGTTGCCCTCGGAACGGCGGTGGACCTGCCCGATCTCGTCGGCGGTGGGCGGGGCGCCGTCCCCGGCGAGGGTGGTGAGGTACTCGGCGGTCTCGTTCACGCCGAACGGCGCGACCTCGACGGCCCGCACGTCGGGCAGGCGCAGCAGCTCCGCGACCACCGACCGCAGCGGATGCCGCCGGTGCAGGTCGTCGGAGCGGTACGTGCCGATCAGGCAGACGCGCTCGCGCTGCAGCACGCGGCTGAGGAAGATCAGCAGGTGGCGGGTGGAGCGGTCGGCCCAGTGCAGGTCTTCCAGGACCAGGACGACGGGCCGCTCCCGGCCCAGCTCGCCGAGCAGCCCGAGGACGGCACCGAACAGCTGCTGCTGCCCCAGGTCGCCCGCCGGGATGCCGCCGCCGTCACCGTCGGGCAGCAGGCGGCGCAGGACGGGCCGCGACTCCAGCGCCGTGCCGAGCCCCGGCTCGCCGGATCCCGCCCACAGCGCGTCCGCCAGCGGCAGGTACGGCATGCTCTCGCCCAGCTCGGCGCACTGGCCGACCAGGACGCCGCAGCCGCGCTCGCGGGCGGCCCGGGTGAGGGCGGCGACCAGGGTGGTCTTGCCGACCCCGGCGTCCCCGCTGACCAGGACGACGCCGGCCGAACCCGCCGCGGCCCGGTCGAGCGCGCCGGTGAGCGTACCGAGCTCCTCGGTACGGCCGACCAGCGCTCTTTCGCTCCCCATGGGCCCGAGTATTCCATCCCGGGCAAAACGCAGGGGCCCCCGGAAGTCTCCGGGGGCCCCTGCGCCACGGGGTCAGCGGGTGTAGGCGGGGACCTTCTCGTTCTCCGGCGCGGGCTCGGGCTCGGGGACCAGGTCGGCATCGGCCTCGGCCTCGGCCGCAGCCTCGATCTCGGGCTCGGGAACGATCTCCGGCTCCGGCTCGGGCGGCAGGACCTTGAGGTAGGTACGGGCCGTCTCGGCGGCGATCCGCTCCCAGGAGAAGCGCGAGTGGGCCCGGTCGGCGGCGGCGATCGCGTACCCGTGCAGCGTCGTCTCCTCGGCGAGCAGCCGGCGGATCGCGCGGCCGACCGCGACGGGCCGGTCACCCGGGACGAGCAGGCCGGTGATGCCGTCCAGCACGCTGTCGGCGTTCCCGCCGGCCCGGGTGGCGACCACCGGGACGCCGCAGGCCATGGCCTCCAGCGGAACGAGCGGGGACGGCTGGTGCGGGGACAGGCAGAGCGCGAGCCTGGCGGTGCGCAGTAGGCGGGGGAGCGTCTTGCGGGGCATCCGGCCCAGGAAGATCACCCGGTCGGCGACGTGCAGCTCCTTGGCCAGCAGCCGCAGCCGGTGCACCGCGGGGTCGTTCTCCAGCTCCTCGCGGTCCGGCCCGCCGACGACCGCGAGCTCGGCGTCCGGGGCGTGCACCAGGGCGCGGATCGCGGTGCCGGCGCCGCCGTCCTCCAGGTCGGCGGCCACGACCACCAGCCGGTCCCGGTCGCCGCGCGGCATCGCGGGGCCGACCTGGGCGTACTGGTCGCCGTCCACGCCGTACGGCACGACCGCGATCTTCTTGCGCGGCACGCCCATCCGGACCAGCGTGTTCGCCTCGTCGTCGCAGGCGGCGATCACCATGGCGGCCTCGCGGCCGAGCACGGTCTCCATCCGGCGGCGGGCGCGGTGCACGGTACGGCCCGCGCGCTGCTCGGTCACGCTGACCCCGTGCGGGCTCATCACGTACGGGATGTCCAGCTCGCGGGCGACGGCGCAGGCGGCCAGCCCGCCGATCCAGCCATGCGCGTGCACGACGTCCGGGCGGCCGGGACCGGTCCAGCGGTCGCGCAGCCCGTCGGCGAAATCGCGGATGTGGCCGAGCAGTTCGTCCTCGCTCAGCGGCCGGGCCGGACCGGCGTCGATCTGGTGCAGGACGGCCCCCGAACCGAGCCGGCTCCGGGTCCGCGCCGCGTCGTCCTGGCGGCGCGTATAGACCGTGACCTGGTGTCCGTCCCTGTCATCGGAGACCGGCCGGCCGAGGGCGCGGGCGATCTCCCGGATATGAACGGCCTGCACGTGCTCGCCGTCAAGGTCGGAGGCGGACACGAGCGCGATGGTCAAAGGACGGTGCATGACGAGAACCTCCGGGTTAGCACAGGTATAACCGGGAGGTATCTGCGTCTTAGACACCTGCTGATCTTTGTGTTTCCGACCCCGGCCGGATGAAACGTGCCGCCGGAGAAAAACGACCCGGACAAGGGGAACCATGACCGGCGTCATACCGTCCGGGCGGGATGGGCCGTCTGCGTGCGGCTACCGCGTTGAGCTGGGGTTTTCGCCGTCGCTCGCGCCCTGGAGCCGGGCCGTCCGTAAGATCGGCGGCGATGAGCAAAGATGATTCGGTCTGGTACGTCGCCTACGGCTCGAACCTCTTCCGGGCCCGCTTCTCCTGCTATCTCGCCGGCGGACGGCCCGCCGGGGGGGCGCATACGTACACCGGCTGCCGCGACTCCCGTCCCGCCAAGGCCGAGCACGCGGTCACGCTGCCCGGCGGCATCTACTTCGCCCACGAGTCACCGACGTGGGGCGGCGGCATCGCGTTCTACGACCCCGCCCTGCCCGGGAGGGCCGCCGCCCGCGCGTACCTGCTGACCAGGCAGCAGTTCTGCGATGTCATGGCGCAGGAGATGCACCGCGAAGTGGGCGCGGACCCGGACCTGTCGGAGGCCCTCGCCGGCGGCCTCCAGACGCTCGGTCCCGGACGGTACGAGACCGTCGTCAAGGTCGGCGAGCACGAGGGCCGTCCCATGCTCACGTTCACGTCCCCGCACGGCGCTGGGCCCGCGCGGCTGAACGCGCCGACCGCCCCGTACCTCACCATGCTCGGCAACGGCCTGCGCGAGGCGCACGGCTGGACCGCCGGCCGCGCCGCCACCTACCTGGGCACCCGTCCCGGCGCCCGGGCGAAGTGGTCGGTGCCACAGATCAGCGCCCTCCTCGGCTGAGCCGCGCTGGTATACGTTCAGCCCTTGGCTTCTCCCCCTCCTGATGGAGGGGGATTCCTACGGCTCGCATCGCAGGGTTTTCTGTTTCGTCGCCGACCGCCCCATTCGGGAGGGAGTCCCGTTGAGGTCTGACACCGGCTCCACAGACCGACACCGCCAGCCCGGCGGCCAAAAGATTCTTCGCCGCGTTCACGTCCCGGTCATGGGTCGCGCCGCAGTTGCACGTCCAGGCACGGACGTTCAACGGCATCCTCTCGGCGAGGGCGCCGCAGTGAGAGCACAGCTTGGAGGAGGGGAACCACCGGTCGACCACGACCAGTTCTCGCCGGTACCAGGCCGTCTTGTACTCCAGCATGCTCCGCAGGTCACTCCAGGCCGCGTCCGAGATGGCGCGGGCCAGACTCCGATTCTTGACCATGTTGCGGACGGTCAGGTCCTCGATCACGAGCGTTTGGTTTTCGCGCACGAGTCGAGTGGTGAGCTTGTGCAGGTGATCCCGCCGACGGTCGGCGATACGGGCGTGGACGCGGGCGACCTTCTGCCTGGCCTTCGTCCGGTTGCTGCTGCCCTTGATTTTGCGCGACAGTTCCCGCTGCGCCCTGGCCAGCCGGTCCCGGTCACGGCGTTCGTGCCGGGGATTGGTGGTCTTCTCTCCGGTGGACAGGGTCAGTAGATGGTTCAGGCCGAGGTCGATCCCGACTACCGCGTCCGTGACCGGCAGCGGCTGTACGGTTGGGTCCTCGCAAAGCAGGGACACGAACCAGCGTCCGGCCGCGTCCCGCGACACCGTCACCGTGGTCGGTGCGCAGTCTGGGGGCAGTGGCCGGGACCAGACGATGTTCAGCGGCTCGGCCATCTTGGCCAGTGTCAGCGTTCCGTCGCGGAACCGGAACGCCGAACTGGTGTACTCCGCGCTCGCGCGGGAGCGCCGCTTGGACTTGAACCGCGGGTACCGGGCGCGCTTCGCGAAGAAATTGGTGAACGCCGTCTGCAGGTGCCGCAGCGCCTGCTGCAGCGGAACCGAGGACACCTCATTGAGGTAGGCCAGTTCCTCGGTTTTCTTCCACTCCGTCAGCATCGCCGACGTCTGGTTGTAGCCGACCCGCTCCTGCCGGAGCGCCCACGCCTCCGAACGCGCCGCCAGCGCCATGTTGTAGATCTTCCGCACGCACCCGAACGTCCGCGACAACTCCGCCGCCTGCATATCGGACGGGTAGAAGCGGAACTTGAACGCCCGCTTCACGCCAGTGGCCATGGCTCGCAAGATATCGCAACAGTCTGCGATATTCATGCAACACATTGTGATGGACGTAAGTTCTCCCTTGAGGTGGATCGGTTTGCCTGCCCTGCTCCGCAGGAGTCAGTTTCCTTCCCTGTCTGAAGGCAGGGCATCAACGGAAGGATCCCCATGAATGTGGGCGACGTGGTCGAGGATTTCGAGCTGCCGGACGAGACGGGACGGCCGCGCACGCTGAGCGGCCTGCTGGAAGAGGGGCCGGTGGTGCTCTTCTTCTATCCGGCGGCGATGACGCCCGGCTGCACCGCCGAGGCGTGCCACTTCCGCGATCTGGCCGCCGAGCTGGCCGAGGCCGGCGCGCACCCGGTCGGGATCAGCGCGGACGAGGTCGGCAAGCAGAAGGAGTTCGCCGACAAGCACGGCTTCGGCTACCCGCTGCTGTCGGACGCCGACGGCACGGTACGGGCCGCCTTCGGGGTCAAGCGGGGCATCGCGCTCGCCCCCACCAAGCGGCAGACGTTCGTCATCGACACCGACCGCCGCGTCCTGGAGGTCGTCAAGAGCGAGATCCGGATGAACGTGCACGCCGACCGCGCCCTCGCCGCCCTGCGCGCCCGCAAGAAGGCCTAGTGTTTCAAAGTCCCGGCCCACGGTGCTCGCCTGGCGGCTCGCACCGTGACCGTGCCTTGGGCGAGCGCGGCATCGCTTCGCGATCTGCCCGGTGAGGCTCGCCTCCGGCATCGCCTCACCGGCCAGGTAACGCGCTCGCGCGGCGGCTGAGGCCACTTTGAGACAAGCCCTAGGGCATCTCGGGCAGCATGATGGCCGAGGGGCGGCCGGGCTCGTGGAAGATCTCCTGGTCGGCGGTCAGCATCCGGTCCGCGGTACCGATCGGGTCGCCCGTGCCGGGATTGCGCGCCACCCGCGGGTAGGCGCCGCTGGCGACCTGCACGCGGATCCGGTGCCCGGCCCGGAACCGGTGCCCGGCCGGCCACAGTTCCAGCGCGACCCGCCGCACGCCGTCCTCGTCGGCCTCGGGCGTCCCCGGCACGAGGCGCCGCATCCCCTCGCACAGGTTGAGCGACTCCCCGTCCGGTGCCACGTCGCACAGCCGGACGACCAGGTCGGTGTGCTCGCGGTCGGACCGGAGGAACAGCTCGGCCGACACCGGACCGATGATCTCCAGATCCTCCGCCAGCTCCGCGGAGGTGTAGGTCAGCACGTCGCGGCGGCGCTCCAGCTTCCGCTGGTCGGCCACCGGGCGGTTGTCGCCCAGCAGCGTCGGCCCGCCGATGAACGGCGTCGGATGCATCGGGTCGTACCGGTACCGGTCCGGCTCGGAATCGCCCGGCCGCTCGTGCGCCAGCCCGCCGTCCGGCTGCAGATGCCAGCGCCGCTCCCGCATCCCCGGCACCGGCCAGTCCGGAAACTCCCGCCACGCAGTGCCTTCCCCGACCAACCGACCCCGACCGACCTCCCGGCCTTCCCCGACCAACCGACCCCGACCGACCTCCCGGCCTTCCCCGACCAACCGACCCCGACCGACTTCCCGGTCTTCCCCGGTGCCCGTCACGAAGACACGCACCGGCAGCTCGCGCAGCTCGCTCGGGTCGTCCTGCAGATGAGCGCGGAACCACTTCAGCGACTCGCCGATGGAGCCGCGCATCATCCGCTGGTCGGCGTGGAACCAGGGACCGATCGTCAGGTACGGGCGGTGCCCGGCCGCGCGCAGCGCCGCGTAGTCCTTGAGCTGCCAGGGCAGGAAGATGTCGTACCAGCCGCCCGTCATGTACACCGGCGCGCCGACCCGCGCCACCGACGGGCTGAAGTCGCGCTTGTCCCAGAACGGGGTGTCCGGGCCGTTCACCAGCAGCTCCTGGAAGAACCGCTGCTGCTCGCCGGTCGCCAGCACGTCCAGCTCGGCCAGCGGACGGCCCGACAGCGCCGCCCTGCGGGCCCGCCGGGGCGACATGATGCCGGTGGTGATGCCGGACAGCGGATGCTTCATCCGGGACGTCAGGTC
Organism: Actinomadura sp. 9N407; assembly: GCF_044326315.1. Lineage (NCBI taxonomy): Bacteria > Bacillati > Actinomycetota > Actinomycetes > Streptosporangiales > Thermomonosporaceae > Actinomadura > Actinomadura sp. 9N407. The sequence goes on along the minus strand of NZ_JBIRAW010000001.1, from coordinate 151,834 downwards.
CACCCAGATCAGCGTGGACTCCAGCGCGAACGTGCCGCCCACATTGATGGCGTCTCGGAACTGCGACGCCGTGACCTGCATCGACAGCGCCTTCAGCTCGGGTCCGGCGGCGGCGGCCACCGCCCACTGCACGTACCCGAGATAGCTCGGCCCGTGCATGGCGAAGGTGCCGCCGAACCACGGCTGCTCCTTGAGCCAGGCGATCGTGGCCAGGCCGTCCTCGCTCTCGTCCAGGGGCTCGAACACGCCGCCGGAGCCGAAGCCGCCGCGCACGCTCTGCACCACCGACTGGAAGCCGTGCGAGGCGAACGCCTGCCCGCACATCAGCCCGAACGGCCCGCGCCGCCCGTACGGGGAGCGCACCAGGACGGTCGGCGGGCGTTCCAGGCCCACCGGCGCGTAGTGGTCGGCCAGCAGCGTGACACCGTCGGCGGCGGGCACCTTCAGATCGCGGTGCACCGACACCCGGTGGGGACCGTTCGGAAGACCGAGCGCCGTTGTCCCCAGGCGGCGCATGAGCCCGATACCTACCATCCGATCGATCGTAATCGCAGGCCCTGACCGGTCCGCCCGCGACCCGGATCTGACCGTGCGTGCTGACCCGAACGCCGGCCGTCATGCGCCCTGGTGACGCCGTGGCAAGGCTTCTGACCCACCGCACTGTCGCCCCGCGGCCACCCTTCGCAGTCTTTCCGGAACGTCCCGGGCATCGCCCAGAGTCACTACGATCGGGCGATATCGGGACCGGTGCAGCAGAGCGTTAAGAATGCCGCGCATCGGCGGAAACGGAGCGGCCGGCGCCGAGCCGCCGCCCAGAGGGAGAGATTCACGCATGCCTGAGTCGCTGGACTTGGCCCGCATCATCGTGGCCGCGGCGGTGGTCGCGGTCGCGTTGCTGGTCGCGGTCGTCCTGCGCATGCTGTCGGGACGGCTGAACAAGCGCGCGGGGGACACCCGGTGGGCCTGGGACGACCTGGCCGCACGGCTGCTGCACGACCTGGCCGTACCGCTGGCGCTCCTGGGCGGTGTCTGGATCGCGGTCAACGTCCTGCGGCTCAAGCCGGGCACGCTGTCGGTCTTCGCCAGCGTGCTGACCGCCGTCACGATCATCATCGTGACGCTCGCCTGCGCCCGGATGATCGCCGGCGTCGTCTCGGGGATCGCGCTGGCCCGGCAGGGCGTGGCCGCGAATGTGACGATCTTCGCCAACATCACCCGGGTGCTCGTGCTGGGCATCGGCATCCTGGTGATGCTGCAGAGCGTCGGAGTGTCGATCACCCCGCTGCTGGGCGCCCTGGGCGTCGGCGGCCTGGCGGTCGCGCTGGCCCTGCAGGACACCCTGGCCAACCTGTTCGCGGGCGTGCACGTGCTGGCGTCCAAGACGATCGAGCCCGGCGACTACATCCGGCTGAGCAGCGGCCAGGAGGGGTACGTCGTCGACATCAACTGGCGCAACACCTCGATCCGCACGCTCTCGGACAACATCGAGGTCATCCCGAACCAGCGGTTCTCGGACACGATACTGACCAACTACCACCGTCCCGCCCAGGACATGTCGCTGCTCGTCCAGTCGAAGGTGTCCTACGGCGCCGACCTGGAGTTCGTGGAGAAGGTCGTCGTCGAGATCGGCGACGCGGTGATGGCCGAGATCGAGGGCGCGGTGAAGGAGGGCCAGACGCTGGTCCGCTTCCACACCTTCGCCGAGTCGGGGATCGACTTCACCGTCATTTTGCGGATCACCGAGTTCGGCGAGCAGTTCCGGATCAAGCACGAGTTCCTCAAGCGGCTGCACCGCCGTTTCCAGTCCGAGGGCATCGAGATCCCGCTGCCCACCCGCCGCCTGCTCCTCCCCGACAACGCCCTCCCTGACAACGCCGCCGCCTTGCGTTGACTCGTGGCGTGTTCGCCTCCACGGGCGACGCCCGGGGCGAACTCGCCACGAGTCGACAGGGCTTTAGGAGGCGGCTTCGTCGAACCAGGCGAGGAACTCGGTGTTGCCGAACATCTTCGCCGTGTCGTACGCCGACGGCTGTCCGGCTCGCGGGTCGGCGCCTGCTTCCAGCAGGGCCCGTACGACCTCGGGCTCCTTCTTGAAGACGGCGCCGGCCAGCGGGCGCTGGCCGCGGTCGTTCTCGCGCTCGGGGTCGGCCCCGCGCGCGGCCAGGGCCCGGACCGTGTCGGCGTGGCCGTGGTAGGCGGCCAGCATGAGCAGGGTGTCGCCCTTGTCGTTGGTGAGGTTGGGCGGGATCCCCGCGTCCAGATAGGCGACGATCCGCTCGGTCCCGCCCTCCCGGGCCAGGTCGAACAGCTTGGTCGCGAACTCCCGCAGTTCGGGATCGGCCTCGTTCATCAGACGCACTCTACTTCCGGGCGGCGGGCCGTTCGCCCAGCCGGCGTCGGCCAGCTTGCGGCCCAGCGTGTCGCCGCCGTAGTGCAGTTTCTTCTCCAGTGCCACCAGGGCGCCGTGCTCGGGGTAGGAGTGCAGCCGTACCTCGTCGGCCAGCGTCTGCATGATCATCATGCCCCGGCCGTGCTCGGCCGACGGATCCGGGGCGATCATGGGCGGGCCCGGCTCGAAGCCCAGGCCGCGGTCGATGACCTTGATGATGCAGCGCTCGTCCAGGATCAGTACCCGCACGGTGTACGCGTCCCCCTCGCGGGCGTGCTGGATCACGTTGCCGCAGGCCTCGGTCAGCATCAGCCGGATGTCCCCGCGGATCGGCTCCTCGACCCCGAGAACGTCGAGCGAGGCGTCCAGCAGCCGCCGCACCGCCGGGACGCTGGCCGCGTCCCTCGGGAACCGAAGATCAAGATTGATCTCCACGTCGTCTCCGTAGCTCTGTTTCCCCCATAGGTCTGGTCTGCCCCCCGAGGACTCGGCAAACCGCCTGTAGTGGGATGAACCACATGTATAGATTGCGCACAATTGAGTTGTGCTACCTTCAGTTTTGCGGCGGGACACGACCCGCCGGCGGCTGAGGAGGAAGCATGGCAACGCACTACACGGCGGTCGCGACGGCCAACGGCAGGGACGGCCGCGCGGTCAGTTCGGACGGGCGGCTCGACCTGGCCCTGGCGGCCCCGCGCGAGATGGGCGGCGACGGCGAGGGCACCAACCCGGAGCAGCTCTTCGCCGCCGGGTACGCGGCGTGCTTCGCCAGCGCGCTCGGTGCCGTGGCGCGCGCCGGCAAGCAGGACGTCAAGGACGTTTCGGTCACCGCCGAGGTCGGCATCGGCGGTGACCTGGAGTCCGGCTTCGGGCTCAGCGTCGTGCTGCGGATCGAGCTGCCCGACGAGCTGGCCGGCGACACCGGCCGGGCGCTCGTCGACCAGGCGCACCGGGTGTGCCCGTACTCCAACGCGACCCGGGACAACATCCCGGTCGAGATCGTGATCGAGTAGTCAGGCGATCGGGCGGCCGTCCAGGAGGGCCTGCAGGCGCCCGCGGACGCCGTCGTTGGGCTCGCGGGCGAGGGCGGCGGCGACCTCGTCCCGCATCCCGTCCGGCCAGGCGTCCCGGCCCCAGCCGTCCAGGGTGCGGACGGCCATGTTCCGGTTGCGGACCACGGGGCTGGCCAGGCCCGCCGACACCAGCGGACGGCCCTTGCCCGGCCACTTGCCGAGGTCCTGCAGCAGGCAGTCGAGGCTGCGATGCGGCGCGAAGTCCGGCCCCGTGCCCGCCTCGTCCGCCGGGCCGGCGGCGATGGCCTCCAGAGGCAGCACCTCGGCCGCGAGGCCGACGACCGCGTCGATCTCTCCGGGCCCGGCCTGCTCGAGGACCCTGAACCAGTCGGTCTCGTTGAAGGCGTCGCCGGTACGGAGTCGTTCCAGATGGACGTCCAGGGTGGGGATGCCGAGGATCCGGCACGCGGTGGAGGCCAGGTTGAACGTCCGGGCGTCCGCCGAGCGCAGGTCCAGCCGGGCGAGGTCCGCCCACAGGGGACGATCGATGATCTCGGTGCAGCGGGCCGCCAGGTCCGGCCAGGTGCCTTCCGCGTAGGACCGCACGGCGTGCACGGCGAGGAAATGGCGCAGGTCGTTCGCGCGGGTGGCCATATGCCCGATGAAAAGGCCGGCTGCGCGCTCGCCGTCGTCGTAGCCGGGCATTCCCTCCAGGGGCCCGCCCTCTTCGCAGAGCCCGGTGAGAATGTCGCCCGCCGCGTACAGCAGCTCGTCGTCCGGCTCGTTCGACAGGGCGCCCGCGAGATCGCCCGTCTCGGCCGCGATTCCGGTGAGATAGGCGTCCACCACCTCGTTGCGGAATCCCTCGCGGAGGATCCATTCTTTCAGCAGCGGATTCGAGGTACCGGACAGGCGCTCGACCAGATGGATCCGGCCCCAGCCCTCGACGTCGCGGGCCAGCGCCCACAGGTCGTCCTCGGCGGTCGCCTCATCGTTGCTCAGCGCCACGAGCACGAACAGCGTGAACTCGTCGTGCCGTCCCAGGGTCATCAGCTCGTCGCGATGGTGGCCGGCGTCGAACAGGCCGAGCAGCGCGATGCCCAGCTTCACCGGCTCGCGGCGGCGCTCCCCGGTGGCCAGGGCGTAGGCCAGCTCGTACACCCGTTCGGCGTCGGGGTCGGCCGAGGCCACCCGGCTCAGCACCTCGTCGACGAGGGAGACGATCCGCAGCGACGCGGCGACGTCGGCCATGGCCCCGGGCCCGGACGAGCCGTTCACCGCCTCCAGCAGCGCGGCCGACAGCCGTTCGACCTCGTCGGGATCGGCGCTGCCGCCCCAGTGGTGGGTGAGGACGCCGTCGCGCGCGCCCGGTGCCCACTTGGCGCCCTCCATCTCGGCCTCGTCGGGCAGCGTTTCCCCGCCTTCGGTGAGCCCTGGCCCCTCCTTGGGAATGTGCGCGCGCACATGCTCGAGAATCGATACCGGAGAAGGGTTCTTGCGCCGCCTGGTGAACATCCGGACACTCTAGGCCGAACCATTCTCAGCGGGCACGCGATTTAGGCTCCGGCTCCTTTCCCGGTGCAAGGGGAACGGGAGTCCCGGTCGCGTCCGGCTCGCGGGTGAGCCGGTTGGACAGCGAGGTGAGCGTGGCGATGACCGACGCCGCCAGCAGCAGCGCGAACGCCCGCTGGTAGCCGTCGACCAGCGCGCCGAGCGAGCCGCCCGACAGTTCGCCCGCCGCGCCCTGGTAGAGCAGGTGGCGGTCGGTACGGGCCAGGGCCGAGGCGGCCAGGGCCAGGCAGAGCGCGGCGCTCATCACGTTGCCGACGTTCTGCAAGGTCATCCGCAGGCCGTTGGCGATGCCGAGCCGCTCGGACGGGACCCGCCCCAGGATCGCCGCGGTATTGCCGGTGGCGAAGACGCCGCTGCCGGCCGAGACCAGCACCAGGCACAGCGCGACCAGCGGGTACGGGGTGTCGGCGGACAGCAGCGGGAGCATCATCGCCAGCCCGGCGCAGACGGTCGCCGACCCGGCCACGGCCAGCGTTCGGGGCCGGACCCGGCGGCTCAGGAAGCCGCCGATCGGCGCCGCGATCATGCCGGCCAGCGGGCCGGGAAGCACGGCCAGGCCCGCCTGGGCGGGCGTCATGCCGCTGACCGCCTGCAGGAACAGCGCCAGCAGCAGGAGCGTGCCGAACCGGGCGAGGGTGTTGAACAGCGCGGCCATCGAGCCCAGCGTGAAGCCGCGGTCGGCGAACAGCGCCAGGTCCACCAGCGGATGCCGGCTCCGCCGCTGCCGCACCACGAAGACCGGGAGCAGCAGCGCGCAGGCGATCGCCCCCGCGAGGGTCAGCGGAGCGCTCCAGCCGCCCGAGCCGGCCTCGGAGAACGCCACCACCAGCCCGCCCAGCCAGCCGATCAGCAGCACCGCGCCGAGGATGTCGATCGGCTCGCGCGGCCCGTGCGGGATCCGGGGGAGCGACCGGAACCCCCACGCCAGCGCCGTGAGCCCGAGCGGGACGTTGAACCAGAACACCCACTGCCAGCCGGCCGTCTCGGCGAGGTAGCCGCCGATGGACGGGCCGAGCAGCGGCGCGGCGCCCAGGACTCCCAGGTAGACGCCCATGCCCTGGCCGAGCCGGGCGGGCCCGAACGCCTGGGCGATGATGGCGGTCCCGTTGGCCAGCAGCACGGCGCCGCCGATGCCCTGCATGACCCGCATCGCGATCAGCGTCTCGACGTTCGGCGAGAACCCGGCCAGCAGGCTGGCCAGCGTGAACACGGCCAGCCCGCACAGGTAGGTGCCGCGCCGGCCGAACACGTCCGCCAGCCGCCCGAACACCATGAGCAGCCCGGTCTGCGCGAGCATGAACGACAGCAGCAGCCAGGACGAGGCCGCGGCGCTCGCGTCGAAGTGCCGGACCACCACGGGCAGCGCGATGTTGAGCGTGCTGACGTTGACGACCAGCAGCACCGTGCCGAGACTGACCGCGGACAGCACCCGCCACGGATTGGCTGTGCTTCGCGCTCGCCTTCGGGGCGCCTTCAGGCGCCCCTCCGGCTCGCTAGGGGCCGGCTTCTCCGTCCGCTCGCCGTCGCCCGTGGACTCCGGCACCGGCGGTCCCTCCCCGTCCAGGTCGTTAGGTTGGTTAACGATCCCTGTCAGGGTCCTCGAAGCGGGGCCGCGCTGTCAATTCAGCCGGGTCGGCCGGGTCAGCCGGCGGCGGCGGCGCGCTCGGCGGAGAGGACCTTGCGCACGGCCGGGGCGGCGGGGCCGGAACGGGCGGTCAGCTCGGCGATGCGCCGCTTGTGGCGCCGCCGGTCGGGCCGGGGGAGCACGGTCTTCAGCTCCCCGGCGGCGGCCAGCGCGACCGCCGCCGCGTCGTAGCTGTTGACGTGCGCGACCGGCTTGCCGCGCAGCGCCGAGGAGGCACCGCCCCACAGCGTCTTGACCACGCGCGGGTCCTTCACCGTGACCTGCTGGGACGGGAAGATCCCGAACATCCGGCTCGGCTGGACCCGGATCCAGCCGCCCTGGACGAGCTCGTCCCGGACGGCCCGGACCATGGCCCGGCCGTCCTTGCGCACCCAGTACTGCCAGGAGCGCGGCCGGGAGGCGGCGATCCGGGCGAGCAGCCCGTACGGGTCGTCGCCCGGGGTGCCGGGACGGGGACGGCGCCGCTCCTCGGTGAGCCGGCCGTCCAGGTAGAGCTCGGTGAGGGCGGCGGCCCGCAGCACGTAGCCGAGCCGGCCGCCCTTCACCGCCATGCGGTGCTTGTTGAGGTCGTACGAGAGCAGGTACATCCGGGCCGGGAGGGATTCGGGAACCTGGACCATGGTCTAATCCTCGCTCTGGCGGGCCCCGCTGGATGGGGGCTCGGGGAGATCGTCCGCGGTGGCGCCGCGCTCGTCGCTCGCGGTGCCGCCGTCGTGGCGGGCCGGGCGTCCCGGCCGCCGCATCTGCCCGGCGGAGCGGGGCATCCGCCCGGCGTCGGTCAGCGCCTTGCGTAGCAGGAACTCGATCTGGGCATTGGTGCTGCGCAACTCGTCCGCCGCCCAGCGGGCCAGCGCGTCATGGACGGCGGGGTCGAGCCGCAGCAGGATCTTCTTACGCTCGGAGGCCACGGGTCACTGGTAGAGGGAGCCGGTGTTGACCACCGGCTGCGCGTCCTTGTCGGCGCACAGGACCACCAGCAGGTTGCTGACCATGGCGGCCTTGCGTTCCTCGTCGAGCTCGACCACGTTCTCCTCGTCCAGCCGCTCGAGGGCGAGCTGGACCATGCCGACCGCGCCCTCCACGATCCGCTGCCGGGCGGCCACGACCGCGCCCGCCTGCTGCCGGCGCAGCATCGCCTGGGCGATCTCCGGCGCGTACGCCAGCCGGGTGATCCGGGACTCGATGATCGTCACCCCGGCGGAGGCGACCCGCAGCGACAGCTCCTCCGACAGCTTGCCGGTGATCTCGTCGGCGTTGTCGCGCAGCGAGCGCCGCTCGTGCGAGTCGTAGGGGTAGCTGCCGGCGATGTGCCGGACCGCGGCCTCGGTCTGGAACGCCACGAACTCCACGAAGTCGTCCACCGCGAACACCGCCCGCGCGGTGTCCTCGATCTGCCAGACGACCACGGCCGAGATCTCGATCGGGTTGCCGTCCAGGTCGTTGACCTTGGCCAGCCCGGTCTCGTGGTTGCGGATCCGGGTGGAGATCTTCTTCCGCTCGCTGATCGGGTTGACCCAGCGGAGCCCGTCGGTGCGCAGCGTGCCGGTGTAGCGGCCGAGCACCTGCAGCACCCGGGCCTCGCCCGGCGCCACCGCGGTCAGCCCGGCCATCATCACCAGCCCGGCCACGCCGAGCAGGGAGCCGATCACGATCCCGGCCGCGATCGCCGCGGCGCCGCCGGCGACGATCCCGGCCAGGACCGCGGCGGCGCCGACCAGGATCAGCAGCAGGGACAGGCCGAGCATGCGCCAGCCGCCGGTGCCGTGCGCGATGCGCTCGGTGATCTCGATCTTCGGCATCTCGACGGGGGGTCCGGCGACGCCGGTCGTTTCGTTCATCTGCTACCTCCAGGGTGGATGGCACCAGAATAGCAAAGTGATATCACTTTTGCTAACCGGCGGCCGCCGGGACGGTCTCGGCGGCCGGGACGGCAGCGTCCTCGGAGGTGTCCGGGATGACCTTCGGTACGTTCCGCAGCGCGATCAGCGCGAACACCCCGACGACGGCGGCGAGCACGGAACTGCACAGCAGCGCGGCGTTCATGCCGTCCGCGAACGCCTCGCCGGCGGCGCCCGTGACCTCGGCCGCGAGCCGTCCGGGCAGTTCGGCGGCGACCTGCGCCGCGCCGCTGACCGAGTCCCGCGCGGCGTGCTCGGCCGCGGCCGGCAGCCCGGCGGGCACCTGGACGCTGTCGCGGTAGACGGCGTTCAGCACGCTGCCCAGGATCGCCATCCCCAGCGATCCGCCCAGCTCCATCCCGGTCTCGGAGATCGCCGACGCCGCGCCCGTACGCTCCCGGGGCACCGTGGCCAGAACGGTGTCGGCGGTGACGGTCATGACCATGCCCATGCCGATCCCGGACAGCACGATCGGCCCCACCATCACGAGGTAGCCAGTATCGGTCCCGACCTGGGCGAGCAGCGCGTACGCCACCGCGCCCAGCGCCAGGCCGGCGGCCACGACCCGCGCCCGGCCGACCAGGCCGATCAGCGGCGGGGCCAGCGCCGCGCCGCCCACCATGGCGCCCAGCGCGCCGGGCAGCCCGGCCAGGCCCGACTGCAGCGGCGACCAGCCCAGCACCAGCTGGAAGTACAGCGAGAAGATCAGCGACTGGGCCACCAGCGCGAACATCGCGAACATGTTGGTGGCCACCGAGCCGGAGAACGCCATCCGCCGGAACAGCCGCACGTCGATCAGCGGATCGTCGATCCGGACCTGGCGCAGCCCGAACGCCGCCAGCGACGCCGCGCCGATCGCCGCGGCCACCAGGGCATCGGCGTGCACCGCGCCGCTCGCCGCGACCTCCTTGATCGCGTACACCAGGCCGATCAGCCCGGCGATCGAGAGCGGCACGCTGAGCAGGTCCAGCCGGCCGGGACGCGTGCCGCGCCCGGCGGGCAGCACGGCGAACCCCGCGACCAGGATCACCATCATGATCGGCACGTTGATCAGGAACACCGAGCCCCACCAGAAGTGGTCGAGCAGCGCGCCGCCGAGCACCGGGCCGAGGCCGACCGCCAGCCCGCCGATCCCGCTGAAGATCCCCACCGCCATCGTCCGTTCCTTGGGCTCGGTGAAGACCCGGCGGATCAGCGACAGCGCGGAGGGCATCAGCGTCGCGCCCGCGATGCCCAGCAGGAACCGCGCCGCGATCAGCACCTCGGCGGTCCAGGCGTACGCGGTCAGCGCCGAGGTGATCCCGAACAGCCCGGCGCCGATCAGCAGCAGCCGCTTGTGCCCGATCCGGTCGCCGATGCCGCCCATCGTGATCAGCAGCCCGGCCAGCGCGAACCCGTACGCGTCGGCGATCCACAGGATCTGGGTCGCCGACGGCCCGAGATCGGCGGTGAGGTGCGGTACGGCCTGGTTCAGCGCGGTGAGGTCCAGCGCGGGGACCATGATGACCAGCCCGCACAGGGCGAAGGTCGCCCATTTGCGGGCCGTGGAGTAGGCAGGGGAGGTCTCGTTCATGCCGCTCACCCTCGGCGGCGGCGCTGACCGTCCGCGCACCGCCGGCTGACCGTGCCGGCGGCGGCCCGTCAGCGAGGGTCAGGGGCGGGCGGGGCCGGTCGGCCGAGGAACGGGGTCAGCGGGGGAGCAGGTCGTCCAGCGTCATCGCGGTGCCGCGCATGCGGGCCGTCTCGTACGCGGCGTCCCCGATCAGCGCGCGGACCCCGGCCGCGATCCGCTCGGCGTCGGGATCGCCGTCGATCCGGACCCCGTGCAGCGCGCCGGCCGCCCCCAGCAGCAGCCCCGCCTGATCGCCGTCGCCGTCCAGCAGTGCGGCGCCCGCCAGGCCCACGACCGCGTTGACCCGGTTCATGAAGACCGGATGGTCGGTGCTGATCTCCAGGGCCCGCCGCAGCCGCGCCCGGGCCTGCTCCGCGTCCCCCTCGGCGAGGGCGATCCAGCCCAGCCCGATCGAGGCCGCCACGCGGGTGGCCGAGGCGATGAAGCGCTCGGTGGTGAACCCCTCCCCGGTCTGCGCGTACAGCCGCCTCGCCGTGTCCAGGTCGCCGCGCAGCCGGGCGACGTCGCCGAGCCCGCAGCGGGCGGCGGCGACCTTGTCGGGCACACCCGCGCGGCGGCCCAGGTCGGCCGAGCTCTCGAAGTCGTCGCACGCGGCGTCCAGGTCGCCGTCGCGGATGAAGATCTCGGCGCGGCGGCACAGCAGGTCGGCGTGCTCCTCCAGGGCGCCCAGCTCCTGGATCAGCTCGATCGCCTCGTTCAGCAGCGCCATCGCCCGCGGCCGGTCGCCGAGCCGGCTCGCGAGCTGGGACATCGGATCCAGGGAGTTGGCGATCCCCCAGCGGTCGCCCAGCGCCCGGAAGCCGTCCAGCGCCCGCCGGGTCGCCTCCTCGGCCCCCGCCAGCTCGCCGCGGAACTGCCGCAGGAAGCCGTCGCTCATGTGCAGCAGCGCCGATGACCAGGCGTCCCGGCCGATCTGGAGATCATGGGCCTCGATGTCGGTACGTTCCGGGCCCGCGGTGAGAGCCCACAGCACGAGGGTGGGCGGGTAGGCGACCTGCCACTGCAGCGCCGCCATCTTCTCGGTGGCCAGATCCAGGGCCGCGGCCGTGCCGGGGCCCGACGCGCCGGCGGAGATCGCGTTGGTGACGCACAGGATGTACTCCTCGTCCAGGCCTTCCGGCGGCTTGAGCCCGACCCGTTCCAGCAGGTCGGCCGACAGCGGGCCGCCCTCGATCCGGCCGCGCAGCCACCAGTACCAGGACAGGGCCGCCACCAGGTGCAGCGCGGTCGCCGGATCGTCGCGGACGCAGCGGCGCAGCGCCGCGTGCAGGTTGGCGTGCTCGGCCGCCAGCCGGGCCAGCCACTCCAGCTGCTCACCGCCGCGCAGGTGCGGATCGGCCTGCCGCGCGAGCCCGAGGAAGTACGCGGCGTGCGCCTCGCGCAGCCGGTCGCCCTCGCCCGCCTGCTCCAGCCGTTCGGCGCAGAACGCCCGGATGGTCTGGAGCATCCGGTAGCGGGTGCCGTCGGTCTGCAGCAGCGACTTGTCGACCAGCCCGACCAGCGCGTCGTCGGCCTCGCCCACGCCGCAGACGGCCTCCACGGTCTCCAGAGTCGCGCCGCCGGCGAAGACGGTGAGCCGCCGCGCCAGCGTCCGTTCGGCCTCGTCCAGCAGGTCCCAGCTCCACTCGACCACCGCGCGCAGCGTCTGGTGCCGCGGCGCCGCGACGCGGTCGCCGCGCGACAGCAGGCGGAACCGGTCGTCCAGCCGCCTGGCCACCTCCTGGACGGGCAGCGCGCGCAGCCGCGCCGCCGCCAGCTCGATCGCCAGCGGCAGCCCGTCCAGCGCCGCGCAGATCCGCAGCACGGCCTCGGTGTTCTCCGCGTCCACCTCGAAGTCGGGCCGTACCGCCGCCGCCCGGTCGGCGAACAGCCGTACCGCCGGGTACGCGGCGGCCTCCCCGGCCGCGGCGCCGTCCGGCGGCAGCGGGAGCGGGGGCAGCGGGCGCAGCGACTCACCGGTGATCCCGAGCGCCTCCCGGCTGGTGGCCAGGATCCGCAGCCCCGAACGGGCCCCGAGCAGCCGGTGCGCCAGCCGTGCCGCCGCCTCGATCACGTGCTCGCAGTTGTCCAGGACGAGCAGCATCCGGCGCCCGTCCAGTGCGGTGAGAATCCGTTCCACCGGATCGGCCGCGGTCTCGGTGCCGGGACGCATCCCGCTCTCCCTGAGGCCCAGCGCGCCGAGCACCGCCTTCGGTACCTCGGCGCCGTCGCCGACCGGGGACAGGTCGACGAAGCAGACCTCGCCCTCCTCCCGGGCCGCCGCCTCCAGCGCCAGCCGCGTCTTGCCCACGCCGCCTGGCCCGAGCAGCGTCACCAGCCGCCCCTCCGCCAGCGTCCTGCCGACCCGTTCCAGCTCCTGCTCGCGCCCGACGAAGCTGGTCAGCTGGGCGGGCAGCTCGCTGAGTACCTGGTCGCGCCGCAGCGCCGGACTGCCACGCAGGATCGCGACGTGCACCTCCGCCAGCTCGGCCGAGGGATCGGCGCCCAGCTCGTCGGCGAGCAGCGTGCGCGCCTCCTCGTAGACCTCCAGCGCCTCGGCCTGCCGCCCGCTCCCGTACAGCGCCCGCATCAGCAGCCCGCGCGCCCGTTCCCGCAGCGGATGGTCCGCGATCAGCCCGCGCATCCGCCGCGCCGCCGCCGCGTACTCGCCCGAGGCGACCTCGGCCTCGGCGCAGTCCTCGGCCACACCGGCCCGCCGCTCCTCCAGCCGGGCCACCTGGCCCGCCGCGAACGGCGCGGACACGTCGGCCAGCGCCGGGCCGCGCCACAGCTCCAGCGCCTCCCGCGCCCGGCCCGTCCCGGCCAGCCGCTCGAACCGGTGGACGTCCACGTCCTCGCGATCGACGGCCAGCCGGTAGCCGGCCGGATGCCCCGCGACCAGCGCACCGTTCCCGAGGCCCCGCCGCAGCCGCGACACCTGCGACTGCAGCGCGTTGGCGGCGTCGCCGGGCGGATCCTCCCCGTACAGGCCGTCGATCAGGCGGTCGGTCCCCACGACGTTGCCCGCGTCCAGCAGCAGCATCGCCAGCAGCGCCCGTACGCGCGGCCCGCCCACCGCGACGGCCTGCCCATCGAGGCGTACCTCGACCGGTCCCAGAACGCCGAACGCGAGGTCGGTCGGCGTTGGTCGGTCGGGGAGACTCTGCATGTGGGGATTGTCCCGTATAGCGTGGTGCCTCCCCGACATCGGAGGAGCCATGTCCACCGAGATCGTGACCGACTTCCTCGCCGCCCTCGAGGACCTGGACATCGACCGGGCCCTCACCTACGCCGCCCCCGGGATCGTCTACCAGAACGTCCCGCTCCCTCCCGCCCGCGGCATCAAGGCGTTCGAGCGCCAGATGCGCGGCATGGCCCGCTACGGCACCGGCTTCGAGGCGCGCCTGCACAACATCGCCGCCAACGGCGACATCGTCCTCACCGAACGCACCGACGCCCTCATCATCAACTCGTTCCGCGCCGAGTTCTGGGTCTGCGGCACCTTCGAGGTGCGCGACGGCAAGATCGTCCTCTGGCGCGACTACTTCGACTGGCCGACCTTCATCGCCGCCGGCGCCAAGGGCCTGGTCCGTACCGCCCTCGGCGCCCTCCGCGGGACGCCGCAGCGGTCGCCGGGCACCGAGACCTGAACGTCCGCAGGCTCAGCGGAGGTCGGCGATCAGGAGTTCCAGGGCCGACTCCTCCTGGACCGACACCCCGAGGGCGAGCATCGCGGGGGCCAGTTCGGGGTCCCATTCCGCTTCGGTGAGCGTGCCGCCGAGCGCCTGCAAGGGCGTGCCGCGCTCCCGTGCGGCGGCGACGTGCTCCTCGTAGTCGAGGGCGCCCATCCGCCAGGGCCGGGCCTCGTACCGGCGGATCATCCGGTTGGCGATGGCGACTCCCGGCCAGTCGAAGTCGCCCCGGTAGGCGAGGGAGGCCCCGGCGCCCGCGAGGGCGTCGAGCAGTGTCAGGGCGGTGGTGGCCGGGTTGCCCGACACGCACACGAGCCACTGCGAGCAGCCCGCGTCGGCGGCGGCCTCGACCACGCGCGGGTTCTCGCAGACGTGCACCCGCGTGCCGGGCGGCAGCCGCCAGCCCATCCCGCGCAGGTCCCGCAGGGTCAGGTGGGTCTCGGCGCCCGCTTCGGTACGTTCCCGCAGGTGGCGGGCCGGACGGTCGGTGCCGAGCGGAGCGAGCCCGTACGTGAGGACCGTGCTGGACACCTGGTCGGTGGCCACCCCGGCCGACTCCCACAGCTCCCGCCGCGTCCAGGCGTCGCGCGGCGGCTCGACTCCGTGCGCGCGGGCCAGGGCGCGCTGGACGATCCGCGCCAGCAGCGTGCCGTCGTCGAGCCCGTGCGCCGTACCGGTCACCCGCTCGGCCAGCTCGCCCCGGCCCGTACGGACGGCGCCCCGCCCCGGCCGCAGCGCGGCGAGGACCTCGACGGCCTGGACGATCAGCCGCCGGGAGTCGCCGGCCGGCAGCCGTGCCAGCGCGCCGCTGCGCCTGGTCTCCTCCAGCCACGGCACGGCCCACTCCGCCGTGTTGAGTTCGTGCGCGCGCAGGGCGTCCCGCGCGTCGGCCCAGATCGTCGCGGCCGCGTCCCGGCGGGCGGCGCGGTCGGCGGGACGGTCGGTCAGAGGCCCGCGCAGCGCCTCGACGATCTCGACCAGGCCCCGTTCGGCCGCGCCCGCACGGAGCCGCTCGTCGAGCTCGGCCAGCGGAATGGAAACGGCCGCACCCGTGAACGGGCGGCCCATCAGCAGCCCGAGCGCCTCCCGCTCCGCCGCGGTGGCGTCCTTGATCGTCAGGCGGCCCCTGACCTCCAGGCCGTTGCGTTCCAGGCGTTTGCCGAGACCGTCCCACAGGCGTGCCAGGGCGGGCCGGCGGAGCCAGTCGAGCGGACCGCTCACACGCTCATCAGCCGCTTGCGCCGGCCGTCCCAGGTGAAGTGCACCGTCGCCACGCCGCGCACGCGCGGATCGCGCAGGCACTCGTAGATGTGCAGGCTCGGTACGGTCGGGAAGCAGCCCCACAGCCGTTCGCTGGTGATGACGAAGTCCAGGTCCAGCTCGACGAGCAGGCCGAGCAGGCGCCCGTGCGTCGGCTCGTCGACCTTGGCGAACGCGTCGTCCAGCAGGATCAGCCGGGGTGCGGTCGGGGTGGTGCCCCCGAGCGAGGAGAAGTGCGCCGCCGCCGTGGCGAACAGCACCAGGTAGGACACCACACGCTGCTCGCCCTGGCTGAGCGCGGTGCGATGGCTGAGCACCCGTTCGCGTTGCGGATCGGCGGTGTCGGTCACCTTCACCTTGAACGCGAACCACGACCGGTAGTCCAGGGCGGCCCGCAGGTGCAGTGCGTACCCGGCGGACGGGTCGGCCTGGCGCGCGTCCTCGATGCGGCGCCGCAGCGCGTCGCGCAGGCGTTCGGACTGGTCGCGCGTACGCAGCGCGGAGGGGCCGCGCAGGAGCGCGACGGCGGCCTTGACGTCGGCGTCGCCGCCCGGCGGCAGCTCCCACTGGAGCCGCGCGCCGATCCCGTGCGAGGACCGCACCTCGTCGAGCGTGTCGTTCATCCGCTGGACGAGTTCGTGCGCGGCCAGCACCTGCCGGGACAGGTGGTCGCCCAGCTCGCCCAGCAGGTAGCGCTCGAACACCTCCTGCTCGCGGGTGGACAGCCGCAGCCGCGCCGCCTCGACGGCGGTACGGATCCGTTCACCGACGACGGCCGCGTCGTGGGTCCCGGAGTCGTCGTGCAGCGCGAACCGCTTGATGCCGCCGACCTCCTCGATCCCGGCGTCGTAGCCCCCGGCCAGGCCGTCGCGCAGCTCCTCCCCCCGGCGCAGGATGAGCGAGTCGCTCACGTCGGCCGAGGCGGGGCCGAGCCGTCCGGCGATGTCGTCGGCCAGGACGCGCAGGGCCGCGATCCGCGCCCGCACGTCGCCGTCCTGGGCCGCGTCGTACGCCTCCACCGCCGCTTCGAGGTCGCCGGTCCCGGCCGCGAGCGGCAGCCCGGGCAGGCCGAGCGGCCGCCGGAGCCCGCCGCCACCGGCGACGACGATCCCTTCCTGCTCGGCCAGCGCCTTCTGCGCGCCCTCCTGCCGCACTCCGGCGCGGGTGCGCTCGTCACGGACCCTTTCCAGCTCGGCCTGGCGGCCAGGCAGCGCCCGCTGCGCGTCCGCGTACCGCTGCCGCGCGGCCCCTTCGCGCTCGATGAGCTCCTGCTCGGAGGCCCCCACCGCGGCTTCGAGGAGCTCGAGCTCGCGGCGGGCGTCGACGAGGGTCGTACGGGCATCGCGGTAGGCCGACTCCGCGCCGGTACGGCTCGCGCGGGCTTCCTCCCAGGCCGCCCGGGTGGCCGCGTGACGTTCCAGCCGGGAACCGATGCGGCGAGCGTCGCCGGTGAGCCTGTCGATGCGGTCGCGCAGCGTGCCGAGCTCGGACTGCAGCGGGTTGAGCGTGTCCAGATCGGCGGGAAGGGCATCGGCGGTGGCCTGTGCCTCCGCCTTGGTCCGCAGGCTCACCGCCGTGGCGGCGGACTCCTCGGCCTTGCGGCGCGCGGCGGCCAGTTCGACGGTGATGCGGGCGGTCTCCCCGATCGCCTGGTCGTAGGCGACCCAGGCACCGGTCAGCGGCTCGGAGTCGGGCGGCTCGCGCAGGACGCGGCGGAGCCGTTCCCGGGCCGCCTCGACGCTCAGTCGGGCTTCGCCGGCCGCCTCCAGGCGGATCCCCAGCGCCTCGATCCTTGCGGCCAGCTCGGCGATGCGCCGCTCCCGGGTGGCCGCCCGTACGCCCGCGCCCACGAACTCGGGACGTTCCTTCCCGTACGCGCCGCGCGCGACCCCGAGCCCCCAGCACCCGTCCGTGGCCGCCCAGCTGTGCGCGTCCGATACACCGAGCCCGATCGAGCGCAGCAGCCGTTCGAGCGTTTCCTCGTCCACCCCGTGCGAGGGAACGGGCCGCAGCACGTTCCGCAGGCTCGGTGTCCGGAGCGGGGCCGCGCCAGCGTGCAGCAGAACGTCCCGGGTGTCGCGGGACAGAACGGCGCCGTCCGCGCTCATCCACGCGTTGAGCAGGCCACCGGCCTCCAGCGCCGCCTCCAGCCCCGCACGTTCAGCGGGGCCCACGGAGTCCTCGAAGTCCAGCAGCAGGAACAGCGGCGCCCCTGATCCCGGCACCCTCTCGGCGGTCGCGTAGCGGGAACGGGGCGGCTCGGGATCGACCTTCCGCTCCTGCTCCCCCTTCTCCGCTTCCGCCTTGAGCAGCTCGGCGTCCAGCGCGCGCTCGCGCGCGACCGCCGCGTCCCGTTCCACCTCGTACGCGGCCAGCACGGGCTCGGCGATCTCGTGGGCCAGCCGGACGAGGGACCCGGGGACGGACCGGTCGAGGGAACGCTCCGCCGGTGGCCCGCCGTCGTCATCGCCGTGGACCGCGACCATCGCGAGCAGCGGGCCGGGCTCGGGCAGCCGCTCCGCCCATGCGCGCGCCTCCGTCGCGTACCCGGCCGACACGGCGGCCACGTCGGCACCGCGTTCCGCCTCGCGCTCCTGGGCCTTCGTCACCTGCTCGTCGAGCCATTCCACGTCCTGGCGCAGCGCGGTGGCCTCGCGTTCCGCGACGGCGGCCTTCCCGAGCTCGTCGATGAGGGACTTGGCCGCCCGCCGCCGTTCCCCGACGACCCGGTCGGCCTCGCCGAGCCGTCCGGCCCAGGCGGCCAGCGCGCCGCCGACGCCCTCGTCCAGCGCGCGAGGTGCGGGCCGTTCCACCTGGTGGTCGTCGTCACCGGGATCGGTGACCGTGTCGGTACGGGCGGGCGACAGCACGGTCGCCTTCGCTTCGGGAGGCGTTCCCAGCAGCGCGTCGTCCAGGCCGCAGGCGCGGGTCTCGCCGCGCGCGTCGCGCAGCGAGGTCCGCAGCCCGTTGAGGTCCTCGCCGGCCGCCACGGCCTCGTCGTCCACCCGGCCGGCGGCCGACGCCTCGCCCTTCCGGGCCAGTCCGGCCGCGCTCCAGGCGGCCTCCGCCGCAGCCTGCTTGGCCCGTACGGTGTCGCGCTTGTCGCCCAGATCCTGCAGCGCCCGGTACGCGGCGCTCTCCCGCAGGGCCCGCAGGTCCGTATCGGCCGCGTCGCGGGCCTCCTCCAGCGAGTCCACGGCGGCCGCTGCCACGTCCACCTCGTCCCGGAGGCCGGCCAGCCTGCGTTCGGCGTCCCCGGCCTTGCGCCGCCGGGACGCCAGCTCGGCGAGGGCGTCGCGGACCTGCCCGACCCGGCCGCGCAGCACGCCCCGCAGGTAGCCGCGGTACGCGGTCAGGAACGTGGTGAGCGCCCGGTCGGTGCGCTCCAGGCGCGCCAGCTCCGCGCGGACCGTGTCCAGGTCGTCGAGATTGCGGGCCACCTTGTCGATGACCTCGTCGTCCAGCGGGGGCAGGGCGTCGCCGAGCACCTTCACCAACTCGCCCGACTCGATCCGGTCGCCGATCGTCGGGCGGCGCAGCCCGTACAGCAGGTGCACCAGGTTGCGGTAGCGCGCGGTGTCGGTCAGACCGAACAGCTGCCGCGCCACCCGGGCCCGGTAGTCGGCGGCCCGGTCGAAGCAGTTCTCGGGGCCGACCAGCTCGCGCAGCCGGGCGGCCGACGGGCGGCGGACGGGATCGTGCAGCGGCAGCTCGCCCTCGCCGCCGCCGACGGCCATCGAGGTCACGAAGAACATCGGCTTGGCGTCCTGCGTCGAGGTGGACGCCTTGACCGCCGCGCCCAGCGTGACGCGCTCGGTCCCGCCCTGCCCCTCGCCATCCTGCCCCTCACCACCGGGCCGGTCGCGGACGAACTCCACCCACAGGTAGCCGAGCCGGTTGGTCCCGCCGCTCCAGCCGTCCAGCATCAGCCACTTGAGCGTGGTCTTGCCCCCGCCCGCCGCGTCGAGCTTGCGGGTGTCGCCGTCCAGCAGGAACGGCAGCAGCATCTCCAGCGCCTTGGACTTGCCCGCGCCGTTCTTGCCGCGCAGCAGCAGCCGCCCGTCCCCGAACAGGAACTGCTCCTCGTACTGCCACACCTGGTGGATCCCGGCCCGGCCGAGCCGGAACCGGTGCGGATGCTTCGGCAGCGGGATCACGTGCTCTTCACCTCTGGTGCGTAACGGGCGGCGGCGGCCAGCAGGCGCCAGCCCCCGGGGACGGGCGCGAGCAGGTACATCCGGCGCAGCAGGCCGGTGACCGCCTCGTACAGCAATGGGGGAGAGGCGGTGTACTGCGCGGCCCACGCCTTGCCGTGCCGTTCGACCAGCCCGGCCAGGATCTCCTCGATCCGATCGGCCGGAACGTCCTGGCCGTCCCGGTCGCGCGCGGCGGTGAGCTCCCGGAGGACCAGCAGCGCCGCCCAGGCCACCGTGCCGGTCCCCGGGAAGTCGATGTCGCTCAGCTCGCCGCGCGGATCGACCAGCGCGACGCCCTCCGCGCGGATCTCGGTGTCCAGCCCAAGCGCGTCCTCGAAGACCCGCTGCTCCCGCCGCTGGTTGCGGCGCAGCCAGTCGCGCTGATCCTCGGGCAGGTCCGCCACGTACACCACCGGTGTCTCCACCAGCCGGCGCCGCACCGCGTGCCGCGGCCCGTCCCGCTCGGGTACGAAGGCCAGCGCGATCAGCTCACCGGCCGAGGAGGACCGCCCGATCGGACCGCTCACCAGCCGCCGCGCGATCTCCCGGTCCACCGTCAGCAGCGCCTCGGCGTCCTCGCCGCCGCCGGAGTACGACTCGACCGTCCCCTCGTCCTCGCCCAGCACCCGCCAGGCGATCAGCTGCTTCAGCGCCGCGACCAGGGCCCGCCGCTCGACCGCGCGTCCCGGCTCGCCCGGGTCGATGCCCGCCTCGGCCGCCGCCGCGCGGATCCGGGTCACCAGCTCGGTCAGCAGCAGCTGCTCGGGCGCGGTGACCAGGACCGACAGCGCCAGCGCCAGGTAGGCGTAGGTGCGCGGCGTGAACGGCGTCCCCGACGACCGCGCCAGGAAGCGCTCGCCGCCGGTGCCCAGCCCCGCCTTCATCAGCCGCGCGAACCCGGGCTCGACGACCAGCCGGTACCCCAGCAGCTGCGCGAACTGGCGGCCCAGCTCGTCGGCGTGCCGCCGGATCAGCGGGAACTCCTCCGGATGGCTCCGCGCCGTGACCAGCGGGCAGCGCAGCAGCAGCCGCGCCGCGGCCCGCCGCTCCGCCGCCAGCTCCGCCGCGAAGTCGCCGTCCGCACTCATCCCGCCGCCGCGGAACGCTCGTCCGCCCCGACCCACAGCTCCAGGCCGTCCAGGAACAGATCGCCGTCGGCGCCGTGCACGACGCTCCCGCCGCCACCCGGGACCCGTACGAGCCGCAGCCGTACGCCCAGGTCCTCGTCCTCGGCCAGCGCCTCGCCGAACTCCGGCGGCGCCCCGGCCAGCGAGCGCGCCAGCATGTCCAGCAGCAGGACCGTGGCCCGCGCCGACAGCCGCACGCCGGTGAGCCGGGGACCCGCCGCGCGCAGCTCCGCCGCCGCCGCGTGCCGCCGCCGCGCCTCTTCCTCGGCTTCCTGCCGCAGCTTGCCGCGCTGGTCGCCGTAGTCCTCGGGGCCCGCCGTACGGCCTCGCGGCGCTCGCGTTCCCCGGTCTCGCAGCGCGACGGGCACCTCGATGGCAGGTCCGTCCCACCAGCTCGTCGTCGCCGGTACGTCGCGTTCGGCGTCCGGCGCGAGGCCGAGATGCCGCGCCCCGTACAGCCCGAACGCCGCCGCGAACAGGTCATGTGCCGTCGCGTCGTCGGCACCGTCGAACCACCCCGCCAGGCGGAGCAGGTCACGCCGCCGCGACAGCCCGCCCGTGGACGAGCGGATCATCCGCTTGGCGTTGGCCAGCAGCGCCTGCAGGGCCCTCAGCGTGGCGTCCCGCAGCTGCTCCACCTGGCTGCCCTGCCCGCCCTCGTCGAAGAACCAGGCCCGCAGCCCCGCCCAGTCCGCCAGGTCGCGGCCCCGGCTGCGCTGCACCTGCACGCCGCCCTGCGCCAGCCCGGCCAGCCCCTGCTCGGAGGCGTCGACACGTGCCAGCAGCTCCGGCAGCCGCGGCCACAGCACCTCCAGGCTCGACTGGATCCGCGGCGCGTGGTGCGCCACGTCCTCGGTGATCGTCTCGGCGTAGTCGAGCAGCAGCTCCTTGAACCCGGTGAACTCCGCGGTGTCCAGGTCGTAGCGGAAGACGACCTCGCCCAGGTAGGCGTAGAAGTCCCGGACCGAGTCGGCGAACTGCCCGAACTGCGCGAACAGCGTCGAGATCCGTTCCAGCGCCTCCCGGGGCTCCGCGCCGCCGGGCCGCCCGTCCAGCTCCGCCAGCTCGGCCAGCCCCCGCGCCACCAGCGCCAGCAGCTCCCGGCTGACCTCCCGCGCCGCGTCCGCCCCGGCCAGGATCTCGTCCGCCTGCCGCTGGATCCGCTCGCCCAGCGTCGACAGCTGGTACCGCGACCGCACCCGGTGGTACTCGCGGATGCTGGCCGCCTTGACCGGGCGCGAGCTCGGGATGAGGTTCCCCCAGCCCCGCAGCTGCTCCAGCTTCGCGGCCACCGTGTCGACCGGGACCTCGCCGAGCATCCGCGCCGCGACGTCGTGCGCCGACAGGTCGGCCAGCAGGGTGGCGGCGAACACCCGCATCACGGCCAGATGCGTGGCCCGGTCCTGCACCGTCAGGTACGTGTAGGCGGTGAGCCGTTCCAGCTCCTCCGCATCGCGCGCCTGCCCCTCCACAACGACATTGCCCTCCACAACGACCCACCGTATGGCGTAACACCCGTACCGGCGACGCAAGACCCGTACCCCGGCGAGGCCACATCCCGCCTTCAGCCGTTGCGGCGCGGCGACCGGATGGACTCGCACCGGGTGCCGCGCGCCGAGCGCAGGAGGCGGCGGGCGGCGAGCTCGTCGTACGTGCCGGCCGAACACGTGCCGATCGAACACGGGTCGGCCGGGGCCGGCGAGGCCGCCGTGTTCAGCCGGGCGAGGACCTGGACGGCCATGAGGGTACGGTCGCCGCCCGTCGCGTCCAGCAGCCGCTCGATCCACGGCGCGTCCTCGGGCAGGTCGGGCCGTCCGGGATCGTCGGTGGTGTCGACCAGCACCTGGACGTACGCGATCAGCGCCAGATGGGCAGGGGTGACGTCGACCAGGCCCTCCGGAGCGGTGGCGCCTCTCGGCAGGACCTGGGCGAGCCGGCCCTCGCGTACCGCCGCCGTGGCCCGCGCCGCCCAGGCCCGCGGGGTCGTGCTCCGGCTGAACGCGACCCGCGCGCCCGCCGCCGCCGCGTGGCCGGCGATGAGCGCGGTGGCCGGCTCCCGCATCCGGGCGAGGGTCGGGCCGTCCTCCCACGAGATCAGCCAGAGGCCGTCGAACGCGCGCAGCTCGGCCGCCAGCCCGCCGATCGCGAGCCGGGCGGCGAGGACATCGGTGGCGCCCATCGTCACGTACCGGCCCGGGGCCCGCGCGTGCACCCGGTCAGGATGCGGACGGCGGTCAGGAACGCGTGCCTGAGGATGTCGGTGACCAGATGGCCGCGGCGGGTCTCGCCGCCTTCACCCGTGCTGCGGATCATGGGACGTTCTCCTATTCGGTTGTCGTGCTGTTCAGTTGTCGTGCCGGTCCCAGCAGACCCCGGAACGGGTGCCGTCCGACAGGGGCGGGGACGAGTCCGGCCGAACCGGTGCCGGTAAGGACCGGGAGTGGACAACCCGCGGGACGATCCTGGACACCGGCGTAGGCTGGCCGCACGTCGGCGGAAGAAGGCGAGGACGAGGTGGACGTTCCGCCGCACACCGGAGACCTGGACCTGTCCGCGGTGACCGATGCCGACCGGCTGCACGCGCTGCTCCGTACGCTGCAGGCTCGCGCCGGCCTTTCGTACCGCGAGGTCGAGAGCCGCACGCGCAAGGCGGGGCACCATGTCTCCAAGTCCAACGTCGCCGAGATCCTCAAGGGCAACAGGTACCCGCGGCGTGAGTCCTTGGTGGCCATCGTGGAGGCCTGCGGTGTCCCGCCAGGGGAGCTGACCGACTGGGTACGCGCCTGGGAACGCGTCGCCGCCGCCTCCCATACCGGTCCGGAGCCGGACGAGCTGGTCAAGAGCTCCCGTCAAGAGGCGGAACGGATCGTGGCCGAGGCCCGCCTCGAGGCCGGGGCGATCCTCGAGGCGGCCTGGCGGCGGGCCGAGCCGCCGGGGGAGCGGACGGCGATGTTCCGTGGAGGCCCCTCCCGCAGCGGGACGTACGCCCCGGGCATCAAGCCGCCCTCGTGGCGCCCCTGGAGCTTCAACGCCATAGGCGCCGCGTCATCCTCGCCCGTCGTCGAAGGCCGCACGGTCTTCCTCGGTGGCGGCGGTTACCTGCACGCCGTGGACGCCTTCACCGGCGAGGAGAACTGGCGCTACCAGGCGGGCACGGTCGACTCCTCCGCAGCGGTCGTGGACACGTCGGTCTACGTCGGCAGCGGCGACGGGTTCATCTTCGGGGCCTGGTACGTCCACTCCATCGACCGGCACACCGGCAAGTCCCGCTGGCGCTTCGCCACCGACGGCCCCGTCCTGTCCTCGCCCGCCGTCGCCGGCGGCGCCGTCCACGTCGGCTGCGAGGACGGCAGGCTCTGGACGCTCGACGCCGCCACCGGTGACCCCCGCTGGTGCTACCAGAGCGACGGCCCCGTCACGTCCTCACCGGCGGTCGTCCACGGCGTCGTCTACATGGGCAGCCAGGCTGGGCACCTGACGGCACTGGACGCCCGCAACGGCAACGTCTGCTGGACGGTCCCGATGGACGGCCCGGTCGCCGCCTCCGCCGCCGTCGTCCAGGGCACCGTCTACGTCAGCACCTACAGCGGCCGTACGTACGCCATGGACGCGCTCACCGGACTCCTCCACTGGAGCTTCGCCCCCGACGAGCCCATCAACTCCTCTCCCGCAGTGGACGGCACATCGGTCTACGTCACCACCTGCGAAGGCAACCTGTGGTGCCTGGACGCGCCCACGGGACGCCCGTACTGGAAGCACGAGGTCGGAGCCCGCCTCGACTCCTCGCCCGTACTGGCCGGAGGCATCGTGTACGTCGGCAGCGCGGACGGATGCGTCTACGCCATCGACACCGAGACCCGCCGGCGCCGCTGGCGGATGCAGACCGGAGGCGCCGTGAGGTCGACCCCATCGGCCGCGCACGGGATCGTCTACCTGCGCAGCGACGACGGCCGTCTCTACGCCATCGACGCGGAGACGGGCGCCTCAGCCCTCTGACGGGCTCGGGCCCCACCCTTCGAGATCCACCTCGGGCAGCCAGGTGCCCTCCCCGGGCGGATCCGGCCACGGCAACGCCTCGAGCAGCCGTACCAGCCGGGGATCCCGGTTGTCGCGGTGCCAGGTGATCGACCACAGGTGCAGCGGGACCGGCTCCACCAGCCGGATCCGCCGCATCACCGGATCGCCCGGCAGTTCCATGCCGCGTTCCGCGAGCACGACGGCACGGCCCTCCCGCCGCATCAGCTCCCCGTAGTCCCGTACGCCCAGCGCGGGCTCGGTGAACCGCACCGGCACGCCGAGCTCGTCGCGGAACCGTTCCAGCCACCCGCGCCATTCGGCGGCCCCGCCCGGATCGGGCATCACCACCCCCACGTCCCGCAGCTCGGCGATGCTCAGCACGCTCCTGCCGGCCAGCGGATGCTCCTCGACCACGAAGGCCTCGAAGGACACGACCTCGACCGGCCGATGAACCAGCTCGCCCGGCCACGCCCCGAGGTCCTGTACGCGCCCGAACGCGGCGTCCAGCTCCCGGCTCCGTACGGCAGGCAGCGCGTTCGCCAGCCCCTGCCGCATGCTGGGCTCCACCCGCAGCCTGGGCGAACGCTCGACGGCCTCACGCAGCAGCACCATCGGGGTGAACCGTTCGGCCCAGACGTCGACCCGCAGCGGGCTCTCCCGTACGGCGGCGACCGCCACGTCGTACGCGTCCAGCACGTCCCGCGCAAGCGGCAGGAAGGTCCGCCCCACGTTCGTCAGCTCGACACTGCGCGTCGTACGGAGGAACAGCGAGACCCCGAGTGCCTCCTCAAGCCTCCGCACCCGCTTGGACAGCGCCTGCTGCGTCAGGAACAACCGTGCCGCCGCCCGCCCGAAGTGCAGCTCATCGGCCGCGGCCACGAAGGCCCGCATCCCATGAAGATCAGGCTCCATACCCCGAGATTAACAACCCTCGGTTGTCAAAGCGCCCCGAGAAGCTGTTGGACGCCCCCACCGCACTGCCGGTTACCTGGGGCCATGCAGATGCTCATCGACTCCCGTACCACCGAGGCCCCCGCACCCCTCATGGGAGACCAGGTCTTCCAGCGGCTCCTGAGCCAGCGCATCATCGTCCTCGGCCGGCAGGTCGACGACGAGATCTCCAATCGCATCTGCGCCGAGATGCTCCTGCTCTCCGCCGAGGACCGGCAGCGCGACATCCACCTCTACATCAACTCGCCCGGCGGCTCCGTGACCGCCGGAATGGCGATCTACGACATCATGCAGTTCATCCCGAACGACGTCGCCACGCTGTCCATGGGCTTCACCGCCTCGATGGGCCAGTTCCTCCTCTGCGCCGGCGCTCCCGGCAAGCGCTACGCCCTGCCGCACGCCTCGATCCTCATGCACCAGCCCTCCGGCGGCATCGCCGGAACGGCCTCCGACATCCGCATCCAGGCCGAGCACATGCGCGCCACCAAGCAGCTCATGCAGGAGCGCATCGCCTTCCACACCGGCCAGCCGGTCGAACGCATCGAGGCCGACTCCGACCGCGACCGCTACTACACCGCCGAAGAGGCCCTCGCCTACGGCTTCGTCGACCACGTCGTCACCTCCGCCAACGACCTCCGCACCCTCTGACCGGTAGTCAGAGCAGGGTGATCCGGTCCGGCAGCCCCTCGATGCGGCCGTCGATCACCAACGCGCGCATGTCCTCGGCGAGCGCCCGGGTGATGTCCTGGCCGCGGCGGCCCCAGCCGAAGAACCGCGCCACGAGGGTGGTGAGCTCGTCCTCCGAGATGCCGGGAGACTCGCCGATGACGCCGAGCATCGCCGCTCTCCGCTCCACCGGCGGCACCTCGGCGATCCGGCGGATCATCTGGTCGGCCGGCTCCCGTGCGACCACCGCCCTGCCCCGGAGGGTGATGGTCTCGCCCTTCCGTTCGACTTCGGGCTCCATCTGCAGGAGCTGGGAGAGGGCCAGGCTGAGGTTGTCGCGGATACGGGGACCGATGCGGCTGCCGCCCCAGGCGTCCGCAGTCCTGCGGAAGAGTAGTTCACTCTGGATCGGGGCCTCCAATTCCAGAATCTTGCGGAAGACCCTGCGCATGAGCTCCCGCGCCTCCGGAACGTGCATTTCCATGGGCGGCGCCGTGAACTCCAGCTGGGCCATCTTGTAGCGGGCGGCCCAAGCACGCTCGTGCTCGCCGTCAGTGGTCTCCATCGTTACGCGCGGGGTATCGGGTGTCTCAGCCGGTGGAGCCACGTCATCCGGCGCAGCGGAATGAGGGATCTCCTCCTCGGCAGGACCGATGGGACGGGCGATCGCGGCTTCGACCGCCTGACGAAGACGTTCCTCCGCCTCGTTCCTGTGGCGGTACCAGTCCGTTCCCCAGATGCGGTAGAGCTCCCAGCCCAGGCCGCACAGGACCGATTCCCGGAGCCGGTCGCGGTCACGCGCGGCCCTGGAAGAGTGATACATCGCGCCGTCGCACTCGATTCCAAGCGCGAAGCGGCCTGGCGCATCCGGGTGCCGTACCGCCATGTCGATCCGGTAGCCGCTCACGCCCACCTGCGGCTGCACCTCGTAACCCCAGCCTTCCATAACGGCCAGCACCGATTCTTCGAAGGGGCTTTCGGGAGCGGCATCATCAGTGACGGGGGCGTGTTCGAGTACGAGCGGGCCACGTTCGGCGTAGTCCAGATAGCGCTTGAAGTGGTTGCGGCTCTTGTTGTCGCTGTCGCGGATGGCGCCCGCCGAGAACGATGCGATGACCTCCACACGGTTCCGGGCGCGGGTCACGGCGACATTGAGCCGCCGCCAGCCGTTCTCACGGTTGAGCGGGCCGAAGGCCATGGTGAACTTGTTGTTCTGGTCGGGGCCGTACCCGACGGACAGCAGGATCACGTCGCGCTCGTCGCCCTGGACGGTTTCGAGGTTCTTCACGAAGAAGCCGTTGAGCCGGTCCTCGGTGAAGTACCGGTCGAGATCCGGACGCCCGGCGCGGGCTTCCTCGACGGCTTCCTCGATGGCCTGCGCCTGGGCCTCCGACATCGCCACCACACCGAGGCTCATCGAGGGACGGGCCGTGTAGTGGTGCAGAACGCGTTCGGCCACCGTACGGGCCTCCAGCGGATTGCGGCGGGTGCGGCCGCGCTCGTAGATTCCGGCGACCTTGGTGAACGTGACCCCGACGTCGCCGCCCGATTCACGCGCACCGGGGAAGGTCACCAGATCGCCGTCGTAGAACGACCGGTTGCTGAACGCGATGAGCCCTTCATGGCGGCTGCGGTAGTGCCAGCGCAGCGACAGGCTGCGGATCAGTCCGCTGGCCTTGCACATGTCGAGCAGAGACTCGTGGGAATCGGGAACGTCCTCGTCGTACTCATCGTCCTGGTCTTCCGACTGGGCGAAGAAGTTCGTCGGAGGCAGCTGCTTCTGGTCACCGGCCACGATGAGGGCATCGCCGCGGTAGACGCAGTTGATCGCGTCCTGCGGAAGGACCTGGGACGCCTCATCGAAGATGACCACGTCGAAGCGGTATCCCGCCGGCAGGAACTGGCTGACCGTCAGCGGGCTCATCATGAAGCACGGCTTGACCAGCGGGACGACGTCCGCCGTTCGCTCCAGGAGGGTGCGGACCGGCATGTGCCTTTTCTTCTTCTCGGCCTCGCGCTGGATGATGGCCGCCTGCCCGACTCCGGTACGCGGCCTCCTGGCGTTGCAGGCGTCGATGACCTGGGCATGGGCGTTCTCGACCAGGGCTGTGTCGAGGGTCCGGAACTCGTCGACGAGCCTGTCGTGCTCGACGGCACGGACCGGCTTGAGCCGCGGGTCCGACGAGAACACGTTCTCGACCCAGGCTTCGAGAACGGCGCGTTCCATGACGCGGGCGAACGTCTCACCGGGCAGGCCCTGCTCGGCGGCACGGTCGATCAGGCCCGCCAGTCCGTACCGCTGCAAGACGGCCCGCGCCTCGCGCAAGGAGCGCCATTCGTCTGGTCCGGACTCGTCCACGGCCAGCCGGTCCGTCTCCTGGCCGAGTTCGGCGAAAGAGCCCGTGAGCCGAAGAAGGAGGCTCCGGCGGGAGTCGTCGAAGAGCAGTGTGAAGTCTGCCGCCGCCGCACGGAAGGCGTTCCACGACCTGCGCAGTTCGTCGTCGGGCCGTTCGCCGAGCAGCGCAGTGGCGGCCTCCTCCGGGATCGGGGTGCCTTCCGAACGTACGGAGGCGACCCAGTCAAGAGCCTTCCGGAGAGCGTCGAGATCGGTTTCCAGGCCGTCGTAGAACACGCGCAAGACCATCGCGTCCGCACCCGACCGGACCTCGAACATCCGAAGTTCGCCGCGCAGGGCGTGTACTCGCTGGATCATGTGCCGTGCTTGTGCGAGGGTCGGTTCGCCGTCTTGCGCGGATGCGGCCTGCACGGTCTCCATCAGTTGTGCGGCGGCCTCGAGCGGGTCCACATGGGCCGCGTACCAGGTGGCGGCATCCTCCAGCGGCTCCAGGCCGAGCCTGGTACGGCCGCCGGGACGCGGCGCCGGAACCAGGGTGGATCGCCACTGGCCGATACGGTCGCGGATCTCCTGGCCCAGAGCGCAGATGTCGAGGTCCGGCCGCCCGTCGGCGCCGACCTGCCGCAGGAGTGCCGTGCCGTCCTGGAGGTTCGCGGACGCCTGGCTGATTCGCCGGGCGCTCTCCAGCAGGCCCCCGATGAGTGAGAAGGCCGTGCGGTCGCCCTGCCAGTAGCGGCCGAGCGCCGGAGCATGGATGGAGACGGCATAGCGGAGCGCCTGATCTGCCTCGTGCCAGGCGATCGCCTGAGGCAGCCGGTTCACGACGGACTTGTGCCACTCACCGGAGTGCGTCAGGGCACCGAGCATGCGCCGGTCGGCCCGGTGCGCCCCGGAAAGCCTGCCCAGCCCGTGCGTCTCGATGACACGTCCGGCCACGGCCGGGAAGTCCGGGACGCTCAGGATCCCCTCGGTGAAGGCCTCGCCGGTGGCGGCCTTGGCCGCGGCCAGGGCAGCGAGCCGATTCTGGAGTTCGCTCGCGGCCTGGGCGGCGGCGGCCCAACCTGTGGCACTGAACCAGGCGGACTCCGGCCGGTGCTCGGCGCGGGCGAAGTCGGTGAGTGAACACAGCGTGAGCGCCTGATCGGCCGTCCGGGGCGCCGGCATGCCGTACGCGGCCGCGACGTCGGCCAGGGACGAGCGCGTTTGCCGCAGCATCGCCGCCGTGGCCCGGAAGTCATCGGCCAGGCGGCGTGCCTGGGATGCCGTCAGCGACGCGAGGGCGAGCCCTTCGGGAGCCAGCTCCATGAGCCGTCCTTCATCTGCGGGCACCCCTGTGCCGAGCCCGGCCGGCAGCAGGTCCCACTCGGGACCGACGTCCGACATGACTTGCGAGCGGGCCGTTCGGAGTTCGGTGACGCGCGAGATGAAGTCATCGACCTTCTGGCGGAGCTCGTGCAGATCCGACGTCGAGAGCCACCCGTCCGGGATCGGCGGACGCTCGGAGGCCGCGTCCAAGAGGGCCAGCACCCGCTCGGTGTCCCGCGGCGCGGTCAGGCCCATCGGCTCGGTGAGCGGGGCGTGTGCCGCCAGCCGTCGCCGCAGCGATTCCGCGCATTCTACGACCATGCGCAAACGGCCATGAGGAGACGCCGCGCTCTTGAGGCCGTACCAGGGAAACTCCGTGCCCTCGACCACCGGCCGCCACGAGTCACCTGCCATCCTGGCCGCGGCCAGGATCTCCTCCATGGAGGCATTCTGCAGATCCGAGGGAAGTCCGGTCGGGAGCAGCGGTACGTCGGTCAGCGCGCTCACCCGGCCGATCACCTCGTGCATCGAGGCGTCGAACGGCGGGCGCTCCTCGTTCATCGCGGCGGCATAGGCCGAGAGCTGCTCCCGCTTCCGCCGCAGCAGCCGCCGGCTCTCGTCCGAACTCGTACGCATGGCACGCGGCTGCAGCGTCAGCGCACGGCCGAGCTCCTTCGCCACCTCCTTGCGGCTGGCATGGTGACTGTGCAGGGGAAGCAGGAAGGAGTCCAGCCCCACCGCCTTCAGCCGATTGCGGACCACGTCCAACGCCGCCGCCTTCTCGCTGACGAAGAGGATGCTGCGCCCCTGGTGCATCAGTGCCGCAATGATGTTGGCGATCGTCTGGCTCTTGCCCGTGCCGGGCGGCCCGTCCATGACGAACGAGTGACCGCCCAGAGCCGCGGCGACGCACTGGCGCTGCGATGAATCGGCGTCCAGGACGAGGGGCGTCTCCTCCGGCGGCTGGAGCTCATCGATCCGGTGCGAGTCGACCGGCTCGAAGGACAATGCGTCGTCGGGCAGTTCGGATTGCGGCCCGAGACCGATCGCCTGCACCAGCGGATGCGCGAGGATCGTGTCCTCGTGATCGAGCAGGTCCCGGTACATCGCCTCCTTGTGGGACCGGAACGTGGCGAGCACGACGTCCTCGATGATCTCCCAGCCGGACTGTCCGGCGATCGCGTCCCCGACGAGCGTCAGCGTGCTGTCAAGGTCCTTCATGTCGTCCGCCGCGGGCCAGGCGAGATCGAGCTGGGCCATCTTGACGGCCAGGGCGGGGTTCGGGACCGCGTCCTCGCCCTCCTCGGCGATCAGCCGGTACCTTCCCGGGCCCAGTCGCTCCAGCTGTGCCGGAACCAGCAGCAGGGGAGCGGAGTTGAACGCCTCGGCGCCCGGATCGCGCCACCGGAGGAAGCCCGCGGCAAGCTGGAGCGTCCAGAGGCCGGTGTCATTGAACACCTGGTTGGAGTCGCGGTAGAGCTTGCGCAGCGAGGAGTTCAATGCCTGCTGGGTGGTCTTCTGCGTGACGATGTCATCGGTTTGTGCGGGGTGAAGGTACGGCAGATCCGGTCGCTCAGCAGGCGCTCCGCCTTCCGCCTCGTCGCCGTTCCCCTCCTCTGCTTCGGCTTCGGGGAGGTCGGCGAAGCGCCACCCGGTGTCGAGCCCGGCCAGGAGGGGACCGGCGGACGGCTCCCGGATCGCCAGGGTGGCCGTCCTGGTATGCCGGAAGTTCAGCAGCCGGTTGCGCCCGGTGAGGTCGATCAGATCGTCGCGCCACGCGTGCAGGACGTTCCGAAGCTGGGTGCGTGGCAGCTCAGTGGGCATTGGCTTCCCCGTGATTTCCGATGGTGGTGCAGGCAAGACTGGGACGCTGTGCCGGTATCGCCGGATTACGCAGGTGGGGTTGCGATGCGGCGCCTGTCACGCGTCGTGAGGGAGCCATCGCCGAATGCGATCCCGCGGTGTGTTCGCGTCGACGTGCCAGAGCCTGAGCTTCCCATCCCAGCGTGCTTTTGCAAGGCGCCTGGCATCGTCCTTCTCTCCGAATGGGACGGCCAGGTAGAGCCGGCCGTCGGCCACGGTCCCCGGGGCGATGTCCGACGGAGCGGAATCCGGCCTCTCGTTGGCCGTCCCGGACCGAGGTTTCCATGGTGTACGCGCAGGACGATCCATTCGGGCGCGTTCCACGATGTGGCGAACACGCGTGCATGATGCGGGGTCGGTGATGCGCATCATCAGGTCGGTGGACCCGCTGTGCGCCAGAAGGTTGAGGGAGCCGTGCCACAGCACGGTGTCATCGAGGATCATCACCTTCTCGTGCATCCGTTCGCGTGCCGTGACCTGGCAACCGGACGTTTCGAGCGTCTTGACGAGGTCGGCTTCCCGCGTGTCGGCCTCATGGCGCCGTGTGTGAACGGTGACCCGGACACCGTCGGCGATCCGCGGCGCAAGATGGCGCAACCAGCGCTTTACCGGATGAGGACTGAGGAACGCGCAGTAGATGTCGATGCTGCTGCGAGCGTGGGAGATGTCCCATTCAACGGCGCGCTCGACCTCATCCGCAGGGAAGAACGCCGGTCGCGCCAACTCTTCCGCATCCAGGTGCCCGAGATCCGCGGCGCTGCGCACCGGGACGAGTTCCTCGATCGGAATCCGCTGCGCGTGCCGCTGGAGATGGTGCAGCATCTTGCCGGCCTCGCTGCCCTGCCCCAGCGCATTGAGCATGAAATCGACGTTGGCGACCACAACGAGATGGTCCTGCGCGCGGCTCAACGCCACGTTCAGCAAACGACAGGTCGCGGACGACAGGCCGGTGCCCTCGTAGAACTGCCCCAGCTTGGCCCCGGCGCCCGCGACCATGTCGATGACGACAAGGGGCCGTTCGCTGCCCTGGAAGCGGTGGACGGTGTCCACCAGCCCTTCGTAGGTGGACCCGAACCTGTAGGTCAGGCTGGCGTTGAGTGCCTTCTTCTGGTTCCGGTACGGGGAGATGACGGCGAGCCTGTCGGTCGGCCGTTCCCCCTCAGGCAGATCCTTCCATTTGCGGGCGGGCAGGACCGTGTCGTACTGGAGCCCCCGGATCAACTCGTGGACCGCCGCTTCATGGACCGGGTTGGATTTGTGCGCTTCCCGGCCCGTGCCGTTCAGCACCCGGCTGGAGGTGTCCACCAGCACCAGCGGGCTCTCGATGAGCGGCGAACGGGGCAACCGGCTGCCGTCCGGCCGACCGGTCCGGAGAGGAGAGTCGGGATAGGCGACCTCGTTCACCAGGGAACAGATCGCCGGGCGCATGCGGTACTGCTCGTTCAGCGAGATCATCCGAGGGTCGTCGCGGATCGCGCCCCCTTGCTGGTCGACCAGTCCCGCGGCGTGGAACGCGTCGCGGTCCATCCAGAACCGCGAGTGCGTCTTGTCCTCCGACGACGCCTTCCAGTCGCCCGAACCATGAGTGACGGCGGGCAACTGGCGAAAGTCACCCGCCACCACGAGGCGCTTTCCGGCCAGGCCCGCCGCGCACCATGCCGAGGGGAGGTTCACCATGCCGGCCTCGTCGATGACCACCACGTCGACGGTACTCATCAGCGCGCGCGACTGCACGGCTTTGGGCACGGTCGTCCCCATGACCCGGCAGCGGCTCCGGACCGCCTGGGCGACCTTCTGCCGCTCGTCCCGCATTTGCTTCAACTGCCGCTGGAGGCGCTCGGCCTCCGCCTGGAGCCGTCCGATCGCCGGGAGCACGCTCACTGTCTCCAAGAGCGGACGAAGCCTGGCCTCCACCGCCTCCAGGTCGGCGGCACAGCGGCTTCGGTCCTGGCGCGCGCCATCAGCCCGGCGGCTGAACGTCTCGTATGCGTAGTCAGCGTTGGCGAGCTCGGCGTGCAGGCTCCGGAGCCTTGCCTCCTTCCTGGCTGCGAACAGTCCTGTGGAGGCGCCGACACGGCCGATCTCCTGCCGGATGCGCTGAGCGTTGAAGGACGCGGTATACGCCTCGCTCTCGGCTTCGTCGGCGGTCGCGTCCAGAGAATCGACGAGGTCACGTAGCCGTTTCCGGTCGACCGAGGCGGCGGCCGCCTCCTCGTGCCGGGTGATACCGGCGGCGAGGGGTGCCAGGTCCGTGGTCAGCCGGCCGATCTGCGCGTCCAGCGATGTGGCGAGCCGGTCGGCGATCAGATCGGGGTTGATCTGCTCTCCGTACTTGGCCGCGAGCGAGGGGACCGCGATGTCTCCGGCCCGCTGGACCAGCCCCGCGTCGAACCCGTCTTCGGCGGACAGGAGATCGCACATCCGGTGCAGGGCCTGATCGACCGCCACATGAGTCGGAGCCAGGAAGAGCACGCGCAGGCCCTGCCGGTAGCAACCCTCGACCACGGTGGCCACGACCTCCGTCTTGCCCGTTCCAGGCGGCCCCCAGATGAAGCTGGCCTCGCTGCCGAGCGCCTGCTCGATGGCATGCCGCTGCCGAGGGTTCAGCCTCCGGTCGCGGTACCCGCGGACCAGCCGGTCGGTGTCATCGCACCGGCCGACTCGCGGACGGCCCTGACCGATCAGCAATCCCGCCATCTTGGGATCGATGGCCGAATCCGTTCCACCGGCCTGCTCAAGGCGCTCGGCCAAGACTTCCATGTTCGCGGTGTCGTCCTCCGTCAACTGGACGTTCAACGGCGGAGAGCCCAGGTCGGCGCCTGTCTGGACGCGGACCTTGCCATCGGGCATCCGCTGGACGTCCGCGGGCGCCCAGGGGTCCTTCGACCGGGACCGCCGGATCAGCACGTCCCTGACTCCGAACGCCTCGTTCCACTTCTTGCACGAGAAGAGGTACTCACGCTGGTCGCCGACCTGGCGTATATGCCGTCCCTCGTGAAGCGCCACCTTCTCGGCGCTGCTCTTGTCGTGGTTCAGCAGTGCTCGGATCTCGGCCCGGACCGCTCGGAGCAACTCGGGAATCGGGTACGGCATGGCGCGGCTCTCGGTCACCGCGACTCCCTTCGCTGCGCGTGGGCCGGGCTTCGACGTTACCGGTTCATTGACTCAACGTCATGCGATTGACTACTTTGCGTTCGTCCTGCGAGCGCTCGTCCGATTAGGTTCTCGTCCAGAACGCAGAGCACGGAAATCCGAAACTGAACA
Source organism: Actinomadura sp. 9N407 (assembly GCF_044326315.1). Lineage (NCBI taxonomy): Bacteria > Bacillati > Actinomycetota > Actinomycetes > Streptosporangiales > Thermomonosporaceae > Actinomadura > Actinomadura sp. 9N407. The sequence goes on along the minus strand of NZ_JBIRAW010000001.1, from coordinate 117,008 downwards.
ATCTCGTTCATGTGTTCGATAATCGAGGTGGGATAATGGCGAGCGGGGATATCTGCCCGTCATTGGCCAGCGGGGGGGAGAGAGAGAATCCAGCGTGACGTGGCTAACATCTGGATCAATATTGAGGGGAGTGGCAGGCGAACGGGAGTGAAAGGTGCCAGCATCCGGTGAGCCCCTCATCGAGCCGCCGTCGCTGTCCTCACCATGCTGGTTCCAGGAACGCAGATCCAAATACCCGTGGGAACGGGACGGCCTCGATCACACCAAGAAGCGCCTGCCCGCGGTAAAACCGTACCGCGCCTGGTCATTCTCTCGTCCATCGCACCGTCGGGGCGTACGCGAGTGTGACCTCCTGGCCACTACCCCAGGAGGCATATACCTTCTCGAACTCAAAGGCCATTCCGGCCGGGTCGTAAACAGAAAATGGACCTGGCGGTTCCACGGAAGTGACCGTGTCCGTGGGCTCAAGAGCCCCCTTCCCCTTCTCGATTGGAAGCCCAAAGAGCTGAGACAGCGGCTCCTGTGGGCCGATCAGAAGATCGGGAAGCCGGGCGTCAGGACTCCGAGGATCGAACCCGCGATCCTCCTGACGGACCCCGGGCTGGTCTCGGAACTGGGCGAGGTGCAGCGCACCCGCGTGTTCGGCCGTGACGGGGTCGACAGCGGGCTGCCCTGGATCTGGCGGGATCTGCTGGAGCGGTCGCCTGAGAGCGAGCCCCAGCGAACGTCTTGCCACCGCGACTCTCGCCGCTCGCCTGGCCGACTTCGACGGCGCACTGGTGGTGCTGGCGGAGCCCACTCGGTTCATGAGGTCTTGAACGACTCAAGTTGAGGCCGGGAAAGGGTACGGCCACGACTGGGCCACCGAACACCCGGCAGCAAGGGTCTCGGGCCTACTTCGATGTCCCGTTCAGGGTGGTAATCGATGGTTATGGTCACTGAGGTAGGAATGTGCCGGGCTTCAGGACACGGGCGGCGAGGGTACGGATATCAAGGGGGCGATATTCCACCCGGAACACCCCTTCCGCATCATTGAGGGGCTTGACGCGAGTGGCGGCGTTGTCGTTGCCCGATGGTGGGCAGGAATGGTCGCCCCATTCCGTTCTCGGGATGCCGTACGAATTCTTTTGCGCGGGCTTCTTCAGGCCGTATACGCCCCGGGGCTCGTTTCCGCATTGCTGGGCAGAGTCGTCCTGGCCGCAGGAGGGTGGGGGCGACGACCAGCCGGCCTCCCCGAGCCTGCGGTGCAAGCGTTCGACCGAACGGCACAGGTCCTCTTCGACCGTGAAGTAGTACGTGGCCGTACGGCGGCATTCCACCGGACCCCACTCTCCTAGCGAGAGGAAGGCCGCAGTGGAACTGCACTCGTCCAGAGCCTGTCCCTCGTGGTGGAGCCACGATTGTGTGCCGAGTTCGTTGAATGTGGCGGTGGTGACGGAGTCGGCCTGAGTGCGGGCATCGCTGACCTGAGGTGAACGGGAGATCCTCATGCCGCCGTCCTCGCTTCGGGGACTTCGGCCCCATGATGGATGAGGCGGTCAGGGGAGGGGAGGGGCTTTGCGGATCGTGCCCCGGTACGTTTCGGCGTCGTAGCGGCGTTCGCCCTCGTCGAGTTTGTCGTGGGCGGCCTCGGCCAGGTCGACGCCGAGGACGTCGGCGAGCCTGGTCAGGTAGAGGAAGACGTCGGCCATCTCCGCCCGTACGCGAGGGCCGGCTTCGGGATCGGCCATGACGTTCGCGGATTCCGCGGGGGTGAGCCACTGGAATTCGGCGACCAGTTCGCCCGCCTCGCCGCTCAGTGCCATGGCCAGGTTCTTGGGCGTGTGGAACTGTTCCCAGTCCCGTTCGGCCGCGAACTGCCGGAGCCGTGCCGCCAGGTCTTCTCGCATCGGGCCAGGCTATGCCTGGCCGCCGTGGCCCGCGGCTACGTCATTCACAAGCGCGTCCCAGGAACGAGCCCGGGGTAGTTGTTGATTAAATCAACCATTACCGACACGGCGTTGGTCGGTTACAGTACGCTGCGGTAGCGTTATGTTCACGCGTGACCTCCGGGGTGGCGCACGACCTGGGAGTTGACGTGCAGCCTGATGCGACGGTGACCGCCGCCGACATCGCCCGCCTCGCTGGGGTGGGCCGGGCCGCGGTGAGTAACTGGCGGCGGCGACATGACGACTTTCCCGAGCCGGTGGGCGGCACCGCGACGAGCCCGTCGTTCTCCCTGTCCGAGATCCGCGAGTGGCTCGGCGCCCAGGGCAAGCTCGAACGCGAGTCGTCCGGCGAGCACCTGTGGCAGGACCTGCGCCGGGCCGCCGACCAGGTGCCGCTGGCCGACGTGCTGCTGTTCGCGGGCGCCTTCCTGCTGTTCACCCACCGCGAGCCGCGAGAGTGGCACAAGCTCGCCGCGCACGCCGATGACAAGCTCGTCAAGGAGCTACCGGACGCGGTACGGGCCGCCGCGACGGGCCTGCCGGCCGACGAGGTGTTCCCGCCCGCGCTGGAGCCGGGGCACGTTCCGCTCGCGCGGGGCCTGGCCGATCTGGCGAAGGAACGGGGCGCTCCCGAAGCGTTCGAGTTCCTGCGGCAGCGCTACTTCGAGCTGCACAAGCGGCGCGTGTACGAGACGCCCGAGGCGATCGTACGGCTCGTCCTGGAACTGGCCGGCGACGAGGCCGAGACGCTGTTCGACCCCGCGTGCGGATCGGGCGGCTTCCTGCTGGGCGGGCTGGAGTCGCTGGAGGCCAGGGAGCTGCTCGGCCAGGAGGCCGACGAGGCCACGGCGCGGATCACCGCGGTCAGGCTGGCCCTGCAGACCGGCGACGCCGTCATCCGCGCGGGCGACTCGCTGCGCCAGGACGCCTTTCCCGAGGTCCAGGCCGATCTGGTGGTCACCAATCCGCCGTTCAACGACCGCAACTGGGGCTATGACGAGCTGATCGCCGATCCCCGGTGGGAGTATGGGCTGCCGCCGCGGATGGAGTCCGAGCTGGCCTGGGCACAGCACGCGCTGGCGCACGCCCGGCCCGGCGGCATGGTGATCCTGCTGATGCCCCCGGCCGCCGCCAACCGCAGATCGGGCCGCCGGATCCGCGGTCAGCTGCTGCGCAGCGGCGTACTGCGCGGCGTGTTCGGGCTGCCGGTGGGCGCGGTGCCCAACATGGCCGTCCCGCTGTCGGTGTGGATCATGCGCAGGCCCGCGCCCGGCGATCCCCGCGTCGATCACATCCTGATGGTGAGCACCGCCGACCGCGAGGACTTCGCCGAACGCGCCCTGGCGGCCTGGCAGCGGTTCCAGCGCGACCCGTCCGCCGAGTACGACGAGCCCGGCGTCGGCCGTGCCGTGCGCATCATCGACCTGCTCGACGACGAGGTGGACCTCGATCCCGGCCGGCACGTCCAGCGGGTCGCCGACCGGCGGTTCACCACGGTACGTACCGAGGCCGAAGACCTGCTCTCGGGCCTCCGCCAGGCGCTGCCCTCCCTGGAGGACGTGGACGAGCAGCCGCTGTCGGCCGGAACGTTCGGCGACCACGCCAAGGCCGGCATCCTCTCCCTCCACCAGGCGCCGCTGAAGATGGAGACCGAGACCGGCGGCGTACCCGTGCTGACCGTCCAGGACGTGATCTCCGAGAGCCCCCCGTCCGGCCGTACGGAGGAGGACCCCGGCCACGTCCTGCTCCAGCAGGGCGACGTGGTGACCCTCGCGACGGCCCGCGGCGCCGTACCCCGGGTCGTCACCGGCAAGGAGGAGGGCGCCGCGCTGGGCCCGCACCTCTATCTCGTACGCGCCGATCCCGACCACTTCGAGCCCGAGTTCATCGCCGGCTTCCTGCACATCGCGGCCCGCGCGGTCGCGGCCCGCGGCTCCAGCGCGTCCAACCGCCTGGACGTACGCCGCGCACGCCTGCCCCGCCTCCCGCTCGATCAGCAGCGCCGCTACGGCGAGGCCTTCACCGGCCTGGCCGCCTTCGAGTCCGCGCTCCGCAAGGTCTCCGACACGGGCCTTGAGCTCCTCGGCCTCAGCCTCGACGGCCTGGGCGACGGCGCCCTCCGCCCCTGACCCTTCCCGCACACGCCGGGCGTCATGACGATGGGCGTCCTATGACGCGGCGGAACGCGGGGCCCGGACGGGCAGCGGCCGGACTTCTCATCTTTCGCCTTCCTGCTCGGTCTCCTGACCCGCCTGGTGCGGTCACTCCGGGCGCACGGTGGTCACTCCGGGCACACAGGGAGGACACTGGGTCAAGGTACATATTGACCGCGTGTAGGGAGAACAGTGCGGATCGTCGAGCGGTACACCAAGGTCAGGGGCATCGGCGCCGGAACGATGGGGGAGGTCTGGGAGGGCCGGGACGAGCGCCTCAACCGGGACGTCGCGATCAAGCTGATCCGCGGGAACGGCCGGCCGCCCGATGACGAGGCCCGCCGCCGGTTCTTCCGCGAGGCCCGCGTGCTCGGGCGGGTGCGCCATCCCGGTGTCCCCGTCCTGTACGACTTCGGCGACGACGGCCCCGACGACCTGTTCCTGGTGATGGAGCTGATCTCGGGTGCCACGCTCGACGATCTGATCGGGGAGGTCCAGCAGGTTCCGGTGCCGTGGGCCGCCGCGATCGGGGCCCAGCTGTGCGCCGCGCTGGCCGCCGCCCATGCCGCCTCGCTCGTCCACCGCGATCTCAAGCCCGCCAACGTCCTGCTCGGCCGCAACGGGACCGTCAAGGTCGCCGACTTCGGGCTGGCCGCCGCCTCCGACGGCGGTGCCGGCCTCTCCGCGATCACCTGGACGGGCCAGACCCCCGGTACCGCCCTCTACATGGCCCCCGAACTCGCCGAAGGCGATCCCGCCGACGCTCGCAGCGACCTGTACTCCGTCGGCTGCCTGCTGTACGAGTTGCTGGCAGGTGAACGCGTCTTCGCGTCCGGCAATACGTTCAGGGAGATCGGCCGCCATGTGGCCGAGCCTGCCCCGTCCGTACGGGAGATTCGCGAGGAGGTCCCCGTAGTGCTGGACGAGCTGCTGCGCGAGCTGCTCGCCAAGGACCCAGGCCATCGTCCCGCGAACGCCGTTCAGGTATGTGCCCGGCTGCTGCCCCTGGTCAAAACGTTGCCGCCGTTGCCCGGCTTCGTCGACGCCCGCACGGACGACCCGGCCCGCCTCTACGCCACCGCCGTGGCCGCGCTCGGCTAGTGCGGTGACCACGAACCTTCACCGCGTCGCCGCCTACGTTGACTCGTGGCGTGTTCGCCTCACTGGGCGACGCCAGAGGCGAACACGCCACGAGTCAACGAGGAGGACGCCGTCCGGGAGCGGGTGGACATTGGTGGTCAGCGCAGGCGCACTATGAGCCGGTCCGAGATCGGGTCCTGGACGAGGAGCACGACCTTGGCGAGCGTGGCCAGCACCATCAGGCACGCACCCATCTCCAGTCCCTCCTCGACGCTCGTACCGAGCGCGTAGACGGCGTCGGCGCCCTGCCGCTTCGCCCACCCGTTGAACGCCTCGACCGCGAGCGCGCCCGAGAAGTAGGCGGCCAGCGCGCCGAGCAGGCCACGGCGTACGTCGGGCGGCAGCCGCCGCGCCCAGAGCACGGCGCACACGGTTCCGGCGACCGCGAGCAGGCTGCCCGGCAGGATCCAGGCGTAGGTCGGCAGCGTGATGCCGTGCTCACGGGCCCAGTCGTTCCCGGGTCCCGCGAGGCGTTCGTGCACCTGCGCGGATTCGTCGATGCTCAGCCATGCTGCGGCCAGCGCCAGGCCCAGCCACGAGCGCCGGCCGGGACGCGCCGTACGGCCGCTGAGCGCTGCGGCCACCAGCGCCGTGCCCGCCACCGAGAGGAGCAGAGCGGTGTTCCACCATGTCGCCAGGTTGCCTTCCGTGCCGACGTTGAAGATCAGGCGCAGCGCCGGTACCGCCGCCACGTACTCGTGAAAGGTCCTGATCCCCAGATCGACGACGATGAGGCAACCGGTCGCGGCGGCCGCCGCCAGCAGCGCGCCTCGTACGAACGGGTGCCGCGGTACGGCGAGTGGACCATCGGATCCCGGGCAGGTCCCGGGCGGCCGCTCCGGCGCGGTCTGTTGAGTCATGGCCGGGGAAGCTATCCGTCTCTTATGAGGGACTCTGTCCAGGAAGTCGCGCCATTAGTGCCCTTCCGTCATCAGGAGGCCGCTCACCGCGCCGGCGGACGGACGACCAGCGCGGAGGCGTGGCGCGATAGATGAGGGAATCCTCATCGGCTCTTCATCGGGTCAGGTCGCCGGACGGCTCGGCGGGTTGATGACCGAACTTCCCGCGCATGGTGTGGACGCGAAGTCTCCCGAACGCCGGCCCGCGTCAGCGTCTCGTCTTTCTCGCGTACAGGCGCATGGTCAGCGGGCCGAAGAGCGCGATGAGCGCGGTCGAGGTCGCCAGTACCAGGATGATGTCGGTGGCCTGGGCCGTCCCGAGCAGCAGGCCGCGCGCGGCCGTGGTCGCGTGCGAGATCGGGTTGAGATCGACGAACGCCTCCATCCAGCCGGGCATGGTCGTCTCCGGTACGAAGATGTTGCTGGCGAAGACCAGCGGAAAGACCAGGATCATGCTGGTGGAGGACACCGTCTCTGGCTTGGCCACCACGACGCCGAGCGCGGTGAAGATCCAGCTGACCGCGAACGCGAAGTACAGCAGGACCGGCAAGGTCAGCAGCACGCCTGCCGGTCCGTCCGGCCGGAAGCCCAGCACCAGCCCGAGCAGGAACGTGATGCTCAGCGCGATCGTGTACCGGACGAGATCGCCCAGGACGTTCCCCATGATACTGGCGGGCTGCCAGAACGGCAGCGTACGGAAGCGGTCGTGGACGCCCTTGGTGATGTCGGTGTTGAGCGATGTCCCCGTGTAGACCGACAGCATGACCAGCGTCTGGACGAGGATGCCCGGGACGAAGAGTTGCAGGTACTCCTTCGTCGATCCGCTGATCGCCCCGCCGAAAAGGTAGGTGAACACCAGCAGGAAGATGAACGGGAACATCACCATGTCGATGAGCTGCTGGGGGAAGTGCTTGAACGCCAGCATCGCCCGCCAGAAGTGGGTGAGCGACGCCGACAGGGCGTTCGGCGGCTTCGGATGCGAGCGGGCCGACAGGGCATGGTGCAGCGTCGGGGCCGTGGTCGGTGTGGTCACGCGGCGTCCTCCTTCTCGGGCGGCGTACGGTGTCCGGTCAGTGCCAGGAAGACCTCGTCCAGGCTGGGCCGGCCGAGCGTGAAATCGGTGACATCCAGTTCGGCGCGGGACAGTTCGGTGAGCGCCCGCGCGATCCTGTCCAGGTCGCTGACCTGCGCCGACAGTGCGACCGGTGCGGCCTCCAGGTGCACCGGGACCTGGAGTTCCCGGGCGAGCAGCCGCTCGGCCTCCGGGCGCCGTTCCGGATCCAGGACCCGTACGTGCAGCGTGCCGGTACCGACCGAGGCCTTCAGTTCGGCGGGCGTGCCCTCCGCGATCACCTTGCCGCGGTCGATGACGGTGATCCGGTCCGCGAGCTGATCGGCCTCGTCCAGGTACTGCGTGGTCAGCAGCACCGTGGTGCCCGCCGCGACGAGCGCCCGGACGATGTCCCAGACCTCGTTGCGGCTGCGCGGATCGAGCCCGGCGGTCGGTTCGTCCAGGAACAGCAGGTCCGGGGTCACCACGATGCCCGCGGCGATGTCCAGCCGGCGGCGCATCCCGCCCGAGTAGCCCTTGACCAGCCGGTTCGCGGCCTCGTCCAACTCGAACGCCGCCAGCAGTTCGGCGGCCCGAGCACGGGCGCCCGTCCAGGAACGTCCCAGCAGGCGCCCGACCAGGACGAGGTTCTCCATTCCGGTGAGCCCCTCGTCGACCGAGGTGAACTGCCCGGTCAGGCTGACCCTCCGGCGTACCTGGGCGCGCTCGTGCCGTACGTCGTGCCCGAAGATGCGGGCGGTCCCGGCGTCCGGCCGCAGCAGCGTGGCCAGTATCCGCACGGCGGTGGTCTTGCCGGCGCCGTTGGGGCCGAGGAATCCGTGCACGGTGCCGGCCGGAACGGCGAGGTCGATCCCGTCCACCGCCCGGACCTTCCCGAAGGCCTTCACCAGGCCCGATGCCTCTATCGCGAAAATGGGTCGTGAATGCACAGACAGCTCCTGGGAGTGCGAATGAATGTGCCGGCGCCGCCCCATGGCGGCCGTTCTCGCTCCATCAATGGCCGGTCGATGGAGTGGCGGCCCGGGAACCCGGGCGAACCCGCAGCGCACCGCGGATGCTCGGGAGCCTAACCCGCGGCGGGCATGAACGTAAAGCATTCTCCGTAAATTACCGAAGAGAAACTTATATCGCTTTTGGCGTTGACGGAATTCAATTAATGCTGTCATGGGACGTATTGGCAGGTCACCCCGCGATGGCCGCACCTTGAAGGCGTACGGCCGGCCCGGCAGACGTCTGACGTGCGGCTGAGGGCTGCCGGATGGCCTGCGGCCGGGTCCCGGGCTAGTCTCGAAAGACGTCCCGCGACCTAGGGAGATCCAATGGCGCAGACCGCTGCCTACGACGAGATCGCCGACTGGTACGAGGAGGAATTCCTGCACGGACAGGACACCCGAACAAAGGCGCGCGACGGCAATCCACTCGACCTGGATCCCATCTTGCGTGACCTCCTCCAGGAGGGCGACGGACCCTGTCTGGAGATCGGATGCGGTACGGGAGTGCACGCCGCCCAAGTCCGCGAATTGGGCTGGACTCCCCTCGGCATCGACGTGTCCGCCGGCATGCTGCGGTACGCCCGGAGCCGTCTCCCCATCGCCCGGGCCGATGCCGGGCGGCTGCCGTTCCGGGACGGTTCCCTGCCCGCCGTGATCGCGATGATGGTCCACACCGACATGCCCGCGTACCCCGCCGTACTGGGGGAGGTGGCCAGGGTCCTGCGCCCCGGCGGCGTCTTCCTGCACGTCGGCGTGCATCCGTGCTTCTGTGGCGGATTCGCCGACCGCAGCGACCTTGACGCGGTGGTGATCCGCCCGGGCTACATCGACGGCCACTGGACCAAGGAATCCTGGACCGACCGGGGCGTACGCGCCAAGGTCGGCGCCACGCACCGGCCACTGCCCGAGCTGCTGCACGCGTTCCTCGACGCAGGCCTGGCGCTCGAACGGTTCGCCGAGGGCGGCGAGCCGACCCCGGTCACCCTGGCGATCAGAGCCCGCAAGCCCCGCCGCCCGTCCTGAGCACCACGGCCGTTGCGCCGTCGGACCGCCGTGCATGAGTACGCGTACTCATGCACGGCGGGCAGGGGAAAGCGAGGATCGTCGCCATGGTTACAACGCCCCCCGCCCGTCGCTCCCCGGCCAGGCGGTTCTGGCCGCTCCTTGCCCTGAGCGGGTTCTTCGGCGCGCTCATCGTGGTGTTCGGTTTTGCGCTCCCGAGGCTCTGGTGGGTTCTCTCCAGGGGTCTGGCTCCCCAGACGGAGAGCATCCCGCCACCCCCTGGGACAGGCAGCGTGCTGACCGCCACGATCCTGGCCTGCGTGCTGACCGCCGGGGTGGGCGCGGTGCTGTGCCTGCCGCGGTTCTGGCGCCGGGCGCCTGGGGCAGGGGCGGGTCTGATCGCGGGCTGGCTGGTGCCCACACTGCTCACAGGAGGGGCGCTGACCGGGGTGAAGGCGGAGCTGTACGAGCCGATGAACGACGGCGACGCCTGGGCGAACGGTACGACCCGTACGGAAGCGGCGTCCCTTGCCCGGCGGATCGACACCGCCTTGGTGGACGCGCTGTCGGGTGCGCCGGGACCGGTGGCGGACATCAGGCTCGCGCGGCGAGTGTCCAGGGCCGATTCGAACGACCGGCTGGGAGCCGAGGGCACGATCATCGTCGGCCAGGGAAAGGCTGAGGGATATCGCCGGACGCTGGCCTCGCGGCTGGCCACCCGGTATCCCTCGCTGAAGGCGGATACGGGCAAGTCGCGCTTCAAGGTGAGTGAGGACATCGCGCTCGAAGTCACGTCCGGCAGGGAGGGGTGGTCCCTGGACGTGGGTATCGGCACGCCGCATGTCGCCGACCAGGCCACCGCGCTCCCACGCGAAGCGGAACGGGATGAGCGAACGATTCGCCGGGTCGGTGAGATGACCCGAGCCCTGGGGCTCGGCTCCGCCCTGGGAATCCAGGAGGAACCGGTGATCATTCCCTGCCCTGGATCGAGGGGGCAGGCCCGGGTGTACGGTCCGACCGGTGAGGACCGCTGGCACTCCATGGGGGTGCTGGCCCTAGCGGGAACCAGGACGTTCACCCTCCCTGAAGGCGGGCAAGGAACGGTCTTCTCCCTCCAGAGCGGACGGCACGAGGGCATGCTGGTGGCGAGGGCCGGCGGGCTCGACGTGCAGCTGTCCGCCGGGGGATCGGTCCTCGGCGTCTTCCAGGGGTGCCCGCGCTGAGCCCGCCCGCTACACGATGTCGATCAGATATGCGCTGAGGGTTAAATCGGCATGTGAAGTGTGAGTAAAGTAACCAGATGCGGCTGACGAAATTCACCGATCTGGCGCTGCGGGTCTCGATGCGGCTCGCGGTCCTGGACGAAGGGGAGACGCCGACCTCGCGGCAGGTGGCGGAGGCGGTGGGCGCCCCGTACACCCATGTCGCCAAGGTCGTGAGCCGGCTGCAGCGGATGGGCGTGCTGGAGGCCAGGCGCGGGCGCGGCGGCGGGCTCGTGCTGACCGGCCGCGGGCTGGACGCGTCGGTCGGCTGGATGGTGCGTGAGCTGGAAGGTCATGGGGACGTGGTCGGCTGCGAGGACCTGCCGCCGTGCCCGCTGCGCTCGGCCTGCCGGTTGCGGATGGCCTTGCAGACCGCGCAGGAGGCGTTCTATCAGGTGCTGGACCCGATGACCGTACGGGACCTGGTGGACGGGCCCGTGCGCCCGGTGCTCGTCCAGTTGCTCAGGAGGTAGCCCTACCCCCGGATGCGGCCGGGCCGACCCCATCGAGATAATAAGAATCTCAGATGCCAATTTGGAGGTCGCTCCCGATGCTGTCCGCACCGTCCGCAACCGTCGTCCGCGCCACCCTGCCGGCCGTCGGTGCCGCGATCGACCAGATCACCTCGGACTTCTACCGCAGGATGTTCGCCGCCCACCCCGAACTGCTCCGCGACCTGTTCAACCGAGGTAACCAGGCGGACGGCGCGCAGGCCAAAGCGCTGGCCGGCTCCATCGCCGCGTTCGCCACCCTGCTCCTGGAGCATCCCGACCGCCGCCCCGACGCGATGCTCGCGCGCATCGCGCACAAGCACGCCTCCCTGGGCATCACCCCCGACCAGTACACGATCGTCCAGCGCCACCTGTTCGCCGCCATCGCCGAAGTGCTCGGGGACGCGGTCACCCCGGAGGTCGCCGCGGCCTGGGACGAGGTGTACTGGCTGATGGCCGGTGCCCTGATCGCCATGGAAGCCCGGCTGTACGCGCAGGCGGGCGTCGCCCAGGGAGACGTGTGGCGAGACTGGAAAGTGGTCGGACGCCTGGAAGAGACCGCCGACGTGGCCACGTTCATGCTCCGCCCCGCCGACCGGGTCCCGAGCCCCCCGTTCCTTCCCGGGCAGTACGTCTCGGTCCGCTGCCCCCTGCCCGACGGCGCCAACCAGATCCGCCAGTACAGCCTCTCCTGCGCGCCCAACGGAACGGACCGCTGGATCTCGGTGAAGCGCGTCGCCGGCATCGAGGCCGCTCCGGACGGCGAGGTCTCCAACTGGTTGCACGCCAACGTTCGTGATGGGGACACGCTGTCGGTCAGCGACCCGTTCGGCGACACCGTGCTCGACGAGACCGACGCCCCCGTGCTGCTGGCCTCGGCCGGCATCGGCAGCACCCAGACCATCAGCATGCTCGCCCACCTCGCCGCGACCGGTTCCGAACGGCGCGTGACCGTCGTGCACGCCGACCGCGCCGAAAGCACCCATCCGTTCCGTACCGAGCTGGAACTGCTCGCCGGCAAGCTCCCGCATGCCGACGTCCACGTCTGGTACGAGGCCCCTGAGAGCCCGAGGCCGTCCGGGTACACCGGCCTGGCCGACATCTCACGCATCGACATCCCGGACGGCACCCGCGCCTACCTGTGCGGGCCGGTCCCGTTCATGAAGTCGGTCCGAGGCGGGCTCCTCGAACGCGGCGTCCCCGCCTCCCGCATCCACTACGAGGTCTTCGGCCCCGACCTCTGGCTCGCCGACGCCGGCTGAGTCCCGCGCCGTCTTCGCCTCCGGACGCCGTTCGTCCGCGCCCGGAGGCGCGCACGGAACGGCGTCCGGAGGAACGTTGGACGACCTCTCGGTCATCTACCTTCGTCGAGAGCCTTCGGAAGGCGGTGACCATTCCAGCCGTCGGCAGTACGCCAGATGACCGACACTCCGAACGCCTCGTACAGCATTTCGGCCGCCCAGTCCTCTTCGGGCTCCTGTGGCAGGACGATGTACGTGTGGTCGGCTCGTTCCCCCTCCGCGTGCTGTACCTCCAGAAGGCGCAGGACCGCCTCCCGCATGCGGCGGTAGGTGTGAGCGCCTTCGCCGAGCACCTCGTACAACACCCTGCCGCGCTCTGTGTCGCAGACGATGTCCGCGGTGGGGGAGTCCGCGACGGGGACCAACTGGGCGCGGTAGAGCTCGGCGATCAGACTGTGCCGCACGTGCTCGTGTACGTGGCATCGGCGTTCTTCGCGTACGGCCTCCTCCAGTGTCGAGATGAACGCCTGGAACGGCTCCGCCGGGGCGGTCGCGTCCGACTCCGTCATGGTCGTGGCCTCCTCGCCCTCGCGAGAGGGCATCGACTCGTCAGGGATCGACTCGTCAGGGATCGACTCGCCCGGGATCGGCTCGCCGGGCGTGAACTCGCCGGGAATGGGCTCGGAGTGAACGATCGTCAACGACCGGGTGCAGCGGGTGGCCGCGACATAGAGCTGCCCGAGCCCTGCGGGCTCCTGCGCGGCGATCAGGGCCGGCTCGACGAGGATCACATGGTCGAACTCCAGCCCCTTGGCCTCGCGCGCCGGGATGGCGTTCGGCAGCTTCGTCCGTCGTGCGTCCTCCAGCATCGCGTCGGGCACGATCACGGCCACCGAGCGCGCTTCGTCCAGCCGTTCCGCGCGGTCCGAGGCCTCGTCCAAGAGGGCCGCGGAGCCGACAGGCACGAGGGAGACCGCGTCCTCACCCGCCGGGCGGATCGACCGGGGGAGGGCCGTGTGCGGGGCGACCCTGGCCGCGAGGGGCGCGGCGAACTCCATCACTTCGTGCGGTACGCGGTAGCCGACGGTGAGCTCCTCCAGATGTAGGTCCGCCTGGGGGGCGAGCAGATCGGCCACCTCACGCCAGTCGCCGTACCGATGGACCCCCGTCGCCTGTGCGAGGTCCCCCAGCACGGTCATGGACCCGCCGGGGCAGCGCCGGGCCAGGGAACGCGCCTGCATCGGCGTCAGATCCTGGGCCTCGTCGATGACGACGTGGCGGTATCGCGGAGGCGCCTCCCCGCTCAGCAGCAGCCGCAGCTCCTCAAGGCAGACCCGGTCCTCCGGCGACCAGGGCTCGTCGGCCATGCGGTCGGCCCGGGGGCGCAGCATGGCCTTCTGCTCGTCTTCGCTCAGCAGATCGGCCGCGGCCGTACGCAGGGTTCCCGGGTCGGTGACAAGGTCGCGGAGAACCTGTTCCGGACTGATCGCCGGCCACACGGAACCGACCAGCCCGACGACGCGGGGGTGGCGCTCGAGCCGCCTGCGGGGATTGACGGTGTTACGCCAGCCACGGTTGTTCTCGGTGAACTGCCGGAAGAGCCGATCGACGAGATCGTTGCCGAAGCGCTGCCGCCTCGCCATGTACGGTGCGGAATCGTCCATGCCGCGGAGGGACTCCAGTTCGGCGCGCGGGATCGACAGTTTCGTTCCCTCGAACTTGAACTCGAAGACCTCCCCCTTGACCTGCCGCGCGAGCGCGTCCCGGCCGTCCAGCCCCTCGACGGCCCGGCGCAGCACCCCGGCCATGCGCCCGTCCGACTTGACGACCCGGGCGGGCAGCGGATCGGCCCCGCGCGCCCCGTCCCACAAACGCGCCAGTTCCACCATGGTCACGCCGTCGGTTCCCAGTTGGGGCAGCACGTCCCGGACGTGATCGAGAAATCCCTGGTGCGGGCCGACGACGAGCACGTCCGGCGCGCCGAAGACCTGGTTGAACAGCAGCCACGAGATCCGGTGCAGCCCGACCGCGGTCTTGCCCGTTCCGGGCCCTCCCTGGACCGCGAGCAGCCCCGGCCGCTGGTCGGAGACCAGCAGGAGCTGCTCGCGCTGGATCGTCTCGACGATGTCGCGCATCCTGCCGTCACGGGCCCGTTCCAGGTCCTCCAAGAGGAAGTCCCGCAGGCCTGCGATCACCGTGCCGGCGGTCTCCGGGTCCGGCGCCGACACCGCCGCTTCGGCGAACCCGTCGGTCGCGGACCGGTCGGCGACCACGCGGATGTCGTCCCGGTAGTCCTTGACCACCCGCCCGTCGCAGCGCAGGCTCCGCCGGAGCAGTACCTCGCCCGGGTCGTTCGGATGCCTGGTCATCCACTCGGTGGCCAGCGGCGCCTTCCAGCTGATCACGATGCGGCGCGACGCCGGGTCCTTGACGGTGCGCCGCCCGATGTACCAGGTCTGTTCCGCATCGTCCTCAGTGACATCGACCCGCATTGTGACCAGGGCCTCAGGGCCAAGGTCACTTGCGAACCGGACCTCCCGGGAGGCATCGGTGATGAACGACGTGCCCGCCCGGTCGTCGGTGGTCTCGTTGGGCTTGCCGAGCCTCTCGCGGTTCTCTTGGAACATTCGCTCGTGACAGTCGTACGCGTGGTCCACCGCGCGCTGCTCCCCAGCGATGATCGCCTTCCGATCGGACATGCCTGCGCTCCTCTCGTACGTGCCGCACGTGCGTGGCCGTACCTGGATCGGATCAGCGGTTGCCCAGGGGGACGATCACGCCGCCGGAGAACATCGAGTCGTGCAGCTTGACGGACTTGAGCTTCACGCCCTTGGGGACGTCGAAGATGAGGATGCCCTTGACGGAGTTGCCCGGGTTGATGTCCTCGATGAAGGCCTTGGACTCCTCGGCCATGACGAAGGTCGCCTCGCCGTCGGCCTCGAACTTGCGGCCGCCGGTGTCGTAGAGGGTCTGGTTGGCGCTCATGAACGTGCGGGAGTCGTCGCCGATGTTCTTGACGGTCACGTACACGAAGACGAACTGGCCCTGGGCCTCCTCGCCGAAGTACTGGCCGCCGACGCGCTTGACGCCCTTCTTCACCCTGGTGACGGTGAACGAGAACTTCCCGTCCCGGTACGGCTTGCCGATCCCGTTGGTGACCTTCTTCTTCGGCGTTCTCGTCTTGCCGGGGGCCGCCGTGAGGGGAGAGGCGGTGGGGGAGGTGGCGGTGGTGATGGTGCTGGAGCCCGTCTGGCCGGATGCGCCGACGATGACGCCGCACGCCCCGACCATCACGAACAGGGTGGCGGCCCCGATGAAGCCGTACAGGCAGCCCTTGTTGTTGCTCTGCTTGCCTTGGCGCGGGCCGTACGGGGCTGGGGTCGGGGTGTACATGTCTTACTCCGTTGTTGTCAGGCGGCCAGGGCGTTGTCGCCCTGGCGGTCACGGCTCTGGGCGGTATGGCCCTGGCCGTTGTGGCGAGGTGTGTGGCTTTGGTCGGCGTGGCTTTGGTCGTCGTGCCAGGCGCGCAGGAACGTCTCGACCAGGCCTTCGGCGCGGCCTGCGGGGACGAGTTCCCCGTCGGTACGGCGCCGGGCCATGGAAGCGAGCGAGTCTGCGGTTTCGTTGAGCGGATGGCCCGAATGGGCCTTGACGTGCTCCATCCGTAGGGACGGCCACGTGGAGACCCGTTCGGCGAGCCGTACGAGGGTGGGCGGGCCGTATCTGCGAGGACGCAGGTCGTACCCCTCGGGCATGCACGAGACGTCCCCGCGCTGCCAGGCCCACAGGAAACGCAGCGCGGACAGGCTGTCCACCAGCAGCAGCGTGCGTCCGTCCCCGACACGTTCGAGTACGAGCGAAACGGCGCGCAGTTCGCTGATGAGGACCTTGCGCTTACCGGTCGGGTCCTGATTGCCGGGCCGCCATCCCCGCATTCCCCAGCGGCCGTCGCTGACGACATAGCCGAGGCCTCCGGTACCGCGCTTCCAGCTCGCATCCGTGGCCGCCACAAGGGGACCGGAATGGTTCGCCCATCGCTTCACCTCTCCCTGGGAAAGCGACGTGTCCACACGCTTTCTCGGCGGCGGCGGGAGCTGGGGGCAGGACGCCTGGTGGGTGCCTATGGCCACGTAGTACTCGGCTTCGGCGAGCAGGTCCTCCGCTAGGCGGCCACGGCCCGTTTCCTGAGCCTCGAAGCAGAGCCGCAGGGCCCGCCGCGCTACGCGGCAGCAGGTGCAGCCGTACGCGCGGGTGGCGCACGCCCTCAGCCGCTGGACGCGGTCGGCCAGCGGAGCCGGAAGGCGAACGAGGACGGCGTCGAAGTCGTGCAGTCGCAGGGTGGTGATGGGCCGCAAGGTGGTGATGGGCATCGGGCATCAGCTCCGCTTTCGAGGGGGACGCTGCGGGTTGATGTACACAGGAAACCACACTCGCTTCTGTGAATGCAATCAACCTTGTGAATGCTGGACGCTCAAAATCAGTGAGATGGCGCTATGCGTGTACGGAGGGGACACTGGTGGTACGCCTCTCGCGGGAGAGGCCCTGGGCCTGGGGAGGCGGATGTGCGTCGGGGGCTCGTGCTCGCGGGACGTTACGAGCTCGACCAGCCGATCGGGCGCGGCGGCATGGGCGAGGTCTGGCGCGCGTACGACCAGCTCCTCGACCGCAGGCTCGCGGTCAAGTTCATCCTCGCCCCCGAGGCCGGCACCGACCGGGACCTGATCGGCCGGTTCGAGCAGGAGGCCCGCAGCACCGCCTGGCTCGACCACCCCGGCGTGCCCACGGTGTACGACCTCGGCGAGCACCAGGACGACGCACGCGGCCCTGCGCTCTACCTGGTGATGCAGTACGTCGAGGGCGTGACCGTAGACCACCTGATCGACGCGCACGGAACGTTGCCGGTCTCCTGGGTCGCCCTCATAGCGGCACAGGTCTGCGCCGTTCTGGCCGTCGCGCATCAGCGGCCTCTAGTGCACCGGGACCTCAAGCCCAGCAACCTCATGGTCTGTGCTGACGGTTCGGTGAAAGTCCTCGATTTCGGCGTCGCCGTAGGGCTTGCCCCCGATGACACGCGCAGAACATCGACGGGCGTGGGCGCGCCCTACACGATCGGGTACACCGCCGCAGATCAGATGTACGGAAGCCCTAGCCCGCAGAGCGACCTCTACTCGCTCGGCTGCGTGCTCTACGAACTCCTCACCGGACGGCGGGTCTTCCTAGGGGAGACCCCGTACGAGGTGATGCGCCGCCATGAGGACGACGCACCGGAGTCCATCTGCAGGCAGCGCCCAGAGACTCCGGTCGCGTTCGAGACCCTCGTACTGCAGATGCTGGCCAAGCAGCCCGCCGACCGTCCCGCGGATGCGCAGAGGGTGTTCGACCGCGTCCTCGAATTCGTCACCGACCTCGAACCGTTGCCGGGCACCGTCGACATCACCGCCGCACCATCCCGGCTGTACGGCAGCGTTCAGGCCCGTATCCGCCCCGCCGACAAACCGCCAAGGCCGACACCAGCGCCGGTCGTCCTGCCCGTCGCAGAGCCGGTGAAGCTGCCCTCCCCCGAGGAGGTGGCCCAAACAAGAGTGGAAGCGGCCGACCTTGCCTCCGCAGGGCGCTTCACCCAGGCGGCAGAACTGCTCTCCGACCTTGCCGAGCCCGCACTGCTCGCCCTGGGCGACGACGACTCCGGAGTCCTGGCACTACGGCTCGACCTAGCGGAAGTGCTCTACCAGGGCGGCGACTACCGCCGCGCCATCCCCGCCTACAGGGCCGCCTCCGTCGACTTAGCCGAATGGTTCGGGCCGGACGACGACAAGGTGCTGCACTGCCGCGAGCAGGCGGCCGTATGCCAGGCCCAACTAGGAGAGACCGGCGAGGCCATCCGTCTCCTGGAAGCACTGCTCGCCGACATCTCCGACCCCTACGACGACATGTCCCTGCGCGTACGCGAGCGCACGAGCCGCCTCCACCTCGCGGCGGGCCGTACCGTACAGGGCAGGCAAGAACTGCAAGAACTCCTGGCCGACATCCAGGACGCCTATGGCGACGACCACCCGCAAGTACCAGGAATCGTCGAACTCTTGGGCGGCTAGGCCGGCAGGAACGAACTCGGCTCCTGCGCGTACGACACGTACAGATGGTCGCGCGCCCTCGTACACGCCACGAAAAGCAGGCACCGTTCCTTCTGCAGGTCCTGCGCGTGTGCCTTGGGGTCCTCCTCCTCCGCCGTGACAGCGGACGACGACGGAACGGAGTTCTCGTCCACTCCCACCACGGCGACGCACCGGAACTCCAGGCCCTTCATCCGGTGCATCGTTCCGACCTTGATGCCCGGCGACTTGCTGTTCACCTGGTACGCCTTGATACCGGCGTCCTTCAACCGGTCCACGGCCTTCTTCACCACGTAGTTGTAACGGGCGGCGACCCCGATGGAGGAGGGCTCGACCCCGTCGTCCAACCAGCGCCGCACCTGCTCGACCAGCCCGTCCAACTCCGCGTCCAGGTCCTCGTACACCCGGACCACAGGGCGCCGCCCATGAATAGGGGACCGGTAGCCGTCCAGCGTGTCGGCCGAATCGTCCAGCCCCTGCGCCGGAACGATCCCGAGCAGCGGCACCGACCAGCTCAGGATCTCCTGCGTGGTCCGGTAGTTGAGCTTCAGCTTCGCGCTGCGTCCGCGCACGTTGATCCCGAGCGCGCCCAGCGACACATGGCTGTCGTAGATCCGCTGGTGCGGGTCGCCGACGATGAACAGATCGTCCGGACCGCTCGCCACCAGCCGCCGCAGCAGCCGCCACTGCGTCGGATGGATGTCCTGCGCCTCATCGATGATCACGTGGTCGTACCGGGGCTTCCCGACCAGCTCGGCCGCCTCGTTCGCCATCTGCGGGAACGTCGACCTGCCCGCCTCCCGCAGCCCCTCGACCACCGTCGCGATGGCCTTCCACACCACCGAACGCTGCGCCCTCCCAAGGGGAACGCCCCGTCCCGTACGGCTGCACGCCAGGTACTCCTCCTCGCTCACGAGGTCCTGCGCCAGCACCACGTGCTCCCACTCACGCCGCAGGAACGTGGACGAGTACGGCAGCCCCTCCGACGCCTCCTCCCACAGCGGATCGATCACGTCCGGACCCGCGATGCCCGGCTTGTGGTGCTCGCCCACGATCCCGTACGCGACGCTGTCGATGTTGTTGACCTCGATCCGGCCCCGGATCCCCTCGTCCTCGATCAGCAGCGCCAGCTGCTTGCCCAGCGCCTCCGCGAGGTTCTTGGTGTACGTGGTCAGCAGGATCCGCGTCCCCTCGTCCGCCGCCGCCAGATGCCGCGCCCGATGCAGCGCGGTCACCGTCTTCCCCGTCCCCGCACCCCCGCTGACCTGCGCCGGACCGCTGTACGACGCCCGCAGCGCCACCTTCCGCTGGATCGGGTGCAGGAAGATCCGCCACGTGTCGAACGGATGCGCCAGGATCTCCCGCAGCTCCTCCGGCCCGTTCACGAACACGACCTGCTCGGGCGTCCGGCGCATGGCCGTGACGATGTCGTCCGGATCCACCATCGGAGGCGGCTGCTCGCTCGCCAGGCACTTGGCCACCTCGGCCCAGGCCTGATCCACCGTCATGCCCTGCGCCAGCGCGAGCAGCGCGATGTACTGCGGCTCCGGCAGGTACTTCTCCAACGCCTGCAGATGCGCCTCGGTCGTGATGAGCCGCACCAGCGGAACGAGCTCCCGGTCGACCCCCAGCTTGACGAGATCCTTGTCGAAAAGGTGCTCGAAGAGCCGTTCCTCACTGGTCTCCGCGGCCTTCTCCAGCGCTGGCGAGATCTCGTCCAGCGCCTGCTGGTCCCGGACCTCCAGCACCCCGATCGCCTGATTGACCGTGAACTTCCGGCTCTTCGCGAATGCGATCGCCTCGTCGTGCTTCAGCACCGACAGCAGGCAGTAGACATCGCCCCGCTCCGGAGCCAGCACCACCCCGCGCCAGCTCTGATCGATCCGGATCGTCCGGATCCGCGGGTCCTTCGCCGAGTTGAGCTTCTCCAGATGCAGCCCCGCATGCGTGTGCTCGGCGAACTTGGCGAACGCCGCCTCCACACCCTTGCGCACCTTCGGGTCCAGCCCGGCGTACTGCGGCATGAACGAGTTCGCGACAGCCAACTGAGCCACTGCTCCGGGTCTCCTTAACCGCCACCTGACACGATGTCGGTCACATCCTAGAAGCGAAGTAAGTGCCTGCCGCCCAAACTGTCCCGCCACCCTCCTGTCCACCCGCGGACAGCCTCGCACCCCGGTACCTTCGCGCCCCGACACCCCTCTCGGGAGCACCGGTGATCGAGTATCCCCAGATGCGAGACAGCATCGTCGACGCCCTCGAAAAGCCCTCCGACCCCGACTACCAGCGGCGCGTCCGGGGCGAGAGAAGGCTCCCGCACCCCGGCTACTACGACGACACGATCATCGCCGAGAACCCGTACCTTCACATCGGCAAGACCCTGCACGACGTCGGCGCGGAAGCCCCGCCCTACCGGACGCTTCGATCTGACCAGGGTCCACTACAGCCGGCTCTTGCCGACCGCGCTCATCCGAACCCGTTCGGGCTGGTCGAGCCTGGCCCGAGCAGGGCCGGCGCGGGCTTGACGCGCACCAGGAGGTACAGGTGCAGGCCTTCGGAAACGGACGCCTGGAGGGTTCCCACAGAGCCGCGATACCGATCGTCGACGACACCGATGCCGTCGGGGTCGTGCGCGATGAAGCGGACACGGTGCAGCTCGGTCCAGGGCAGCGCGGCAGCGCGCCGGTAGGACCTCCCTGAACGCAGCCAGAGCTCGAGATAGACGGGGTGGAGGACCATGAAGAGATTCCTGTCCCGCAGCTCGGACAGCTCACCTGCCCGGATACCGCAGAGATCGGTGTCGGGGCGCACATCGATCAGGGACAGGTCGAACCGTTGCCCAGCGCCGCCGACTCCGGCCAGGTGGACCGGAAGGACGAGCCGCGCGGCGGTCGGGATCAGCCGGACGCGCGAGCCGAGCCCGTCGTTCTTCAGCGAGGCGCGGCCGACGAGTAAGCGGGGCGTCCAACGCCGCGCGAGCGCGATCATCCAGATGACCACTCCGGCGAGGAGCGGGATGGCGGCCAGCAAGAACGGCCTCTGCCCAGCGAGCATTCCCATTCAGGCACCCCGTTCCCAGCCGCGTCCGCGCCAGTGCATCTCATGTTCGGGAGACGAAAAGCCGTATGCCCTTGTGGGGCAGCATGCCCTGCCTCTGTGTGCGCCCATGATCGCACAATGTGGGCATTTCAAAGGGACATGATGCGCGGGTGGTGGATGTGGCACCGCCGCTCCGGGACAGAGGGCGGGTGGTCGGGTAGGCCGTAACGGGGTCAGAAATGGCCGCGACCTACGAGTCGCGACGCTGTCCACGTGGCGGAACGGCGCGAAGTCAGGTTCCTGTGCCGACCGTCGGGAGGCGTTCCCGAATCCGCTGTCATGGAGTTCGCGTTCAGCTGGCCGTTGCTGCGGCCGCCTCAGGTGGACGCTGGTTATGAAAACCGTGGCCATAGGCCGGGTCGCGCTCTGGCACGGCGACGTCACGCATCCCGCCCGGCAGCGCATCCTCCGCGACCCGCCGGACCTGCTGCTCACCACGCCCGAATCGATCGAGGCCATGCTGGTGAGGACCAAGGTCGACGTCCGACCAGATGGGAAAGGCGCGCTGGTACGGCACGGCGGTGACCGGCACCGGCTTCGCCTTGACCCGCGCCTGCGCGAGGTTCTCCTGGGCGCCGACCCTGCCGTGGCGCTGACCGACCGTGCCGTACGGCACCTGACGGAAGCCCGCGAAAGGAACACCGGCACGGTGCACCCCGGCGCACGGTCATCACCCGTGACGGCGACGCAGACGTCCGCTGGTGGACCTGGGCCGGATTCCGCGCCAACGCCGTCCTGACCGCGACCCTGGCCGGGCTGACCGACGAGACACAGCGCTACCAGGACGAATGGATCCGCTTGCGTCCCGACCTGACCCGCGAGATGTGGCAGGCCGCGACCACCGATGCTGCCGACCGCCTGTGCCTGCCCGACATCGACCAGCGTGCCTTACGCGGCCTGAAATTCAACGAGGCACTACCCGAACGCCTCGCCACCGCCACCCTCGCCGCGCGCCTCGCTGACCTCGACGGCGCGCACGACGCTCTCGCCGACCGCGTCAGATTCACGGCCGGGCCGCCTGGTCGATGAGCGCGCCGCCCATGCCCGTGCGGCGATATCTTCGCGTTCCATGGACCCGGACGACGCCCGCGCCGCCTTCACCTGCTCGTTCTGCGCCGGCACGATCCCTGAGGCTTCGCCGGAACTCCGCAGGCTCACCGTCTCCCGGCTGGACGGGTTTCCTTCGCAGGAACTCTTCGTCCATCGGACGTGCCTGATCAGAACGATGTCGTCGGACATTCCGCGAGGCGAGGTGTTCGAATGATCTCCTTGAGGTCGCATGTTCGGGCCGTCGCGTGGCGCCATATGTGCTCCGGACGTGGTGATCGGGGATGCGATACGTGGCCCTGGCACAGGATCGGGATCGGGATTGTCCAGGATCGGCCATGGGCCAGAGTCTCCCGTAATATTGCTGATCTCACGTAGCCTCCTGGCTGAACGTCGATGCAGCCGCCTCGCTAGGGGAGCATCACGCGCCGGCAGGAGAAAGGGCCGAGACCATGGGAGATCATTCCGGGCTGGAGAAACTCCTCAATCCCGGAGCATCACCCACGGGGACTCCCGGTGTCCCCCCTCACCTGGCTCCTATTCTGGACAATCCAGGGAAGCTCGAGTATCGCCAACTCGAGTCGCTCGGTGATGCCGCCCGGGCCTGCGACGTGGTCGCGGACTTTGTCCGATCAGGCATCAGTAAGACAGGCCGACCCACTGAAGCGGCCGCCAAGGGACTCAACGGGTTCAGTTCTGCGGCTCAATTGAACGGGCTGGTCAACTCGTGGCATTCCAACGGGAAATTGTTGGCCGATCACATCGACAGTATGGGCCCGCGGTTGGCGAGGACCGCCACCGCCTACCGCCAGGCCGAGGAGAAGATTCGAGCGGCGATCAACAAGGTCTGGAACGTGGGGAACTGACGTGGTGGGCTTCGCTTCGCTCAGAGACGCCCGTTTCGACGAACTCAAGACCGCGAGCCAGGCCTGGCTCACCTATGCGAACTACATCCGCGGATCGGCACAGGTCTACGCCACCGACGTCATCGGTGGCGTCGATCGGTCCGGCTGGAAAGGGATCGCCTCGGAGGTCGCGAAGCGCGAGATCACTCCGGAACACCAGCGGCTGAAGCGCGCCTCGTTTACCGCGTTCAGCATCTACAACACTCTTGCCGGAGCGGAACAGGAATTCCGGCAGGCTCAACGGGACCTGCGGAACGCGATGAACGAGGCCCACAGCCTGCATATCCGGGTCGGAGATGACGGCTCGCTCACAGCTCCCCCGCTTCCGGCGGCGGATCGTCACGATCCGGAGAGCCGCATCATGTGGGGCGCCACCCTGCGGCGTCTCAGTGGTGCGATGCGGACCGCGATCGACCATGCGACGAAGACCGACCAGAGACTCGCAGCGGCACTCCCGAAGCTTTTCGCCGAGAACGCCTGGCGGGAAAACCTCCCGACCGATCTCACCGACGTCCCGCCGCTGTGGCCGGTGACGGACTTCGGTCGTCCCTGGGGAGTGGAATCACCGACCGACCGCGACCGGGAGACGTACCGTAAGGTCGAGTTGATCGCGCTCGGCGGCTTCAGTAAGCAGTGGCCCATCGCGGGGAGTCTGCTCGCCCACTGGCTTGCTGGAAGTGGCGACACCAGGCACGTCAATCCCGGCGAGATCATGGATCGCAGCCCGGAGATGAGAAGCGAGATCGAGCGAACGCTGGCCCAGAATCCCGGGTCGGGACGGTTCGATTCCGGCTGGAAGAGCGCCAATTTTGATTACCGCACGAACCTTGATATGTACTATGCATTTAATGGCTACCAGTACAGAGTGCACGGTGAGGGAGGCAACTACACCGTCGAATTCTACAAGCGGTATAATTTCGGAACCGCCGATGAGGACCGGCTTCCGTTCAAGGCGCCTCTGGTGGGGACCGTGAACCAGCCCGACATATCCCATCTGAACACCACCGGCCTGACGCGGGATTTCGACGTCTACGGATCATCGGAATACCGACGGTGAAGGCGCGTTCCCTGCTCACCGCGCTCGTCGGCGCCGTGTTGGTGGTCTCGGCCGGGACGGCGGCTTACACGCTGCTGTGGACACCCGACGGGCCGTTCGCCGAGGGGAACGCCGACCCCCGCACCGCCAAGGGCTCCGATCCGCGGATCTCCTTCGAACGGGCGGCCGATGACCTGAGGCTGCGTCTTCCGCCCGTTGTATCCGAGGTGCGCTACTTGGCCAGGCACGACTCCAGGCCCTACTTTTTGTGGTTCTCGTTCGTCACCTCATGCTCGGCCTTCCCCGAGTTCGCCACCGACAACGACCTCGTGCGCGGCAGCGTGAAGCAGGCCGACTCGATCGCGTTGGAGCGCCTTCGGAAACTGGCCCGCGACCTCGGACGCCCCATCCCGGAAGGCCCCACCGCGACGGTGTGGACGGACGAGAACGAGAACGACTCGACCAACCGAGCCGTCGCCACCACTCATGTGGAGAACCGGGAATGCCAAGTGGTCGGGGCGTTCGAGGCCTACTCGTGAAACGCCTGGCGTATTGGACTCTGGACGAAGGTCGAGACTTCTGCCGGTGCGCGCAGGGCGTCATGACGTTCACCAGAGAAAGCTCGAACGCGTAGTCATGTCGCTAGGGAGAAACCTGAAGTTCGTGATGGGAAGTCACCTCCGTAGCCGGAGCGGCCGACGTCAAGTCGCTCCGGCAGCGGAGGCAGGGATCAGGGGCGGTGCTGTGGTCCTCGACGGGACCGCGGCTTCGCAGGTCCGGCCCGTCCTTGCGCCCCTACGTTCACCTTGGGGGTGGAGGACGGGCGAGGCGGAACGAGGGACATCTGTCCGGTGAACCAGTTTCGCGCGGCCGTCTGGTCGGGATGGTGCGCCAGCAGGGAGAGTGCCTCCTCGCAATGCTGCTCGACGATCTTCCTATGGCCGAGGCGCCGGTGCCGGACCACGTCCTGCCGCAGGGTCTGAACACGGCGGAGTTCCTGTGCGCGCCGTTCCTCGGCCATCGTGGCGGCCTGCTCCTCGGCCCGGGTGCCGGGATCCAGGCCATCACCCCAGATCTGCTTCTTGAGGTCTTCTCGGAACGCTCGCCATTCCGGCTCGTCGGGTGTCTTGAACCGGGGGATGTCGAAGGGGGCGGTGCCCGTCATGGCTTCGTTGAGGTAGTACTCGCTCGCCGCTTCGGCGAGCTGATCCTGTTGTCTGACCTTGTCCCAATTCATGCGTCCCATCAGCTGCTCCTGTGCAGAGGAAGGAAGGGAGATGAGTGTCGGAGGGGCCTGATAGGAGTCGTTGGCCGAGGTACCTGGACGTCGTGTGCGTCACACTATGGTGCCTGAGAGCAGGTGCGTCAACCATAATACTAGTGGTTTATTGGATTCACGGCCATGTCAGGCTCTGTAGAGACGGTCGACGTGAGAGCTCGTGGATGGTCTCGGTGCCGGGCGCTACTGTGGGCTCGTGAGCGAGTCCTACCTTCTGATCCTGGGAGATCGCGACGCCATCGCCTGGGTGCTGGGTGACCAGCGCATGGCCTTCCCGCCGACCGCGCGGTCCGAGGTCGACCGGCTTGCGGTAGAGGACGAACTGCTGATCTATGCCACGCGCGGTGCGTTCGGCAACCCCACCCGGGACAGAGGGCGGGTGATCGGGCGGGCCGTGGTGGAGTCGGTTGTGGCCGCACTGGAGCGGCCCGTCGAGTTCGGGGAGCGCGCCTTCACCCGGGGCTGCGACCTCCGCGTCGAGGCGCTCGCTCCGTGGGGGAACGGCGTGGAGTTGGGCCCCCTCGTCGAACGTCTGGAGGCGTTCCCGGATCCCCGGTCATGGAGTGTGCGGCTGCGCCGTCCGTTGCTGCGGCTGCCTCAGGGGGATGCGGGCCTGCTCCGCGACGCCCTCGGGTCCCTCGCGGGAACGCGCGCCGACCATCTCGCCGGCTATCAGGCCAGAGTGCGCCAAGCCGAGACGTCCGCCGACGCAACGGCGTAGCCAGGAGTCATCAGAGGGGCCGGGGAAGCACCGCCAGCCCTGGCCTGCTCGTTCAGTTCGGGCCGGTGATGGTGCCACTGGCGCCCCAGTTCCGGTACGTGACGGAATAGAAGGAGTGCAGGTTCGTGCCGGGCCCGGCATGCGTCAAGACGTTGATGTCGAGCCGCACGGGCAAGTGCGAGCGCGTGACCACCAGCGTGTAGGTGGCTCTGCTGGGAGCACCGGTGAAGAACTCGTAGAACGATGCGACCGGGCCGCTCGCGGCGAGGATGTCGCAGGGAACCGTTCCTCGGAAGGTACGGGTGCCAGCGTCTTCTCCGCGTCTGATGGAGGTGGTGTTCCGCATCAGCGCCTGAATATTGTACGGCGAACTCACCCAGCGGGCCTGAACCGCCATCCAGACATGGGGGGTGTCCCTCTGGTCCGCGTCCGGGTGGGCGGAGTATTCACGCTCGACATTATTTCGGTAATAGGCTTTGTTGTTGATGAGGACGATGCGCTCTTTGTGGCCGGCTCCAAGGCCGACCGAAGGGGCCCGGACGGTCACGTCATAGTTCGTTCCCGCCCCGGGATTGTACTGAAAGCGTCCTTTGGATTCGAAGACGTCTTCACCCTGCCCCAGGGCGCCTTCGGCGGAGAAGGATGCGGTACGGCGCGCGCTCACGGCATTGTCGATGGCGGTGGCGATCTCGGCCGGCGAATTGGGCATCGCCGGCCGTGCCGGGACGGATTTGCGTGCGGGCTTCTTCGCTGTGCTTTCAGGCGTGCTCGACTTGAGCGGTTCGGCGGCGGGGGCAGAAACTGCCACCGGTGCAACTGGGGCGGCGATGGAGCCGGTGGCCATTACCGCTACCAGCGCCATGACGGCTGCCGCACCCACGTACAGGTACCGACGCCGTACCGGACGTGTGGGCGGCAGGCGGACGGTGGTCCAGCGGGCGGTACGGGCGTTGGCGAGAGTCTGATCGTCGGCCGTGGCCAGGGCGCGGCCCCGCGCCAGGGCTTGCGAGGCGTTGATAGGGCCGCCGGAGTGTTCGAGTAGCCGGAGAAGGACGTCCCGGCTGTGCGGCCTCCGCTGCGGGTCCTTCTGGAGGCACTGGCTCACCAGTTCGCGGAGGGGGCCGCCGAGTCCGTCGAGGTCGGGCTTGCCGGTCATGATGCGGTTCATGACGGCGGGCAGGGAATCCTGGCCGTACGGGGGACGGCCGCTGGCCGCGAAGGCGATCGTGGCGGCCCAGGCGAAGACGTCGGTCGCAGGAGTGACGGTCGCGCCGGCGAGCTGTTCGGGGGCCATGTACGACGGGGTGCCGATGATCGAACTGGTCGCGGTGAGCGTCGCATCGAGGGTCCGGGCCACGCCGAAGTCGATGACGCGGGGTCCATCGGGCCCGAGCAGGACGTTCCCCGGCTTGAAGTCCCTGTGGACGACGCCCGCCATGTGAATGGCGGCGAGCGCCGTGGCGGTGCCGATGGCCAGCCGGTAGAGGACCGGCCCGGACGGGACGCCGCGCTGCTGGACCTGCAGTTGCAGGGTGGGGCCGTCGATGAACTCGGTGATGACGTACGGAACGCCGTCCTCGTGCCCCATGTCCAGGATCGGTGCCGTACAGAAAGAGGCGACCCTCCGGGCGGCTCGCACCTCTTTGAGGACGTTCGTGTGCGTACTCTCGTGGAGCAGTTTGATGGCGACTCGTTCACCCTGCTCGGTCTCGGCCAGGTAGACGACGCCCTGACCGCCCTCACCGAGGCGGCCGAGGAGACGATGAGCGCCCAGCCGTTCGGGATCGCGCGACGTGAGGGGCCGGCTGTACGCCGCGCTCATTTCCGGCCTTCCTGTCGTGTCCGGCTCAGGCGTTCTGCCATCTCGGACGGCTGTTGAGGGGTTTGTGTGCACCGAAGTTAACGTAGAAATCGTCTGTGAACTTCATGAACCCCTTCGCTGCCGGTGAACGGTCCATGTCCGGTTCCGGCCAGGCCGGTCCGCGCGTAATTCGTCAACGGCGGCTTCATCGATACCGCGTTCCAAATACGCGCTCGCCATTTGATAACGGACCATCGCGGCCCTGTCCTGAACCGGGTTGCAGTGTGAGGGTCGGCCGAGTGGTTCGTTGTGGTGAGAAACGGTGGCCAATGACCGCCGGCCAGGCTCCTCTAAGGCAGGCCCTGGACGATGTCCTCCGCCACGCGATCGGCTGACGTCGGCAACTCGGCGGCGGTGAGGCCGGGTGAGTTGCTGCCCGTAACGCTCACCCAGACGACGAAGTAACCCTTGCGGATCACGACTCCAAGAGCAGTGGTGGAATCGCTGTACCAGCAGGCTTGAGTTGCGCTGACCGCTGGCTGCCGGCACTTCTTTCCAGAGATGAACGCCGAGTATCCCGCCTTGGACTGCAAGTATTCGTCTTCGCCGATCAGTCGTTTCGTCTGAGCGGACACGTGCGCGTAGATTTTGCCTTGCTTGGCCTTGTGGCCTTTGGTGTCACGACTTGTCCACTCGCACTCAGGGCGAGTATTGCCTGGATGGTCTCCCGCTCGATTCCTGTTTCCTGTGGAAGGGCCGATCAGATGGTCCGTGAGAGCAGTGCTGATCAGCTTGCATGGTTCGGGAATGATGACGCCGGTGTTCTCGAACTTCGGCTCCACGTCTTCTGGTCCCGGGTTGCTACAAGCGCTCAGTCCGACCAGTGCGACGAACACCGTTGGCAGAACGAGCGGGAGACGGGAATCCGACCGGGAGATTCGGGGCATGTGATGTGGCCGTCCACTTGTTACTGGTGACGTCGAGATTCTTTTGTTTGCCTATCTGATGACAAACCAAAGTCTGTCATAGCAATTCGGGCAGTGACTCTAGTGGGGTAGTCAAAGGACTGTCCAGTCGTCGGCGAGATTCCTTGGGACGAAAAGTGCCAAAAGTGCGATATGGGACGTGCCGGAAGGGGGCAGCGTTTGATGAGGCCGGTGAGGCCTGCTACTACGGCGGTAAGGCGATCGGCGTTCAGGGAACGGCCGCCCGGGTTGCGGAGAGTGGCGCCTGAGAACGTCATCTTTCCGCCTATGTGGGCTCCGAGCAGGTCGACTTCGCCGTTGGCGGTGAAACCGTCGTTCAGTTCGACGTCGCCCGTGGTGCGCAACTGGCGGGCGGAAAGACCGGGCAGATGGCAGCCGGGAAGGCGGATCGTCGACGCGGACGCCTCGTCGAGGTTGGGGGCGTGCTGCAGGTGGCAGGCGCGCAGCAGCAGGGAGCGCGGCAGCGTACGGGATTCGAGGTCGAGGCGGCCGGTGATGCGGGCGCCCGCGATCTTGATCGGCGGGCCCGGGGTGGTGAGGATCTCGATCAGCGGCCGGGCCTCGATGGTGCGGGCGGTGTCCCAGGTGGCGCCGTTCGCGGGGTCGTCCAGGGCCGGGTCCCCGGTACGCAGGTCGGCCGGCTCGCCGGCATTGATCCGATCAAGGGGCATCGAGAAGCCTCCGGGTGA
Organism: Actinomadura sp. 9N407; assembly: GCF_044326315.1. Classification (NCBI taxonomy): domain Bacteria; kingdom Bacillati; phylum Actinomycetota; class Actinomycetes; order Streptosporangiales; family Thermomonosporaceae; genus Actinomadura; species Actinomadura sp. 9N407. The sequence goes on along the minus strand of NZ_JBIRAW010000001.1, from coordinate 87,155 downwards.
TCAGCGGGCTGCAGATAAAAGGGATTTCAATGGCGAAAAGTGACGAAAGCAGCTGATCATGTCGTGGCTTCGATAATTGTCGGCCGGGGTATAAGCGATGCGAGACGGATCGAAACGCCACCATGGAGTATCGAATGTACGCCTCCCGCTGTGCAGTGGTCACTTTCAGTGCCTTTGCGCTCACTGTCGGTTCTGTCACTGTTTCCGGTCCCGCTTCGGCGGCCGCGATCAACTATGTCGCGCTCGGCGATTCGTACTCCTCGGGTACGGGGGCGGGCGGCTACGACCCCGGGGCCGGGGTGTGCAACCGGAGCGCGCACGCCTATCCGAAGAAGTGGGCGGCGGCCAATTCGCCCGACTCGTTCAAGTTCGTGGCCTGTTCCGGGGCGACGATCCCCACCGTCACGAGCGGGCAGTTGAGCGCGCTCAGCTCGTCCACGACGCTCGTCAGCGTCACGGTGGGGGGCAACGACGCCGGGTTCGGCAAGGTGATGGAGACCTGCGTGCTGCGGTCCACGGCCTCCTGCAAGACCGCGGTCGGGAAGGCCGAGGGCTACATGGAGGACACGCTGCCCGGCCGGCTCGACACGCTGTACGGGGCGATCCGTTCCAAGGCCTCGTCGGCGCGGGTCGTGGTGCTGGGGTATCCGCGGCTGTACCTCAAGAACAGCGAGGGCTGCGTCGGGCTCAACCAGACCAAACGCGGCGTTCTCAACGGTGCCGCCGACACGCTCAACACCTCGATCGAGAAGGCGGTCGCGCGGGCCGGCTTCGTCTTCTCGGACGTACGGGACGAGTTCTCCGGCCACGAGTTGTGCTCGGGCGACGGGTGGCTCAACTCGGTGACCTGGCCGCTCGGCGACTCGTACCATCCGACCGCCCGCGGCCACGCCGACGGCTACCTCCCCGCGCTCAAGTCGGCCGCCCGCCGTTCACTGGCGGTCAAGCGCGACGCGTAGTGCTGGATCGCCACTCCAGGGCCTCGGGTGTCTCGGTGTATTCGAGGAGATGGTTGCCCGCGATGCTCTCCAGCGTCGCGCGGACCTCCGACGGTGTGGCGTAGAAGAACTCGCGGCGGAGGTTGACCTGGTTGACGCGCTGCTCCGCGAACGTCTGGTGCAGGCGGCCCTCCAGGCCCACCGCGTCGTCGCTGAAGATCAGCGCGTGAACGTCGAAGCGGAACGGCACGGACGCGTCGCCCAGCTCGCGGACCCGGTCCATGGGATCGAGCCTGCGGGTCATGCCGATCTTGACCATCCGCTCGCCGAATGCGCCGATGTTCGAGATGACGTACACGTACCCGGCCCGGGTGTTGGCCGCGCGGCCCTCCACGTCGGTGAGCGCGCCGTCGACGTCGGTGAGTTTGGCGCGCATCTCGGCGGCGCCCGCCGCGTCGCCGTTGGCCTCCAGGCGGGCGAGCGCCGAGTGGACGTGTGAACGCTCCTTGAGCAGGCGCGCCTTCTCCCGCTCGAACTCCTTGCGCGCCTTCTCCTCCTCGCGCTGCACCTCGCGCTCGGCCCGGACGCGTTCCTTCTCCTCCTCGGTCTTGGCGAGATGGTCGGCGGTGAGCCGCAGCTCCGTGATCCGGACGCTCCGGTACTCGCCGCTCACCCGGATGTCCATGGTCTTGCCGAGCCGCTCGATGGTCTGGGCGCTCTTGTCCAGCCGCTCGATCGCCGACTGCAGCTTGTACGGGCGCATCGTCCGGACGAGGTTGTCGGCTTCGGCGTTGTAGGCGCGAAGCATCAGCTTGGAGAAGTCCGTCACCATCTTGCGGCCCTGGGCGGCCGACCCGTTCACCTGCCAGTCCGTGGCGCCGACGACGGCCCGTCCGGTGCGCGCCATGGCCTTGATGCCGTCCTTGACCTTGGCGAGTTCGGCCTTGTACGCGACCGCGTCGGCGAGCGGATGCTGGTACTCGTACACGCCCGCCTCCTGGAGCAGCGCCAGGTCCTGCGTCTCGACGATGCCGTCCCGCAGGCGCTCGTACTCCCGCCGGGTCGCCTGCGTTTCGCGATGCAGGCCGGCCGCCTCATCGCGGAGCCGCCGGTTCTCGTCGGCGAGCTGCACCGTCCCGAGCGCTCCCAGCCGGGCCAGTTCCTGGATCAGGTGCGCGTTCTCCAGCTCGAGTTCCTCGATGCGCTGTTTCCGGCCACCGAACATGGGGCGCCGCTCGTCCCGTACGGAGGGAGGGGGCGATGGCGACATCGGCGGAGGTGGGCTGGTGTACGTCGGCGCGGCCGGCGGCGGCGCCATCGGCGGGACGGGCAGTGCCGGGGGAGCGGCGTCGGGGGCCGGAATCCAGAACTGCCAGCCGGGAGGAGCGGGCAGCCAGGAGGGATCGGGCTCCCAGCCGGGTGGCGGCGTCCAGCCGTTCGGGGGACTGGGCCAGGCCGGAGGCGAGTTGAAGCGCCACGCCGCCGAGTCCGCACCTCGCGGACCGACCGGAACGGGCGGGGCAACCGGAGCGACAGGCGCAGGCGGTGCTGGGGTGAACGGTACGGGCGGGGCCGCTGTCAGGTCGCGTACGAGCTGAACGACATGGGGCGCGTCCTGGTCGTGAAGGTCGCCGAAGTCGGTCTCCTCGCCCGATGCGTCCTGGACGACCAGGAACCAGCGTTGCTGGTACGACTTGCGGGCCTCGATGGCGGCGACGGCGGTGAGCGGGAGTTCCTGGCGCGGGCCCTTGCGGGCGAGTTCGGGGGCGCAGAATCCGATGAGCCGCCGCGTGGTGACCGCCACATGCGTGAGTTTCGGGAGCGCCTTGACGGTCGTCACCAGGGCGAGCAGCCGCTCGTCGCCCTTGACGAACAGGCCGAGCACCTGGCGGATCCGGGCGGTCTCGCCGGGGTCCACATCGGCGCCGATGTGCAGGTCGGGGTGGGGTGCCGTCATCGTTTCCTCGCTGCTCGTCTCCGGTGGTACGGAACGGAGGTGATCTGGCCGGATGATCCGGGAGCGAGCGAGGTCGCCGGCGAAGGTCGGACTCGTTGGCGCCGAGTCCCCGTTCCAGAAGAGGGACGCGCCGGCTGGAGCGGGCGTTTACCGGTGGCCGGATGTGGAGGGGCCGTTACGGTACGCGGCCGAGGCCGCCGAACAGGTTGGTGGTGCGGTGCTCGACGGGGATGGGGCCGTCGGGGTGCCAGCCGCAGATCTGTACCAGGCCCGGGTCGAGGAGTTCGAGGCCCTCGAACAGGGCGAGGATCTCCTCATGGCTGCGGAACCGCGTCGTGAACGGGACGTTCTGCATCTCCCGCTTGGCGGCTTCGACGCTCTCGGGCGGGTGAAGGTCCCAGGACGCGTGGGCTATGAGCATGTGGCTCCCAGGAACGACGGCGTCGCGGTAGCGCGCGACGATGCCCGCCGGGTCCTCGTCGTCGCCGACGAAATGCAGGACGGCGTTGATCAGGACCGCCATCGGACGGTCGAAGTCCAGCGCGCCGCGTACCTGGGGGTCGCCGAGGATGCCGTCGGGGTCGCGCAGGTCGCCCTGGACGACCTCGGTCCTGCCCTGGGACGCGCCCTGCAGGAGGGCACGGCCGTGGGCCAGCACGATGGGGTCGTTGTCGACGTACACGACGCGGGTCTCGGGCGCGATCCGCTGCGCGACCAGGTGCACGTTGTCCTGCGTCGGGAGGCCGCTGCCGATGTCGAGGAACTGCCGGATGCCGGTCTCCTGGACGAGCCGGCCCACCACGCGCCGCAGGAACGCCCGGTTCGCCCGGACGGAGTCCGAGATGAACGGGTTGATCTTGAGCATCCGATCGCCCTGCTCGCGATCGGCGGCGAAGTTGTCCTTGCCGCCCAGCCAGTAGTCGTACACCCGTGCCGGGTGCGGGCGGTCGGTTTGCAGCTCGGTCGAATCCCCGCGAGTGGCCTCCACCGGGCCTCCGTTCGTGTACGGCTGGTCGTGCGCGGCTGGGAGCCTCACATTACCGACAGTCTCGGAGACCGGTTGATTTATGGCGGAAATACGGGAGTTCGCGCCGCGCCTGTCACGGAGAGTGCCGGACGCGGTCGCCGGAACGCGGTGTCAGCGGCACAGGCCGCCGCCGCAGTCTCCGTCACCGTCGTAGTCGATGCTGTGCTCCAGGTCGAGGTACTCGTCCTCCGGCCATAGCTCGTCGGCCAGGCAGGCGAGGTACTCCTCTTCCCAGGGCTCCAGTTCGGCCGTCATCGATTCGGGATGCACGCCGGCCGCTTCCGGCGGCGCGGGTGGCGTCGGCTCGGGTTCCGGAGCCGGCGGTCGCGGGCGCGCCGCGTTCCGGGAACGGCGGAACCGGCGTGGCAGGCTCAGCGCGAGCAGGCCGGCCAGAGAGGTGAGAACGAGGGCCGTGATCACACCACGCTGTCCTTCCGTAAGAGCCTTTCGTAAGGAGCAAACCAGTTGAAAGCTACTAGCCGGATGTTTCGGATGGGCAACGACATGCCGCATGCGGGGCAGAGTGATGCCGTGAAGTTTTCTCACGCTTGGCCGGAGGCCCGGGAGCTGGGACGGCTTGTTTGGGACTACCTGGTATTCCGCACCCCCTTGGCGCCCGCCGATGTCATCGTGGCGATGGGGTGCCACGACCCGCGCGTCGCCGTACAGGCCGCCCGGTTGTGGCACGAGGGCCGGGCCCCGCTGGTGGTCGTATCGGGCGGACGCGGCAAGGTCACCACGGACTGGGACGAGACGGAGGCGCGGGTGTTCGCCCGCGTCGTACGGGAGCACGGCGTACCGGAGCACGCGCTGCTGCTGGAGGAGACCGCGACCAACACGGGCGAGAACATCACCGCGACGAGGCGCCTGCTGGCGGGCGTACCGGTGAGCCGGGGGATCCTGGTCGCCAAGCCGTACATGACCAGGCGCTCCCTGGCGACGGCGATGCGCCGGTGGCCCGAGGTCGAGTGGCTCACGTCGGCGCCCGAGGTGGGGTACGACGCGTACCTGGACGGCGAGGAGGGGCGGCGCTTCCTCGAGCTCATGGTCGGCGACCTGCAGCGGATGGTGGTGTACGCCGAGCGCGGGTTCCAGGTGCCGATGCCCGTACCGGACGCGGCGTGGGCGGCGCACGAGGAGCTGGCCCGGCTGGGGTACGGGCGCTACCTGATCAGCTGAGCCCGCGGGGCGCGGCCGGGTCGGCGGGGCCCGAAAATGTCAGACCCTCCTCGTAGGTTCATGGGTAGAGCGAACGCCACGAGAGAAGGCCACCAATGAACGCCTCGGATCTGGCACAAGTGCTGTTCACGACGACGTTGCAGGCGTCCGAGCATCCCACGGACGAGCGAGTGCGAGAGGTCATCGGCCGGCGGCTGCGCGGCGGTGAGCCCGGCCGCTTCGCCGCGTACGTCGCGCAGGAGGCCGGCGACCACCCGGAGGCATACGCGGAGCGGATGCGCTGGGCCATCGCCACCGTCGACCGAGCCTACGCCCCGAGCCGCCCGGTCCCCGGCCGACCGGCAGTGCGCCGGCGCGGTCGGCGCGGCCTCATCGCGGCTTGATCCACTGACCGTGCCGGGGAGCCCGCCGTCCCTTCACAGGGGCCGGGACGGCGGGGCACAATCGGCTCATGGCCACGGCGCAAGCGTTTACTTACTGTCGGATCTGCGAGCCGCTGTGCGGGCTGGAGGTGACCGTCGAGGACGGTGCCGTGCTCCAGATCCGGCCCGACCGCGAGCATCCGCTGTCCAAGGGGTTCGCCTGCCCCAAGGGCATCGCCATGACGGAGATCCAGAACGATCCGGACCGCGTGCTGCGTCCGCTGCGGCGCCGGTCCGACGGCGAGTTCGAGGAGGTGAGCTGGGACGAGGCCCTCGACGACATCGCGAGCAGGCTCAACGCCGTGCGCGAGCGGCATGGCGGGGGTGGGATCGGCTGGTACCTCGGCAACCCCGGCACCTTCTCCTACAGCCATCCCCTCTGGCTGAACTCGTTCATGGGCGCGCTGGGCTCGCCGCACATCTATTCGGCCGGCTCACAGGACGTCAACAACCGGTTCGCCGCGAGCGCGCTGCTGTACGGCGCGCCGACGCTGGTGCCCATGCCCGATCTCAAGCGGACCGACCTGCTGCTGATGCTGGGCGCGAACCCGCTGGTGTCGCACGGCAGCCTGATCACCGCGCCGCGGATCAGGGACGACCTGTCGGCGATCGTCCGGCGCGGCGGGCGGATCGTGGTGGCCGATCCGCGGCGTACCGAGACCGCGCGGGCGTACGAGCATCTGCCGGTACGCCCCGACGGTGACGTCTGGCTGCTGCTGTCGCTGCTGAACGTGATCTTCGAGGAGGGGCTGGAGGACGGCACGGCGTGCGAGGCCCAGGCGCGCGGCGTCGCGACGCTGCGCGAGCTGGTCACCGGCTTCCCGCCGGAGAGCACCCAAGTGCACAGCGGCGTGCCCGCCGATGGGGTGCGTGCGCTCGCCCGGGATCTGGCCGCCGCCGAACGCGCCGTGGTGTACGGGCGTACCGGCACCTGCCTGGGCCGGTACGGGACGCTCACGGCCTTCCTGATCGACGTGGTGACGCTGGTGACCGGCCATCTCGACCGGCCGGGCGGCGGGATCTTCGGGGAGTCGCCGCTGCGCATCGAGGAGATCCTGCGCAGGTCGGGGCTGGGCACGTACGCCAAGACCAGGTCGCGTGTCGGCGCGTACCCGGACGTCCTGGGCACCTTCCCCGCCGGTGTGATGGCCGAGGAGATCACCACGCCGGGGCCGGGCCGGCTGCGGGCGCTGGTGGTGTCGGCGGGCAACCCGCTGCAGACCGTCCCGGGCAGCGCCGCCCTCGAGGCCGCGCTGGACGAGCTCGACCTGCTGGTGTGCATCGACCTGTACGTGTCCGATACGGGGCGCAAGGCCGACTACGTGCTGCCCGCGACCACGTTCCTGGAGCGCGAGGACCTCCCCCTGCCGTTCCTGCAGAACTACCTCACGCCCTACGTGACCTGGACCGACGCGGTCGTCAAGCCGCGCGGCGAGGCCCGGCAGGAGTGGGAGATCATCGACGATCTGGCCCGCCGGATGAAGCTCGGGATGGGCGCCCTGCCGGTGCAGCGGCTCGCGTACCGGCTGGGAATGCGGCCCTCGCCCCGCTTCATGGTCGACGCGCTGCTGCGTACCGGCCCGCGCGGCGACCGGTACGGCCTGCGCCGGGGCGGGCTGAGCATCCGCAGGCTACGCAAGAATCCCCGTGGCATCGTCCTGGCCGAGCACCACAAGACCGGAACCCTGCGCCGCAGGATCGTGCACAAGGACAAGCGCGTTCATGTGGACCCGCCCGAGATCGTCGCCGAGATCGAGCGGCTGGCGGGCGCTCCGGATCCGTCGACGGACTATCCGCTCCGCCTGATCGGGATGCGCGAGCTCCGGTCGCACAACTCGTGGATGCACAACGCTCCGGCCCTGATGAGGGGGCAGCGCGAGCATGCGGCCCGGATCAATCCTGAGGACGCCGCCGCGTACGGGATCAAGGACGGGGCGCTGTGCCGGATCGCCTCCGCGCACGGCGAGATCGAGCTGCCGGCCAAGATCACCGACGAGATGACCCCGGGCGCCGTCGCCGTACCGCACGGCTGGGGCCACCAGGGCGGATGGAAGGTGGCCAACGCGGCCGGAGGCGCCAACGTGAACCTGCTCGCCTCGCCCGACCCGCAGGATCTCGAACCGCTGGCGGGCATGGCCCACCTCAACGGCATCCCCGTCACCATCGCCCCGGCGGGGCCGGCCTAGGGCTTGGTTCAACGTCACCTCAGCCGTCGCGCGAGCGCGTTACCTGGCCGGTGAGGCGATGCCGAAGGCGAGTCTCACTGGTCAGATCGCGGAGCGATGCCGCGCTCGCACAAGAACCGGTCACGGTGCGAGCCGCCAGGCGAGCACCGTGGGCCGGGGCTTAACGAACACAGCCGCCAGGCGAGCACCGTGGGCCGGGACTTTAAGACACGCCGGGACTTTAAGCGTGGGTGGGGCGGTGGGGGGCGATGACGCGGCCGTCAGGGAGCAGTTCGCCGGTGTCGTCGAACAGGACGGTGCCGTTGCAGAGAAGGCTCCAGCCCTGCTCAGGGTGGCTGGCCACGATGCGGGCGGCCTCCCGGTCGAGGCCGCCGTGCGCGGGGCAGGGCGGCTGGTGGGGACAGCGGACGGAGTCGGTTCGGGCGGACATTTGGGTGTACCTCCACTGTGTCCTGATTTAGGACATAACTGAGCTTGCCGAGGGACGCCCGTAATATGCAAGTTGATGGGGAATTCTTTACTCTATCCGCCCGTGGCCGATCAGCGTCGCAGATCGTCGTCCGCCTCGTCCCCGTGGTCCACGTCGAGCCCGACCACCGACAGGCAGCAGGTGCAGATCCATTCGGCTATCACGGCCTCCGGATTGGGGGCGTGGGTGCGGTACGGGTGCGCGAGGCGCCGGCGCCGCATGCCGTGGCCGCAGGAGGAGTGCAGGAGCCGCCCGCACTTGGGGCACGGCCAGACGTCCTCGCGGCGGAGCCGGCACTGCGGGCAGAGCGGCTCCTCGTACGGTTCCGGAAGCTCGGTCGAGGCGAACTCGTTCCGCCACTCGAGTTCGAGGTCAAGATACTCGTCCGCGGGCCAGTGGTGGTCGGCGAGCCACGCCAGGTACTCCTCGGAGCCCGGATCCAGCACCGCGGTGAGCGACTCGGGGTGATCGGTGGAGGCGGCGGCGGAGGCGGTCGCCGGCGGAGGGGAGGTCTCCGGCCTGCGCCGCGCGATGGCCAGCAGCGCGAGCAGGCAGAAGATCGCGGTGGCGGCCAAGCCTGTCGCCGTGGCCATCGGGGCGTCCTTTCACGATCTTGCTGCGGGCGGGGCGGATCATGAATTCGGTTCACAAAACGCTGCGAACGCTACAAGAAAGGCTGTTTACCGAAAAGTCGATCACAAAAGAATCTTGGTCAGGGGGCCTGTCGGAGGCGTGTCCGCAACCCGCGCCCGGCCCGCCTCGCGGACCGCCGGGGATGTCCATGATCGTGCCGACCTCTACGCTGTCGGGGCGGAAACGGATGTTCGTGGACAGGGGCGGGATTGAACCAGGAGACGGGGCGGCCGCGCACCGATGATCTGGAGGCGGCCCTGGCGTCGGTCTCCACCGCGGCGCGGCTCGGCGCGCTGCTGCTGGAGCTGCGGCATCGCGCCGGGCGGTCGATGCGGGAGCTGGAGGCGGGCAGCGGCCTGCCGGGGCGGGCGATCTCGGATCTGCTCACCGGGCGGAGGTTTCCGGACGAGGCGGGTCTGGCGGCGTTCCTGCGGGCGTGCGGCGTACCGGACGGGCGGTTCGGCGCCTGGCTGGCGGTGGCCGCCCGCTACGGAGCGGGTCCGGCCGACCGGCCTGGCGCGGACCCGGCCGACCTGTACGGGACTGTTCTGGCCGATCCGCACGGTACGGGCTCGACCCGGGAGCTGACCCTGCCGCTGGCGGGGATGGACATCGATCCGGACGCCACCCTGAGCGACGGTACGGCGGTGTTCCGCGGCCGGCTCGAAACGGTGATCGCCCAGGCGCGCAAGGAGATCCTCGCCGAGGTCCGCACGGAACTGCTCGCCGACGTCCGCGCGGAGCTGCTCGTCCAGGTACGGGACGAGCTGCTCGCCGAGGTGCGCGAGCAGGCGGCCGCCATCCTCGCCGATGCCGAACGGCAGGCCCGGGCCCTGCTGGACGAGGCGATCGAACGGGCAGGGAAGGCGGCGTACCGCAGCGGCCTGAACGCGCTGCACGGCGAGCGCGGGCCCGTCTCCCTGACCGGATTGCTGGGCATTCCCGACCCGCGCGACCTGGATCCCCAGCGGATCTGGGCGGCGGGCCGCCGGACGGTGCCGATCGGCTTGGACGAGGAGGGACGGCCGGTCGAGCTCGTTCCGTACGAGCACGGCCTGATCGCCGGCGCCGCCGGTTCCGGGGCGCCGGAGCTGCTGCGCGCGATCGTGCTCGGCCTGGCGCTGGCCCGGCCGCCGGAAGCCCTCACCATCCTCTCGCTGGCACACACGAGCCTCGCGACGTTCGCCGGGATGGAGGCGTTGCCGCAGGTCGCAGCACACCTCTCGTTCTCCGGGGACGCGGCGCGCTCCGAGCACGCCGATCGCATGTACGAGGCGCTCTCGGGCGAGCTGGCGCGCAGGCGGGAGGTGTCACGTGCGAGCGGCGACGGCGCGTCGCCGCCTCTCCCGGCGCTCCTCGTGGCCGTGGACGATCTCTCGGCGCTGATCGCGGACAGGCCGGACTTCGGCGAGCTGTTCGAGCTGATCGGACGGACCGGCGCGGCCTTGGGCGTCCACCTGCTGGCCGCCACCGAACGCTACGACGAGACGAGGCTGCGCGGCCTGGCACCGCACCTGGACTACCGGATCGTCCTGCGGACCTCGTCCGAGGCGGAGTCGCGGGCGCTGCTCGACGGCCCGGACGCCTACGCGCTGTCGCACGAGTCTGGGCAGGCCTTCATCCGGCGGAGTGGTGAGCCGGCGGCATGGTTCAGGACCGCGCAGGCCCCGGACGACCTGGTCGGCGTCGTCGCGAGCCGGATGGCCGGGCACGGTACGGCGCCGTTCCGGATCTGGACGCCGCCGCTGGACGGGACGCCGTCGCTGGAGGAACTGCTCCCCGAACCGCCGGAGGAGCACGGCCGGCTGCGCGCGATCGCCGGGCTGATCGACCGGCCCTTCGACCATCGCCTCGAGACGTACGCGCTGGACCTGTCCGGAGACGCCGGGCATGTCGCCGTCGTCGGTGGCCCCCGTACCGGAAAGACCACCGCGATCCGGACGCTGGTGACATCGCTGGCGCTCACCCACGGCCCGGGCGAGGTGCGCTTCCACTGCGTCGACCTCGGCGGCGGCGGGCTGGCGGACCTGGACGGGCTGCCGCATGTCGACGGCGTCATGACCGGGTTCGACGCCGAACGGCTGCGGCGTACGGTCGAGGAGGTCCACGCCCTGCTGGAACGCCGCGAACGCCGGTCCGCTGAACGCCGACCGGCCGGGGGACGCGGCTCCTGGGACGATCAGGGCGATGTGTTCCTGGTCGTGGACGGCTGGTGGACGCTGTTCCGGGACTTCGAGCCGATCGCCGAGGCCGTCGGCGAGCTCGCGGCCCGGGGCCTTCCGTACGGTGTGCACGTGATCGCCTCGTCCGCCCGCTGGGGCGACTTCGGCGAGGAGGTCCGCCGCCTCTTCGGATCCCGGCTCGAGCTGCGGCTCCCCGATCCGAACGAGTCCGAGACCGGCGCCGAGCGCGCGATGACCGTACCCCTCGACCGTCCCGGACGCGGCCTGACCGGCGACGGGTTCCACTTCCGTACGGCGGTCGCCGACGTCGGCGCCGGGACGGACGCGCCGTCCGGCACGGCGATCCCGATCAGCATGGACCGGCAGGTGTACGTGGATTTCGCGGACGATCCGCACTTCCTCGTGCTCGGCGACGCGGGCAGCGGCAGATCCGGCGTGCTCCGCCATGTCGTCGCGGGCATCACCGAGCGCTACCCGCCCGAGCGGGCCAGGATCGTCTTCATCGACTTCGAGCGCTCGCTGCTGGAGGTGGCCGGCACCGAGCACCGGATCGGGTTCGCCGCCACCGTTTCGGCGGCCGCCGCGCTGGTGAACGACATCTGCGCCTCCATGAGAAAGCGGCTGGACGCGTCCGGCGCCGAGACCTCGTGGACGGGCGCCGAACTGTTCCTGATCGTGGACGACTACGAGAAGCTCGCCGTACGGGACGGCCCGCTGCGGCCGCTGGCCGGGCTGCTGCCGCATGCCAGGAAGATCGGCCTGCACCTCGTCGTGGCGAGCGCGGCGGGCACGGCGGCCGACGACGCCGTCACGGCGATCAGGCCCTGCCTGCTGATGTCGGCGGAGGAGGGCCGCCTGCCGGCCGGTCTGCCGCCGCAGAAGCTCCCGCCCGGCCGCGGACGGCACATCGACCGGGACGGCCGCGTACGCCCGCTCCGGATCCCACCTCGCCCTTCCTGACTTCCTGACCCCCACCCTTCCATCGCGCTGACCACCAATGTTCACCGGTGTGCCTGGGATGTTGACTCGTGGCGTGTTCGTCTGGAACGACATGGCCGGAGGCGAACACGCCACGAGTCAACGTAGGCGGCGTCGTGGTGAGGGTGCGTGGTCATCGCACGAGCCCGTCCTTAAGTCCGCTTTCGCTCCTGCTTGGTGTGATCGTGCCTGTCGCTCCGCACGGACGGCATCACAGGACGGAAGGCACGGGCATGGCACTCAGCAGGCGTACCAGGATCGCGATCGCGGTGGCGGGGATGGCCGGAGCGGCGGCGATCGGGACGGGCGGCGCGGTGGCGATCGCCGACCCCGGCGACGGCGGCCGGGTCGAACTCCAGATCGTCAGCGGCCACCGCGACGCGCCGCAGCCGGGGACCGAGGCGGGCTGGACCGCGCACGACCCCGGCAAGGACTGTCCTGACCGCACCACGGCACCCGACCGCACCGCGACACCCGAGGCGGCGCCGGCGGCCGACGGCCGATGACGCGTTCCGAGGCCACCGGGAGCGCGCTCGCCGAGCGGGCCCTCTTCGAGATGAAGAGGATCATCGTCGGCCAGGACCGCATGATCGAGCGCCTGCTGGTCGCGGTCCTGTCGGGCGGGCACTGCCTGCTGGAGGGCGTGCCGGGCGTCGCCAAGACGCTCGCGGCGCAGACGCTGGCGACCGTGGCCGGCGGGACGTTCGCGCGGCTGCAGTTCACGCCGGACCTGGTGCCCTCGGACATCGTGGGCACCCGCATCTACCGGCCCTCGACCGAGAGCTTCGAGATCGAACTCGGCCCGGTGATGGCCAACGTGGTCCTCGCCGACGAGATCAACCGCGCCCCCGCCAAGGTGCAGTCGGCGCTGCTCGAAGTGATGGCCGAGCGGCAGGTCAGCATCGGCGGCGGCACGTATCCGGTGCCCGCGCCGTTCCTGGTGCTGGCCACGCAGAACCCGATCGAGTCCGAGGGCGTCTACCGGCTCCCCGAGGCGCAGCGCGACCGCTTCCTGCTCAAGATCGACGTCGGCTACCCGACGGAGGAGCAGGAGCTGACGATGCTCTACCGGATGAGCGTCGACCCGCCCGCGCCGTCGGCCGTACTGGACACCGCCCTGCTGTCGGACCTGCGGCGGGCGGCCGAGCGGGTGTTCGTGCACGACGAGGTGGCGCGGTACGCGGTACGGCTGGTCGCCGCCACCAGGGACCCGGCGGCGTACGGCGTGGACGGCGTCGCGCGCCTGATCGCGTACGGGGCGGGGCCGCGCGCCACGCTCGGGCTCGTCTCGGCTGCCCGGGCGCTGGCGCTGCTGCGCGGGCGCGACTACGTCCTCCCGCCGGACGTACGGGATCTGGCGCAGGACGTGATGGCGCACCGCCTGGTGCTGTCGTTCGACGCCCTGGCCGACGGGGTGGACGCCAGGACCATCATCGGCCAGGTCGTGGCGTCCCTCCCCGCGCCCCGGATCGCGCCCCACGAAGACGACGAGGGCGCGTACGCGAAGGAGGCGGCATGACCCCGGCGGGCGGGACGCCCGATCCGGGGCTGCGCGAGCTGGCGCCGGAACGGGCCCTCGCGCGGCTGGAGCTGATCGTCGTACGGCGGCTGGACGGCCTGCTGCAGGGCGATCACCTGGGCCTGCTGCCGGGGCCGGGCACCGAGGCCGCCGAGGGACGGGAGTACCTGCCGGGCGACGACGTCCGGACGATGGACTGGAACCTCACCGCCCGTACGGCCGTCCCGCACGTCCGCGACCGGATCGCGGACCGGGAACTGGAGACCTGGGCGCTGGTCGACGCGACGGCGAGCATGGACTTCGGTACGGGGCGCGTGGAGAAGCGCGATCTGGCGGTCTTCGCGGTCGCCGCGACCGCGTTCCTCACCGAACGGACCGGGAACCGCTTCGGTGCGCAGATCCTGCACGCGGGCGGGCTGCGCAACGTACCGGCGAGGTCAGGGCGCCCGCACCTGCTGAGGCTCCTGCGCACGCTGCTGGAGGTGCCGCGCGCCCGTCCCGGTGGCGAGAACGGGCTGCGGCTGGGCGCGGGGGCGGACCTGATGCTGCGGACGACCGGAACGCGGCACGGGCTCGCCGTGGTCGTCTCTGACTTCCTGGAGCCGGTGGAGTCGTGGGAACGGCAGCTCAGGCTGCTGGGCCACCGGCACCAGCTGCTGGCCGTCGAGATCGTCGACCCGCGCGAGCTGACGCTCCCGGACGTGGGGCTGCTGTCGGTCGTGGATCCGGAGTCGGGCCGGCGCCGCGACATCTCCACGGCCGATCCGCGCCTGCGCGAGCGGTACGCGCGGGCGGCCGAGGAGCAGCGGTCGGCGATCGGCGCGGCGCTGCGCCGGTCGGGCGCGGCCCACCTGCGGCTGCGCACCGACCGCGACTGGATCAGGGACATCGTCGAACACGTCCTGGCCCAGCGCCGCACCGCCGCCGCGCTTCCCGCCGGGGGTGCGCGGTGAACTTCCTCGCGCCCGGGCGGCTGCTCCTGCTGATCGCGCTGCTCCTCCTGATCGGCGCGTACGTGGCGGTCCAGGTACGGCGTGGCCGGTACGCGGTGCGGTTCACCAACCTGGCGCTGCTGGAGAAGGTGGCGCCGGTGACGCCGGGCTGGCGGCGGCACGTCCCGGCGGCGGCGTTCCTGCTGATGCTGGGCCTGTTCGTCACCGGGTTCGCGCGCCCGGCGACCGAGGTCCAGGTCCCGCGCGAGCAGGCGACGATCATGGTCGCGGTGGACGTGTCGCACTCGATGGAGGCCACCGACGTCCAGCCGGACCGGCTGTCGGCGGCCAAGCGCGCGGCCGGGGCGTTCCTGGACCGGCTCCCGGAGCGGTTCAACGTCGGGCTCGTCTCGTTCTCCGGCAGCGCGACGGTCGCGGTACCGCCGACCACCGACCGCCGTGCGCTGCGGGCCGGGATCGACCGGCTGGCGCTGGGTCCGCGGACGGCGATCGGCGAGGGCGTGATCGCCTCGCTGGAGGCGATCACCGCGTTCGGCGCCCAGTACGGCGAGTCCGCCCCGCCGGGACGGGTCGTCCTGCTGTCGGACGGCACCAACACCGCCGGACGCAGCCCGCAGGAGGCGGCCCAGCGCGCGACGCGGGCGCGGATCCCGGTGTCGACCATCGCGTACGGGACGCCCGAGGGCGTCTTCTACCAGAACGGGGCGGCGATCCCCGTCCCGGTCGACGGGCCCGCGCTGGAACGGCTCGCGCAGGAGACCGGCGGCCGCTTCTACGAGGCCGCGTCGGGCACCGAGCTGCGGCAGGTCTACCAGGACATCGGCAGCAGTGTCGGCTACCGGATGGAGCGGCGCGAGGTGTGGTCGTGGTTCATCGCGGCGGGGCTGCTGCTGGCCTGCGTCGCCGCCGGCGCCTCGCTGCTGTGGTTCTCGCGGCTTCCCTGACGGACTGAGGAGTCTGATGAGTCTGATGGACCAGCAAGGTTCTGCCGAGCAGGGCGTTCCGGACGACGCCGACACCCGCTACGGGCTGGGCGAGCCGCGCGGGCCGGACTTCGCGCCCGCGGCGCCCGCCGCGCCGTACGACCCCTGGTCGTCCGGCGGCGGGGACACCGATCCGTTCCTGATCATGCCCGAGACCATGCCGTCTGCCCCGTGGACGGCACCGGCGGGGGCACCGGGAACGGGCGCGCCGGGGAAGGGTCCGAGGGGCCCGCGCCTGATGATCGCGGCCGTCCTCGTTGCGGCGCTGGTCGGAGGTGCCGCCGGGGCCGCGGCGGGATGGACCGCCGGTGACCGCTCCGTCGCGCCGATCGCGCAGTCGTCCGCTGGGCCGGCGAACGGGCCCGGTGACCTCAGCGATGTCGCGGCGCGCGTCCAGCCGAGCGTGGTGTCGGTCGAGGTGCGGTCGGGGTCGGGACGCGGCACCGGGTCCGGCTTCGTCATCGACCGGGCCGGCCACATCCTGACCAACGCGCACGTGGTCGAGGGCGCGGGCGAGGTCGACGTCGTCCTTCCGGACCGGCGCCGGATCTCCGCCCGGGTGCTGGGCTCCGACCCGGCCCAGGACCTGGCGGTCCTGTCGGTGCCGCCCGGCGACAGCCCGTCCCCGCTGGTCTTCGGCCGCTCGGCGGACGTGCGGGTCGGCGATCCGGTGATGGCGCTCGGCTCCCCGCTCGGCCTGGCCGGAACGGTCACCGGCGGCATCGTCAGCGCGCTGAACCGCGAGGTGCGGCTCGGCGACGGCGACCGGCGGACCGCGCTGCAGACCGACGCGTCCATCAACCCGGGCAACTCCGGCGGCCCGCTGGTCAACGCGCGCGGCGAGGTGATCGGGGTCAACACCGCGATCGCGACGCTGAGCGGGGGCGGCGGGAACAGCGGCGGCTCGATCGGCATCGGGTTCGCGATCCCGGTCGACCGGGCCGTGGACGGCGCGCGCCGCATCATCCGCTGACAGGATCGAACCGGGACGACCCAGACGTTCCACTCGAATACCAGGGTCCACCCGGACACAGGAGGGAGGCCGCTCCATGCGCGTTCTCGTGGTGGAGGACGAGGAGGACCTCGTCGAGGCGCTCCGGTACGGGCTGGTCCGCGCGGACTACGCCGTCGACGTGGCCTACGACATCGCGCAGGCGTCGGAGAAGCTCTACGCGGCCGCCTACGACCTGATGATCCTCGACCTCAACCTGCCCGACGGCGACGGCTTCGACCTGTGCCGCTCGATCCGGCGCGGCGAGCTGGACGGGCAGAGCGGCCCGTACCTGCGCATCCTCATGCTCACCGCGCGCGACCGGCTCGCCGACCGGGTGCACGGCCTCGACCTCGGCGCCGACGACTACCTGGTCAAGCCGTTCGCGTTCCCCGAGCTGCTGGCCAGGGTCCGCGCCCTGCTGCGCCGGGACGGCGGCACCGCGTCCTCGGCGGTGTGGGAGGTGGGCGAGCTGCGCCTGGACACCGGACGGCACGAGGCGTTCCGCGGCGAGCGCAGGCTCCAGCTGACGCCCAAGGAGTTCGCGGTGCTGCGCTACCTGATGAGCCGTCCCGGCGAGGTCGTCTCCTCCGAGGACCTGCTGGAACACGTCTGGGACGAGCACGCCGACCCGTTCACCAACACCGTCCGGGTCACGATCGGGACGCTGCGCCGCAAGCTCACCGTGGAGCCCGAGGAGCAGCTCATCGAGACCGTCGTGCGGCAGGGGTACCGGCTGCTCGAGAACGATCCCGCCCGGCCCGCCGACCCCGCACGGCCCGTCCAGCGAGCACGAGAGATGAGCGACTGATCATGCGCCCGCGCCTGCGCAGACCCCCGTACCGGCTGCCCCTCACCCGGCGGCTGCCGGGATTCGTGCACTCGATCCGGTTCCGGCTCACGGTGATGTACTCCACGCTGCTGTTCGTGCTGACCGCGCTCGTGCTCGGCGGCATCTACGCCGCCGTGGCCGCCAGCACCGACGCCCAGCCCATCACCCAGACGGCGCGGGCCGACAAGCTCTACCGCTTCCCCGACGGCACCACGACCAAGCTCGGCGAGGTCGAGGTCGTCAAGGTCCAGCAGGTCGAGCAGGCGGTCAACTACGAGACCCAGCAGGTGCTCCAGCACTACTCGCTGCTCATGCTGGGCGGCCTGTTCGTGGCCAGCCTCCTCATCGGCTGGGTGCTGTCGGGCCGCGCGCTCAAGCCGGTCCGGTCGATCGCCCGTACCGCCGCCGAGATCCAGGCCACCGACCTGTCCCGGCGGATCCGGCTGACCGGGCCCAAGGACGAGCTGCGCTACCTCGCCGACACGATCGACTCGATGCTGGACCGCCTGGACACCGCGTTCCGGGCCCAGCGGCAGCTGATCGACGACGCCTCGCACGAGCTGCGCAGCCCGCTGGCGATCATCCGGGCCAACCTCGACACCGTGCTGACCGCCCCCGACGCCGACGACGCCGACCGGCGGCGCGGCGTGCAGGTGGTCGACCGGGCCACCACCCGGATGACCCGCCTGGTCGAGGACCTGCTGGCCACCGCCCGCCGCTCGGCGCCCGCGTTCCACGACACCGACGTGGACCTGGCCGTCGTCGCGCGCGAGGCGGCCGAGGAGTTCGACTCCCTCGCCGCCGCCCGGCGCCTCACGATCGACCGCGAGCTGCGCCGCGGCCTGCTCCTCATCGGCGACCACGACGCGCTGCGCCGCGCCGTGGGCAACCTGCTGTCCAACGCGGTACGGCTCGCGCCCGCCGGCTCCCGGATCATCGTCGCCGCCGACCGGCTGGACGGCTGGCAGTGGATCGCGGTCAAGGACACCGGGCCCGGGATCGGCGAGGACGAGCAGGCCAGGGTGTTCGACCGGTTCTGGCGCGGGAACGAGACCCGCCGCTCGCGCGAGCGCCGTACCGGCCTCGGCCTGGCCATCGTCCGCCATATCGTGGAGGCCCACGGTGGCCACGTCCGGCTGTTCTCCACGCCCGATGTGGGCAGCACGTTCGTCCTGTGGCTGCCCATCGCCGACGGCGCCACCTCGCAGAACCCGCCCGGCACCGACCCCCTCGACCGGCCGTCCGGCGGCACGCCACCGCGCTGACCGGCCATCCCGCGCCAAGAGAGACGCACATCACGTGCCCGTCCCCGGGCCCGGAAGGCGGGGGTGTGGGTTTCCGCAGGGTAGGGGATGTGGTGTGCGCCCGGTCACATCGGCGGCGAGCGTCATGGTGAGGAGTCGTAAAGGTTCATACCCTCTTACCTATGATCAATACGACACGGATGGCGGTCGCCGCCGCGGCCAACGGCGGCGAACCGGTCGGAGGTATCGCGGGCTGGGCCACCGATCTCATGGAGCGGCTCGGAGCGCCCGGCGCGGGGCTGGCCATCGCCCTGGAGAACCTCTTCCCCCCACTGCCCAGCGAAGTGATCCTGCCGCTGGCGGGCTTCACCGCCGCGCAGGGCCACATGAACCTCATCGCCGCCCTGGTGTGGACCACGATCGGCTCCGTGGTCGGCGCGCTCGCGCTGTACGGGATCGGCGCCGTGGTCGGCCGCGACCGGGTCCGCGCGGTGGCCGCCAAGCTGCCGCTGGTGAAGCTGGAGGACCTGGACCGTACCGAGGCCTGGTTCCTCAAGCACGGCGGCAAGGCGGTCTTCTTCGGCCGGATGATCCCGATCTTCCGCAGCCTGATCTCGGTACCGGCCGGCGTGGAGCGGATGCCGCTCACGCTGTTCCTGCTCTACACCACGCTGGGCAGCGCGATCTGGAACACCATCTTCGTGATGGCCGGATACGGGCTCGGCGACAACTGGCACAAGGTCGAGGAGTACGTCGGGATCTACTCCAAGGTGATCCTCGCCCTGGCCGCCCTGGCGGTCGTGGCGTTCATCATCCTGCGCGTCAGGAAGTCGCGCGGCAAGGGCTCCCGAGGCGCCCACGCCGCCCAGTCCAACGCCGAGGAGCCCAACACGGAGCAGTCCAACACCGGGCAGGCCAACACCGGCCGGCCCAGCACCGGGCCCACGGCCGAGCACCCTCAGCCCGCACCCGTCCACGCGGGATACGGCGCCACCCAGAGCAGCCCGTACGAGGCCACGCCACCTCGCGGCAGGCACCACGCGCCCCAGCCCGGCTACGGACAGCCCCAGCCAGGCCCCGGCGCCCCGCAACCTCCGGCCCCTCAGGGCGGTCAGCCGGGCCATGGGCAGCCGCAGCAGTGGTACGCGGAACCGGGACAGGGCGGCTCCCAGCCGGGGTATGGACAGCCTGAGCCGGGCTACGGCACCCCGCAGCCCCCGTCCCCCCAGGCCGGGCACGGTGGGCCCCAGGCGGGATACGGGCACCCGCAGCCGGGCTATGGCGCTCCGCAGTCCCCGTCCAGCCAGGGCGGGTACGGCGACTCTCAGGCTGGGTACGGGCAGCCTCAGCCCGGTTATGGCACCCCGCAACCTCCGTCCGCTCAGGATGGGCACGGTGAGCCTCAGCCCGGGTACGGGCAGCCCCAGCCGGGCCATGGGAACCCTCAGCAGTGGTACGCGGAGCCTCAGCAGGAGGACGGGCCCCCTGAGCCGCCGTCTCCCCAGGACGGGCGCGGCGGGCAAGAATGGGATCGTGATCGGTTCCGGTGAAGGCGGAGAGGGGATCGTGCCGCCGGAGCGGCGGCACGGCCCGGCCGGGCGGTTGCCGAAGGCACTGATCGGGCTGGTGCTGGGCGCGGGGACGGCGTGGGTCGAGCTGGTGCTGCTCGGGGTGGCGGCGCTGATCATGGCGTACGCGTTCGCGTTCTCCAGGGGCCGCCGGAAGGTACCGGGCCTGGTGGCTTCCGGCGCGATGGCGGCGACCCGGATGGAATGCCGCCGGCTCGGCGCGTTCCTCGGCCACCGCGAGGCCGCCGAGTACGGCCCGTTGCAGGCGCTGGCCTACCTGGTGCTGCGGGCACCGATCGGCCTGCTCGGCGGGGCCATCCTGGTCCTGATCGGGTACGGGGCGTACGCGATGGCGGCACTGGCGGTCAGCTGGTGGATCACCGGCGACTACCTGGACGGCATCCCGCCCGAGCCGTGGATCGTGGCCTACACCGCGATCTTCGGGGTGATCCTGCTGTTCGTCGCCGTTCAGGGGCTGGTGGGGGTGGCGGCGCTGGAGCGGAAGGTGGCCCGCCGCTGCCTGGGGCCGAGCCCGCTGGCCGGGTACGAGCGCCGCATCGCGCACCTGTCGGAGTCCCGCGCCGAGGTCGTGGAGGCGGTGGACGACGAGCGGCGCCGGATCGAGCGCGACCTGCACGACGGCGTCCAGCAGCGGCTGGTGGCGCTCGGCATGCTGATCGGCCGGGCGCGGCGGGCGGGCGACGCCGAACGGTCCCGCGAGCTGCTGCGGCAGGCCCACGAGGAGTCGCAGCGGGCGCTGGAGGACCTGCGCGAGGTGGCCTGGCGGATCTATCCGGCGGCACTGGACGGCGAGGGGCTGCGGGCGGCGCTGGAGACGGTGGCCGAGCGTTCGCCGCTGCCGGTCGCGATCGAGTACGAGCCGTCCGGAAAGGCCCCGCACGCCGTGGAGACCGCCGCGTACTTCGTGGTCTGCGAGGCCGTCACCAACGCGGCCAAGCATTCCGGCGCGACCCGCGTGGCCGTGCGGGTCACCGAGAGCGTGGGCGAGGCCGGGGCAGGATCGACGAGCGGGGCCGGGGCCGTGGACGGGAAGCGGGCCGGAAACGGTGACGGAAGGATGATCTCGGTGCGGATCGAGGACGACGGCGGCGGGGGAGCCGACCCGGCGGGCGGCGGTCTGGCCGGGCTCGCGCGCCGGGTGGCCGCGCTGGACGGCGCGTTCGGCGTGGACAGCCCGCCCGGCGGGCCCACCGTGATCGCCGCGGAGCTGCCATGCGGGTGATGCTGGCCGAAGACTCCACGCTGCTGCGCGAGGGCCTGGTGCGGCTGCTGGCCGAGGAGGGGCACGAGATCCTCGCCGCGGTCGGCGACGGCGACGCGCTGCTGGCGGCGGTCGCGGCGGCGGAACGGCCGCCGGACGTGGTGGTCGTGGACGTGCGGATGCCGCCGACGCACACCGACGAGGGCCTGCGCGCGGCGCTGGAGATCCGGCGGAGCCATCCGGGCGTCGGGGTCCTGGTGCTGTCGCAGTACGTGGAGAAGCGCTATGCCACCGAGCTGATCACGGCCGAGACGGCCGGGGTGGGCTACCTGCTGAAGGACCGGGTGGCCCAGGTCGACGAGTTCCTGGACGCCCTGGACCGGATCGCCGACGGCGGCGCCGCGTTCGATCCCGAGGTGGTGCGGCAGCTGCTGATGCGCAGCTCGCACGCCGATCCGCTGAGCCGGCTGACTCCGCGCGAGCGCGACGTGCTCGGCCACATGGCCCAGGGCCGTACCAACGCGGCCACCGCGACCCAGCTGCACATCTCGCAGAGCGCGGTCGAGAAGCACGTCAACGCGATCTTCGAGAAGCTCGACCTCTCCGACACCAGCGGCTACAGCCGCCGAGTCCTGGCCGTCCTCCGCTACCTGGGTTCCTGACCACGGCCACCAGCGCCGCCCGTTTCAAGCACGCGCCGGGCCGGGCGGGTCGTCGGGTCGAGACGGTCGCCGGCCGCCCGGCCGCGCCGGGGGAGCGGGCGGGGCGGGGGGCGGCGCCGATCTCAGTGGGGGTCGGGCGCTGTGCCCGGCCCCTCGGGTGGGCGGTCACCTGCCTTCTCGCCGTCAGGCGGCGGTACGGCGGCGGGGGCGCGAGCGCCGGGTGGCGGTCCGGCCGCGGCCACCGCCGATCAGCTGCGAGAGCACCCGGAACGGCAGGGTGATGACGTTGACGATCGTCCCGATCACTGACTGCAATGCGGCGGCGATGCGTCCCATGTTCAACTCCTCCTTGGTCCTTCGTGGACCTTCTCGGTCTCGTACGGGTCTTTCGCTTGCCCTGGTGTCCCTACCCGGGTCACGGCCTTTACACGGACATGACGGCGCCGGTGCTAGAGCGTCGTATGACACGGTCGGCGGCGCCGGATCCGTGGCATCGTGGATCGTTCGACGAAGAGATGGAGCGTGCGATGGCGGGTAGCGCGGTGGGGACACTGGACTGGCGGCCGGCCGCCGAGGCGACCGGACTGCTCGCCGGGCCGGTCGCGGCGGTGATCGGTGGGCTGCCCGAGGCGCGGGTCGCGGAGATCGATCCCGAGCTCGCCGACACCGCCGCGTTCTGCGAGCGGTACGGGGTCGCCCTTGAGGCCAGTGCCAACTGCGTGATCGTGGCGGCCAAGCGGGGCGGCGAGATCACGTACGCCGCGTGCATGGTCCTGGCCACCGGCCGCGCCGACGTCAACGGCGTGGTCCGCAAGCACCTGGGCGCGCGCAAGGCCTCGTTCGCGCCGATGGCGGAGGCGACCGCGCTGACCTCGATGGAGTACGGCGGGATCACGCCGGTCGGGCTACCGGCGGGCTGGCCCGTGCTGGTGGACGAGGCGGTCGCGGCGGCGCCGCTGGTGGTCATCGGCAGCGGGGTGCGGCGTTCCAAGGTGCTGCTTCCCGGCAAGGTCGTCGCGGACCTGCCGGGCGCCGAGGTCCTCGCCCTGGCGCAGCGGGGCTGAGATGGCTTCCGAGGCCCTGCGCCGGGCACTGGAGGAGCCGGGGTTCCGTGAGCTTCCCGGGACGGTCGTCGTGCTGCTGGAGGCGGTGCAGGCGCCGCCCCGGCTGGCCGCCCACCTGCGCGCCGTCCACGACGTCGCCTGCGAGCTGACGGACTGGATCGACCAGCGCTATCCGGCGGCGGGCGCCGACGCGCGGGCCGTCGCGTTCGGTGCCGCCACGCATGACATCGGGAAGGCCCTGCATCCGGGCGAGCTGTCCGGCCCGGGCGCCGAGCACGAGGAGGCCGGGTACGGGCTGCTGCTCTCCTACGGGGTCGAGGAACGGTACGCCCGGTTCGCCCATACCCACTCGGCGTGGAACGCGGACGGGATCGGCATCGACGACCTGCTGGTCAGCCTGGCCGACAAGGTCTGGAAGGCCAAGCGCGTCCGGGACCTGGAGCAGCTCCTGGTCGACCGGCTGGCGGTGGCGTCCGGAGAGGCGCCCTGGCAGGCGTTCCTGGCGCTGGACGACATGCTCGGCCGGATCGCCGGCGAAGCCGACCGGCGGCTGGCCTACCAGAGCGCCCACCCGGTCGCCGCCACCTGATCTCCCCTCCCGCGTCGGGGCGAGCTTGCCGGCGTTCCAGATCAGGGAGCGTCCGGGTAGGGCGTGCCGCCGAGGGCGCGGGCCTGGGCGTGGAAGGTGCGGTTGGCGGCGGTCATGGCCTCGGCCGGGGCGCATCCGGGCGAGGCGGTACGGAGCAGGCCGAACAGGACGCGGTCCGTGAGGGCCTTGATCAGGACGACGCCGCTGAGCCCCAGGTCGGACGGTCCCATGGCGGCGAGCGTGCGTTCGATGAAGGCTGCGGCGCCGGGACCGCCCGGCAGGAAGGCCATGGCCCACGGATGCGGGCGCTCCCATTCGCCGAGCGCGATCAGTTCCGCGACGTCCGGGCGCATCCGATCGGCGAAGTCCAGGTAGGGGAGCCTCTCGATCCCCGCCGGGACGGGAAGGCCGGGCGGCGGGGCCTCGCCCTCGTACAGGACGGCCTTCAGCTCGTACCGCCAGCCGTTCTCCGATGGTCTGGCCTGGCCCGAGAGGTGGTCCACATCGGTACGGGCCTGGAGGCGGAGCAGTTCGGCGGCGGACCGGCAGGCGACCTTGCAGGACAGGACGTGGCGCGGCGCCGGAACGAGGCGGAGCGTGGCCCGGGTGATGACCCCGTGGCCTCCCAAGCCGCCCCGTACGGCGCCGTACGGCTCCTGGGCGGGGGAGCGGCGCAGGACCTCGCCCGTGGACGCGGCGACGTCGATGTCGAGCGCGCTGCGGGTCTGGAGGCCGTGGACGTGGGACGTGCCGCCCACGCCGCCCGCCGCGAGCGTGCCGCCGACGGTCAGGTCGAGGTAGTCGGTGAGGACGGGCGGCGTCAGCCCGTACGGAAGTGTGGCCTCCAGGACCTCGCGCCATGTGGCGCCCGCGTCCACCGAGACGCGGTCGTCGCGTACCTCGTGGACGGTGGCGAGCCCGCGCATGTCGAGCATGATTCCGCTGGTCAGCGACCGGCCGTCGGTGGAGTGGCCGCATCCGCGCGGGAGCGCCGAGGGGTCGTGCCGCAGTAGGGCGGCGACCTCGCCGGCGGAGGCGGGGCGCACCACCTCGCGCGGTGTGCGCCGGACGATCCCGCCGAAATCGCGCTCTCTCTCGTTCATGGCAGGCACGGGGCGGCTAGCGGGTGCGCAGGCGCTCGGCCACGCGCCCGAGCGTGTCGCCGAGCGTCTCGAGCTCGTCCGGGGTGAGCAGGTCGATGAGGTTCTCCCGGACGATCCTGCGGTGGCCCGGCCGTACCCGGGCCAGCGCCTCGGCGCCCGCCTCGGTCAGCTCCGCCCACACCGCCCGGCGGTCGGTGTCGCAGGCCGTACGGTGGACCAGCCCGGCCCGTTCCAGCTGGGTGACCTGGTAGGTCAGCCGGCTCTTGGAGATCATCACGCCGCGCGCGAGATCGGACATCCGCAGCCGGCCGCCGGTGGCGCAGCGCAGCTTCACCAGTACCTCGAAGTCGCCGTGGGAGAGCCCGCCGTCGCGCTTGAGCTGCCGCTGGATCTCGTGCTCGAACAGGTGGGACGACTCCAGGAACGCGACCCAGGCACGCAGTTCCCGGGCGTGCAGGGGCCCGGCTTCATCCATACGACCAGTGTAGTTGGTTTGAATTTGAACTATCACCTGGTAGCGTCGGCCAGGATTGAACGTTCAAGCAACGCACCGCTCCCGGAGGAACACACCATGAATCTCGCCCGCCGCTTCCCCGTCCTGCCGGACGTGGGCCTGCTGGTCGGCCGGATCGCGCTCGGTATCGTCTTCGTCGCGCACGGCTGGCAGAAGTTCAACGACGTCGGCCACGCCGGCCAGACCAAGATGTTCGAGGCCATGGGCATTCCGATGCCGAGCGTGGCCGCGCTGTTCGCCACCTGGGTGGAGCTGCTCGGTGGCATCGCGCTGATCATCGGCCTGCTGACGCCGGTCGCGGGGATCCTGCTCGCGCTGAACATGGCGGGCGCCCTGTGGTTCGTCCACATCGACAAGGGCCTGTTCGCCGCCGAGGGCGGTTACGAGCTGGTGCTGGTCCTCGGTGGCTCCGCGTTCCTGCTGGCGCTGGTCGGCAGCGGCCGGTTCGGCGCGGACGGCGTCCTCTTCGGCAGCCGCGGTGCCCCCGAGCGCGAGCGCGAGAAGGTCGGCGCCTGACCTTCCGCCCGATCTCCCGCCCTGCCTTCCGCTGAACGCCGGCCCCCGTGCTCCGTGCGGGGGCCGCGCGCTTTCACCTGCGCTTTCGTTTTCGGACGTGTCCTAATCGGATCCGCTCCCCGCAGGGAAGACGGCCGGATGTCCACGAAAAGGCAAGTGTGCCGTTTCGTCACGTTTGCGGCATTTATTGGGTGGTCCCGGCCACAAACCGCCGCGCCGAATCTCCGGTTTCCGCTGCCCGAATCGAAGGATCGCTGGTCACGGCCATGGTGCTCGAAATACCGCGACCGGCTCGATCCCGCCCCACTACGGTGAGCGTTCCGGCGGGAGCGGGTCGTACGGGACGTTCGGAATGGGCCGTACGGACCGGGCGTCGGAGCCTGAACTGCCGGTATGGGGCCGCCGGCCGCGAGCCGAAGAGGGAGACCGCATGGAGATCAGCGCGCAGGAGGTGGCGGGTTTCCTGGCCCGCATGCTCGGCGAGGGGCACGGCCTGGCCGTGAATCTGGAGGGAGCGGTGGTCCATCTCCCGGAGTCGAAACTGAGCATCGCCGTGGACACGCCCGACCCGCAGCACCACGGAAAGAGCATCCGGCTGCCGATCGGTGTCAACCATCCGAGTTGGGGCGAGCCGTTCGCCTGGGACCAGGCGGTCGGTATCGCCGTGAACGAGCGCCATCCGGCCGCCGAGGCGCTCGACGGCTGGCTGCACAACGTCTTCCCGGTCTTCGCCGCGATGGCGATGCCCGGGGGCGATCTGGCCGGCCGCGCGTCGGCGTTCACGATCGCCAGCGGGGAGCGCACCGCCGACGTGTTCTACGGGCCGCTGGCGATCCGCGACTTCGGCGGCCTGGCGGACGGGGTCCGGCACGCCGCCGCCGACCGGCCGACGACGATGGTCGTGATCGAGGAGCTGTTCACCGGCTACACGCTTCCCGACAGCCCGGTGTGGGCGTACACGTACTGCGCCCGGATGCCGGACGGCCCCATCGCCGAGGTGACGCTGCTCAACGGCGACAGCAGCGAATCGTTCGGGCACATCGCGGATCATCTGCCTTGGAACGGGCATGGATCGGTCAAGTCTTGGGCGCTGGTCGTCCCGCGCTCCTGACCGGTGCGCGCGGACGGTGCTCCCGGGCCCGCGCTGGTTAACGTCACCCTGACAGAATGGCCTAACTCAGGTTTTTCTGGGCAAGTGATCGCTAACGCCGTTCAGGAGGCTGGTCGCTGGTGTCGCAGGTGAGTGAGTTCGTGGTCGTGGCCAACCGGCTTCCGGTCGACCGGGTGCCGGGAACGGCCAACGGCGGGACGAACGGCGAAGGGGCCGCCTGGCGGCGCAGCCCGGGCGGGCTGGTCAGCGCCATCGCGCCGGTCATGCGCCGCCGCGAGGGCACGTGGGTCGGATGGCATGGTGCCCCCGACGAGGTCCTCGAACCGTTCGAGACCGACGGGATGAAGCTCGTCCCGGTGCCCCAGTCCTCGGAGGACGTCGAGCTCTATTACGAGGGCTTCTCCAACGCCACCCTCTGGCCGCTCTACCACGACGTGGTGGCGCCGCCTGTCTACAGCCGGGAGATGTGGGACGCCTACGTCAAGGTGAACGAGCGGTTCGCCCAGGCCGCGGCCAAGGTCGCGGCCAAGGGCGCCATCGTGTGGATCCAGGACTACCAGCTCCAGCTCGTCCCGTCGATGCTGCGCCGGTTGCGGCCCGACGTGCGGATCGGCTTCTTCCTGCACATCCCGTTCCCGCCGCTGGAGCTGTTCTGGCAGCTGCCCTGGCGCCGCCGCATCCTGGAGGGCCTGCTGGGCGCCGACCTGGTCGGTTTCCAGCTGCCCGGCGCGGCCAACAACTTCGTCCGGCTGTGCCGGCGGCTGCTGGACGCCCGCTACAACAAGCAGGACCTCTTCTGGGAGGACCGCGTCGTCCGCGCGCGCTCGTTCCCCATCTCCGTGGACGTCGGCGAGCTGGAGGACCTCGTCGCGCAGCCCCACGTACAGGAACGGGTCGACGAGATCCGCAACGACGTCGGCGGCGCGACCATCCTGCTGGGCGTGGACCGGCTCGACTACACCAAGGGCATCACCCAGCGCCTGGAGGCGTTCGGCGAGCTGTTCAGGGACGGCCATCTCAAGCCGGGGCAGGCGGCGTTCATCCAGATCGCCACGCCCAGCCGCGAACGGGTCGAGCAGTACCAGTTGCTGCGCGACCAGATCGAGCAGCAGGTCGGCCGGATCAACGGCGAGTACGGCGAGATCGGCTACCCCGTCGTCAACTACATGCACACCTCGCACACCCGGGACGAGCTCGCCGCGCTCTACCTCGCCGCGGACGTCATGGTCGTGACGCCGCTGCGGGACGGCATGAACCTGGTCGCCAAGGAGTACGTGGCGTGCCGGGCCGACCTGCGCGGCGCCCTGGTGCTCAGCGAGTTCGCAGGCGCCGCCGCCGAGCTGCGCCGCGCCTACCAGGTCAACCCGTACGACATCGACGGCCTCAAGGAGACGCTCCTCGCGGCCATGCACGCCGAGCCCGCCGAGCAGGCCCGCCGGATGCGGGCGATGCGCAAGCGCGTCATCGAGCACGACGTCGACCGCTGGGCCCGCGAGTTCCTGAGCTCACTGGAGCAGCAGGCCTAACCGTGGAGTCACGGTCACGGTGCTCGTCTGGCGGCTCGCACCGTGACCGTCCTGTGTTGAGACAGGCCTGAGGTAGGTCTAGATACCGGAGTGCAGGTCGAAGGCCGCCCAGACGGCCTTGCCGCCGGTGGCCAGCGGTGCCCAGCCCCAGGCGTCGCTGACGGCGCCGACCACCAGCAGGCCGCGGCCGCCCTCGCCGAACCGGCCGGGGTCGGGTGCGGCCTGCTCGGGGTCGCGGTCGCCGGGGTCGGTCACGGTCACGATCAGGCGCCGCGGGTGGCCGAGCAGCACCAGCTGGATCGGTCCCGCGGGCAGCGGCCGGGGGAGTCCGCTCAGGCCGTGCTGCAGCGCGTTGGTCACCAGTTCGGAGACGGCG
Source organism: Actinomadura sp. 9N407 (assembly GCF_044326315.1). Classification (NCBI taxonomy): domain Bacteria; kingdom Bacillati; phylum Actinomycetota; class Actinomycetes; order Streptosporangiales; family Thermomonosporaceae; genus Actinomadura; species Actinomadura sp. 9N407. The sequence continues at coordinate 58,410 of NZ_JBIRAW010000001.1, read as the reverse complement.
ACGAGCACGTCGTCGGCCGAGTCCTCGGCCAGGCCCCACTCGCGCAGCGTGGCGAGCGTGAACGCGCGCGCCTGCTTCGGCGACGTGTTCTCGGGCGGGAGGACGCGGCGGGTCGTGCGCGGCGTGCCGGCCGGCGGCGCGGGCCACAGCCCGGCCAATCCGGGTACGGCGGCGGGGGCGGCCATGGGCGAGTCGGCCGCGGCGTGCGCGCCGCCCTGCGGGCGGGCGTCCGGCCAGGACGGGTGATCCGGCGTGAGATGCCGGCGCGGGTGCCGCCGGCCGCTGGGGACGGCCGGGGCCGCCACGTCGTCTGCCTGGTCAACGATCATTGTCAAACCCCAGAGGCGTGCGGGTCGGTACGGGGGCGGGCGTTCGCTATCTTGCTCCCCATGCCGTGCAGATGCAAGACCGTCTGCATGAACGAATGCAAGAACGAATGCACGTGCATCTCGTACCATGACGTTGGGGTGGGGCGAGATCGCGGCCTCCCGAGAGGGGGGCGAGTACGCCTAGAGGGGGCAGAAAGATGGACGGTGCCGAGCTGTCGGACGCCCGCCGGATCGACCTCGCCTGGCTGAAGAGCCGGCGGAGCAATCCGAGCGGCAACTGCGTCGAGATGGCCGAGCTCCCGACCGGAGAGATCGCGGTGCGCAACTCGCGGTACCCGGATGGCCCGGTCCTGATCTACACGCGAGAGGAGGTCGAGGCCTTCGTCGGCGGCGCCAAGGACGGTGACTTCGATCACATGCTGGTCTGACCACGTCCCCAAACCGAATCCCATTCCATATCGGCGTTCCGCCCGGTAGCGTGCGGTTTCATGCATCTGGGGCTGATCGCTGAACGGACCCCCGGCAAGCCCGCCGTGATCATGGCGGGCTCCGGGCGGGTCATCACCTACCGAGAGTTGAACGAGGAGTCGAACCGGCTCGCGCAGTTGCTCCACGCGGAGGGACTGCGCCCGGGCGACCACATCGCGTTCATGCTGGAGAACCACCCGCTGTTCCTGGCCGTCGCCTGGGCCGCCCAGCGGTCGGGCCTCTACTACACCGCCATCAGCTCGCGGCTGCAGGCCGACGAGCTCGCCTACATCGTCGACAACTGCGAGGCCAAGGTCTTCATCGCCAGCGAGGCCGTCACCGGTCCCGCCCAGGCCATCACCGACAAGACCCCGAACGTGGGCCTGCGCCTCATGCTCGACGGCACCGCACCGGGCTTCCGCTCGTACGAGCAGGAGGTGTCCGGCCACCCGGTGACGCCGATCGAGAACGAGTGCGAGGGCATGGACATGCTCTACTCCTCGGGCACCACGGGCCGGCCCAAGGGGATCAAGCTCGGCCTCTCACTCGCGCCGATGGGCGAGCCGAACACGCTGTTCCAGCTGATCTCGTTCCTCTTCCAGCCCGACGGGGACTCGGTCTACCTCTCGCCGGCGCCGCTCTACCACGCGGCCCCGCTGCGCTACTCCATGAACTTCCAGCGGTTCGGCGCCACCATCGTCGTGATGGAGAAGTTCGACCCGGAGAGCGCCCTCGCGGCGATCGAGAAGTACGGCGTCACCCACAGCCAGTGGGTCCCCACCATGTTCATCCGGATGCTGAAGCTGGCCGAGGAGACGCGGACCAGGTACGACCTGTCGTCCCTGCGCTACGCCGTGCACGCCGCCGCGCCCTGCCCCGTCCCGGTCAAGGAGCAGATCATCGACTGGTGGGGCCCGGTCCTGCACGAGTACTACGCCGGTACCGAGGGCAACTGCTTCATCTACACCAACTCCGAGGACTGGCTGGCCCACAAGGGCACCGTCGGACGGCCCCTGCTGGGCAAGATCCACGTCTGCGACGAGGACGGCAACGAGCTTCCGCCCGGGCAGCCCGGAACGCTCTACTTCGGCGAGGGACCCGAGTTCGAGTACCACGGCGACGAGGCCAAGACCAAGGCGGCCCGCGACCCCTGGGGCCACGGCTGGACCACGCTCGGCGACGTCGGCTACGTGGACGGGGAGGGCTTCCTCTACCTCACCGACCGCCGCTCGTACATGATCATCAGCGGCGGCGTGAACATCTACCCCCAGGAGGCCGAGAACGTCCTGGCCGTCCACCCCAAGGTCGCCGACGTCGCCGTCTTCGGCGTCCCCGACCCCGAGATGGGCGAGGCCGTCAAAGCCGTCGTACAGCCCCTCTCAGCCGCCGACGCGGGCCCCGAGCTGGAGGCCGAGCTCATCGCGTACTGCCGCGAGAACCTGGCCCACTACAAGTGCCCCCGTACGGTCGACTTCCGCGACGAACTGCCCCGCCACCCCACGGGCAAGCTCTACAAGCGCCTGCTCAAGGACGAGTACTGGAAGAACCAGAACGACTCCCTGGCGTCCTCCTAGACGGTGTTTCAAAGTCCCGGTCACGGTGCTCGCCTGGCGGCTCGCACCGTGACCGGTTCTTGTGCGAGCGCGAGCCCTGTCGGCTTACGCTGCGGGGATGAGCGCAGCTGAGAATTCCCCCGATCGCGGCCGTCGCCCCGAGGACCTGATCCGCACCGATGTCCCGCATTCCGCGCGCATTTACAACTACTGGCTCGGCGGCAAGGACCACTTCGACATCGACCGCGCGATCGGCGAGCAGGTCATCGCGGCCGAACCCGAGATGATCGCGATGATGCGCGACAACCGGGCCTTTCTCGGCCGCGCCGTCGACCATCTGGTGCGCGATCGCGGCATCCGCCAGTTCCTGGACATCGGCTCCGGCCTCCCGACGGCCGACAACACCCACGAGGTCGCGCAGAGAGCCGCCCCCGAGTCCCGCATCGTGTACGTCGACAACGACCCGATCGTGCTCGTGCACGCTCGTGACCTGCTCGCCGGCACTCCCGAGGGCGCTACCGACTACATCGACGGGGACCTGCGCGAACCTCGCAAGATCCTCGCCGCCGCGGCCGGGACGCTCGACTTCAGCCGGCCCGTCGCGATCATCCTGCTCGGCACTCTGGCCCACATCGCCGAGGACGGCGACGCCCGGGCCGTCATCGAGACACTGATGGACGCCACCTGCCCGGGCAGTCACCTCGTGATATCCGTCAATACCAACGTCATCAATCCAGCGGGCATGGAAGGTGCGGCCGCCGCCTATAACCAGGCGTTCGGAAACCCTCCCATCTACCTGCACACGCCCGAACGGCTCGCGGCATTCTTCGCCGGTATGGAAATGGTCGACCCCGGTGTGGTGTCGGTGGCCCGGTGGAAGCCCGTCCAGGCCGAATCGCCGTTCGGCGGCGAGCCCCCGGAGAGGGACCTGTTCGTGGGCGTCGCACGCAAGCCCTGATCGCGGCGGCGAGGAAAGGACCGGGGAAGGCGTCGCCTTCCCCGGTCCTTCCGTGCCCTCGGGGAACGGGACGGGATCGGCCCTGGTAGCACCCGAACCGCCGACGATCAAGACATTGACTGATCGTTGATCGCGATTCACGCTGGGCACAGCCGACCGGCCGGTGGCTGCCCGCCCTTCCTCCCCGATGACCTCCCCGCACAACTGGAGACCGGATGCTGCCGCGGCGCACCACCTGCTTGCTGGCCGCCGTGCTGACCTCCGCCGCCCTCGTCGTCGCGCCTGTGCGCTCCGACGCGTTCGGCGTAGGCGGTACGGTCACGCGCACAGCCCAGGGCAAGACGATCCCCGCCCCCAAGGACTACTTCGGCTTCGCGATGGGAACGACCGGCCGGCTGGCCGGGTTCGACAAGATCAAGCAGTACTTCAGCCTGGTGGCCGGCCGTTCCGACCGGGTCGACTACCAGGTGGTCGACCAGACCACGCTGGGCAACGACTACCCCGCGCTGTTCGTCAGCGCCCCGAAGAACCTGCGGAACCTCCGGCAGATCATGCGGGACAACCAGCGGCTCGCCGACCCTCGCGTCTCCGAGCAGGAGGCGCGGCGGCTGTCGGAGCGCAGCAAGCCCGTCTACCTGATCGAGGGCACGCTGCACTCGACCGAGGTCGGCAACACCCAGGCGCTGGTGGACATCGTGCACCGGTTCGCGACCGAGAAGTCGCCCTACACCGACACCGTTCTGGAGAACGCGGTCCTGCTGGTGATCCCGTCGGGCAACCCCGACGGCCAGCACCTGGTGGTGGACCACTTCAACAAGACCGCGGGCACCCCGTACAAGCGGGTCTACCCGGACCTCTACCACAAGTACGTCGGGCACGATAACAACCGCGACTGGTTCATGTTCACCCAGCGCGAGACGCGGACCCGGGTCCGGTTGGAGCAGACGTACCGGCCGGTCGCCGGGCACTACATGCACCAGGCCGGGACGGGCGGGCCGCGACTGTGGACGCCGCCGTACGACGAGCCGCTCGGGAGCGGCGTCGACCCGATCACCATCCAGTCGGCCAACACCCAGGGGCAGGTGGCGGCCCGCGCGCTGACCGCCGAGAACAAGAAGGGCGTCGGCTCCGACGACGCGTACGGCATCTTCTGGAACGCCGACGTCATGGGCTACTCGACGTTCATCGGCACCTCGCTGTTCCTGACCGAGATCGCCTCGGCCAAGGACCTGGCGTACCCGCACACCAGCGCCGACGGCAAGCCGCTGGGCCCGCAGAACAAGACGATCCGGATGCTGCAGCCCTACGACAAGAACAGCTGGACGCTGGAGCAGATCGTCGCCTACGCCAAGACGGGCGCGTACGCGGGCATCGAGAACATCGCCAAGAACCCGGAGTCGTGGCTGTACAACAACCTCTACCAGGTGGCCCGCAACGGGGCCCGGCTGCCGGACGTGGAGCCCGGGACGCCCGAGGCGTACGTGATCCCGGCCGGGCAGCGCGACCCGTACGCCGTGTACGAGCTGCTGAAGATCCTGGAGTTCGGACGGGTCGAGATCGACCAGGCCAGGTCGGCGTTCACGGCGGGCGGCAAGAGCTATCCGGCCGGGTCGTACGTGCTGCGGACCCGCCAGCCGCTTGGCCGCTGGATCCACCAGCTGCTGCAGAAGGACGTCTATCCGGAGAAGGCGGCGCGCAAGTGCGCGGACTGCCCGCTGATCATGCCGTACAGCGAGACGACCGACAACGTCGCGCTGCTGCTGGGCGTGGACGCCGAGCCGGTCGAGAAGGCCTTCTCGGTCCCGCTGCAGCGCGTACAGCGCGTCGCCCCGCAGCAGGTGCGGATGCCCGCCGTGCCGCGCGGCGCGTACCTGGTCGCCCCCGAGTCGTACGGCGTCGCGCACGTGCTGGCCCGGCTGCAGAAGGCCGGCGTGCCGGTCTTCCGCGCGGGCGAGAAGTTCTCGGCGGCAGGGCGGACGTTCGCGCCGGGCACGGTGGTCGTCCCGCCGACGCCCGCCGCGCGCCGGACATTGCAGGAGGTCTCGGCCGCCACCGGGCTCCCGGTGTACGGCTCGAACGAGGCACCCGAGGTGGAAGGGTTCCGCCTCAAGCCGGGCACCCGCGTCGGCCTTATCCGGGGGGCGAACAACATGCCCGGCGGCTGGATGACCTGGATGCTCGACCAGTACGGCGTGAACTACAAGGTCGTCGGCGCCGACGACTACGCCGACCTGGCCGGCCGCTACGACACGATCGTGCTGGCCGACGGCGTCTCCAAGGACACCATCGTCAAGGGCCTGGACCCGGCCGAGCACCCGCCCGAGTTCGCCTGGGCGCGCGGCGTCGGCGACAAGGGCTGGGACGCGCTCGGCGACTTCGTCTCGGACGGCGGCAGCCTGGTCGCGCTCGGCAGCGGTTCGGAGACCGCGCGGGAGCTGCTGGACCTGCCGGTGGACAACGCCGCGCCCACCGACCGGTCGAAGTTCAATGCTCCAGGGGCATTGCTGCGCGCCACCTACAAGCCGGACGTGCCCGCCGCGTGGGGCATGCCGGAGCAGTGGCCGGTCTGGTTCAACCGCGACGCCGCGTACCGGATCACGGGTGCGGCGACCGCGGCGTCCACCTATCCCAGTGACGGCGACCTGCTGGCCAGCGGGTACGCGCACGGCACCGAGTCGCTGCACGGCCTGGCCAACGTGGTGGCCTTCGAGGTCGGCAAGGGCCAGGCCACCCTCGCGGGCAGCGAGATCACGTTCCGGACCTGGCCCCGGGTGACCTGGCCGATCGTGATCAACTCCATCTACCACGGCCCGTCCGAGAAGACCCGCCCGCCCGGCCGCTGACCCTCACCGGCCGCTGACCCTCACCCGACGACGAACGCCCCGGCCCATAAGGGCCGGGGCGTTCAGAGTGTGACGCCGATCAGTGCATCTGCATGGGGACGTCGACCGGCAGGGTGTCGGGCCTCCTGCGCGGCAGCATCAGTGCCGGCAGGAACGCCAGCACCAGCAGTACCAGCGACGACCAGTAGGTCGTCTGGAAGGCGTCCGCCATCTTGCTCATGATCTCCGCCATGATGTGCGGCGGGACCTCGGCGCCACCGGCGGAGGGCTCGGCGCCCAGACCACCGCTCGTGTCGAGGCCCTCAGCGCGCAGCTGCGTGGCCAGCAGGACCGCGATGAACGCGGTGCCGATGGAGCCGGCGACCTGCTGGATGATGTTCAGCGCGGTGCTGGCCCGCGGCACCTCGTCGTGCTGGAGCGTCTGCATCGCCGCCGACATGGTGGGCATCATCGTCATGCCCATGCCGAGACCCATCACGAACAGGGCCATGCCCAGCGTCCAGTACGAGGCGTCGGGGGTCAGCTGGGACGCGAAGCCCGCCACGCCCAGGACGACCAGTGCCAGTCCGACCAGGACGACCTTGCCCGGGCCCAGCTTGTCGGTCAGCTTGCCGCCGATCGGCATGGTGACCATCGCGCCGAGGCCCTGCGGTGCCAGCAGCAGGCCCGCGGCGAACGCGGACTCGCCCCGTACCGTCTGGTAGTAGAGCGGCAGGATCAGCATCGCGCCGAAGAACGCGCAGGCGAACAGCACCATGGTGCCGGAGGCGGCCGCGACCGAGCGGCGCTTGAACAGCCGCAGGTCGATCAGCGGGTTGGTGTTGCCCTCGCGGAGCGCGTGCACCGCGAACCCGATCACCAGCAGCCCGCCGCCGATCGCCGTGACCAGCACGTCGGGGCGCGTGAAGTCGTTCTTCTCGGCACCGGTGGCCAGGCCGTAGATCAGCATCGCCAGGCCGGGGGACAGCAGCAGCAGCCCGAGGACGTCCAGCCGCTCGGCCTTGCGCGGCTTGTCCTTCTTCAGGATCTTGAAGGCCAGGAACAGCGCCACCGCGCCGATCGGCACGTTGATGTAGAAGATCCAGCGCCAGGAGACGTCGTCCACCAGCCAGCCGCCCAGGATCGGGCCCATGATCGGGCCGAGCAGCATCGGGATGCCGACGATGCTCATCACCTGGCCGACCCGCTGCGGCCCGGCCGCCTGGGTCAGGATCGTCATGCCGGCGGGCATGATCATGCCGCCGCCCAGGCCCTGCAGGACCCGGAAGGCGATCAGCGACTCCGCGCTCCACGCCATCCCGGCCAGCGCCGATCCGGCGACGAACAGGATGATGGAGATGATGTAGAGGCGCTTGGTGCCGAACCGGGCCGAGGCCCACCCCGTCACCGGGATGACGGTGGCCAGCGCGAGGGTGTAGCCGGTCGCCACCCACTGGATCGTGGACAGCGGGGCGTTGAAGTCCTCGGTGAGGTGCTTGAGCGCGACATTGACGACCGTCACGTCCAGAATGGACATGATGGCGCCGAGCACCACGACCATGGCCACGGCGATGACGCCGCGGTCGAGCCCTCCGCCTGAGTCCGCGGCCTTCGGGCCGTCCGCCGCCTTAGGAGACGCGGGAGCGGTCAACTGAGTCTTCCAATCGTTCAGGGCCCGGGCATGCGCGCATGCGGGCATGGTCGAAGAGGGCTGGGGTACCGCAGCAAATTACTGCAGCGACTGACACTTTCGCGAACCATTAAACTTCGCGAGATCGCGGAGTATTCCGTCCGGGTAGGACAGACTCGCCCCGTCTCACCTGGACGTGCACGCCGGCCCTGTGACCTGCACCGGGCCGGCGACCGATCGAGTGTGACGTAGCTGACACCACGCCCCGTGCGTCCCTGGAGGTCGTCATCGCAACCAGCGAGCCGCTCGCGGCGGCGCCGTGATCGCCGGTACCGACGCCCAGGCGATCGTGGACGAGATCATGCGGCGGCTGGGCCGGAACGTCAACCTGATGGACGGCCGGGGCGTGATCATCGCCAGCGGCGACCGGGACCGGGTCGGCGAGGTGCACGACGGCGCGGCGCGGGTGCTGCGCAGCGGTGTCCCGCTCGCGGTCACCGGCGCCGAGGCCCGGGAGATGCGCGGTACCCGCGCCGGGGTCAACCTGCCGGTCCGGATCGGCGCGGAGATCGCCGGTGTGGTGGGGGTGAGCGGGGAGCCGGCCGAGGTCGGCGACCTGGCCGGCGCGGTGGCCCTGATGACCGAACTGATGATCACGCAGCAGGCGATGCGGGCCGAGGCAGAGTGGCGGGCCCGTACCCGCGACCAGATCATCGCCGACCTGCTCGCCGGCCGCCTCACCGCGGCGCAGTGGCGCCAGCGCCTGCGGCTGGTCGGTACCCGCCCCGCCGCCCCTTTCGCCTTGTACGCGCTGCGCCCGGGGCTCGACGTCCCCGCCGACGCGATGGGGGCCGCCGAACTGCTCTACCGGCGGCTGGGAAGCGGCGAGGAGCAGGTGCTGGCGGCGGTCGACGTCACCGGGACCCTGTGGGCCGTCGCCGGGGCGGCGGCACCCGCGTCGCTGCGGGGACGGCTGCAGGAGATGCGCCGGGAACGGAAGGGGGCGTGCCTCCTGGACGCGGGGACCGCCGCCGACTTCGGCGCCCTGCTGGAGAACGTACGGCGCGGCCGGCTCGCGCTCCGGCGGCGGACGCTGCCGTCCGAGACGACGCTGCGCGACCAGGAGACGAGCGTCCTGCTCGCGGAGCTTCCCGACGAGGTGGGCGGGGCCGCCGGTGAGCGGATCCTCGGCGCGCTGCCCGCCGACCTGCGCCGCACCCTGTGGGCCTACTTCACGCACGACCGGCACGTCGTCCAGGCCGCGCGGGAGCTGAACGTGCACCGCAACACCCTGGTCTACCGGCTCGGCCGGATCGCCGACCTGACCGGGCGCGATCCGCGCGTGTTCGCCGACGCGGTCGCGCTCCAGGCCGCGCTGTACCTGGCGGATCTCGGCTGATCCGCCACCGCCGTTTCCCTGGCCGGACGGTTGGCGCCGCGCACAAAACGGCGGGGCTTTCCCGGCCTGACTTTGGTCGTACGGCCGGTGCCCGCGCAGCCCGCCGCTCTTAGGGTCTGTTCAAACCCGCAGTGACCAGCAAAAACCGGAGGGGGATGCCGTGCACGTCGTCGTCGCGCCCGACTCGTTCAAGGGCGGCCTCAGCGCGTCCGCCGTGTGCGCGGCCGTGGAATCCGGTGTCCGCCGCGCCGTGCCCGGAGCGGTGGTGACCGCGGTGCCGATGGCCGACGGCGGTGAGGGCACCGTGGACTGCTTCCTGAGCGCCCGCAGCGGCCGGGAGATCGTCCGTACCGTCCCCGGCCCGCTGGGACGGCCGGTCGAGGCCCGGTACGCGATCGCCGGCGACGGGCGGTCGGCGGTGGTGGAGCTGGCGGCGGCGTCCGGGCTGCCGCTGCTGGCCGAGCACGAGCGGGCCCCGATGCGGGCCGATACCGCCGGGACCGGCGAGCTGATCGCCGACGCCATCGCGCGCGGCGCCCGCGACGTCCTGGTCTGCCTCGGCGGCAGCGCCACCACCGACGGCGGGACGGGCCTGCTGCGCGCCCTGGGCGTACGGTTCACCGGCGCGGACGGCGCGGAGCTGCCACCGGGAGGCGCCGCGCTCGCCGGGCTGGCCGCGATCGACGACTCCGGCGTCCCGGACGCCGTACGGCAGACCCGGTTCCGCGTCGCGTGCGACGTCACCAACCCGTTCGTCGGTTCGTCCGGCGCGGCGGCGGTGTTCGGGCCGCAGAAGGGCGCGACGCCCGCGCAGGTCAGCGAGTTGGACGCCGCACTGGTACGGTTCGCCGACGCTCTGGCGGACCGCTACGGCGTCCGGGTCCATGACCTGCCCGGCGCCGGGGCGGCCGGTGGCACCTGCGGGGGACTGGTCGCCGTCCTGGGCGCCGAGCCCACCCGCGGCGCCGAACTGGTCGCCGAGATGGTCGGGCTCCCCGCCGCGCTGGAGTCGGCCGACCTGGTGATCACCGGCGAGGGCCGGCTGGACGCCCAGAGCGCGGGCGGCAAGGTCGTCTCCGTGGTCGCCGAACTCGCCCACGGGCGCGGCCTGCCGGTGGTGGCGCTCGCCGGTTCCATCGCCGGGCCGCTGGACGACCTGCACGCCCTCGGGCTGACCGCCGCGTTCAGCCTCGCCGACGGCCCCCGCACGCTCGACGAGCTCATCGGCTCGGCGGGCCCCCTGCTGGCCGGCCTCGCCGACCAGGTCGTCCGGCTGCGGACGGCCTGATCACGGCTCTGCTCAACGGTGCGCGCCGCCCCCGGGCCCGCGCACGCCCCACCCCCTGTGAAGCACGTCTAGGAGTCCCATGGAAACGTCCGGCCCCTTCCTGATGCTCGCGCTCGCCGCGAGCATCGGCCTGATCATTCTGCTGAGCGGCCGGTACAAGCTGCATCCGTTCCTGGCGATCATCTTCGCGACGTTCGCCTTCGGGCTGGCGGCGATGGGGATCGGCGCCGCCGCCGGCTCGGACAAGCCGTACGTCGACGACCTCGGCGGCACGGTCGCCGACGGGTTCGGGTCGATCCTGATGAGCATCGGCCTGGTGATCATCTTCGGCACGATCATCGGGAAGGTGCTGGAGCGCACCGGCGCCGCCGTCACGCTGGCCGAGGCGGTCCTGAAGGTCCTCGGCAAGCGGCATCCGGCGATCGCGATGTCGCTGATGGGCTGGGTCGTGTCGATCCCGGTGTTCTGCGACTCGGGCTACGTGGTGCTGTCACCGCTCCAGCGTTCGATCGCCCGCAAGACCGGCAAGAACCCCGTCGTCCTCGGCGCCGCGCTGGCCACCGGCCTGTACGCCTCGCACACGTTCATCCCGCCGACGCCCGGCCCGATCGCCGCCGCCGGAAACGTCGGGATCGGCGCGGACGGCCTGATCTGGGTCATCCTGTTCGGCATCCCGGTCTCCCTGGTCGCGACCGTCGCCGGCCTCGCCTGGGCGCTGCGCCGGACCCCGAACCTGAAGAGCGCGCTGCCGGAGGCCGAGCAGACGTTCGAGGAGTACAAGGCGCAGTTCGACCGCATCCCCGGCCTCGGCCGCGCGGTGGCGCCGATCCTCGTGCCGATCCTGCTGATGGCGATCGGGTCGATCGCCGCGTTCCCGTCCGGTGACAGCACCCTCGTCGACGGATGGCTCGGCGACGTCCTGACCGACCTCGGCACGCCCGTGAACGCGCTCCTGCTCGGCGTGGTGCTCGCCCTGGCCCTGCTGCCCAAGCGCCTGGACGCCGAAGTACTGACCAAGTGGGTGGGCGAGGGCCTGGCGGACTCCGCCATCATCCTGGTGATCACCGGCGCGGGCGGCGCGTTCGGCGCGGTGATCAAGTCGACGCCCATCGCCGACTACATCAAGACCCTGATCGGCGACGGCTCCGCGGTCGCCGGCCCGCTCGCGCTGCTGGTGCTGTTCGCGCTGGCCGCGCTGCTGAAGACCGCGCAGGGCAGCTCCACCGCCGCGATGATCATCACCTCGACGCTGGCGCAGCCGCTGCTGCCCGCGCTCGGCCTGGACACGATGCTCGGCGAGATCCCGATCGGCCAGGTCCTGGCGGTCATGGCGATCGGCGCCGGCGCCATGGTGGTCAGCCACGTCAACGACTCCTACTTCTGGGTCGTCACGCAGTTCTCCGGCATGAGCGTCTCCACGGCCTACCGCGCCCAGACCGCGGCGACCCTGGTGCAGGGCGTCTCGGCGATGACGTTCGTCCTCGTCCTGGGCGTGATCCTGGTCTGACCGGCCGCCGGGTCAGGTGGGCGGGAGGCCGAGGGCGCGCGCGATCAGCATGCGCTGGACCTCCGAGGTGCCCTCGCCCACCTCCAGGATCTTGGCGTCGCGGTAGAAGCGGCCCACCGGGTACTCGTTCATGAAGCCGTAGCCGCCGAAGATCTGGGTCGCCTCGCGGGCGTTGTCCATGGCGGCGTTGGACGCGGCCAGCTTGGCGATCGCGGCCTCCTTCTTGAACGGCTTGCCGGCCAGCAGCCGCGCGGCGGCGTCGTAGTAGGCCAGCCGGGCGGTGTGGGCGCGCAGCTCCATGTCGGCGATCTTGAACTGGATCGCCTGGTAGCGGCCGATCTCCTTGCCGAACGCCTCGCGCTCGCGCACGTACCGCAGGCACTCGTCCACGCAGCCCTGGGCGAGCCCGACGGAGACGGCGGCGATCGCGATGCGGCCCTCGTCCAGGATCTGCAGGAACTGGGCGTAGCCGCGGCCCCGCTCGCCGACGAGGTTCCCCGCCGGTACGCGGACGTCGTCGAACGAGAGCTCACGGGTGTCGGACGCGGCCCAGCCGACCTTGGAGTACTTGCGGCCGACGGTGAAGCCCGGGGTGCCGTTCGGGACGATGATCGTGGAGATCTCGCGCTCACCGGTGAAGGCCGTGACGGTCACGAACGCGGTGATGTCGGTGCCGCTGTTGGTGATGAACGACTTGGAGCCGTTGATGACCCAGTGGTCACCGTCCAGCCGCGCCGTGGAGCGCATCCCGCCGGGCACGTCGGAGCCGCCGCCCGGCTCGGTGAGCCCGAACGCCGCGAGGTTCTGCCCGGACGTGAGCCGGGGCAGCCATTCGGCCTTCTGCGCCTCGGTGCCGAAGCGGTAGATGGGCATCGCGCCCAGGGACACGCCGGCCTCCAGGGTGATGGACACCGAGGAGTCGACCCGCGCGAGTTCCTCCAGGGCGAGGCAGAGGGCGAAGTAGTCGCCGCCCATCCCGCCGTGCTCCTCGGGGAACGGCAGCCCGAACAGCCCCATCTTCCCCATCGCCGCGACGATCTCGTACGGGAACTCCTCCCGCTCGTACAGATCGCCGATCACCGGCGCCACGGTCTCGCGAGCGAACCGCTCGACGGTGGCCCGCAGCTCCTCCTGCTCGTCCGTGAGAGTGAAGTCGATCATCAGGACTCCTGTTCATGGTCGCGCCTTCGGCGCTCCCGTTACTTCGACAGTGCTTGGACGACGCGGGAGGGGCTGGGGCGGCCGAGGCGGTCGGCCATCCAGCGGCTGGTGGCGGTGAGCTTGGCGAGGTCGACACCGGTGTCGATGCCGAGGCCGTGCAGCATCCACACCAGGTCCTCGGTGGCGAGGTTGCCGGTGGCGCTCTCGGCGTACGGGCAGCCGCCGATGCCGCCCGCCGAGGCGTCGACGGTGGTGATCCCGGCGCGCAGGGCGGCGAGGGTGTTGGACAGGGCCTGGCCGTAGGTGTCGTGGAAGTGGACGGCGAGCCGCTCGGTGCCGATCCCGGCGCCGGCGAGGGCCGAGATCAGCGCCGTGACCTGGCCGGGCGTGCCGACGCCGATGGTGTCGCCGAGGCTGAGCTGGGAGCAGCCGAGGTCCATCAGCCGGGTCGCGACCGAGACGACCTGCTCGATCGGGACGTCGCCCTCCCACGGGTCGCCGAACGCCATCGAGACGTACGCGCGGACCCACAGGCCCTCGGAACGGGCGCGTTCCACGACCGGGGCGAACATCGCCAGCGATTCCTCGACGGTCCGGTTGAGGTTGCGGCGGGCGAACGACTCGGTGGCGCTGCCGAAGACGGCGATCTCGGTGATGCCGTTGTCCAGGGCACGGGTGAGGCCGCGCTCGTTCGGTACGAGCACGGGGTAGCGCAGGTCGGGCGAGCGCGGCAGGACGTCGAGGAGCTGCTCGGCGTCGGCGAGCTGCGGTACCCACTTGGGGTGGACGAAGCTGGTGGTCTCGATGGTGCGCAGGCCCGCCTCGGCCAGGCGCACGACGAATTCGGCCTTGTCGGCGACCGGGACGATCGCCTTCTCGTTCTGCAGCCCGTCGCGCGGCCCGACCTCGTAGATCGTGACCCGCTCGGGCAGCCCCTCCAGTGGAACCCGCATCGTTCAGCCCTCCTCGATCACGGCGAGCACGGCGTCCAGGGCGACCTGGGCGCCGGTACGGGCCGGCAGTTGCGCGACCACGCCCGCGATGGGCGCGGTGACGGTGTGCTCCATCTTCATCGCCTCGACGACCACCAGCGGCTGGCCCTCGGTGACCGCGTCGCCCTCGGCGACCTTGACGGCGAGGACGGTGCCGGGCATCGGGCTGCGCAGCACCCCGTCACCGGCGGCGATGGCGTCGGCGCCGCGCTCGGCCCGTACGTGCTCGGCCAGTGCCCAGGCGTGGCCGTCCCGTCCGAGCCACAGGGTGTGGCCGTGGCGGGCGGCGGCGTACGAGAGCGTCCGGCCGTCGTAGCTGAGGGTCAGGGTGCCGTCACCGGCCAGTGAGGCGGGGACGGGCGCGGCGTCGCCGACGGCGACGAGGGCGCCGTGCGCGCGGCCCTGGACGCGGACCTCGATCGGGTCGCCGCCGGCCGGGGTGATGATCCAGGGCGTCCAGGCGGGGGCGCCGGGACGCCAGCCGTCCGGGACGGCCCAGGGGTCGGGGTCGCCGGTCTCCAGCGCCAGCATGCGTTCCAGCGCGGCGGCGGCGAGGACCTCGTCCGGTACGGGACGGGACGGGGCCAGGTCATCCAGGGAGCGTTCGACAAGGCCGGTGTCCAGGCGCCCGGCGGCCACCTCGGGGTGGGCCAGGAGCGTCCGCAGGAACGCGACGTTGGTGGGGACGCCCAGCAGCGTGTACGAGGCGAGCGCGCGGTCGAGGCGGTGCAGGGCCTCGGCGCGGTCGGTGCCCCACGCGATCACCTTGGCGAGCATGGGGTCGTACGAGCCGCCGACCTCGGTGCCTTCGGCCAGGCCCGAGTCGACGCGGACGTGCTCGCCGGACGGCTCGTTCAGGAGCAGGACGTCCCCGCCCGTCGGCAGGAAGCCGCGCGAGGGGTCCTCGGCGTACACGCGGGCCTCGACGGCATGGCCGCGCAGGGGAGGGGCCTCGCTGAACGGCAGCGGCTCGCCGGCGGCCACGCGCAGCTGGAGTTCGACGAGGTCGAGGCCGGTGACCAGCTCGGTCACGGGGTGCTCGACCTGGAGCCGGGTGTTCATCTCCATGAAGAAGTACTCGCCGGGCCGGTCGGCCGAGACGATGTACTCGACCGTTCCGGCGCCGGTGTAGCCGACCGCGCGGGCGGCGGCGACCGCGCTGGCGCCCATCCGCTCGCGGGCGGCCTCGTCCAGCAGCGGGGACGGGGCCTCCTCGACGATCTTCTGGTGGCGGCGCTGCAGGCTGCACTCGCGCTCGCCGAGGTGCACGGTGGCGCCGTGGGAATCGGCGAAGACCTGGATCTCGATGTGCCGGGGGTTCTCGACGAAGCGCTCGACGAGGAGGGTGTCGTCGCCGAAGGACGCCCGGGCCTCGCGGCGGGCGGAGGCGATCGCGTCGGCCAGCTCCGGTTCCTCCCGGACCAGCCGCATGCCCTTGCCGCCGCCGCCCGCCGACGGCTTGATCAGCACGGGCAGGCCGGTGGCCAGGGCCGCCTCGGCCAGGACGGCGTCCGACAGGCCCGCCTCGTCCCGGCCCGGGACGACGGGGACCCCGGCGGCCGCGACGGTCCGCTTGGCGCGGATCTTGTCGCCCATCGCCTCGATCGCCTCGGGCGGCGGGCCGATGAACACCAGCCCGGCGTCCGCGCAGGCACGGGCGAAGGCGGCGTTCTCGGCCAGGAAGCCGTAGCCGGGATGGATCGCCGCGGCGCCGGTCCGGCGGGCGGCCTCGATCACCGCGCCGATGTCGAGGTAGGACGGGATCCGTACCGCCTCGTCGGCCTCCCGGACGTGCGGGGCGCGGGCGTCGGCGTCGCCGTGCACGGCGACCGACCGGATGCCGAGGCGGCGCAGGGTCCGGAACACCCTGATCGCGATCTCGCCCCGGTTGGCCACCAGAACGCTGGGGAACGGCATGGTCGTGCTCCTCACATCCGGAAGACGCCGTAGCCGACCGGCTCCAGCGGGGCGCCGGCGGCGGCGGACAGGCCGAGGCCGAGGACGCGGCGGGTGTCGCGGGGATCGATGACGCCGTCGTCCCAGAGCCGCGCGGTGGAGTAGTACGGGTTGCCCTGCCGCTCGTACTGGTCGCGGATCGGGGCCTTGAACGACTCCTCCTCCTGCGCCGACCAGGCGTCGCCGAGCTGGTCGCGGCGGACGGTGGCCAGCACGCCGGCGGCCTGCTCGCCGCCCATCACCGAGATCCGGGCGTTCGGCCACATCCACAGGAACCGGGGCGCGTACGCGCGGCCGCACATCGCGTAGTTCCCGGCGCCGAACGAGCCGCCGATCACCACGGTGAACTTCGGGACGCGCGCGCACGACACGGCCGTGACCATCTTGGCGCCGTGTTTGGCGATGCCGCCCGCCTCGTACTCGCGCCCGACCATGAACCCGGAGATGTTCTGCAGGAAGACCAGCGGGATCGAGCGGCGGTCGCACAACTCGATGAAATGCGCGCCCTTGAGCGCCGACTCGGCGAACAGGATGCCGTTGTTGGCGATGATCCCGACCGGGTGCCCGTGGACCCGGGCGAAGCCGGTCACGAGCGTCGCGCCGTACTCCTTCTTGAACTCCTGGAACCGGCTGCCGTCGACGATCCGGGCGATGACCTCGCGGACGTCGTACGGGGTGCGCGGGTCGGGCGGGACGACCCCGGCGAGCTCGCCGGGGTCGTACGCGGGCTCCTGCGTGGGCTCGACGTCCCAGGGACGGGGCGCGCGCGGGCCGAGCGTTCCGACGATGTCGCGGACGATGGCCAGCGCGTGCGCGTCGTCCTCGGCCAGGTGGTCGGTGACGCCGGAGATCCGCGAGTGCAGCTCGCCGCCGCCCAGCTCCTCGGCGGTGACGATCTCGCCGGTGGCGGCCTTCACCAGCGGCGGGCCGCCCAGGAAGATGGTGCCCTGGTTCCGTACGATCACGGCCTCGTCGCTCATCGCCGGGACGTACGCGCCGCCCGCCGTGCAGGAGCCGAGCACCGCCGCGATCTGCGGGATGCCCTCCCGCGACATGGTGGCCTGGTTGTAGAAGATGCGGCCGAAGTGCTCGCGGTCGGGGAACACCTCGTCCTGGTGGGGCAGGAACGCGCCGCCCGAGTCGACCAGGTAGACGCAGGGCAGCCGGTTGTGCAGGGCCACCTCCTGCGCGCGCAGGTGCTTCTTGACCGTGACGGGGTAGTACGTCCCGCCCTTCACGGTGGCGTCGTTGGCGACGATGACGCATTCGCGGCCGGAGACGCGGCCGATGCCGGTGATGATCCCGGCGCCGGGGGCCTCGCCGTCGTACATCCCGTGCGCGGCCAGCGGCGACAGCTCCAGGAACGGTGAGCCGGGGTCGAGCAGTGTGTCGACGCGGTCGCGGGGGAGCAGCTTGCCGCGCCCCACATGCCGCTCGCGGGAGCGCTCCGGGCCGCCCTTGCCTGCCAGGTCGAGGTGCTCGCGCAGCTCGGTCACCAGCGTCTCGTTGTACGCGGCGTTCCGCTTGAACGCCTCGTCGCCCGGATCGGCCCGCGTGCCCAGCTCGGGTGGTCCGCTCATCCCTCGTTCACCCGTCCCTTGTTAACCATCATTAACAAAGCAGATGTTAGCCAGCATTAACAAGGCCAGTCTAGACTGCCCGCATGACGCAGGCCATCAGCCAGCCCGCCAACCCCCGCCGGGCGGAGATCCTGGGCGCCGCGGCCGAGCTCTTCGCGCGGCGGGGCTACCACGGGGTGTCGATCGGGGAACTGGGCCGCGCCGTCGGCCTGACCGGGCCCGCGCTGTACCGGCACTTCCGCGGCAAGGAGGCGGTGCTGGCCGAGATGCTGCTCGACATCAGCGAGCGGCTGCTGGCCGAGGGCGCCCGCCGCGCCGCCGACGCCGACCCCGAGCGGGCGCTGGACGCCCTGCTGCGCTGGCACATCGCGTTCGCGCTCGACAATCCGGCTCTGATCACCGTGCACGGGCGCGAGCTGGACAACGTGCCGGAGGCCGAGCGGCACGAGGTGCGGCGGCTCCAGCGCGCCTATGTCGAGGAGTGGGTCGGGGTGCTGCGCCGGCTGCGCCCGGAGGAGCCCGCCGACCGTACGCGCGCCGCCGTGCACGCCTGCTTCGGCCTGCTCAACTCCACCCCGTACAGCGCGGCGGGCCTGGACCGCGAGGCGATGGCCGCCCTGCTCCACGCCATGGCCCGCGCCGCGCTGCGGTCCTGAGGCCGGACCCGGCCGGGCGAGTAACCTGATACTTACATCCGGACCGTTCCAACCCTTGACTTCCCCCGCCCCGGCGTAGCTGTATGGACCCACCACCACCCGCGGGCCGGAGGAGTACACGCATGGGAATCGAAGGCGTCAGCTTCTACGAGATCGCCACCGCCCATCCGGAACGCCCCGCGTTCCTGGACACCGGCTCGGGCACGGTCTCGTACGGGGACCTGCATGCCGACGTCAACCGGATCTCGCACGCGCTGCGCGCCCTCGGGCTGGAGCCGGGGGACACGGTCGCCACCGTGCTGGGGAACCGGCCCGAGTTCCTCACGCTGCTGCTGGCCGCGATGCAGAGCGGCCTCTACTTCATCCCGGTCAGCCGCCATCTGACCGCCCCCGAGATCGGCTACATCCTGTCCGACAGCGGCGCCAAGGTCGTGATCACCGAGTCGGCGTTCGCGGCCGCGGTCACGGCGGCGGCGGGGGAGGCCGCGATCAAGCCCGAGGGGCGGCTCTCGGTGGACGCGGCCGAGGGATTCGGTGATCTGGCGGCGCTGCTGGAGGGACGTTCCGCCGAGCCGCCGGCCGACCGGAAGATGGGCTCGGTGATGCTCTACACGTCCGGGACGACCGGAAGGCCCAAGGGCGTGCGGCGGCCGCTGCTGGACTTCCCGCCGGAGCTGACGATGACCGTCCTGCGCCAGACCCTCGGCAAGTACCTGGAGCTGGAGCCGGGCGACGAGGTCCATCTGGCCATCGGGCCGCTCTACCACTCGGCGCCGTGCGTGCACGCCCTGATGTCGCTCAACCTCGGCCACGCGGTCGTGGTGAGCGACCACTTCGAGCCCGAGCGCACCCTGGAGATCATCCAGCGGCACGGCGTCACCAACTCGTTCATGGTGCCGACGATGTTCCACCGGATGCTCACGCTGCCCGAGGACGTCCGCGAGCGCTACGACCTGTCGTCGCTGCGGCAGGTCTACCACAGCGCGGCGCCGATCCCGGTGGACACCAAGCGGCGCATGCTCGACTGGTGGGGGCCGGTGCTGTGGGAGTACTACGGCTCCACCGAGAGCGGTCCCGTGGTGGTGGCCAAGCCGCACGACTGGCTGGAGCATCCCGGTACGGTCGGCCGCCCGGTCGAGGGCGTGGACATCAAGATCTTCGACGAGGCGGGGGAGGAGCTCCCGGCCGGCGAGCCCGGCCTCATCTACGCGCGCGGCCAGGTCGGCTTCGAGTACCACCGCGACCCGGGCAAGACCGCCTCCAGCATGCTCGGCGACTACTACACGCCCGGCGACATCGGCCATCTGGACGAGGACGGCTGGCTCTACATGAGCGACCGCCGGACCGACCTGATCATCTCCGGTGGGGTGAACATCTACCCCGCCGAGATCGAGGCGGCGCTGCTGCAGCATCCGGCGGTGGCCGACGTGGCGGTCATCGGCGTCCCGGACGAGGACTGGGGGCAGCGCGCCGTCGCCCTCGTCCAGCCCGCGGACGGCGCCGTGGCCGGCGAGGCCCTGGCCGCCGAGCTGCTCGCGCACTGCGAGCCGAGGCTGGCCAAGATCAAGCACCCCCGGCGGATCGAGTTCCGTGCCGAGCTGCCGCGTACCCCGTCAGGAAAGCTCAGCCGGAGCCGCGTACGTGACGGATACCTACGTGAGCAGGCCGAAAGGGCCTAGCGGCGGCAGTGGTGAAAATGCCGCGAGATACCTCGAACGCCTAGGGACGCGGATGCGTACAACGGCACATGACGGACCAGAAGGTCGCTCCACTCGATGGTCACAAGATCGTTCCCCGGCATGCCGCCGACCGGATGGACGGCCCGGCGGCCCGTCCCGGCGAACCCGACGAGAAGGGGGTCGCCCGTACCGGTGAGGGCCGCGGCTCCGGCCCGGACGCGGGCGCGGAGGTGGCGCGGGTCGGTGACCCCGTCGCGGTCTGGCCATGCGCCAACTGCGGGCGCCCCGTACCGCAGCCCGTACGCGGCGCCCGGACGGTCCGGCACTGCCAGGACAACGACGGGATGTGCGGGACGGAGGCCCGGCGGCGGCGCGACCGGGGCCGGGACGTCCCCGGGCTGACCGGGCAGGTCGCCTCGGCCTGGGAGATGGTGGAGCGGCTGGAGACCGCCGCCGACCGGCTGGCCGGCTCGCTGGCCGCCGAGCTGAGCGTCGCCGGGGTCGAGCGCCGGGTCGCGTCGGCCCACGCCGAGGCCGCCGCGCAGGTCGCGGTGGCCCAGGAGGAGCGGGACGCCTCGCAGCGCCAGGCCGAGCACGCCTGGCGGGAGGCGGCGTCGGGCCGTGCCCGTGCCGAGGCCGCCGACCGCGACGCGGCCGCCGCCCGCGAGCTGGCCGGTCAGGCCGTGACCGAACGGGACGCGGCGCGCCGGGAGGCCGCCGCCGCCAAGGACACCGCCGACCAGGCCATCGCGTCCAGGCTCGCCGCCGAGAAGGAGCGCGACCACGTCGTCGGGCGCGAGGGCGAGCTGCTGGCGGCGCTGGAGGCGGCCCGCTCGGAGCTGGTCACCCTGCACGGCCGGCTGTCGGAGACCGAGACGATCGTGGAGGGGCAGCGGATCGAGTCCGCCGCCACCCGGCGCGCCACCGACGACCTGCGCGCCGCCGTCCGGGAGGCCGAGACCAAGCGCGGCCAGGCCGTCGCCGACCGGGACCAGATCCAGGCCAGGATGCACGAGTTCGAGCAGGCCAACCTGCAGATCACCCAGACCGCCGAGGAGTTGCGCGCCGCCGTCACGGCGCTCACCGGCGAGCGCGACGCCGCCCGCGCCGAGGCCGAGCGGGCCCGCCGCCGGGTCGACTCGCTCACCCAGCTCGCCGCCCCCCGCCACGGCAACCGGCCGCAGGTGGAGCAGGAGCCGCCGACCGGGCTGCATCCGCTGAACGGCGTGCGCCTGCCCTCCACCGGCTGACCGGTACCGCCGAACGATCGTCCAAGGAGGTGGTCGCACTTCCCCAGAGCATCGGCCCTACCGGCCGCCGTGCCGCACCGGGGTGGCACGGCGGCCGGTGCCGCTGTCCCGTTCCTCTCGCTCCCGCAGGTAGTGCGTGTAGTCGATCGCTCCGGCGTGGACGGCGGCGTGCACCGCCCGGGCGATGCGCGCGCCCCAGACCGAACGGGGCCCCGCGAACGGCTCCGCCTCTTCCGCGGCCTCCGTCCCTTCAAGACCAGGGATGGGCGCGGCGACGCAGATGGCGTCCGAGGCGGTGCCCGTACAGGGGTATCCGGCCTCCAGGAGCGCCTGCGTCTTGGCCTCGGTCGCCGTCATGACCGCGTTGACCAGCGCCGCGTCGGACAGTGCCGCCGGTACGTGCACGACGATGTTGATCGTTCCCGGCCGCCAGTCGGAGGTCAGGGGCGCCAGCTCCGGATCGGTGCCGCCGGCCGGGGCCGCGGCCCAGGTCGGGACCCGCAGGCCGACCGTGGCGGCGGCGGTCGCGCCCTCGTCCTCGTGCCGCATCGTACGGTCCACCGAGGCGGCGGTGAGCAGCCCGACGCCGGGACCGCGCAGGCCGTACGAGGCGGCCAGCTCCCCGATGTGCGCGGCCGGGTCCGTGCGCGAGTAGTGGCTCGCGACCTGGGCGTTCAGGACCCAGCCGGCCGGGCCGATGCCGCCGCCGGCCATCGCCGAGGAGATCATGCGCAGCCCCGGCCCGGCCCGCCAGACCGTCGCGCAGAAGCGGTCGCCGTCCTCCTCGCGCCACACCGTCTCGAGTCTCATCGCACCATCAGGGGGGAGGTCATGGAGTGCTCCAGGGTCTCATCGCGGCCGTTCGGGGGACAGGATCGGACGGCCGCCGGCACCGGTCGTGACCTGGACCCGGGCGTCGAAGTGCGCGGCGACGGTGTCGCGGGTCAGGACCTCGGCGGGCGGCCCGGCGGCCGCCACCCGCCCGCCCGACAGCAGCAGCAGGCCGTCGGCGTACTGCCCGGCCAGCGTCAGGTCGTGGATCGTGGTCACCACGGTCAGCCGGTCGGCCAGCCGCAGCCGGTCGATCAGCTCCAGGACCTGCTGCTGGTGGCCGATGTCCAGGGCCGTCGTGGGCTCGTCCAGCAGCAGTACCGAGGCCTGCTGGGCCAGCGCCCGGGCCAGCACGACCCGCTGCCGCTCGCCGCCCGACAGCCGGTCCAGCGGGCGGCCGGCCAGCCCGGTCAGGTCGAGCCGTTCCAGTACCTCGGCGGCGATGGCACGGTCGCGGGCGCTCTCGCGGCCCAGGTACGGGATGTACGGGGAGCGGCCGAGCAGCGTGTAGTCGAAGACCGCCATCCCGGCGGGCAGGCTGGGGCTCTGCGGCGCGTAGGCGACCAGCCGGGCCCGTTCCCGGGGCTTGAGCGTGCGCGGGTCCGTCCCGGCGATGCTGACCTCGCCCGGACCGGGCCGCAGCCCGAGGATCGCGCGCAGCAGCGTCGACTTGCCCGCGCCGTTGGGCCCGATGACGGCCGTCCACGACCCGTGCGGTACCTCGAGTGAGACGCCCCGCAGGACCTGCCGGCCGTCGAGCGTGACGTCCAGATCGCGCGCCATGATCGTCATATCGGTTCGTCCAGGGGTGGGAGCCGGGATGGTCCGCGCCGCCCGGGTCATGTTTCCACCTGCCCGCGCGCGGTGCGCAGCACGAGCACGAAGAACGGCCCGCCGACGAACGCCGTCACGACGCCCAGCGGCAGCTCGCCCGGCGCGACCACGCTGCGCGCGACCAGGTCGGCCAGGCCCAGGAACGCCGCCCCGCCCAGCAACGACAGCGGCAGGACGACCCGGTAGGACGCGCCGGCCAGCCGCCGCACCACATGCGGGACGACGATGCCGACGAAGCCGATCAGGCCGCTGACCGCCACCGCGCAGGCGGTGGCCAGCGACGCGGCGACCAGGACGACCAGCCGTACCCGCGACGCCGAAAGCCCGAGCGCGGCGGCCTCCTCGTCGCCCACGCCCAGCACGTCCAGCAGCCGGCCGTGCAGCAGCAGGATCACGCTGGAGACCAGCGCGTACGGGGCGACCATGGCCAGCTGCCGCCAGTCGGCCGAGCCCACCCCGCCCAGGATCCAGGAGTAGATCCGCTGCAGCTCCTCGGCCCGCGCCTGCTGCAGGAACGTCTGCACGGCCGCGAGGAAGCTGGACACCGCGACGCCCGCCAGGACCAGCGTCGCGCCGCCCGTACCGGCGCCTCGCCCGGCCATGCTGCCCAGCGCGTACGCCAGGAAGACGCCGCCGATCGCGCCCGCGAACGCCGCCAGCGGCACGGTGTAGGCCGGGTCGCCGGGCGTCACCACGATGATCAGCGTCGCGCCGACCCCGGCCCCGGCGGCGGCGCCGAGCAAGTACGGGTCGGCGAGCGGGTTGCGGAAGACGCCCTGGTAGCCGGCCCCGGCCATGGCCAGCAGGCCGCCGACCATGGCGCTCATCAGGACCCGGGGCAGCCGCAGCTCGAACAGGACGTTCCGCTCGATGACGCTGAGCCCCGAGTCGGCCGTGACGAACGGCACCCGGTCCAGCAGGGCCAGCAGCACCCCGCCCAAGGGCAGGCCCGCCGCGCCGACGAGCAGTCCCGCCGCCATCGTGGCCAGCAGGAGCACCACCGCCACGATCAGCGGCAGCGGCCGCAGCCGCGCGGGGGCCGGCCCTGGGACGGGCTTGCTCACTGCGCGGCCGGGGCCTTCTGTACCGCGTCGCCGATGGCCTTGACGAAGTCGGGCAGGCGCGGTCCCCACCGGGAGGCGATGTCGTCGTCGAGCTCGATCACGCCGTCCTTCTTCACGGCGGTGAGGTCCTGCCACCCGGGGCGCTTGGCGACGACCGACGCGTTCTGGCCGCAGCACTTGGTGTCGCCCAGGAAGATCAGGGCCGGGTCGCTCTTGACGAGGTACTCGCGCGACAGCTGCGGGTAGCCGCCCGCCGCCTTCTCGGCCTTGTCGGCGATGTTCTGGAGCCCGAACAGCCCGTACACCTGCCCGATGAAGGTCTTGGAGGTCACGGTGTGCAGCTGGTTGTCGAGCTCGTGGTAGTACGTGAGGCCCTTGCCCTTGGACGAGGCCGCCACGGTCTGCTGGATCTTCGCCCGGATGTCGCCGGTCAGCTTCGTCGCCTCGCCGGTGCGGCCGGTGGCGGTGCCGAGGTCCATGATCTCGTCGTACGCCTCGTCCAGCTTGGTGGCCGCGGGCTCCAGCAGCACCGGCACCTTGACCTTCTCCAGGGCCTTGACGATGCCGTCCATGTCGTCCGACAGCACGACCAGGTCGGGCTTGTGGGCGATGATCGCCTCGGCGTTCGGCTTGAACCCCGACAGCTTGGTCTTGGGCGTGTTCGCCGGGTGGGTGGAGTACTCGTCCACCGCGACGACCTGCGGCCCCGCGCCGATCGCGAACAGCGTCTCGGTGTGGGTGGGCGACAGCGACACGATCCGCTTGGGGACGGCCGGGATCGTGACGGCGCCGTTGGCGGCCTGGACGGTGACCGCGCCGCCCGCCGCCTCGTCCGGTGCCTTCTCGCCGGAGCCGCAGCCGGCCGCCAGCGTCAGCGCGCTGATCATCACGGCCGTGCCGAGGGCGCGTACGGGTCTCAAAGGGGGCCTCCATGGCTACGGGAAGGCAGGACCGCCGCACCGGGGAGGTGACGGATCGCCCTTCCACGAGGTCGAGAATCGTCGGCGCGCGAGAGGCGACCTGGCTCGGCCCATGGGAGGGCATCACAGTTGCGGGACAGCGCCGGGATCACACCGGACTTCGCTCCAGAACGCGCTTGAAGTGCACGTTATCAGGCAGCCGGGTCCGGTCCGCCGACGGCTCGGGTGCGGTCAGCCCTCGGGGACGGGGTCGGACGCCGCCCGATCCCGGCCCTCCATGAAGAAGTCGTGGATCGCGGTCGCGCCCGGCAGCTCGGTCAGCGGACGGGCCGCGCCGAACGGGGCGGACCAGAACGCGCCGGTGCGCCGCTTCCAGGGGACCACGTACGCGTACGGCTCGCCCAGGTAGGTGTCACCGGCCGAGACACCGTAGTTGACCTCGTCGACGACGACGGTCACGTCGAAGTGCTCGGGCCACAGCACGGGTGCCATGCCGGGGGCGAACCGCCGGAGCGCCTCGTCGCCGCGTGCGAAGGCCGCCTGGACGCGCTCGGCGGCGCCCGCGTCGATCCCGATCAGGTCGTCGAGACCGGCGTCCCCGCCGCCCTTGTAGAGGCCCTCGGGGGCACCCGCCTCGACATCGGCCGCCGTGCCCAGCTCTCGGTAGGTGGTGCCGTTCATCGGGATCACCCGGTCACCGGCGACCAGTTCGGTGCCGGCGACGCGCAGCGCGGGCTCGGCGACCGTCGCGAAGCCGTCCGGGGTGATCGCGAGCCGGATCGTCCCGGCGGCCCGGTACTGCGGCCCGGCCAGGAGCAGCTCGGCGACCCCGTGCAGGGCCCGGCGCGTGGTGGTCAGTTCGTCCATGACGCCACGGTAGTCCGGAGCTCTGACGCGGGCGAGGTCCCGGGCGCCCAGCAGGGAAGGAAGGGAGGCAAGCCGTCCTGCCTTCGCTGCTGGGCGCGCTGTCCGTTCCCGGCCGGTATTTCCGCATCGGTCATGATGAGGGTGTGCGCGAACCCGACCCGCTGTCCCTGTTCACCCGCGACGGCGTCCGCATCGACGCCGGCCACAGCCCCGGCGACGGCGGCCTGTGCTTCGTGGTGGCGCACGGGTTCACCTGCTCGTGGCGGCAGCCCGTGCTGCGCCGGATCTCCGCGGCGCTGACCGCGCACGGCGGCGTGATCGGCTTCGATCTGCGCGGCCACGGCCGGTCGGGGGGACGCTCGACGGTCGGTGACCGCGAGGTGCTCGACATGGAGGCGGTCGTGGCGGCGGCGCGCAGGCGCGGGTACGAGCGCGTCGCGGTGATCGGGTTCTCCCTGGGCGCGGCCGTCGCCGTCCGGCACGCGGCCCTGTGCGGAGGCATCGACGCCATCGCCTCCGTGAGCGCCCCCGCACGCTGGTACTACCGCGACACCGTGCCGATGCGCCGCATTCACTGGGTCATCGAACGGCGCATGGGCCGCCTCGCCGTGCGCCTGGCCCGGGGCACCCGAGTGGCCCCGAAGGGCTGGAACCCCGTGCCGGAGGCCCCGCACGAGGTCGTGTCCCGCATCGCCCCCGTACCGCTGCTGGTGGTCCATGGGGACGCCGACCCGTTCCTGCCCCTGGAGCACGCCCACCAGCTGTACGACGCGGCACGCGACCCGCGCGAACTCTGGATCGAGCCGGGCTTCGGCCATGCCGAGGTGGCCGCGACGCCCGACCTCATCAAGCGCATAGGCGAATGGACCGTCGCCCGGTTGTGAGGGGCTGACGTCCTCATCGTCTCTGGGCGGTCGTCTCTGGGCGCCGTTATCCACAATTTCCCGGGCCCTCCCGATCAAGCCCCGCCGGTGCCCACCATCGAGGGATGACCGCACGCATCAGCTGGCGCCATGCCGGCACCACGATCGGGGCCGGCGCCGAAGAGTCCCCGGCCGCGAGGGCGGCCCTGATCGGGCGGCTCGGCCCGTCCGGTGTCGTGGCGCGCCGTACCGCCGCCTGGATCTGGGGCCTGGACGTCCTACCGCCCGGCCTGGACGAGCCGGAGTGGGACGTCGATCTGGCGAGGGACCGCGACGTGCCGCCCGGCCACACCACCGCGGAGTCCGGCGTCCACGTCACCACCCTGGGGCGTACCGCTCTCGACTGCGCCCGCTGGCTCCCGCGCGGGGAGGCCGTCGCGGCCCTCGACCAGTTCCTGCGGCACACCGACATCGGCTCCCTCGAACTCATGGCCGGCGGGCTGAAGGCCTACCGAGACTCCGTCCGCCTGCGCGACGTGCTCCGCCTGGCGGACCCCGGCGCCGCGTCACCGGGGGAGACCCGGACGCGCCTGCTGATCCTGGGTGCCGGCTTCCCGCGTCCCCGTACCCAGATCCAGGTCCCCGGCCCGCGCTGCGAGCCGCTGTCCATCGACCTCGGCTACGAGGAGTTCCGCGTCGGCATGGAGTACGACGGTGAGGAGCACCACACGGGTCGTCTCGCGCGCGTGCGCGACGAGGGGCGCCGCCGGTGGCTCGCCCGCGAGCACGGCTGGGAGATCATCCCTGTCACCCGGGACGCGCTGTCCCGGCCGGGCCCCTACCTGGAGGCGCTCCTGACCGCCCTGCTCCACCGGGGCTGGAGCCCCGACGACAGGACCATGGACCGCATCGCCGTCCGCCTGGCCCATCTGGAGCGCTGAAAATGATCTACATTGTAAAGGGCGGAGGCGGTGGCCGTCCCGGCCGGTCCCCTAGGGTGAGGGACTCTGATCGAGGGGGTTCACATGCAGCGGTTCGACGGTCCGGAGGCCGGTGGCGGGGTGGAGGATCCGCTGGTCGGGCTGGTGCGCGCGGTGATCGAGCAGCAGGGGTACGGCTGTACGGTGATCGACGCCGACCAGCTGGAGATCGCGTGGCCGGGACGTTCCGAGCCGAGCCGGATGTATCTCACCAACCTGCGGCAGCAGGTCGCGCGGGAGCCGCGGGACCAGTGGCCGGGGATCGTGTCCTACTTCGTGGACGCGGTCATCTCCGCGGCCGACGACGACCGCGGCAACGCGCTCGACGACTACGCGCTGGTGCGGCCTTCGCTGCGGACGCGGTTGTACCGCGACGACTTCCAGGCCGACATGGAGCTCGTACGGCGGCCGGTGGTACCGGGCCTGATCGAGGTGCTGGCCATCGACAAGCCGACGTCGGTGGTGCTGGTGAGCGTCGACCTGGCCGCGAAATGGGACACCGGCGGGGACGATCTGTTCACGGTCGCGCGCGAGAACGTCCGCGCCGACGGCCCGCTGGAGGTGGAGGACGAGGACTTCGACGGGGTACGGCTGTTCTCGCTGGGTGGCGAGACCGCTTACGTCACGGCGCATGCGCTGTGGGCGGGCGATTACATGGTGACCGGGCGGCACGGTGCTCTCGTCGTGCTTCCGACGCAGGGCGTCATGCATGCCACGCCCGTCGACGGGGCGGACGTGGCGGCGGCGATGAACCTGATGGTCCGGGTCGCGTGGGGCGGTTTCCAGGAAGGGCCCCGGTCGGTCAGCCCCGACGTCTACTGGTGGCGGGACGGCGCGCTGCGGCCGGCGGGCGCGGTCGAGGAGAGCGACGGCACGCTGGCGGTGTCGATCAGCCCGGAGTTCCAGGACCTGCTGGAGGCTCTGGTACGGGAGTGACGCGGTGCCGCAGCGTGCGCCAGGTGACCAGCCCGACCGGGACCGGTGCCCAGAACGTGATGAGGCGGAACAGCAGGACCGCCTGCAGGGCGGTGCCGGCGGTGATGCCGACGACGGTGAGCGCGGCGACGAGGGCGGCCTCGGTGGAGCCGACCCCGCCGGGGGCGGGCAGCGCCGCTCCGGCGGCGGCGCCGACGAGGTAGGCGGCCAGCAGCGGCAGGATGTCGTCGGGTGACGCGGCGCCGGGGACGGCGAGCACGCTGAGGGCCAGCGCCAGGCCGAGCACGAACGTGGTCGCCGCCGAGGCCGCGAGCGTGAGGGCGAGGTCTCCCGGGCGGCGGCACAGGTCGGTCAGGCCGCTGAGGGCGCGGCCGACGGCGGGGGAGCGCAGGGCGCGGCGGATCAGCAGGACGGCCACCGGCAGCAGGAGCGCGGCGGTGATCAGGGCGGGGGCGGGCGGCAGCAGTTCGACGGCGCGTACGGCCTGCTCGGCGACCGTCTCCAGCATCCGGGAGTCCTGGGCGATCAGGAGCACGATCGCCAGCAGGATGAGGTCGGCGGGCGCGCCGGCGATCTGCAGCGCGGCGACGGCGACGGCGGCCTTGGGCAGCGGCATGCCCCGGCAGACGAGGTAGCGGGTGTTGACGGCCACGGCGCCGAGACCGCTGGGCGTGACGCGGTTGGCGGCGGCCGCGGTGAACTGCGTCAGCGTCGTCTCGTACAGCGGCAGTTTGAGCCCGGAGGCGCCGCGTAGCGCGACGGCGGCCAGGACGTAGTGCAGGACGGACAGGATCGCGAGGGCCGGCAGGAACTCCCAGTGGATGTCGCTGAACGCGGTGACCGCCGTCCGCAGCGGCTCGTCGCCGTAGAGCGCGAGCAATGCCGCGAGGAGGGCGACCGGCACGATCGCGGCGATGCCCCATCGGAGCAGGCGGTTGCGGGCGAGCCCGCGAGCGAACCGGAACGGGGCGATGCCCGGTGCGGCGTGTGAAGGGCCGGCCTCGGCGGTGAGGACGGGCTGGAGGTCGGCGAGGCTGGACGGAACGTTGCATGGCGCGGCGCTGCCGCCTGGGGCCAGGGACCCGGCGGGCGCCGCGCGTTCGGCGCCGGCGGCGATCGTCTCCACACCTTCGTTGTCGTCTACTTGTCTGAAGGTTATGCGACCGGCCGGTTCATCATGGACGAACAGGCGGCGGCCGTGTCACGCGGCCGGCTGGAAGCGCTGGTCGCGGGTCTGGGAGCCGATGTAGCGCAGGGTGCTGCGCAGCGTCCAGTGGTTGAGACGGGTGGGGACCATGCGGTAGCCCTGCCGGTTGGCCAGGGCCAGGGCGGCGAACTGGACCTGGTCGGCGGCGCTCCACGGGATGTCGAAGCGGTCCCGGACGATCGGCGGCAGGCAGCCGAAGGTGATCAGGCGCAGCGGGCGTTCGGCGACCAGGCGCCCTGCGCGTTCGAGTCGGGCGCCGCCGACCGGCATGAGCGAGACGGTCTCCGAGCCGTACCTGGCGATCTCCAGCCCGCGGGCGGCGGCGGGGGTGAGCTCGAGGGTCCTGGCGCACACGTGCCAGAACTTGGACTGGAACGCGGCGTAGTCCGGCGGTACGGGGCGCATGCTGACGCCGTACCGGGAGTACCAGGTGACGGTCTGGGCGTAGAGGCGCTCGCGGTCCTCGGCGGTGAGGGCGCGGGGGTGGAAGACCTCGGCGGCCTTGAAGATCTCCCAGGTGAACGTGGCGTGCGCCCACCAGAACGTCTCGGGCTCCAGGGCGTGGTAGCGGCGGTGGTGCTCGTCGACGCCGCCGATGGTGCGGTGCAGGTCGCGGATGTCGTGGCCGCGCCGTTCGGCGTCGGGGGCGAGGATGGTGGCCCAGATCTGGGGGACGGACCGGTAGATGCGGTCGAACGGGGCGTTGAAGAAGGCCGAGTGCTCGGAGACGCCGGCGCCGATGCCGGGGTGCAGGAGCTGCATCAGGCCGGCGGCGGCGCCGGGGAGCAGGGAGCGCATGTCGCCCGCGTAGGACCACAGCAGCGAGCCGGGGCCGAGCGGGGCGGGCATCGGGTCGACGGTGATCGCGCACCTCCAGGATGACGTGCCTCTCCGCGCCATGATGAGACAAGAACCAAGATTTGTCTAACGTCTTGGACGCCCGCCATCCCGGCCCTCACCCGCCGTCACTCCGCTCCGTTCACTCGTGGCGTGTTCGCCCTTCCCAGCGGGGCCGTAAGGCGAACACGCCACGAGTCGACGGTCAGGAGGCGGGCTTGTAGACGGCGACGGCGCAGGCGCTGCCGAGGCCGATGTTGTGCTGGAGGGCGACGCGGGCGTTCTCGACCTGGCGCTTGCCGGCCGTTCCGCGCATCTGCCAGGTCAGCTCGGCGCACTGGGCGATGCCGGTGGCGCCGAGGGGGTGGCCCTTGGAGATGAGGCCGCCGGAGGGGTTGACGACCCACTTGCCGCCGTAGGTGGTGGCCTCGTCGTCGACGAGCTTGTGCGCCTCGCCGACCGCGGCCATGCCGAGCGCCTCGTACGTGATGAGCTCGTTGGCGCTGAAGCAGTCGTGCAGCTCGATGACGTCGACGTCCTCGATGCCCACCTGGGCCTCGTCCATCGCGCGCTTGGCGGCGAGCTGGGAGACGCCGAAGCCGACGACCTGGATGGAGGAGTTGTCGGCGAAGCTCTCGGGGGTGTCGGTGGCGATGTACTGGCCGGCGATCTCGACGGCCTGGCCCCACAGGTCGTGCTCGTCCAGGAAGCGCTCGCTCACCACGAGCGCGGCGGCGGCGCCGTCGGAGGTCGGCGAGCACTGCAGCTTGGTCAGCGGGTCGAAGATCATCGTGGCGTTCTTGACGTCGTCCAGCGAGTACTCGGTCTGGAACTGCGCGTACGGGTTGTTCACCGAGTGCTTGTGGTTCTTGTAGCCGATCCAGGCGAAGTGGTCGGCGGTGGAGCCGTACTTCTCCATGTGCTCGCGGCCGGCGTTGCCGAACATCTGCGGCATCGGGGCCTTGTCCATCTCCCAGGCACGGCCCGCGGCCATGGAGGTGAGGTGGTGGTCGATGATGGTGACCTTGGACTCGCCCATGCCCGCGCCGAGCGAGCCCTTCTTCATCTTCTCCATGCCGAGCGCGAGCGTGCAGTCGGCGAGCCCGCCGCGGACGGCCTGCCGCGCCATGAACAGCGCGCTGGAGCCGGTGGCGCAGGCGTTGGCGACGGTCATCACGGGGATGCCGGTCATCCCGGTCTCGTACAGGGCGCGCTGGCCCATCGACCCGTACATCGAGCCGGCGTACGCCTGCTCCACCTTGTCGTAGCCGATGCCCGCGTCCTCCAGCGCCTTGCCGACGGCCTCCTTGGCCATGTCGGGGTACTCCCAGTCGCGGGAGCCCGGCTTCTCGAACTTGGTCATGCCCACGCCGACGACGAACGTGCGGTTGGCCATCAGATGCCCGCCTCCTCTAGTGCCCGATACCGGTGCATCGATCTACCGAATCATGTTCGGATTCACGATAACCCGCGGCACCCAGCGAGCGCTCGCTTGATCCCGGTGCACGAGACGGTCAGGGCATGAAAGCGGAGGCGGGCTCCCGTGGCCGGCCTGCACTGTGGCCGGCCGGCACCGTGGTCAGGCGGACATCTCCTCGGCGAGGGCCTTGGCGAATCCCGCGATGTCGTCCTCGGTGGTGTCGAACGCGCACATCCAGCGGACCTCGCCGGCGCGCTCGTCCCAGGTCGAGAACGCGTAGCGCTCGCGCAGCCGGGCCGCCACGTCCGGCGGGATGATCGCGAAGACCGCGTTCGCCTGCACCGGCTGGGTGATCCGCACGCCCGGCACCGCCCGTACCGCCGAGGCCAGATGCTGGGCCATCGCGTTGGCGTGGGTGGCGTTGCGCAGCCACAGGTCACCGTCCAGCAGCGCCACCAGTTGCGCGGACAGGAACCGCATCTTGGACGCCAGCTGCATGCCCATCTTGCGCAGGAACTCCATGCCGCGTACCGCGCCGGGATCGAGCACCACGACCGCCTCGCCGACCATGAGGCCGTTCTTGGTGCCTCCGTACGACAGCACGTCCAGGCCCGCGTCGGTGGTGAACGCCCGCAGCGGTACGTCCAGCGCGGCGGCGGCGTTGGAGACGCGGGCGCCGTCCATGTGCAGCAGCATCCCGCGCTCGTGCGCGCACGCGGCGAGCGCCGCGACCTCCTCCGGCGTGTAGACGGTGCCCATCTCGCTGCTCTGGGTGATCGAGACGACCTTCGGCTGGGCGTGGTGCGGGTCGCCCCAGCCCCACGCGTACCGGTCGACCAGCTCCGGGGTCAGCTTCCCGTCGGCGGTCGGTACGGGGATCAGCTTGAGGCCGGCGACCTTCTCGGCGGCGCCGCACTCGTCCACGTGGATGTGCGAGGTCGCGCTGCACAGCACCGCGCTCCACGGATCGGACATGGCCTGCAGCCCGACGACGTTGGCGCCGGTGCCGTTGAACACCGGGTACGTCTCGGCCTGCTCGCCGAAGTGGCGCCGCATCACCTCGCGCAGCCGCGCGGTCTCGCGGTCGTCACCGTACGCGGGCTGGTGGCCGCCGTTGGCGGCGGTGATCGCGGCCAGGATCTCGGGATGGACGCCGGCGTGGTTGTCGCTGGCGAATCCGCGTACGTGCCGGGGGTCAGTCGGAGAGGTCAACGCGCGTTCCGTTCAGCTCGGCGGCGGGTCGGTTCCACAGGTCCGCGATGATGCGGCCCAGGTCGTCGACGTGGGTGAAGCCCTCGAACTTCGCGTCCGGCTTCTCGTCCTGCATCCGGTCGTTCAGCAGCGCCTTGACCACCAGGACGACGGCCGCGGCCTCGGTGCCGGTGAACGAGTCGGCCAGCGCCAGCGTCCAGGCCTCCGAGGCCGCCTTCGCCGCCCCGTACGCCGCCACGCCCTGGCCCGGCCGCCGCGCCGCGTGCTGCGACACGATCGCGACGCGACCGCCGCCGGGCGCGGACCGCAACTGCTCGTGGAAGGCGAGCGTGGTGTGCTGCAGGGTACGGATCAGCAGGTCGTGCAGGAAGTCCCAGTCGGCCAGGTCGGTGTCGCCGAACGTCGCGCCGCCGCGCCAGCCGCCGACCAGGTGGATCAGGCCGTCCACCCGGCCGTGCGCGGCGGCGATCCCGCGGGCCCATTCGCCGGTGGCGGCGCCGTCGAGCAGGTCGATGACGGCGGGCGTGATCCGCTCGTCGTCCCACTCGTGCGGGATCCGGTCCGCGGCGATGACCCGGGCACCGCTCGCCGCGAGCGCCCGGACGACCGCCTGGCCGGTGGGGCCGCCCGCGCCCGCCACCACGACCACGCGGCCCCCGTGCTGGGGATCGTGCTGGGGATCGCGCTGGGGATCAGAGGACTGGGAGTGCGAAGACTGCGTCATGGCTCCATTGTCACGCAGGCACGATGCCGAGTGATCACGGGCAGGTGAGCAGGGCCGGGTGAGCAGGGCCGGGTGCTCAGGAGGCGCGGTGGGCGTCGGTGCCGTTGAGCCGCTGCGGTCCGGTCTCGACGGCGGGCGCGATCGGCGGTGCGGCCGCCAGCGGCGGCGCGGTGCTGAGCCGGGTGCGCAGCGCGTCGACGTCGTCGCCCAGGCGGGCCACGGTCGCCTGCAGATCGCGCCACAGGCCGGCGCGCTGCTCCATCCGGGTGAGCTTGCCGCGCAGGTCGGTGATCCGGTTCTCGGCCGTCTCGAGCCGGGACCGGTTGGCGGCCGACTCGCGGCCGCCCCGGATCAGCCCGGTGGCCAGCGAGGTCAGATCGCGCTCGGTGTCGTCCATCCGCTCGTCGATCCGGGGCAGCAGCCGGTCGTTGAGCTGGCCGACCAGCGAGTCCAGTTCGGTGCGCAGCGCCCGCAGATCGCGGTCCTGCCCCTCGATGACCTGCTCGAGCCGGTGGATCCGCGCGTCGCAGGCGGCGAGCCGCTCGCGTTCGGACTGGCGTTCCCGATCCTCGACGACCGCGGCGAGCAGGTCCAGCCCGGCGCGCAATCGGTGCTCCGCCTCCGCGGCGGCACGGCGGACGAGGGACGAGAACATGGTCATGATGCTCCTCAGGGTGGGGAGTCGGTAAGGGGACTCCTAAAACTCTAGGCGAACGGCACGGGAACGGAGCGTGTCGCCGAGGTGTTCTTTGGATGTACCGCACCGCTATGCCCTGGTCACGCACGGTGGCGGGGACGGAACGGGCGGCCCGCCGAAGGGGGCGGTCCGGACGGGGTCAGGCCGAGGCGACACCCGCGCCGGTCAGGTGCGCGCGGTCGTTGTAAACGATCGCGCCCAGCCGCTCGCCATCGTGCCGCCAGCGGGTCACCGAGCAGTTGGCGACCGGGGTCTTCTCGATCTCCATGACCTCCCGCTCGGAGAGGTTCTCCACCAGGTAGCGGGTCATCACCACGATCGCGTCATGGGTCGCCACCAGCACCCGCTCACCGTCCGCGGCGCCGGACCCGCGCCGCCGGGCCGCCTCGTCCTCGACGTCGCGGTAGAAGCTGCGCAGCCGCAGCGCCAGGTCGGCCCAGGACTCGCCGCCGGGCGGCCGGTAGTAGAACTTGCCGAGCCGGGCCAGCCGGTCGGCCTCCTCGGGATGGCGGCGGCGGATCCCGGTCGGCGTCAGCCCCTCCAGGATGCCCTGCTCGCGGTCGCGCAGCCGCTCGTCCACCCGGACCTCGACGTCGACCGGCGCCTGTGCCAGTGCGATCCGCGCGGTGTCGACCGTGCGGATGTACGGGGAGGTCAGCACGCGGGTGGGGCGCTCGTTCTCGGGCAGTGCGGCCAGCCAGCGGCCCAGGGCCTCGGCCTGCGCGCGGCCGGTGGGAGTGAGGGCGATGTCGGCGTCGCGCTCGGTGATGCCGCTCTCCTCGGCGTCGGTGTCCCACACCGCCTGGTAGGCCAGGTTGCCGGTGCTCTCCCCGTGCCGGACGAGGTTCAGCCACTGGAGCGCGCTCACGCGAGCCATGATCCCATGCCGTACGGGGTGGGACGTCCAGAATGTGCGGCACGCGCGGGAGGGCGGCGGCCCCGCCGCCCGTGCTCTACAGCCGGTAGTACTCTCGGAGTCCTATGACGAACGCCCTCGCCAATGTGATCATCGTGGTGGCGCTGCTGGTGGCCGCGTACAGCCTGGTCAGCTCGCTCCGGGACCGCGCGATGGACTGGTGGCATCTGGGCGCGCTCGGCGTCCTGGAGGCGCTGCTGATCGCGCAGCTCGTGCTCGGTTTCGTGAAGCTGGGCGAGGACGGGGCCGGGCCGGCCGAGCCCGCCACGTTCGTCGGCTACCTGATCGGGATCCTGCTGATCCCGGCCGCGGGCGCCGGCTGGGGACTGCTGGAACGCACCCGGTGGGGGCCGGGCGTGATCGTGGTCGCCTGCCTGTCGGTCGCGGTGATGATCGAGCGGATGCGGCAGATCTGGCAGGGCACCGTTGCCTGAGAACACGAACCCGAAGCCGTCAACGAACCCGAACCCGCCAACGAACCCGACCGGCAGCGGGCCTGGCCGGCTGCTGGTGGCCGTCTACGCGATCTTCGCGCTGGCGGCCGGGGCGCGGGCGTCGGTGCAGATCGCCGCCCGGTTCGACGAGGCGCCGGTCGCGTACGCGCTGTCGGCGTTCGCCGCGCTGGTGTACGTGCTGGCGACCGTCGCGCTGGCCCTGGGCGGCCGGACGTCGCGGCGGGTCGCGCTGGTGGCCCTGTCGATCGAGCTCGCCGGCGTGCTCGTCGTCGGGACGCTGAGCCTGATCGACCCGGCGGCCTTCCCGGACGCGACGGTCTGGTCGGTGTACGGGCGCGGGTACGGGTTCATCCCGCTGGTGCTGCCGATCGTGGGCCTGTACTGGCTGCGCCGTACCGGCCGTGCCTCCCGTACGGATGAGTCCCCGGCGCGCGGCGAGGGCTGAGCGCCGGGTTCGGGTACCTCCGGCGGGGATCCCCTTTTGGGGGTCGCACTATGTGTCCGGGCATCCCCGCTGGAGGAAGCACCCTCTCCTGTCGCGCTCCTGTCGCGCCCTCCTCTCGCGCCCTCCTCTCAGGCGGCGGTCATGGTCCGGCCGCCGATGGGCAGCGCGTGCACGGCGGCACGCGCGATCGTCTCGACGTCTTCGGGCGTGTAGTCGGCCACCGGGTTGCCCAGGATCCAGCGGACGGTCTTGAGCGGCGGCGCGAACAGGATGGAGTCGGCGCGGAACGGGGCCTTGCGCACCTTCCCGCCGTGCACCACCAGCACCGGGACGACCTTGACCTCGATCCCCGACCGCTCGGCGATCAGCGCGCCCGCGGTGGCGGCGGTCTCGGCCAGGTCCCGTACCATCCGCGTCTTGGTCCGGCCGTCGACGAACAGCCGGCCGCCGTGCGCGCCGATCTCGGTCTCGGGATGCCAGGCGTCGTTGTGCAGCAGCCAGAGGCCGCCCGGTCCCACCACGAGCTGGTCGGCGCCGCCGTGCCCGGGGACGGTCCGGGCGTACAGCACCCGGTGGCCCCGGCGCTCCAGCGTGCGGCGCAGCAGCCGGGCCATCCGCTCGTCGCCGCGCAGCCCGCGCCGCCACACGCTGGATGCGTTATAGCCGTGCCAGTGGAAGTAGGCGTCGGCAGCCGCAACGACCACGGCCATCACGACTCCGAAAACGGCGTGGACGAGGGCCCCGCACGACAGCAGCGTCAGCCCTGCCAGAATTGCGCGGTTGCGGACCCTGCTCTTTCGGCCGCGCTGCCACAGCTCCTCATAGACGGCCTGCGGGGATCCGCCGGTGAAGGCGTCCCTGCCCCTGAGATAGATGGAGCTGCCGAACATCCTGACCTCCCTTGCCCCTGGTCTGACGCTGTTCATTATTGAATACCCGTTCCTTTGCCGAGAGGCGACCCCCGGTGACGGAAGTGAGCCGGAAAGGCAATGGCCGGGTGAAAGAGGTATTGCCATGTCCGATCCCTGCCGCAGCTTCTCCCGTGTACCGATGAAGTGGGCTTGAGAACGTTCTACGGGTAATGGCGTAAAACGCGATGCAATTTACACCGCAAGGGTCGGCGGCAAATCGGGCAGTGGCATTTATCACATGCGGCGGTCCGGATGGGGGCACCCGTGCGCGCGGGCGGCCACACTGGTCGGATGGACCTCCCCGTACGCGCCGCCGTCCCCGCGCTGATCGCGGCCCTGGCCGGACGGGGCGTGGCCGTGCTGTCGGCGCCGCCGGGCACCGGCAAGACCACGTTCGTCCCGCTGGCGCTCGCCGGCCTCGTCCCCGACCTGCCTCCCGGGCCGGGCCCGGCGGGCAAGGTGATCGTGGTGGAGCCGCGCCGGCTGGCCGCGCGGGCGGCGGCGCGGCGGATGGCGTGGTCGCTGGGGGAGCGGGTGGGGCGCTCGGTGGGCGTCACCGTCCGGGGCGAGCACCGGCCCGGCTCGCTGATCGAGGTCGTCACCACCGGCGTCCTGCTCCAGCGGCTGCAGCGCGAGCCCGAGCTGGACGGCGTCGCCACGGTCATCCTGGACGAGTGCCACGAGCGGCATCTGGACGCCGACACCGCGCTGGCGTTCATGCTGGACGTGCGGGCCGCGCTCCGTCCCGACCTGCGCCTGATCGCCGCGTCCGCGACCGCCGACACCGGCCCCTGGTCCCGCCTCCTGGGCGACGGCGACCCGGCTCCCGTGGTGGAGACCGAGGCCGCGCTGCACCCCGTGGACGTCGTCTGGGCCCCGCCGGAGCGCCCGCTGCCCCCGCCGCACGGCATGCGCGTCGACCCGGCGTTCCTGAGCCACATCGCGGCGACCGTACGGCGCGCCCTGGCCGAGCATGACGGCGACGTGCTGTGCTTCCTGCCCGGCGCCGGGGAGATCGCCAGGGTCGCCGGGATGCTCCTCGACGCCGGCGCCGAGGTGCTCCAGGTGCACGGCCAGGCGCCGCCCGCCGTCCAGGACGCGGTGCTGGCGCCGGCGGAGCGGCGCCGGATCGTCCTGGCCACCTCGGTCGCCGAGTCGAGCCTGACCGTCCCCGGCGTACGGATCGTCGTGGACGGCGGACTGGCCCGCGAGCCCCGTACCGACCATGCCCGCGGCCTCGGCGCGCTGACCACCGTGCGGGCCTCGCGCGCGACCGCCGACCAGCGCGCCGGGCGTGCGGGACGCGAGGCGCCCGGCACCGTCTACCGGTGCTGGCCGCGCGCCGAGCACGACCGGCTGGCCCCGCGCCCCCGCCCGGAGATCGAGCTGGCCGACCTGACCGGCTTCGCGCTGCGGATCGCGTGCTGGGGCGATCCCGACGCGGGCGGCCTCGCCCTGCTCGACCCGCCGCCGGAGGCCGCCCTGCGTGCGGCCCGTACGACCCTGCACGCCCTCGGTGCCGTCCACGACGGCCGGGTCACCGAGCGCGGCCGCGTGCTCGCCCGCGTGGGGGTGGAGCCGCGCCTGGCCCGCGCCCTTCTCGATGGCTCCCGTGAAGTCGGTGTACGGGCCGCCGCCCAGGTGGTGGCGCTGCTGTCGGAGCCGCCGCCCCGTTCGGCCGGTGACGACCTGACCGCGTCCTGGCGCTCGCTGCGCCGCGAGGGCCCACCCGCCGACGCCCACGCCGCCCGCTGGCGGGACGAGTCGCGCCGCCTCCAGAAGGCCCTGTCCGACCTGCCCGCCGGTGACGTCGCGGGGGAGAGGCGCCGTTCGGGCCTGAGCGACGACGTGGTGGCGGGGACGGTGGTGGCGCTGGCGTTCCCCGAACGCGTCGCCCGGGCGCGGCCCGGGACGGGCTACCTGATGGCGTCCGGGACCGGCGCCGTCCTGGCCGAGGGCTCGGCGCTGGCCGCCGCCCGGGCGCCGTGGCTGGCCGTCGCGATCGCCGACCGCCCGACCGGGTCGGCCTCGGCGCGGGTCCGGCAGGCCGTGGTGATCGACGAGGACGCCGCCAGGTTCGCCGCCGCGCCGCTGCTGGCGCGCGAGGACGAGGTCGCCTGGCGGGACGGGAACGTGGCCGCGCGGCGGGTCGAGCGCCTGGGCGCGATCGAGCTGGCCGCCGAGCCGCTGGCCCGTCCCGATCCCGCCCGGGTACGGGCCGCGCTGGCCGACGGCCTGCGCGCCGAGGGCCTGGCGATGCTGACCTGGACACCGGCGGCCGTCGCCCTGCGCGAGCGCCTGGCGTTCTGCCACCGGGCCCTGGGCGAGCCCTGGCCCGCGATGGACGACGCGGCCCTGCTGGAGCACGTGGAGCAGTGGCTGGCCGGGGCACGGCGCCGGGGCGATCTCCGGCGCGTCGACGTCGCCGGCGCGCTGCGCGGACTGCTGCCGTGGGAGTGCGCGGCCCGGCTGGACGAGATGGCGCCGGAACGGATCGAGGTGCCCACCGGCTCGAGGATCCGGGTCGACTACTCCGCCGAGCAGCCCGTTCTGGCGGTGAAGCTGCAGGAGCTGTTCGGCTGGGACGCGGCGCCCCGGCTGGCGGGCGGGCGCGTACCGCTGGTGGTGCATCTGCTGTCACCGGCGGGACGCCCCGCGGCGGTCACGGCCGATCTCGCCTCGTTCTGGCGCGAGGGCTACAAGTCGGTACGGGCGGAGCTGCGCGGCCGCTACCCGCGCCATCCGTGGCCGGAGGACCCTGCCGAGGCCGTCCCGACCCGCCGGATCAAGCCCCGCCGCTGAAGGCGATCCTCAAGAGTCAGCGCGAGCCGATCAGGACCTCGATGCCGTCCAGGACGCGGCGCAGCCCGAACTCGAACGCGTGGCCGGGGCCGACGGCGCCGCCGTACTCCTGGCCGGCGGCCGTCCCGACGCGGGTGCCCAGCGGGTAGCGCTCCAGATCGATGAGCTTCTCCAGCAGCGGCGCGGTGGTCTCCCACCACTGCTCGTCGCTCATGCCGGTGCGCCGCTCGGCCTGGGCGGCGTCGACCGCGACCCGCGCGGCGCTCTCGGCGAACCCGTTGACCAGGGCCACCACCGAGTCCATCTCCACGTCGGTCAGGCCGAGCCCCTCGACGGCGCGCAGCTCGTGCTCGTACTTGTCCAGCGCGTTGGGGCCCATCGGGGGACGGGCGGTCGCGACCTGGAGCATCCACGGATGCCGGTGCAGCACCGCCCAGTTCTCCCGCGCGATGTGCTCCAGCGCGTCCCGCCAGCCGAGCTCTGCCGCCGGCGGGGCCAGCTCGCCGTACGCGCGGTCGAGCATGGCGTCGATCAGCTCGGACTTGCCCGGGACGTAGGTGTAGATCGACATGGCCGCCACGCCGAGCCGCTCGGCGATC
The DNA here is from genome assembly GCF_044326315.1 of Actinomadura sp. 9N407. NCBI lineage: Bacteria > Bacillati > Actinomycetota > Actinomycetes > Streptosporangiales > Thermomonosporaceae > Actinomadura > Actinomadura sp. 9N407. The sequence continues at coordinate 17,662 of NZ_JBIRAW010000001.1, read as the reverse complement.
CGGCGCATCGACAGCGCGTCCAGGCCCTCGGCGTCGGCGAGGCCGATCGCGGTACCGACGATCTCCGCCGCGGTGAGCTTGGGCCGGGGCCCGCGGCGGGGGCGCTCCTGGACGCCCCACAGCAGCTCAAGGCTGCGCCGGGGGTCGCCCGCCCCGCTGTACTCGGTGGTCACCCGCCCATCCTGGCAGAGAACCGGGATCGCGCGGGAATGAAACTCTGTACGGCGTACGTTATAGTCGTCATCTAATCCCGTACATCGTACAGAGTGAGGGGTGGCGGATGGGCGAGCCCGCGATCGTGGCCGAGGGGCTGCGCAAGCGCTACGGCGGCACCACGGCCTTGGACGGCATCGACCTGGAGGTACCGGCGGGGACCGTGCACGGACTGCTCGGCCCCAACGGCTCGGGCAAGACGACGACGGTCCGCGTCCTGACCACGCTCACCCGGCCCGACGGCGGCCGGGCGCGGATCGCGGGCCACGACGTGGTCCGCGAGGCCGTGCGGGTCCGTACCCGGATCGGCCTGGTCGGGCAGCACGCGGCGGTGGACGAGGTCCTCGGCGGGCGGCAGAACCTGGTGATGTTCGGTCGGCTCTACCACCTGGGCATCCGCGCGGCCCGGCGGCGGGCCGACGAGCTGCTGGAACGGTTCGGCCTGGACGGCACCGGCGACCGGCCCGCCGGTACTTACTCCGGCGGCATGCGGCGGCGCCTGGACCTGGCCGCGAGCATGATCCTGGCCCCGCCGGTGCTGTTCCTGGACGAGCCCACGACCGGCCTCGACCCGCGCGGCAGGACCGAGGTCTGGGACGCCGTGCGCGCCCTGGCCGAGGGCGGCACCACCGTGCTGCTCACCACCCAGTACCTGGACGAGGCCGACCGGCTGGCCGCCGGGATCTCGGTGCTCGACGGCGGCCGGGTGATCGCCGCGGGCACCCCGGAACGGCTCAAGTCCGCGCTCGGCGGCGACCGGATCGACGTCGTCGTCCGGGAGGCCGCCGACCTGCCCCGGGCCGCGGCGATCATCACGCGGACCACCGGCGCGGACGCCGACACCGACGCGGAGACGCTGCGCGCCGGCGCGCCCGTCACCGACCGCGTGGCCGCGCTGACCGCGACCGTGCGGGAGCTGGACGAGGCGGGCATCGCCGTCGCCGACATCGGGCTGCGGCGCCCCACCCTCGACGAGGTCTTCCTGCACCTCACCGGCGGACGACAGGGCGAACGACAGGAGGTACCGGCATGACCACGGCCGATCAGGGCGTCCCAGGTGTTCAGGGTGTCCCGGGGGTCCCGGGCGGGATCCGCTGGGTGGTCACCGACTGCTGGACGCTGACCGTACGGGCCCTGGCGCACTGGGCGCGCTGTCCGGGCGAGGTGGCCGTCGGGCTGCTGTTCCCGGTGATGGTCGTGCTGATGATGGGCTACCTGTTCGGTGGCCAGATGGACGTCCCGGGCGGCGGGGACTACCGGTCGTTCATCATGCCCGGGATGTTCGCGCTGACGATGGTGTTCGGCATCGAGACCACGTTCGCCGCCATCGCGGCCGACGCCGCCAGGGGCGTGCACGACCGGTTCCGGGCGATGCCGATGGCGTCCTCGGCGGTCGTCGCCGGCCGGGGCGCGGCCGACATGCTGCATGCGGTCGCCGCGCTGGCCGTCATGATCGTCTGCGGGCTGGCCATCGGATGGCGCTGGCACGACGGGCTCGGACCCGCGCTGGCCGCGTTCGGGCTGCTCCTGCTGCTGCGGTTCGCGCTGGTGTGGATGGGGATCTACCTCGGCCTGGTCGCCAAGGGGCCCGAGTCGGTGGTCACGGTCCAGATCCTGGTGTGGCCGATCGGCTTCCTGTCCAGCGCCATGGTCGCGCCCAGCACCATGCCCGGCTGGCTGGGCGCGATCGCCGAGTGGAACCCGATGTCGGCCACGGTCACCGCCTGCCGGGAGCTGTTCGGCGACCCCGGCGCGGCCGCCGGCGGCTCCTGGGCGGCCGAGCACGCGGCGCTGATGGCGGTGGTGTGGCCGCTGCTGATCGTGGCGGTCTTCCTGCCCCTGTCGGTACGCCGCCACCGCGCACACGGCCGCTGAGCCGCGCCCACGGCACCTGATCGGCCCGTGGTCGGCCGGCCCGTGGGCCCGCCGACCACGGGCCAGCCGTCCCATGGGCCCGTGGTCTGGAGGCCCGTGGTCTGAAGGCAGGGGCGGCGGTCAGCCGGGCAGGGCGGCGGCGCGGTGGCGAGCCAGGGCCAGCGCGGGGTAGCAGTCGTCGGGGATCGTCTCCGCGCCGGCGAGGGCGGCGCGGAGGCGGGGCCCCACGGCCGCGGCGTCATAGGGCTGGACGACGCACAGCTCGGCCTGCATCGCCTGCCGTGCCGCCGCCATCAGCGCCCGCACGTCGCCGACGATGACGATCTCGCTCGGGGCGTCGCCGTGCGTCAGCCGTACCGCCAGGGCGTGCAGGTCGGCGCCGCCCTCGTAGCGGAACTCGCACACCAGGCGGTCGCCGTCCAGCGGCCCCTCCTGGATCAGCCACACCTGGCCGGACCGGACCGCGCCGAGCGCGCCCGCCCAGGGCGGCTCGGGCAGCTCGCCCAGCTCGGCCGCCGCGCTCGCCGCCACCCGGCGGACCTCGGGGGGCCCGATCGCGGCCAGCGCCCGCAGGAACGTCCTGGTCCCCGGCGTGCCGGCGGCCCGCAGGACGGTGATCAGATCGCCGAGCGCGGTGCGCCGTCCCTCGGCGTGCGGCGCGGCCGATTCCAGCGCGCCGAGCTGCGCGGACGTCCACACCTCGGCCTGCAGCGCGCCGGGCAGGGTGGGCAGCTCGTCGGCCGCCCGCGCGTACGCCTCGTACACCTCGCGCAGGCCGGGCAGCATCAGCCGGGGCGAGGCGGCGTGGGGTCGGGTGCCGTTCACCGTTCCAGATTAGGGGAGCCGTGCCGGGGCTCAGGTGTTGGGGATGGTGAGCAGGGTGCGGTGGGTCCCGATGGTGCGGACCTCGAACCGGGCGATCTCCTCCGGATCCAGGGCCGTTCCGCCCTGCATGACCAGCGGCGCGGGCGAGCCGGGACGCCCGTAGCCCTTGGGCGGGACCGACCAGCCGGCCACCACGTGCGCGTTGCCCCCGCTGTCGACCGCGACCAGCTCGCATTCCAGCGGTCCCCGGATCCCGCCCAGGCGCAGCCCGATCCGGCTGCCCCACTGCTTGTCCTCCATCGCCACCGTGCCGTTCACCCCGCCCGCTTCGGTGGCGCTCACCCGCCGGCCGTCCCGGAACAGCGCCTCCACGCCGCTCTCGGCCACCGGCGCCGGCGGCGCCTCCTCGCGGCCCGAGCCGACCGTGACGCCGAGCCCGGCCGCCCCGCCCATCAGCACGAGCCCGGCCGCCGCCCCGACCAGTGCCTGCGAGACCCGGCGCCGCCGGGCCACCGCCCGGCGGCGCTGCAGCAGGTCGGTCACCACGCCCGGGTCGGGCCGGACCGGCGGCAGCGGGTCCTCGGCGATCGGCGGCAGGCCCTCCAGCGTCGCGGCCACGCCCCGCAGCGCGCCCAGCTCCTGGTGGCAGGCCCCGCAGCCGCCCAGATGGCTCTCGAACGCGCGCCGGTCGGGCTCCTCCAGCAGGCCCAGGGCGTACGCGCCGACATCGGTGTGCTGGATGGCCGCGCTCATGGCGTCACGCCCCTCTCCTCCAGGGCGACGCGAAGCGCCCGGAGCGCGTAGTAGACCCGGGATTTGACCGTGCCCACGGGGATGCCGAGGACCTTGGCGGCCTCGTTCACCGAACGGTCCCGGAAGAAGGTCTCGTTGAGGATCTCCCGGTGCGCCGGCGACAGCGACAGGAGGGCTTCGGAGACGACGACCGAGCGCAGGAGGTCCTCCAACCCGTCGGGGGCGCGCAGGTTCTCCAGCGGGCCCTCGCCCGCCTCCTGCGGCCGAGCGTTCTTGCGGCGCTGGTCGTCGATGACGATCCGGCGCGCCACCGTGGCCAGCCACGGCAGCAGGGAGGCGGCGTCGGCGTCCAGCTGGTGGGCGCTGCGCCAGGCGCGGATCATGGTCTCCTGCACCACGTCCTCGGCCCAGTGCCGGTCCCCGCCGGTCAGCCGGAGCACGAACGACAGCAGCGGCCGGCCGTACACCCGGTACAGCTCGTTCACCAGCACCTGGTCGTCCACGCCGCCGGCCGGCTGGGCGCCGCGGAACCAGCTCCAGGCACCGGTGGCGGTGCGCGTTCGCTCGCGGGTGGCCGACACGGCGGTCGGTGATCTGTGCGCCATCGGGGTCTCCGGCTGCTGGGGTGCGGGGGGTGGTGCTCGGTGACCGGCTCAGGAACCCGGGGGCGCGCCTGAGCGTGCGGGGCCGGTGCCGGGCTTGACGCCACCGTCGCCGCCGCTGCCCGAGCCGCCGGTGCCGGCGCCGAAGCCGGGCGGTACGGGGACGTCGCCGAGGGCCGCGGCCTTGGTGCCGTCGGGCCTGGCGGCGTACCAGGCCCCGCTCACGCCGTGGCCGCTGACGTCGCCGGGGGCGGCGTCCCTGGCGTAGCGGTACATCGGCCATCCGGCGATCGTGAGCTGCGGCGTGCCGTCGGGCCGCCTGACCTGGCCGACCCTGGCCTGGCCGATGCCGCCGGCGATCTGCAGGCCCGGGGTGAAGCGGACCGGGGGCCACATGCGGGCGCAGGCACCCGTGCAGGTGGTGGCGGACGGGCGCGCGCGGTCGCGGTCGTAGCGGTAGAGGGAACGGCCGTTGCTGTCCACGACGATGGTGCCGAGCCGTCCGGCGGCCGCGACCCGGACGCTGGTGACGTTGACCGGCGACCCGTTCCCGGGCGTTCCGTCGCCGGGGACCGCGACCGGTGGCGGCGGCGACTGCGCCGCCCCGTAGCCGTTGCCGTCCTCGGCCGCCCCGGGGACGACGCCGCGGAACTCGCCGCAGCCCGCGAGCAGCAGGCTCGCCGCCACCGCCGCGCCCATCGGCGCGGCCGCCCGCCGCCGGGGTGTCATCGTGCCGTCCTCCGCGCCTCGTCCGGGTGCCTGTCGGGTGGATGTACGGGGGCACGGCGGCGGGAGGTTCAACGCTGCACGGTGTGGAGCCCACCGAATGCGCCTGGTATGGCCAGGTTTGTTCACGGTGGGGCCTTACTTGTTCGCTAGTTTTTCCTTACTTCTGCGACGGCCCGCCCCGGCACCGGCGTCCAAGGGGGCGTTCATCCGCATCACACGACACAGGAGGAGGTGCGTCCCGGCGCGTCACGAGTTCTCCGTACGAGGCGAACACTCACTCCGCATTGGAGCGAATGAGGGCGACCGGCCCGAATCGCTCGGAGGACCGAGGGGCGAACGGACGTGAAAGGCGACGGACTACTGGTCTACCGGCTGCTGGTGGCCGTGGACATCCAGGCGTACAGCAAGCGCGACACCCGCGAGCAGCTGCTGGCCCAGCACCAGCTCAGCCAGGCGCTCGACCGGGCCGCGGCGGGCATCGGGCTGGAGCGCGCCCGGTGGGACAAGCAGGTCGGCGGCGACGGCGAGCTGGCCACCCTGCCCGAGGACGTCGACCCGGCCCCGGTGGCCGGCGACTTCGTCATCGGCCTGGCCGCCCAGCTGCGCGCGCTGAACGGCGGGCGCGGCGACCGGCCACCGCTGCGGGTACGGCTCGCGCTGCACCACGGCACCATGACCGCCGGGCCGTTCGGGCCCGCCGGAGACGCGCCGATCGTGGTGCAGCGGCTGCTGGACTCGGCGCCGCTGCGCCGGCTGCTGGCCGACGACCCGAGCCGCGACCTGGCCTACGTGGTCTCGGAGTCGCTGTACGGCGACGTCGTGCAGACCGGGTTCTGCGCGCTGCCGCCCGCCGCGTTCCAGGCCATCAAGGTCACCGCCAAGGGCACCGCGTTCCGGGGCCACATGCTGACCGGCAGGGCCGAGGGGCGCGCGCGGGAACGGCATGGCGAACGGGGCGGGCCGGGCGACCGGTCCGCCCCGCCGGGCGCCCGCGTGCTGGAGTTCCCGCCCCTGGCCGTCCCGTAGCCCGTCCCTGTGGCCGGCCGGGAAGCAAGGCGGTCCCCGTGAGGTTGTGCCCAGCGACGCCGCGCTCTTCAGGGCCACACCGTGCCCAGGGCGATACCGACTTCACGGGAGATGCCGATGGCGGAACACGCGGGACTGCTGAAACTGCTCGGCGAGCGCGACCTGGGCGTGCTGGCGACGCTGAAGAAGGACGGCCGACCGCAGCTGTCCAGCATCAACTACACCTTCGACGAGGGCCGCCGGCTGGTCCGGATCTCGATCACCGAGGACCGGGCCAAGGCCCGCAACCTGCGCCGCGACCCCCGGGCGAGCCTGCACGTCAGCGCCCCGGACGGCTGGTCGTGGGCGGTCGCCGAAGGCACCGCCGAGCTGACCGGCGTGGCCGCCGACCCGCACGACGCCGCCGTCGAGGAACTGGTCGACGTCTACCGGACGATCCGGGGCGAGCACCCCGACTGGGACGACTACCGGCGCGTGATGGTCGCCGACCGCCGTGTCGTCGTACGGCTGCACGTCGAGCGCGTCTACGGGCAGCCGCCGGCCTGACCCCTGGTCAGTGGATCTGCCCCACCGGCCGGACCACCACGCTGTTGACGTCCACGCCGGGCGGCTGGCCGACGGCCCACACGATCGCCTCCGCCACCTGCCCGGCCGTGATGCTGGGGCCCTCCGGCATGCCGCCCTCGCGGCTCTCCCAGAACGGCGTGTCCACTCGCCCCGGCGCGACGAGCGTCACGCCGACCCCGTCCCCGGTCACCAGCACCCGGGCGTTCTCGGCCAGCGCCGACAGCGCCCACTTGGTCACCGAGTACATGTTGCCCGGCGTGTTCTTCACCCCGGCCGTGCTCCCGACCAGCACGATCCGGCCCCGGCTGCCCTTGAGATGCGGCAGCGCGGCCTTCACCAGCACCGCCGGACCCAGGACGTTGGTCAGCAGCATCTCCCGCCACCGCTCCGGATCGCCGTCGGCCAGCGTGTCATGCGTGGAGATCCCGGCGTTGGCGACCACGTTGTCCAGCCGCCCGAACCGCCGGACCGTCGCCTCAACCGCCTCGGTCACGCTCTCGTGGTCCCCGGCGTCGCCCGGGACGGTCAGCAGCGTGCCGGTGTCGCCGTCGTGCTGGGCGCCGGTCTTGGTCTCGGCCCTGGTCCGGGCCTCGGCCGCGAACCTCTCCAGCCGCTCCCGGCTCCGGCCGGTGATCGTGACCCGGTGCCCCGCGTCCAGCAGCCGGCCCGTGGCCGCCGCCCCGATCCCGCTGCCGCCGCCGGTGACCAGCGTGACCGGCCCTTCCGTCCGCGCCGCGCCCATCCGCCGCCTCCCCGTCCTCGCGTCCGCCGTCACCCCCGACGGTACGCCCGGCAGCGATCTTCGCGCGGGCCGGGCCGGACGCTCTACCATCCCTTTCATGGCGGAAATGACCTCGCGGGACGGATCGTGGACGTTCGACGGTGAGGTCGTGCGGATCGTGCCCGGCCATGATCGTTCGGTGCACAAGCTGCGCAAGGCCCTGGGCGAGGTGGTCGTCCCGCTGGAGGCCCTGCAGGGCGCGGCGTACGAGCCGGGCCGCAAGGGCGGGCGGCTGCGGCTGCGGCTGCGCGACGGCGCCGACCCGTTCACCCAGGCCATCGCGGGCGGGCTGCCCGAGCCCGCCGACCCGTACAAGCTGATCGTGGGCGGCGACCGGACGGGCGCCGCGCAGTTCTTCGCCGACGAGGTGCGCAACTACCTGCTGGTACGGGAGATTCCCGAGGGCCCGTGCGACCGCTACCTGATGCCCGGCCCGGGCGTGCCGCTGACGGCCTCCGCCGGCGACGGCACCGCCTCGTTCGACGGCGAGCGCGTCCGGCTGGAATGGAACTGGCTGGCCAACGGGGCCAAGACGGCCCTGGGAACGCAGACGTTCGAGCTCAAGGACGTGATCGGCGTGGACTGGGGCCGTCAGGCGGGCATGGGCTACGGCTACCTGCGCTTCCGGCTCCGCGAACCGTCCCCGGACCGCCCGCCGGACGAGGATCCGCGCGCGCTGTCGTGGGGGATCCAGCGCGAGGGCGGCACCACGGCCCTGCTCGCCGCCGCCGTGCTCGCCCGGCTTCCGCATCCCGGCGCCGAGCTCGCCGCGCCGGCGGCGCCCGAGATCAGCGCGCCCGCCGCCGGCGACCCCGACGCCATGCTGCGGCGGCTGCGCGAGCTCGGCGACCTGCACCGCGAGGGCGTCCTGACCGACGAGGAGTTCACCGCCGCCAAGCGCAACCTGCTGGGCCTCTGACCGGAATATCACCCGCGCGGAAGAGGATTTCACTCCCAAGTGGAAGATTCCGCCTCCAGTGCGCCGGCGCTTCCTTTGCCCGCGCGGGAGCCCGTGCCACGCTGACGGCACTGCGAGCACGGGGAGGCACCCGCGATGTGCGATGACCCGATCCCAGCGGCCGTACGGCAGGCCCTGCGCGACTACCGGCGGCTGCTGGACGAGCACGGCCCGTCCTGGGGCGAGGATCCGATCGGCTACGTCCGGCAGATCGAGACCAGCGCGTACCTGATGGACGAGCAGGCGTTCTGGATCACCTGCCTGACCCAGGCGGTCGAGCGCTTCCCCGGCGCCGCCGACACCGAGCTGGAGGCCCGGATGGCCGAGCTCGACCCGCACGAGATCATCCGCGACGCGCTCGGCGGGCAGGTCCTGGACAACCTCGCCGCCCTGCGCCTCACCCCTGGCGGAGCCGCACTGGACGCGCGCCCCCAGGCCGTGCTCGACGGGGCCACGTTCCGTACCGGCCTGCTCATCGACTCCGCGCGCGATGCTGCCACGACCGTGCTGCTGGACGGCGAGGCGCACCACGTCCCGCCGCGCGGCGCGCGGCTGATCGGCGTCACCCCGCAGAGCGTGCTGACCGTCGACGACGAGCCGGTCTCCCTGGAGTCCCTGACCCGTACCGCCCGGCCCGCGACCCTCCGCCTGCGCGCGGGCTTCCCCTGCCGCTGGTCGGTGACCGGGGAGGACGGCCAGGGCTGGTATCCCGCCGGCGCCCCGCACCGGCTCGACGCCCACCGCCGGCCCTACTTCCACGGCGACGACCTCGTACTCGACGTCCCCGCCGAACCGCTCACCGTACGGGTCACGCGCGGCATGGAGTACGCCACCGAGGAACGCCGCATCACCCCCGGACCCGGCACCGTCCTCGAACTGGCACCCGAGCGCCTGTACGACGCCGCGTCCCGGGGCTGGTACGGCGGCGACATGCACGTCCACATGAACTGGACCGGCGACACGGTCGGCACGCCCGCCCACGCCGCCACCGTCCAGCACGGCGAGGACCTGCACGTCCTCAACCTCGTCGCCGGCAACGTCGCCTCCGAACGGGTCTACGACCGCGAGGCCCTCGAACACTGGGCCGGGCAGGACCTGGCCTGGTCCGACGCCACCCACATCGCCCGCCTCGGCGTCGAGTACCGCAACGACCTGCTCGGCCACCTGTACGCGTTCGGCGTCCAGCGCCCGCCCCGCCGCTACCACACCGGCTTCCTCGGCACCGCCGACTGGCCGCCCAATGGCCAGGGCTGCGCCGAGCTGCGCGAACTCGGTGCCGTCCTGGGCTACAGCCACCCGTTCCACGTCCCGATCGACGCCGACGCCCCGCCCGCCTTCGCGCTCACCTCCGGCCGCAACTGCTCGGCCCGCGAGATCGTCGCCGACGCCGCGCTCGGCCTGATCGACAGCCTCGACGTCCTCAACCACTCCTCGATCCACGCGACCGCCGTCGTCTACCGCCACCTCCTGGGAGCGGGCAACACCCTGGCCGCCACCGCCGGTACAGACTCGATGCTCTCGTTCGAGCGCCGCGGCAACCAGTCGAGCCCGCCCGGCTGGGAACGCGTCTACGCCCGGGTCGAGGGCCCTCTCACCGCGGCCTCGTTCGCCGACGCGATCCGAGGGGGCCGCACGTTCGCCACCACCGGTCCCTGGCTCGAACTCGACGCCGGCGGCCTCGGCCCCGGAGCGACGCTCGACGCGCGTCCCGGCGACCGCCTCACCGTCACCGTCCGGTCCGTCGGCCCCGAGGTCACGCGCCTGGAGCTGCGTACGGCCGACGGCGTCGTGGCCGAAGGGCCGCCGCACGAGCTGACCGCCGAGCTCACCGTCGGGGAGCCGACCTACCTGGTGGCCGTCGCCTCAGGCCCGGCCCATGCGCGGTCGTTCCACCACACCGGCGTCTACGCCCACACCAGTCCCGTCTACATCGACGTCGACGGCCACCACGTCGCTCGCGAGGCCGACGTCCAATGGTGCCTGGACTACCTGGACGCCCTGGAAGAGCTCCTGCGGACGCAGGCCCGCCTGGAATCCCCGGGCCAGCTGTCCGACCACCTGGCCCTGCTGGACGAGGCCCGTACCGTCTACCGCTCCCGCCGCCGAACCTAGCCGGACCGGGCAGAACAGGACCGGGCAAAAATAAGCGCGAGCCGAGAGCACCCCGCAGTTCCCTCGGCTCGCGCGTTCGTGGGGCCCCCTCAGTCGAGGTCGGGGCCGTAGACCTCCCATAGCTCGCCGGCGAAGAACCGGCCGAACTCCAGCAGCGCCGCCGGGCCGCCGGGGCCCGTCGTGCGGAACGTGGTCAGCTGGCGGGCGAAGTCCGTCAGCTGGATGTGCAGGACGCCCGCCGCGAGCACCGGGGCCGTCTCGTCGCCCTCCTCCACGTGCCCGTCCAGGATCCGGGCGTACAGGGTGGAGGTGTCGGGCCAGATCCGGGTCGGCGGGCCGTGCAGGACGTTCTTGTGGCCGGCGAGGGTGCGGGGCCGGCCCTGGCCGTCGGTGAAGTACAGGCGGTACTTCATCAGTCGGCGATCCTCCGCGCCCCCCGGCGCGAAGAGGTCGAACCAGCCCCGCTGGACCGGGCGGCGGCCCCCGTGACCCGCCGCGTCGATCCACCCTTCGGCCCGGGCGGTGTGCCCGGGCTCGGCCAGGAAGCGATCCACGTCCTCGGCGGTGATGGTGAGCCGGAACGAGAACCGCTCGCGGTCCTCGGCCAGCTCGCCCGCCCGTGGATCGGCGGTCCCCGAGGTGATGAACCCCTTCATCTCCTCGGTGAACGACAGCGACGTACGGCCGGACCCTTCGGGAGAACCGCCCCCGGTTCCCTCGAAGGCCCCCGATTCCGTACCGTGCGCCGGGCCGTTCAGCACCCCGTCGGGCGAGCCGGTCCCCGCGACCGGCTCGGCCCCCGTCGTGACGGGGCGGGACTCGTCCTCCAGGATCCGCGTGGCCATCCGGTCGGCCATCGCGGCGATCGTGAGCGAGGGGTTGGGGCCCACCGGTCCGGGCATCGCCGAACCGTCGGCGATGTAGAGGCCGGGGAACCCGAACACCTCGCCGAAGGCGTCGCAGACGCCCTCGGCCGGGTGGTGCCCCATCGGGGCACCGCCCAGGGGATGGACGGTGATGATGCGCTTGCGGAACCACATCGGGTTGTCGGCGTAGTCCGCGCCCAGCACGTCGGCGATGCCCTCCATCGTCTTGCGGAGCCGCTCGAAGTGCTCCGTGCTGGTCTTGCTGGTCCAGTCGGCGGTCAGCCGCCCGTCCTTGAGCGCCAGCACCCCGTCGGCGGTGTCGCGGCCCATGCCCAGCAGCGGCAGCGAGCTGACCGACAGGGCGCCGTCGCCGATCAGGTCGGCCAGCTCCTTGGACAGGTTGGTGTCGGGCGCGTCGGTGAAGAACTCGGTGAAGCGCGACCACAGGAACTTCACCGCGCGGTCGATCTGGTCGCCGCTCTCGAACGGCTGCAGCATCCAGTCGACGAAGGCCGGGTAGCCGCCGTCCTCGATGTAGGCGCCGCGGCCCGCGCCGGGATGGCCGTCCAGCTCGTCGGGCAGCCGGATGGCGCTGGTGATCACCGGCCCGCGGCTGGCGTCCAGCGGCCGGACCCGGTTGCGGTCCTTGGCCTTGAGCAGGAAGGTCAGCAGGTCGCCGTTGCCGCTGAAGCGGCCGCCCAGCGCGGGGCTCAGGCCCGGGAACGCCGCGCGCGACTTCAGCAGCAGGCGGGTCGTGCCGTACGTGCCGGCGCCCAGGACCAGCCGGTCGCAGGTGATGGTCCGCAGGCCGCCCTTGCGCGCCTTGCTCTCCATGTCGTGGGCGACGTAGTCGACCTCGTAGCCGCCGCCGTCGCGCGGGCGGATCGCCTTGACCTCGTGACCGGTACGCAGATCGGCGCCGTGGTACGCGGCGGCCGACAGGTAGTTGTGGTCGAGGGAGTTCTTGGAGCCCTCGTTGCAGCCGATGTCGCACTCGCCGCACAGCCGGCAGGTGCGCCGCCCGCCGCCGTGCAGGTTGCCGTAGCCCGCGTCGACGATCGGCAGGCTGATCCCGGGCGCCGCGCCGCGCTCGGGGGCGAAGCTGACCGCCAGCGGCGGCAGCGCCCAGTTGAGGCCCAGCTCGGCGGCGGCGTCCTGCATCGCGTGGGTCTTGGGGGTGTCGTCGAACGGCGCCCGGTCGAGCGGGTACGGCGTCGCCTCCATCATGGCCTCGACCCGGTCGTAGTGCGGGTCGAGATCGGCACGGTCCACCGGCCAGGGCTCGTGGCCCCCGCCGGGCGCGTCGTTGACGAACCAGTGCTCGTCCTTGCGCAGCAGGACGTTGGCGTAGATCAGCGAGCCGCCGCCCAGGCCGGCCGACACGACCGAGTCGCAGCCCTTGAAGCGCCACACGTCGAACATGCCGTACAGGCCCTCGGCCGGGTCCCAGAACGCCCGCCCCATCTCGCTGGGGGAGCGGGGGAACGAGCCGGGCGGGTAGGGCCGGCCGCGCTCGAGGAGCACGACCGACCTCCCGGCCTCGGCGAGCCGGAAGGCGGCGACCGAGCCGCCGAACCCCGAGCCGACGACGACGGCGTCGGCGTGCTCGGTGCTCCGGTCCTGGGTCATCTCAGGCGGCCTTCCGGTCAGTGCTGTGCTTCTGGAAGTGCGAGAGGATCCGCGGGTAGACGTCCTGGTGGGCGTTCTTGCCGAGGATCGGGTCGATATGGCCGTAGCCGGGCAGGATCTCCAGCTCGTGCCGGCCCGGGACGAGCTTCGACAGCAGCGCGTGGCAGACCACGTTCGAGTCGGTGAAGATCTTGTTGTGATCGCCGGTGGTGAACAGGATCGGCGTCGTGATCTCGGCCGCGCGGGCCAGGTAGTCGGCCGGCAGCCCGGTCAGCTTGGGGTCGCGCTTGTCGAACCTGACCGCCTTGCCGGCCTTCACCATCTTGCTGATGTGCCGGTAGTAGTGGACGGTCGAGGCGCCGTTGATGTCGGCGAGCCGGTCGTGCTGGTGCGTCTCGGGAGCGAGGTTCTCGTGCATGAAGAACCCGGGCCGCCCGGTCGCCCACATGAAGCTCTGCATGTGGCACGCGGACTCTTTGCACTCGGGATGGAACGCCGAGATGACCTTGGACATCAGCCACCGGCCGCTGAGCTTGGGCGCCTCGGTGAACCGCGGGTCGATGTAGGGGGAGCCGAGGACGTAGTCGGCGAAGTTGGGCCCGACCGCCATCTTGACCTTGGACCAGGCCGGGACGCGCGGGGTCAGCGAGACGCTGTTGACGACCAGGCTGGCCAGGTCGTCCTCCACCGCGCCGCCGAACAGGCTCATGCTGTACGACAGGGCGCCCAGGCAGTGGGCGAAGACGTGCACCCGGCGGTCGCCGATGTGAGCGCGCAACTCGCGCATCGCGGCCGGGTAGTCGAACAGCGCGATGTCGTCCAGGGAGAAGCGCCTGCCGCTGGTGTTGTACGGGAAGCGGTTGCTCATCCGGAAGTCCAGCGCCCACACGTCGCCGAAGCCGTTGTCGAGCAGGTAGCTCACCATGTTCCGGATCTCGGGCATGACGAACAGGTCGCTGGAGGAGGTCAGCCCGTGCATGAGCAGGACGACGTCGTCGCTGTCCTCGCGGTGGAACCGCGACAGTGTCAGCAGCAGGTCGTCCTCGGTCGTGAACGGATGCAGCGACACCTGGGCGTCGGTGACGCCCTCACCCGAGAAACGTCGGATTCGGCGTGCCATGTCTGTGTCCTCCCGGCTCAACGTCGGTCCAACAGTGCCAGTCGCCTACGACGGTGCGACATCGTGGAAAACCCGTATTCGTCCCCTTGGGCACGTGGGGTACGTGTGAAGTAAGAGTCCGGTTTCGACCGCATGGTTCATTGTCGTCCGGATCTTGTTCCGGTGTCCGTGCGGGGTGCCACGTTCCAAATGAGCCGCATGACCCAAGCGGTGGGCGGTGGGTGCGGGAGGCTCAGGCCTCGCGGTCGCCGGAACGGGCGTTGAGCGCGGTGGCGACGCCGACCCGCGAGGTCACGCCGAGCTTGCCGAAGACCCGGGACAGGTGGGTCTCGACCGTCCGGACGCTGAGGAACAGCTTCTCGGCCACCTGCTGGTTGGTGCAGCCCTGCGCGACCAGCGAGGCGATCTCGTACTCCCGGGGGGACAGCCCGAACGGCTCGGTGCCGCCGCCACCGCGGCGCGGGCCCGCGACCCGGACCCCGAGGCGGCGCTGCTCCCGTACGGTCTGGGCGGTCAGCGCCTTGGCCCCGCACGCCTCGAACAGGGCGGCGGCGGCGCGCAGCCGCTCGCGGGCCGGGTCGCGCTCACCGGCGGCCTGATGGGCCAGGCCGGCGGCCAGCTCGGCGCGGCCGGCCTCGACCCGGCGGCCCGCACCGGCCAGCAGGGCGCCGGCCTCGGTGGCCAGCTGGGCGGCCCGGCGCGGGTCGTCCGGGCGCGCCGCGTGCGCGCGGGCGAGCCTGATCAGCCCGGTGTCGGCGGGCGTCCCGAGCGTGCCCAGCGCGTCGGCGATGTGCGCCCACCGGGCCGGGTCGCCCTCCTTGCGGCAGGACTCGGTCCAGGCCAGCAGCTCGGCGCAGCTCAGCAGCGTGGACGGGTCGAGCCGGGGATCGGACGCGTCGCCGCAGGCCTCCAGCAGGGCGGCGGAGCCCTCGTCGTGCCGGCCGGCGTTGACCAGCGCGACGGCGCGGGCGTAGCGGGCCATCGCCCCCCACCACTCGCCGGCGCCGAGGTCCCCGGCGACGGCGTCCCGGCCCGCCAGCAGCGCCTTGTCGTGATCACCGGACCAGGTGGCGACCAGGCACTGCTGGGTGAGCCCGAAGACCAGCGCCTCGCCCGACCGCAGCAGCCGGGCGGTCTCGGTGGCCTCCTCGGCGGCGTCGGCGGCCTCGTCCAGCCGGCCCAGCAGGGTGAACGCACGGGCCCGCGCGTTGAGCAGGTAGGTGATGTAGGAGGCCTGGCCGGTGGAGCGGGCGACGGCGGTGCTGCGCTCGATGTGCCGCAGGGCGTCGTCGTAGCGGCCCATCATGATCTCGGTCCAGCAGAACCAGGGGAAGGTGTCGAGCGCCTCGGCGATATGGCTGTCGGGGGCGGCGGCGAACAGCCGGTCGGCGGCCTCGGCGTAACCGGCCGCGTCGGCGACCCGCCCGGTGGCATAGGCGGGCAGCACGCGCAGCGAGGCGACCGCGAGCGCCAGGCCGGGCTCCCAGCCGGGCCCGTTGTCGGGCATCCGGTCGAGCACGGCCTGGGCGCCGCGGATGTCGTTGCGCATCAGCCGGTCGGCGATCAGCCGGACCCGCAGCAGCACCGCGGCGGGCGCCTGCGGGTCGGGGATGCGGTGCAGCTCGTCCAGGACCAGCGCCCGGGCCTCCTGGTGGCGGTGCAGCTGCCGCTCGATCACCGCGCACATCTGGACGGCGCGGGCGCGGCGGGCATGGTCGCCGGTCGGCAGCAGCCGCAGCAGCGTGCGGGCGGTCTCGCGGCCCTCCACCAGCCGGCCGCTGACGGTCTGGGCGTGCGCCAGCTCCGACAGCAGCCGGATCCGCCGGGGCCGGGCCGGGTCGTCGTCGCCGCCGGCGTCCGGACCCTCGGGGTCCTCGGGCATCAGGCGCAGTGCCGCCTCCAGCCAGTGCGCGGCGGTGGCCGGGGCCTGCGGCGCGACCGTACGGGCCGCCTCGACCAGGGTCGCGATCGCCGACCGGTCGCCGTAGCGGGCCGACCGTTCGACATGGTGGGCGCGCAGCGTGGCGGGCGCGCCGAGATCGGCCAGGTAGCGGGCGATCCTGGCGTGCGCGGCGAGCCGCCAGCCGGCGGCCGCCGACCCGTACACGACATGCCGGACGAGGGGATGGCGGAACTGGAACCGTCCCGGCGAGGCGGGCCTGACCACGTCCCGCGCGACCAGGTCGTCGAGCGCGGCGAGCGCCTCGGCCTCGGGCAGCTCCGCGCCGGCCGCGGCCAGCGCGGGCTCGAACTCGTCGGCGGCCACGGCGGCGGCCCGCGCGACCAGCAGCGCGGTCTCGTGCAGGCCGCTCAGCTCGACCTGGAGCGCCGAGCGCACGGCGGGCGGCAGGTCGGTGATCTCGCCCAGGTCGGGCAGCCCGCCCCAGCGCTCGGTGCCGGAGTCGTCGGCGGGCGCGGCCTCGCCGGTGCCCTCCTTGCGGGCCAGCGCCTCCAGATAGAACGGGTTGCCGCCGCTGGCCTCGTACAGGGCCTGGCAGCGGGAGCGGCCGACGCGCGGGCCGAGGAACTGCTCGACCTCGGCTGGGGTGAACGGGTCGGCCGCCACGCTGACGCCGTGCTCGCCGGCGACGTCGACGAGGGTGGCCAGCCGCGGCGAGGCCTGGGCCGGGCGGTAGGCGACGCCGATCAGCACCCGGGCCCGGGGCGGATGGCGGACCAGGTAGCCCAGCAGCTCGATCGAGGCGTCGTCGGCCCAGTGCACGTCGTCCAGGACCAGCACGAGCCCCTGCTCGGCGGCCAGCTCCTCCAGCAGGTGCCGGACGGCGCGGTGCAGCTGGTAGCGGGCGACGCCGAGCGCCCCGCTGCCCTCCGCGGCCGCCTCCGATGTCGCGGATCGTCCCGATATTTCGGACTGTGCCTGGGGCGAACCGGGAGCGTTCCCGACTGTGGCGCCCGCGCCCGTACCGGTGAGGGCGGGGAACACGGTGGACAGCAGCCGGGCCGTCGCGGGGTCGAGCGCCGGGCGGCACTCCTCCAGCTGGTCGTCGAGCGCGTCCACCAGGGCACCGAAGGGCATCTGCTGCTCGAACTCGGCGGCGCGGCCGGTCAGTACCGGCAGCTTGCGGGCGGCTCCGGCGGCGGCCAGCTCGCCCAGCAGCCGGGTCTTGCCCGCGCCCGGATCGCCCGACAGCGCCAGAAAGCGGAACGAGCCGTCGATCGCGAAGTCGAGTGCCTGGTCCAGGACGCGGAGGGCCCCCCGCCGGCCGACCAAGGGGACGCCGGTGGTGAGGCCACCCGTGTTCCGGTCCGCGCGACCCTGCATGTCCACACCCCAACATTGACAGGCGGTCGATGCGCCGTGAACGTTCTCGTCGTGTGATGAACCGACTGCCGTGACCCGGATCCGGCCCGGGTCATGATACGGATCTCGAGGCGAGGGGGTGAGGCGGCGCACCGGGCCGGGCCGCCGGCCGATGCGGGCCGTCCCCCGCGTCCCTTTTCATGTGTTATCAACCGTCATCGTGGCCCACGTGTCAACAGCGGCGGCCGATCCGGTCGGCCCGCGGGGCCATTCTCGCAGCACCGCGCGTCGACTCGTGGCGTGTTCGCCGTTTAGCGGCCGCGCACGGGCGAACACGCCACGAG